>NZ_BAJV01000011.1 GCF_000613885.1 Asaia prunellae JCM 25354 | reverse complement strand
CTACCGCAGACCACATCAAGACCTAACAGGCCCTAGTGGCTGATCTATGCCGCGAACATAACTCCACGATGCAATATTACTTGGTTCCGCGAAAATTCAAAAATCGGTCAAGGCCCAACCCATGCCCATAACATGGCCACCACGTTAACTCTGCCTCACGCGATAATACTCTCTGAATCCGGTAATATCGCGCGACACATCATTCTCAACGCTTCACTTCATCCGCTTTCGCGAGCGCGCGCTGCGTAGCAGGTCGGCTCTCGATCCCCTCTCTCCAGAGCTTGACCGCCGGGAAAGCCTCGAGGTCAATTCCCTGCTCTTTCCAGGTCCGCGTCCATGGGTAGGTTGCCATATCAGCAATGCCGTATTCTGCGCCACTCACAAAGGGCTGTGTTCCAAGCCTCGTCTCAAGGACACCATAAAGGCGTTTCGTTTCGTCCTGATAACGCTTGATCGCGTAGGGGATTTTCTCAGGCGCATAAAGAGTAAAATGATGATTCTGGCCAAGCATCGGCCCGAACCCACCCATCTGCCAGAATAACCATTCCAGCGTCGCAATCTTTTCACGCGGTGCGGAAGGGAGGAAACGCCCAGTCTTTTCAGCAAGATAAAGCAGAATCTCACCTGACTCAAAAATACTTATAGGACTGCCACCATCTGCCGGAGCGTGATCGATAATCGCAGGCATTTTGTTATTTGGGGATATCCTGAGAAAGTCAGGCCTGAACTGGTCACCCTTCCCTATATCGACAGGAATAATTCGGTATTCGAGCCCGGCTTCTTCGAGAAACAGGGTGATTTTGTGGCCGTTTGGCGTCGGCCAGTAATAGAGATCAATCACGGGACATTATCCAGATCTGCAGAAGAGATCAGGGTTTAACGTCTCCGAGCACGTAACGTTCAAGGCCGGTCGCAAATCCTTCCTCCTCACAGGAGGCAGAAACATGGGTTGCAGCCTGTTTTACCGTATCATTGGCCTGCCCCATGGCAATAGACATACCGCTTCGGGCAAACATCAACATGTCATTGGGCTGATCGCCCATAGTGACCATGGCTGAAGCCGGAATGTCGAGCAGCGCCTCAAGTGTCGTTACGACCCCACCTTTATTGGCATCATGATTGGTGACGTCAACGTAATAGGGCTGAGAACAGGCAGCTGAAGCCGTCTTGCCCAACGCTTCCTGCAGATCACGCTCGAGGCGCTTCATAAGGTCAACGTCGTCACTGACACCTGTTATCTTGATGACATCGTCAAGATGCCGCGACACATCATCGATACGAGGAGAAAACTTTACCGTCCACTCCTCACGCGCCACATGAGGCGCCTCCTTGTCGTTCACAAACCAGTCCTGGCTCGTATAGACCCATGGATCTGCGCCATGATCGCGTATGATCTTCAGGACAGTTTCTGACTGCTCATGCGTGAGGCGCTTCGTGTCAATAACACTCCAGTCCGGATGAACCAGCACGCCTCCGTTGAAACCGGCGATCGGCAGATCGATCGCCAGCGGTTCAATCAGCATCGCCATACCGCGAGGAGGCCGACCGCTCGTGATGGCAAAGCGTATGCCTCTGTCCCTGAGGGCATGAACGGCGCGGATGGCACGTGGTGTCAGGATTTTATCCCTGGTCACCAGCGTTCCGTCCACATCGGCGAGTACGAGTTGAACCTCTTGTGTCATCAGCCCCTGTTCCCTTGCCATTTCCAGTTGAGTATCTCAGGCATATCCTGGCCGTACTGGCTGATATAACGCTTATGCTCTACCAGCTTGTCATTGATCATCTGCGTAACATAAGCCGCATGCACTGATAGCGAAGAGACGCGACGCACGGCATTCAGTATGATATGGTAACGATCAAGATTATTGCGTACGGTCATGTCAAATGGCGTCGTTGTGGTTCCTTCCTCACGGAAACCGTGAACATGGAAATTGGCACGGTTGCTGCGACGATAAATCAGACGATGAACAAGCTGCGGATAGCCATGGAAGGCAAACAGAACCGGCTTGTTCTTCGTGAACAGATTATCAAAAGTCACGTCATCCAGACCATGAGGATGCTCACTCGGTGACTGAAGCGTCATCAGATCCACCACGTTGACGAAGCGTATCTTGAGATCAGGAGCATATTCCCGAAGGATCTGGACAGCTGCGAGCGCTTCTACCGTAGGCACATCACCTGCTGAGGCAACAACAAGATCGGGCTCAAATCCCTTGTCATTGCTCGCCCATTGCCAGATCCCGATACCCTGGCTGCAATGCGCAATAGCAGCGTCAATATCAAGCCACTGATGTTCGGGCTGCTTGCCAGCCACGATGACATTGATACGATCCCAGCTCTCAAGACAGTGCTTGGCGACATACAGCAATGTATTCGCATCAGGTGGCAGATAGACCCGGGCGATATCGGCTTTCTTGTTGACCACGTGATCCATAAAGCCCGGATCCTGATGACTGAAACCGTTATGGTCCTGGCGCCAGACGTGAGATGTCAGCAGGTAATTGAGCGAGGAGATAGGACGACGCCATTCGACCTCCTTGGCTGATTTGATCCACTTGGCATGCTGGTTGACCATGGAGTCCACAAGGTGGACGAAAGCTTCGTAACACGAGAAGAAGCCGTGACGACCTGTCAGCAGATACCCTTCCAGCCAGCCTTGGATCGTGTGCTCACTTAGAATTTCCATTACGAGACCATCTGGAGAGAGATGATCATCATAAGACCGGATCTCGGCAGTCCAGGCACGGTTCGTAACCTCGAGCACGTCATTCAGACGGTTCGAATTGTTTTCATCCGGCGACAGGACCCGGAAATTGCGGCTCTCGAGATTCATGCGCATGACATCTCGGAGCCAGGATCCAAGGATACGCGTACTTTCCGCCTGGACAGCACCTGGTGACGGAACTGTTAACGCATGTCCTTCGATCTTAGGCATACGTAGAGGGCGTCGCAACACACCACCATTTGCATGAGGATTGTCGCTCATGCGTAACGTACCCTCGGGCGCCAACGCTGCGATTTCGGCATGGAGACGACCATTTTCGTCGAAAAGCGTTTCGGGCTTGTAGCTCCGCATCCAGTCTTCGAGAATCTTGAGATGTCCGGGCTTTTCAAGATCGGTCAGGGGAACCTGGTGCGAGCGCCAGTATCCCTCGCAGCGCTGCCCATCAACCTCTTTCGGGCCCGTCCAGCCCTTTGGGGTACGCATGATAATCATGGGCCAGACTGGACGCTCGGCGTTATTCTCAGAACGTGCGCGCTGCTGGATCTCTGCAATCCTGTCAAAGCACGTGTCCATGGCACTGGCCATGTCCTGATGCACAATGTCAGGATCGCTACCCTCGACAATTACGGGATCATAACCGTAGCCACGGAACAGAGCGAGAAGCTCTGCTTCAGGAATACGTGCCAGAACTGTCGGGTTGGCAATTTTATACCCGTTCAGATGAAGGATCGGGAGAACAGCGCCGTCATTGCGGGGGTCGAGAAACTTGTTGCTATGCCACGATGTGGCTAACGGACCCGTTTCAGCTTCACCATCTCCAACGACGCACGCAACAATGAGATCGGGATTGTCGAGCACAGCACCATAGGCATGCGAGATCGAGTAACCGAGTTCTCCGCCCTCATGGATCGAACCGGGCGTTGTGGCTGCAACATGACTTGGAATGCCTCCCGGAAAGGAGAACTGCTTGACCAGGCGGCCTATACCTTCGACATCCTGCGAAATCTCAGGGAAATACTCGCTGTAAGTTCCCTCGAGGTAGGTCGCCGCGACCACACCCGGCGCTCCATGCCCGGGCCCCGCAATGAACAAGACGCTTTTCTGGCGTTCCTTGATGATCCGGTTCAGATGCAGGTAAAGCAGGGTCAGACCGGGTGTCGTACCGAAATGACCGAGAAGACGGGGTTTGACGTGCTCGATCTTGAGCGGATCACGCAGGAGTGGATTGTCCAGCAGATAGATCTGCGCCACGGAAAGATAATTGGCAGCATGCCACCACTTATCAAAAAGGTCGATCTGCTGTGCGGAAAGCGGTTTCTTTTCGCTCATCGTTTATGACTTCCTTCGATTATTCTTTTTGTTTGGCGGAAGATTGTTTCTTCTTCATCTGCTGGAATAACCAGCACCATGACACGGCCTGAGCGCTGGCTGATTACGGGGCGCCCTGCCGCGTTCGCATCCTCGCAGATATGCACGTCAAGCCATTTGAACCTCTGGCACACAGCACGGCGGAAAACAGCATCATGCTGACCGATCCCCCCTGTGAATACAATGGCGTCAACACCGCCCATTTGAGCGATCAATCCGCCCGCCTGCTGAACGAAGCGCTCAACGAACATTTCAAGAGCCAGCTGCACATTTTCGTCAGCCTCGTTCTCGCGTAAGACACGCATATCACTAGACAGTCCGGAAACGCCTTTGAGACCGGACTTGTAATAGAGCGTATCCTGAACCTGCTGTGGGGTCAGGTTTTTCTGCTGAAGCAGATAGAGCACCACACCAGGATCAAGCGCTCCGCAGCGCGTACCCATCATAAGCCCATCAAGAACAGTCAGCCCCATGGTCGTCGCAACACTGCGTCCATGCTCCAGAGCACACAGACTGGCGCCGTTTCCAATATGTGCCACAAGCACCCGCTTATGGGCGATCTCCGGAAACTGTCGCTCAAGCGCGCGTGCGACAAAATCATAAGAGAGACCATGCGCCCCGAAAACCCGCGCCCCGCCATCCAGCAACTCTGCAGGGAGCGGAAGACGCGTCCTTACGGTTGGAATGGTAAAATGAAACGACGAATCAAAGCAGGCAACCTGCATCAGTTCGGGCTTCTGCTCGAACAGAAGTCGCATTGGTACAAGGCTGGGTGGCTGATGAAGAGGGGCAAGAGGGATGAGATCCTCCAGCTCTTTGATGACATCTGCATTGACGTGCACCGGACCACGAAAATTCGGACCGCCCAGAACGACGCGATGACCAACCGCCATGATTTGCGATCCACCGCCGTAACCCTCAAGCAGATCCAGAACATGCCGGATCATCTGGCCATGACTGTTCCCTGAGCTCGCATCAGCCTCGATCACAGTCCTTTCACTGACACCGTCAGGCGTGCGTGTGGTCAGTACAGCACCACCGGGCTGATATTCCACCAGCCCTGAAAGAAACCGCTCCGAGGAGCCTGCTCCGTCAAACAGGGCAAATTTGATGCTTGAGGAGCCCGAATTCAGCGTGAGAATGGTTTTGTTATGAGACACGTCTTGACCTCGAAACGCCTGGCGCCATTGCCAGCATCCGAAGAGTAAACTGCGTGATCTGTTTACGGTTCAAACACAACATCTTCCGGCCGCGACAGAGCGTTTGACCGGATTTCGGAATTTATGTTGAATTTCTGTACGTTATCGAGACTAGGATACGATTTTTACACGCCTTTGTGAAAAACACATCGACCCATGACTTGCTGCTGGAACGCGCTCAAACCCAGAATATGGTTGATGACAGAAATCGTTCTGTATCAGTTCTAGCGCGGCTCCGTCAGGCGCACAGGACCGCGCCTGATATCGGCCTCATAGTGATGAGCGCCGAGGGGGAGTATCGCATCCTCGTCTTTGACCAGCTGATAAGGAATGCAGGCAAAGACGGGAACGGACCGTCAGTTTACTTGGTGCGGGAGCGTGCCGGACGACCACCCTGCGGACGATTATTGCCACCCGGACGACCTGCTGAGGGGCGTCCTCCTTCACCACTACGCTGACCCGAGCCAGGGCGCGAACCACTTGGACGCTGTCCACCACCACGGGGCTGGTTGCGGCCACGCCCTCCACCACCAAGTACCGGCGGGCGCATGGTTGAATTCTGGGCTTCTTCTGAATGATAGGCGTGGTCTGTCACGACCGGAATCGACTTGCCAATAAGCTTCTCAATATCACGCAGCCAGGCACGCTGCTCGGCATCACAAAGGGAGACAGCCCAGCCATCACGGCCGGCACGTGCAGTACGTCCGATACGATGGACATAGCTTTCTGCGACATTGGGCAGATCATAATTGAACACGTGGCTCACATCGTCCACGTCAATACCACGCGCAGCAATATCCGTAGCGACCAGAACCTTGACTGATCCATCACGGAACCCCGCCATCGCACGTTCACGTGCGCCCTGCGACTTGTTGCCGTGAATCGCTTCCGATCGAATGCCCTCTGCATTGAGAAAATCAGCGACCTTGTTCGCTTCGTGCTTCATGAGCGTGAAGACAACAGCACGCTGGACCTTCGGGTTCTTGACCAGAAGCAGGGTCGCCGCCCGCTTGTCTTCCGATTTGACGAACATCACGCCCTGGCGAATACGATCGACCGTGGATGATGGTGGTGTCACTTCGACTTTTGCCGGATCGTGGAGCAGTGAATGGGCCAGATCCTCGATCGCCTTGGGCATGGTGGCCGAAAAGAGAACGGTCTGTCGGCTCTTTGGCAGCAAGGCTACGATACGTTTGATATCACGCACGAACCCCATATCCAGCATACGATCGGCCTCATCGAGAACCAGCACCTCGAGATCATGCAGATCAATGTGACCCTGACCGATCAGATCTAGCAAGCGCCCCGGAGCTGCGGTCAGCACATCCACGCCGCGACGCATGGCCTCTACCTGACGCCCCTGCCCGACCCCGCCGAAAATTACGGCATGACGGAGCTTCATGTGACGCGCATAGTTCTTGAAACTGTCGTCAATCTGCGCAGCAAGCTCGCGCGTCGGAGCAAGCACAAGGACACGAGCACTTTTCGGTGTCTGTGTCCGCGGATGTGTAAGCAGGCGATGCAGAGCCGGCAAAGCAAAGGCCGCTGTCTTGCCGGTACCGGTCTGAGCCAGACCAAGAAGATCGCGACCTTGCAGCAGATGCGGGATAGCGCCCGCCTGGATCGGTGTCGGGGTTGTATATCCCTCTTCCGTCAGGGCACGCTGAATCGGCATGGCAAGCTGAAGATCGGCAAAACTGGTCATATAAAAGGCGCCTCCTATGGCACGAGCCGCGCGTTGCACGTACGGCTCACGGGATGACGCCTCCTGGCCCGGACGTCACAAGGGATAGAAAAGATCCGGGGATGACAGAGCAGACCGCGCTTGCGACGTCAGAGTCCTGACGCCAGAGCCGACTGAGTCAAATCTGGACCGGGGAGGCCCCCATATAGGCAGAGCCCATCCCGGACGCAAGCAGTTCCAACGATAAAACAATGTTCAATGCAGCGAAAAAACACACGTAATGCACTGAACCTGCCTCGATAGTACCGCTCAGGCAAAACGGTTATGAATAACGGTCTCTTCCTCTGGCAGTTGACCACCATGGGGCGGATATTCCGCCGCTTTTTTTCCGATCGCGACGAACATGACAACCTCATGGTCGGCAGGCAGATTGATCAGTGACCCGACAGCCTTGAAATCAAACCCGTCCATAGGACAGCTCTGATAGCCGTGAGCAGCAGCAGCCAGCATCAGGCATAGGCCGCCATACCGCAGGACCGGATACCCTCATCCCGCTGAAACTGCTCATTACCGTCATAGAATTGTCTGATCATTCCTTCATAAGTAGTCTGCATGTTTTCAGGAGCGGCAGCCCAGTAACGGGCCGGGTTCTTGTCCCAGGCCTTGAAATCGGCACAGAGAATGATCAGAGCGCCGGCCTCTTCAACCTGAGGCTGATCCCATGAAACAGCACGGATCTGCTTCCGGAGCTCAGGATCGGAAACGACAACAAAACGCCAGTGCTGGATGTTGAAAGCTGTCGGTGCCTTGCGTCCGGCATCAAGAATGGCACGCAATTCGTGCTCTGGGATAATAACGGAGGGGTCAAAACGCTTGGCGGAACGGCGCTCTGCAATGGCGGTCATAATATCGGTCATGAATGCTCCGCACCCTCTCTTGGCAGGGTGATGGGAATATCGGGAGGAGCTGGCATGCAATCATGACATTCAGGGCGAGTAAAGCATTACTTCGATAAAATACGAAACAATCCCCTCAATGAGAGATCATTTACGGCGCAAAAGAAAGAGCGCCTGCTCACCAAACAGATTGGCCAATCTTATCGACCGCCGCCAGGGCGCACGCTCACCGGCCTCATCAACAGCGAGCCATCGATCAATGACGTAACCCTCTGCATCGCAGAGCTCCAGGAAGTCCTGAATGGTGCACGGATGGATATTGGGTGTTTCGTACCAGGGGGTATGCCACACAGCATTCATGGGCATACGACCGCTGAGCAGGATCTGCAATCTCAGGCGCCAGTGACCGAAATTCGGAAAAGAGACAATCGCATGACGGCCGATACGAAGCATCTGCCGCAGCACTTCGCGCGGCTTTTCAACGGCCTGTAGCGTACGTTGCAACACCACATAATCAAACGCATCATCTGAATAATGGACCAGATCGTGATCGGCATCGCCATGCATGACCGGCAAACCATGAGCGACCGACCGTGTCACCTCCCTCATATCGATCTCGATACCGCGGGCGTCGCATTGCCGGGTACGAAAGAGATGATCAATCAGCGCCCCGTCGCCACTCCCGATATCAAGCACACGGGTACCTGGCGCAATCATCTCGGCTATCAGATGCTGATCAAGACGCATTATGACCTCCCAGACCGGCCTGTTCCGCCGCACCATTTATAAATCCGCGCATGGTACGCTCCAGATCAGGTTCATCGAGCAGAAAGGCGTCATGTCCCCGATCGCTTTCGATTTCGACGAAGGAGACATTCACTCCGGCCTTGTTCAGCGCACGCGCCAGAAGCCGTGACTGCGAGGTAGGAAAAAGCCAGTCCGACGTGAAGGAAATGATACAGAACCGGGTCGAGCACCCCCGAAACGGTGCTGACAGATCGCCATCATAATCGGCGCTGAGGTCAAAATAATCGAGCGCACGGGTTATCGTGAGATAGGAATTGGCATCAAAACGACGAACGAAACTTGATCCCTGGTGACGCAGGTAGCTCTCCACCTCGAATATCTCACCAAAAAGCGAGTTACCCGTTGTCGCACCAGCAGGAGATGACACTGTATCACGCCGTGTTCTGCGCCCGAATTTCTGGGTCAGAGCCTCTTCGGACAGATACGTGATATGGGCCATCATACGTGCCACTGCGAGCCCCTTGGCCGGAACGATACCTTTTTCCCAGTATCGACCACCGTGCCAGTCAGGGTCACCACAGATTGCCTGACGGCTTACTTCATTGAAGGCGATATTCTGGGCTGAATGAAAGGGCGCTGTGGCAATGGGCATTGCCGCCCCGACACGCTCGGGAAAGCTCGCCACCCATTGGAGGACCTGCATACCGCCCATGGACCCCCCGATCGCAGCAAACAGACGCCCGATACCAAGATGATCCAACAGCTTCGACTGGGCAGATACCATATCCCGTATGGTAACCGGCGGAAAATCCGTCCCCCAGAGTTCACCGCTCTCACGCAGGCTCTTGGGTCCCGACGATCCCAGACATCCCCCCAGCACATTGACGCAGATGACATAGAAACGATCCGTGTCGATCGCCTTGCCTGGTCCAACCGTCCGGCTCCACCAGCCCGGTTTGCCAGTTACAGGATGGGTTTCCGCCACATATTGGTCACCCGTCAGTGCATGACAGACAAGAATGACATTATCACGCGCAGATGAAAGGGTGCCATAGGCACAATAGGCTATATCAAGCGGTGCTATATGCGTTCCGCATTCAAGAATCAGCCCCTCATCAAGCGAGACCTTGAACGAGGTTGCCGAGCCATTGCTGACTGGCATGCATCCGGTTCCGGTCCGGCCTGGCACTTCGGTTCCTGTCCTGGACGCATCAGAATGATAATGCATGGCCTCACAACTCGCATGGATATCAATCTCTCCCCAGGAAAGACCGGATCACCCCAAAGTCTCAAATACAACTCCGAAGCCCTTAACCCGACTGCACCGTCATCGCCAAGCCAAGGCGAGCAGATATGGAATCAGGGCAATCAGACCGGACTTCGTTGCCGCCCCATCTGGCTGGGTTGTCAGAGACACAAGCCAGTAACGGCTATGGTTGTTCCCCCCGAAGTCGTTTAATGTTTTATTAACGAATCGCGGGAGAAAGCGACCATGCCTATGATCCTGAGGACTATCGGGCATTCCGGGCTTTTTGATACGGCATTCTATCTGTCGCGTAACCCGGACCTGCATGAAATAGGGAGCGCCGCACTCGCCCACTATCACAAGACCGGATGGCGGGAAGGACGCAAACCCAACGCTTTTTTCGACCCTGCGTGGTACATGACAACCTATCGGGATGTCATTGAAGACCCTCTGTATCATTACCTCCAACGCGGCGAGTATGAAGGGCGCCGTCCAGTACCCTGGTTTGATCCCCTCTGGTACCGGCAGGCCAACCAGGTCCCAGCCAATATGAACGCCCTCGCCCATTATCTGGCAAACAGGCATAGGTCTGACATTCGTCCGGTTCCCGAATTCGATCCGGAATTTTATCTGCGCAGCTATCCCGATGTGGCGTCGTCAGGCATGGATCCGGTCGAGCACTATATGGTGCAGGGCTTTCGTGAAGTAAGACGGCCCTTCGAAACCTTCGATCCTGTCTTTTATCGTATGCGCTATATGCGCCACGAACCAGACGCCAATCCCTTTCTGCATTGGCTGGCTCATCGTCATGAAGCAGGCATTTTCCCCTGCCTGCCGGTACATGAAACGACAATTGCACGCGAAATCAGACGCCGTACACAGCCTGGACCGCATTATGAGGAGCGGCACCCTCTGCCAGATGCCGCCATCCGACGGGCACGGGTTCTGGCCTACTACCTGCCACAATTTCATCCGAACGAAGCCAATGATCTCTGGTGGGGCAAAGGGTTCACGGAATGGACCAATCTCGCACGAGGTGTACCGCGCTTTGCCGATCACTATCAGCCGCGCACGCCACGCGATCTCGGTCATTACCGGCTTGATAATCTTGAAACTCTCACGATCCAGGCGCGCATGGCACGCGAAAGCGGTGTAGAAGGATTCATCTTCTATCATTACTGGTTCAACGGCAGACGCCTGCTCGACCGCCCCATGGAGCTTCTGCTTCGAACGCCTGAGATCGACCTTCCCTTCTGTCTCATGTGGGCCAATGAAAACTGGAGCCGGCGTTGGGATGGTGGTAATAATGATGTTCTGATCTCTCAGAATTATCGTGTGGAAGAGGATGACGCCCTGATCGCCGATCTTGGCCGTCACATGAAAGACCCTCGTTACATCCGTATCGGTGGTCGACCTCTTTTCATGCTGTATCGTCCTGGCGCCATTCCTGATGCAGCAGCACGGATCGCCAGATGGCGCCTTCTCTTTCAGGCGAATGAAGCACTCGATCCGATCTTCATCATGGCACAGGCTTTTAATGACAATGACCCGACAGTCTTTGGCATGGATGGCGCCATCGAGTTTCCCCCACACAAGCTGACAACAACCTGTACTCCCATCGAGAACAAGGTGCAGGTTCTCGATGAGGACATGACTGCGCGCATATACGACTATGCCGAGCTGGTAGATAAGGCGCTGGCCGAACCAGAACCTGGTTTTCCGCTTATTCGTACTGTCACCCCCTCATGGGACAATGATCCGAGACGCCAGGGTGCCGGGCTCGTGCTCCATGGGTCAACACCTCGGCTATATGAGCACTGGCTAAAGGAAACGGTCGCGAAGGCCCGTCATCACCCTTTCATGGGTGAAGCCCTTCTTTGCGTGAATGCCTGGAACGAATGGGCCGAGGGCGCCTATCTGGAGCCGGATCTCCATTTCGGTTCTGCGTATCTGAATGCCACGGCGCGCGCCGTCACCAGCTTCCAGAGTCGACTTGCCCGACATCGCCTGCTGCTGGTCGGTCATGATGCTTTTCCTGCAGGTGCACAGATGTTGTTACTCGCTATCGGTGCTGCGCTCATACGCAATCATGGTATCGAGATCGCGTTTATCCTGCTTGGCGGGGGAGACCTGCTCTCCCGCTATCGCCAGATCGGCAATGTCGAGATTCTTGATCCTGGTACGCCTGCCTGCATGGAACGACTTTCGTCCCTCAGGACCGAAGGATTCTCTCGTGCCATCATAAACAGTGCCGCCTCCACAAAACTGGCACCCGATCTCAGCATAGCAGGTATATCGTTTATCCTTCTCATTCACGAACTACCGGGAATGATCCGTCAGCATCACCTTGAGGCCTCACTTGAACATGCACGTAAACTGACGGATGCGATTATTGTCCCCGGTGCAAAACTGACACGTCTGTACCCCGAAGCAACGATATTGCCCCAAGGTCTCTACAACCGGATTGCCTTTTTCGAACCTGATCGCAGACGCGTTCGCATGGCATACGGGATAGAAAATGAGGCGCTTCTGGTCATTGGCATAGGATATGGTGATAACAGGAAAGGTTTCGACCTCTTTCTGCGGCTCTGGGAAATATTGCAAAGCCCGAGTTTCAAAGCGCCGCGTATCCAGCCTGGTCATACAGAAAAGCCCCGCCCGATTCATTTCATCTGGGTCGGGGCCATTGCAGACGAGACCAGAGCAATTCTCGAACATGATCTCAATTCCGCCCTTGCAACACGGCGCTTTCACCTCCCGGGACGGGTGGAAGACGTCAGTCCGTTTCTTTCAGCTGCAGATCTGTTCCTGCTTCTTTCGCGTGAAGACCCCTACCCCTCAGCCGCGCTGGAAGCTCTTGCCTCCGGATTGCCCTGTATCGCCTTTGCCCGTAACGGAATGATCCCTGAGCTTTTGCAGGAGCTCGAGGAGGAAGGCGACGAACGCCATCGGATCATTGAGCCCGGAGACCTGCCTGCCATAGGCGAGCTGATTCTGCACCAGACGCTAACCCCATCTGACATTCCCACAAGACGGATACGACGTGGCGCTGAGCTGGCGAGACGCTTTTCCTTTGATCGTTATGTGGATCGCCTCAGGACAATTACCCTGCCCCACCTGCCTTCGATTTCAGTTGTCGTTCTCTCATACAACTATGCGCATTATCTGTCGGCGCGCCTGGCCACGATTTTTGCCCAGAATTGTCCCGTCAGGGAAATCATCGTTCTGGACGATGCCTCGGATGACGGAAGTGCCGAACTGTCAACGCGCGTGGCGAATGCGTTCAACCGGGCCATCACACTTGTAACAGGGAAAAGACAAAGCGGCTCGGTTTTCAATCAATGGCAGAAAGCCGCTGAACTCGCGAGCGGTGACTGGCTCTGGATCGCCGAGGCCGATGATCTGTCGGAACCGGAATTTCTCTTGGCCCTCAGTGAGATCATTTCGCAGGTGCCAGATATCAATATGGCCTTTTGTGACAGCCGCTCAATCGATGAAAACGGCGCTGAGATCTCCGCTGATTACCAGGCCTATTACCATCACCACGTCGGGCACAGGCTGGGAAATGATGTACTGATTGATGGAGAGAGCTTTGTCCGCGACTTTCTTGGCAAATGTAACCTCGTGATGAATGTCAGCGCCGTTCTGTTCCGAAAGCGCGATTTTCTGACTGCCCTGACTTCGTGCCGCGCCGATCTCAATCGTTTTCGTGTGGCTGGTGACTGGCGCCTTTACGTCGAATTGCTTCTGCGGCCCGGAAGCCAGCTGGCTTATCTTTCCCGCCCCCTGAATATCCATCGCCGCCATGAGAAATCAGTGACAGGTCTGATCGATCATGGAGCTCATCTGCAGGAAATTGCCTTGATGCACAAACTGATCTCGAGCCGCCTTGGTGCACCACTCGGGTTGATCGAGTCCCAGCGCGCCTATCGGGACCAGCTGAAGATCCAGTTCGGCATGAAGCCGCAGCCCGGAGGGAAAAAGTCCCGACAATGCTGATCAGGAGGCAAGCAACCCGATAGCGATGAGTCCTGCTCTTCCCGCTTCAGCCTTCGCGCAGACGCGGCATCAGATCAACAAAATTGCAGGGACGGTGACAACTGTCGAATTGTTGGCAGAGAATCATGTCCCAGCCATCAGCTACAGCGCCCGTCGATCCGGGAAGAGCGAAAAGCAGGGTCCCCTTCGCAATCCCTCCCATAGCGCGGGATTGTATCGTTGACGTGCCAATCTTGGCGTAGGAGAGCATGCGGAAAAGCTCGCCAAACCCCGGAATTTCTTTCTCGATGACATGCGCGAAAGCCTCCGGCGTGACATCTCTTGCTGTGATGCCAGTCCCTCCTGTCGTGATGATTGCCTCGATATCGTCGCGTTCAATCCATAACCGCAGATACTCTGCGATATCTTCTAGCGTATCGGCAACGAGAGCGCGCTCAACCAGATGATGGCCCGCCTTTTCAATACGATCGGCCAGAACTGCACCAGATCGATCCGTTTCAAACGTCCTTGTGTCAGAAACGGTCAAAACGGCAAAACGGCAAGGTCTGAAACTGGGTTCATGATCAATTTGCGACACGACCGGCCTCTTTCTCTCTGAAATGACTGACAGAATAACGCTCTATCAGAAAAGGAGGCAAACGACTGGCGCCTGACGGTATAAAGCTGTTTACAAGCATGGTTGCGAGGATCGGCACTCACCGTTAGGGTAGTTTTATAAATTCCAGTTCAGGTGTGCGAACAGGTGGATTATCTGGTGTTTCCTGCTTCTCCTGATCGGGCTCAGCCCTTTCAGCTTGGTCTAAAGGCGTGAGCCTGCCCCTTACCTGCTTTCGGAAGCCTCCCGAGCGTATCGCGTTTCTCGCATCGCCGAGCGAAATAGCACAGAAAGCGCGTCTCAAGCTCATTGCCATCCATGGCGATGCTCCTCTCTGCGAAGCAGAAATTGTCGTTTGCCTTGGCGGGGACGGATTTCTGCTTGAGGTGCTGCACAAAGTTGCCGAGCACAACATACCCGCCTACGGGCTCAATTGCGGCTCGATCGGATTTCTTCTCAACGCTGTTTCAGATGAGGATCTGATCAGCAGGCTGACACGCGCTCAACCATCCGAGCTGCATCCGCTGAGAATGAAAGCGATTGGACGCGACGGGACTTTTCATGAAGCATTGCCTTCAACGATGTTTTTCTGTTCCGTCAGACACGCCAGGCCGTAAAGATACGCATTGAGGTCGATCAGCGTGTACGTCTGCCAGAGCTCATCTGCGACGGGGTGATCGTGGCCACACCGGCCGGATCAACAGCCTATAATCTTTCTGCTCACGGGCCGATCGTCCCTCTCACCGCCAATCTGCTTCCTCTGACACCAATTTCGGCTTTCAGACCCAGACGCTGGCGTGGAGCTCTGCTACCGTCATCGGCGACCGTTCGTCTTACGCTTCTGGAGCAGGACAAACGTCCCTGTGCCGCCGTCGCAGATTTCATGGAAGTACGCGACGTTGCTGAAATAACCGTCCGCGAGGATCGTTCGATTACAGCAACCATTCTTTTCGATCCGGACCATGGTCTTTCAGAGCGGATCATAGCCGAGCAATTTGCCGAATAAATCGCCCAGACAAAAAAAGAAGGCGCAGCCTATGAACAGTCCGACAATCCGTTCGAGCTTTGCCCCCTATAAAGAGTCACTGACAGGGACTGCCAGACGCCTTGCTCTGGGAGAAATCACCAGCCGTGCCCTCGTTGAACACTTTATCGAGAAAATAGAAACGTGCGACAATGCACGCGCCGCCTACACAGAAGAGTTCTCTGCAGATCGGGCGAGACAATATGCTGACGCCGCCGACCGGATACGGGCAAAAGGCTATGAGGCCTCTCCCTGGAGCGGCCTGCCGATCTCAATAAAGGATCTCTTCGATATCAAGGGACAGGTAACACGTGCAGGCTCCACGATTCTTTCCGGTCGCCCGGTCGCTTTGAACGATGCCGAGGCTATTGCCCCCCTGCGGGCAGCAGGCTTCATCTTTCTTGGCCGTACCCAGATGACAGAATTCGCCTATTCAGGTCTTGGCCTCAATCCGCATTATCCGCAGCCCTGGAATACACTTGTCGAGGAAGGTCGCGCCATACCTGGAGGATCCAGTTCAGGGGGTGCTATCTCTGTCGCAACCGGTGCAGCTCTCGCAAGTATTGGCTCGGATACAGGCGGCTCCTGCCGTATTCCAGCCGCCATGAACGGGCTGACGGGCTTCAAGCCGACGGCGGGGCATATAAGCCGCAAAGGCATGATTCCTCTTTCACCCAGCCTGGACAGTGTTGGCAGCATTGCCCAGACTGTTGAGGATTGCGCACTGCTCGATCACATTATGGCAGGCAGACACGAAAAATGGACATCGGTCGAAGCTGAAGAAGGCCCGATACGCCTGCTTCTTCCTACATCGATTGTACGTAATGAAGCGGATCCACAGGTCCTGGCCGTTTTTGAAGCCGTCATTCGACATCTTGAGGCAGGCGGAATAGAAATTGTCCGTCAGCCCCTGCCTCTCCTGCAGGATATCATCGATCTGAACCTGCAAGGACAGATCGTCGCTGCGGAAGCCTATCACTATTTTCATGACGATCTGATTCATCACGAGCAGGATTTCGACCCCCGTGTGAAAGAACGTATAATCATGGGGGCAAGAACAACCGTACAGGAACTCAGGCAGCTCTATATCGAACGCCAGAAACTGTGCACTCGGTTCAATGCAGATATGAACGGCTTTGATGCCCTTGTCTGCCCGACTTCTCCTATACTGCCCCCATTGATCGCAGAATGTGATGAACCGGCACAATACGGGCGGCTCAACAGACTCGTCCTGCGTAATCCATCTCTCGCCAATCTGCTTGATGGCTGTTCTTTCAGCCTGCCTTTCTACTGGCAAGGACTGGCAGCGGGACTTATGCTGACCGCCTGTCATGGTCGCGACAATATCCTGACACGCATTGCCCGACGCTGCGAAGCACGCCTCAAAGGATAATACCTACTGTTCCTGCCCCCGTTGCAATTCCGACTGAAAGACGGATCGGACAAGAGTCGTCACCAGAGCGTTATTTGAACCATTGAGCACCCGGGGCTAGCGTCACGACTCTTTTCTCCTCGATCAGGGCTGTGTCGTTGCCTGACCATGTCTTCAGGCAACGACACATGCAGACAGGCAGAGCTATAAAAAGCAGACCGGGCGCCCCTTTATGACCGACAAAGATAGTTCCTTCAGGCATCTGCCTGCGCTGACCATTGCACTCGTTCTTTCCTATATGGCCGTAGCCATGCCCCTGGCAGTCATCCCCCCCTTCATCACCTCATGGCCCGGTTATGGCAATGGTATTGCAGGCGTCGCTGTAGGCTGCGCATTCGTCTCGACTATTCTGACCCGCACGCTTGCCGGAGGATTTGCCGACCATAAAGGTGGACGCAATGCAATGCGTCTGGGATTGATCCTGTACGCACTTGCAAGTGCCATATGTCTGCTTTCTGCACTCGATCTGTTCCCGAGATCCGCTTCTTTCGGTCTTCTGATTATCGGGCGTCTTCTGCTTGGCGTTGGGGAAAGCTATACGCTTGTCGGCATGCATGGCTGGGGCATCGGACTGACCGGCCCTCAAGGCGCGGGAAAAGTGCTCACTTGGACGGGGGCAGCCATGTATGGTGCTTTCGCCTTCGGTGGCCCAATCGGGCTCAGCCTTTATCATCTCGCCGGCTTCTCCAGCCTGATGGCCATCTGCATCATATTGCCTCTTGTCGGTCTCGCCATCGTCCAGGGCGTACCCGCGGCCCCCATTCTGGCAGGAAAGCGCGAATCCTTCTGGCCTGTTCTCGGTGTTATTCGCCCCTACGGTATGGTGGTTGCCTTGCAGGGTGTCGGATTCGCCGTGCTGGGTGCGTTTCTCTCGGTCTACTTCCTTGCCGAACACTGGCGTTTCGGCAGTCTGGGCCTGACCTGCTTCGGTCTGGCCTTCGTTGCAGGGCGTATATTCTGCGGCCATCTGCCAGAGCATATGGGCGGTATTCGGGTTGCCATGCTCTCCCTCACGATCGAGGCCCTGGGTCAGGGCTGTATCGCGTTCGCACCCTCGCCGGTTCTGGCTCTGGTGGGAGCAGTGCTGACGGGTGCAGGGTGTTCGCTGATCTACCCTTCGATGGGCGTCGAAGTCGTCAAGCGTGTACCCGCATCTATCCGGGCCACGGCGCTAGGGGGATTTGCTGCGTTTCAGGACCTCTCCTATGCCGTAAGCGGACCAATCGCAGGAACGCTTTCTGACTGTCTGGGCTACAAATCCATCTTCCTGATGGGCATGGCCTGCGCAATAGTCGGCCTTGTTCTCGTTATGACCTTGCAACGACGCGATCTGGCTGCCACTGATAATATTCAATCGAGCTGACAGACGCGTCAGCTGCCTGTCAGCCACTGATCAGGGATCAGGGATCAGACACCGTACTCCAGATGAAAAAGCGCCATATCGAGCTGAGCGTAGCGAGGCCCTCGCTCCGGAACCTCCTCACTATGGGTTTTTTCAGGCTCGGAAGGGGCTGCCGGTTCATTCTTCTGAGGCTCTGTCACGATAGTGTGGGGAATCCCGGTCTCCCCGGAAGTAACCACGTCCTCAGGCGCACGTATCCCTGGCTCGGGCAGAAGAGCGCACAAAGCCAGAAAATCAGTTTCATTCAGAGGCGAAGGTCTTTGGCCCCTGCACCGCTGCACGATCCACCCGGCGAATGAAGCGTCAAGGGCCTTGATCGCCCCATCACGCGTCTTTCCTGCCTGCTCTTGCAAAATCCACTCAATAAAAGTCCGATCTTGTAACGAAACACGGCGCGGCACCGGATCAGCCGGAGTCTTGATCACCCAATCCTCGACATATCGGGCAATATCCAGCTTGGGCGTCCCACCATTTTCCTCAGGATCGAGCTGAGCGCAGCGAGGCCCTCGCTCCGGAACTGCCTCACTATGAGAAGGTTTTTCAGGCTCGGGCAGAAGAGCGCACAGAGCCAGAAAATCAGTTTCATTCAAAGCCGAGGGTCTTTGGCCCCTGCCCCGCTGCACGATCCATCCGGCGAATGAGGCGTCAAGGGCCTTGATCGCCTCATCACGCGTCTTTCCTGCCTGCTCTTGCAGAATCCACTCAATCAAAGTCCGATCTTGTGACGAAACGCGACGCGGCGTCGGATCAGCCGGGGTCTTGATCACCCAGTTCTCGACATATCGGGCAATATCCGGATCGAGCATCCCACCATTCTCCTCAGGTTTCTGGCCTCTCCCTGAAACGCTTTTTTACGGCTGGCAGGGGAGAAATCTTGTTTTTCAGTTACCATGCGATCGTCAGAATTCACCGAAATACAGAAAAACGCCTTGTGCAGATTCTGCGGAACAGTTTTCTCCGAAGACTGGTACTCATCCTACCGACAAAACGAGACACTATCGAGTAGGGCGAGATCCAGAAACACGCGATCCCATCGCTTTCCTGAGAAAGAAGAGAGGGTTTCTGCTTCATCTCACGACAGAAAGAATGGAAATTCGATTGTTTCGATAGCGAGGATATGAGAACTGCTCTCATACAGGGGCGTGCCCTATCGTTTTTTCATAACTGGATCATGACATTGGCACACGCTTTGGCTTGCTCGCATCGATCGGTCAGACGGTTCTGGCTTCTCTCCACGATCTCGACGCTCTACATGATCTCCTGGATGAGCGCAGAGGCAGCTGAAGGATCAGCCAGGCAGAAAAAGAGCGAACATATTACCGTTCGGGCAACTGAACCCGAGAAACGCAATGCCGAACGTGGTGGCGGGCTGATACGGGCTCAGCATGAGATCCGCTCGGTCAGTAGTGTCGATAGTACCTTCATCGCCAAACAGGCTCCCATCGCCACCGCCTATCAGCTGGTATCGCTATTGCCTGGTGCCAATGTCGCAGCGTCGGATGCGATGGGGTTATCACCGCAGACCACAATCTCAGTGCGCGGGTTGAACACGGATTCAATTGGCTATGTGCTGGAAGGCATGCCGCTCAACGATCTGGCTTTCTATTCCGGCTATCCCAGCCAGTTTGCCGATGGCGAGAACTATCGTCAGGTAGCGCTGAGCCAGGGCGCTGCTGATCTGGACAGCCCCGTTCTGAATGCTGCAGGCGGGTTGATGAGTCTGAGCTTTCGCGATCCTGCGCGCAAGGCAGGTGGCATGGTCGAAGCTTCGTATGGCTCCTATAACAGCAACCGTGAGTTCATCCGGTTCGATACCGGTCTGATAGGGCACACAGGATTACGCGGTTTTGTCTCCTATTCTCACACCAGTGCCGAAAACTGGCGTAGCCCCGGTCATGACATGCGGCATCATATCGATTTCAAACTCGTCCGCGATATCGGCGAACAATCGCATGCAGCTCTTGTCGGAAGCTTCAACAGTACAGTCACGAGTTACTACCCGCAGGTTACAAAAGATCTTTTCAGACAATATGGCGTCTCGGCAGGCAATGCTCTGAACAGCCGGTACGATCCACAGAACCCGGACGAGGCTCAGGATTACCAGCGCTTGTGGCGTGCACCCGAGCGCACACTATACATGGGTGCGCCTGTGAACCTGGCCCTGACCGACCACATCACCTTGCGGGCGACACCTTATGCACAAGGCGCTTACGGTAATGTGCCCAGCGGCTCGACACTGCCACTTACGGATCTTTACACGGGTACACAACCACTCAGTGATACGCTTACCCTGCCCAGCACACAGGATGGTCAGGCTCTGGTACGTGCGAATTACACGCAGCGTAGCACCCGCTCCGGCTTCACTTCTGAACTCGTCTGGAAAAAGAGCTGGAACGAGCTCATTCTCGGTTATTGGTTCGACTATGGCGACGATCACGAAGTACAGTCATTCTCCCCGATTAGCACAAACGGAACATCCGCCAACATCTGGGGCAGCGGCACACGTAATTTCGTCAGGCTTTCCAATGGCAGCGTGTATCTGGCGGGCGACAATCATACGATCAGTATGACCAATGCACTGTTCATCGGTGACCGGATGAGTTTTCTTTCGGATCGTATGCTCATCGAACTCGGCTTCAAGGAAGTCATGGTCAACCGGACAGGCACCAACGCCGTACCGGGACCACAATATCATGTCGGCAGCAACAGCGCGGTACCCCTGCCCCGTCTTGGTATGCGTTTTCAGATCACGCCACAGCACCAGTCTTCCTGAATGCCACAACCAATTTTCGTGCCCCTTCTTTCACCGCACTCTACAACGTGTATGATCCTACCAGCGGTGAAACCAGCACAAATGGTGCAACCAGTCTCCGCAACGAATACTCGATTTCCGAGGAACTGGGCTATCGTTATACCGGGCCGCTCGTAACGGGCAGCCTGACCTTCTTCAATTACAATTTCACGAACCGCCAGATCGAAACCCAGATCCAGATCAACAACACACCGATTTCCTCGACCATCAATGCAGGTGGGCAGACTTCACGAGGCATTGACATCGAGCTTGGCCTAAGGCCCTGGCATCATTTTGCACCCTACCTCTCCGGCGAATATCTCCACGCCACGATCGACAATGATATTGCCAGCAATGGCGATCTGCTCCCGACACGAGGCAAGATCGCAGTTCGTAGCCCAAGCCTGCAGGCTTCGGCTGGTCTGACTTATGATGACGGTCATGTTTTCGGGTTTGCCTCAGTGCATTATACCGGTCGGCAGTATTCAACATTCATAAATGACCAACGGATAAGCGATCGTACAACCGGTGATCTTGCAATCGGTTATCGCTTCTCCGACCTCAAGCGCCTCAAGGCGCCCTCTCTGCGCCTCAACCTGATCAACATCACCAATGAACATTATCTTTCAGGCGTGGCGGACCCCACACTGAATGCCAGGAATACCACTGGTCGTTATGGCACAACCATCGCAGGGTCATCTCCTGACTATTATATCGGGGGCGGATTCTCGGCTCTTGCAACTGCAACCGCCGGTTTCTGATGTCAGTAAGGCCAAAGCTCACCTCACCTGGTCAATTCGGGCTTTGGGGCAGAGAGACAAAGCGTGACTGGCCGCTGATCACACAGGACGAGGCATCTCTTGTTCTGGCAGCGTTTGATCTGCCTGATATCACCCCCATCGAATGGCACAGTGCACGACCATTCTCCGCAGTCTCGCGTCTGAGCGATTGCGACGGAAAGAACTGGTTTCTCAAACGTCACCATCGCTTCCTGCGTGATGAATCAGCTCTGGCAGAGGAACATGATCTGATCGCCCACCTTGCCGGACAGGGTCTCTCCGTTGCCTGCCCATTGGAGGCATCATCGGGAAAGACCAGCCTGAGCCTTGGTGAATGGTGCTATGAGTGCTTTCCCGCTCTCGGAGGAAACGATCTTTATCGCGATCGCCTGTCATGGGAACCGTATCTTACGCGTCATCATGCTCAGGAGGCCGGATATGCCCTGGCCTGCCTCCACGAAAAGGCACAAAGCTGGAATGCGCCGTCCCGCTCAACACGCCCCCTCGTCTCGTCGGTGATTCCCCTGCTTGATCGCCACGGCCCGGAAACAGGTCTGAAAGATGGATAGAAGACAATCCGGCCCTCAGGCAGTCTGTCGAGATCCACGGAAATATTGACGATATTCTGGCCACACTGACGCCTTTGTTCCGCAACGCAACAGCCTCTCTGGCCCGTGCCGAGCTGCAATGGGGACATGGCGACTGGTATGGATCAAATCTCATATGGCAAGGACCATCAGGCAAGGAGACAGTTAGTGCCGTCTTCGATTTCAGCATGGCGGACAAGACGACGCGCTGCTTCGATATCGCCGTGGCACTTGAACGAAGCATGATCGACTGGATGAAGCCAAGGCGTACTCTGGCGCATTCACCTCCGTTTTTCAGGACCGAACCAGAACAGATCGTGGCTTTCCTTGCCGGATACGAACGGTCTCATCCTCTCACGATGCAGGAGCGCGAGGATATCGCGGCCTTTCTCCCTCTCGCTCACATCACCTTTGCCTGTTCGGAAATCTGGTACTATCAGGCCCTTCTCAACGCACCTGAACTCGCAAAAACGACCTACGAAACCTATCTTCTGGGTCACGCACAATGGTTTGGCACGGCTGAAGGCAAATCATTGCTCAACCGTATCGTCAAACCAGAGAGAGCCGACATATAATGTCGCCCGTCGAAGCTCTGGCCGTTCTTGTCACCATGACGGGAATATGGCTCATGGCACGCAGGCGCGTTCTGGGATGGCCATGCTCGCTTCTGGCTTCCCTGCTCTATCTGGTCGTGTTTGCAAGATCACGACTCTACGCAGACTCAGCTCTTCAGCTTGTTTTCTGCCTCTTCATTCTCAAAGGCTGGTACGAGTGGCATAAACTGCGTCTGGTGACGGCAGAAATTGTCGTGCAGCGCGCATCTGGTCGTATCCTAATGCGCGATCTCCTGATCGCCGGCTGGTGCAGCCTTACTCTGGGAACATTTCTGAGGCTCTGGACGAGCGATGCTGCTCCCATGACTGACGCCACGCTGAGTGTCCTCAGCGTGGTCGGACAAATCTGGACAGGGAAACGATTCATGGCCTGCTGGCTGCTCTGGATCCTGGTCGATGGCGCCTATATCATGCTGTTCATCGAACGCGGACTATGGCTGAGTGCAGGACTCTATGCAGGACTGATTGTGATCGCCCTGTATGGCTGGCGGAGCTGGCATATCTCGGCAAAGTCCCCTGCCGTCATGGAAAAACCGATACAGCGCCAGCCTGACTGACGCTTAGGCAGCTTGCATCCTGCGGGTGATCGCCCTACCAGCTTGTCGCCAGTTTTCCAGAAACGTGCGAAAGGCAGGGCTCTCAGTGCAGAAGAAAAAGATCTTCTATCCACGGGCACCACAGCAGCTCCTGAGGCAGTTCATGCGCTTCGGTGTGATCGGGGCCATGGGGCTGGTCTGGGATATTTTGCTGGTAACCGTTCTGCGACCGTATATCGGACTGACTGCCGCAACACTTCTTTCCTATTTTGCGGTCGCCAGCCTGAACTGGCTCCTCAACCAGCTCTGGACCTTCAGAAATGTAGCACACAGGGACCATCCCATTCTGCAATGGCTGCGTTTTCTGGCGGCCAACAGCTTCGGATTTCTGCTGAATCGCGGAACGGTCTATACGCTATGCTTTACCGTCCCCTTTTGCGCCCAGCATGTGGCCCTGCCTCTGGCTGCCGGCTCCCTGATGGGGCTGCTGGCGAATTTCAACCTGTCACGCAAGCTTGTTTTCCGCGCAAAAGTGCCCGAGACGCCTCTTGAACTCGCAAAAATGACAGTCGATCTGAATGTCGATCCAACCGACAAGGATCTGGAATCCTGAACCCTCACGCGCAAAACATTCCCTTTACCGTCTCTTTGCTCTAGTGGAGATGCCATCTTCACGCCGCAATCGGGATTTTCTGCTCGCGCCATGACCACTTCGATCCATAACACCACAACAAATGAGCTGCGCAGCGCGTTTCTGAAGTATTTCGGAGACCATGGCCACAAAATCGTTCCGTCGGCCCCTCTGGTGCCGCAGAACGACCCGACCCTGCTTTTTACCAATGCTGGCATGGTGCCGTTCAAGAACGTGTTCACCGGACAGGAAACCCGTCCCTATTCCCGCGCAACGACGGCCCAGAAGGTCGTTCGTGCGGGCGGCAAGCATAACGACCTCGACAATGTCGGTTATACTGCCCGCCATCTGACCTTTTTCGAAATGCTCGGCAATTTCTCCTTTGGCGATTATTTCAAGGCCGAGGCGATCGAATTCGCCTGGAACCTGCTGACCAGGGGCTATGGTCTGCCGAAAGAAAAACTGCTTGCCACAGTCTATGCCGAAGATGAGAAAGCAGCCGGTCTGTGGCGCAAGATCGCAGGCCTGCCTGAAGAGAAAATCATCCGTATTCCGACTTCAGACAATTTCTGGCGCATGGGCGATACCGGCCCCTGCGGTCCCTGTTCGGAAATCTTCTTTGATCACGGCCCCGATGTCTGGGGTGGCCCTCCGGGTTCGCCTGAAGAAGATGGCGATCGCTTTGTCGAGATCTGGAATCTCGTCTTCATGCAATATCTCGAGGGACCTCCGGGCACGCGCGCGCCGCTGCCACGCCCCTCGATCGATACGGGCATGGGGCTAGAACGTTTTGCCGCCGTCATGCAGGGCAAGCGCGATGTGTATGATACTGACGTGCTGCGCAGTCTGGTCGAAGCGACGGCGAATGCACTCAGCACTGACCCAGATGGTGCGCTGCGCGCCAGTCATCGCGTCGTGGCTGACCATCTGCGTTCGACGGCCTTTCTGATTGCCGATGGTGTCATGCCGTCAAAAGACGGTCGCGGCTATGTGCTGCGTCGCATCATGCGTCGCGCCATGCGTCATCTTCAGCGTCTGGGCGCAACCGAACCGGTCTTTTACCGCCTCCTCCCTGCCCTGATCCGTCAGATGGGTTCAGCTTATCCCGAACTCGTGCAGCATCAGTCGCTCATCGCCGAGACCATGAAGGGTGAGGAAGAGCGGTTCACCGCCCTTCTTGAGCGTGGCATGTCGCTGCTTGAGGATGAAACCGCCCGTGTAGCCGAAGGCGGGGCTCTACCGGGTGACGTAGCCTTCAAACTCTATGACACTTTCGGCTTTCCGCTTGATCTGACGCAGGATGCGCTGCGCGAACAGGGCCGTACTGTCGATGTGGCCGGATTCGAAGCCGCCATGGCAGAGCAGCGTGCCCGTGCCCGCGCCGCCTGGGTGGGCTCTGGCGATGCCGCAGCAGAGACAATCTGGTTCGATGCCCGCGAGCGCTTCGGAGCCTCCGAATTTCTTGGCTACAGCTCTGAAAAAGCAGATGCCGAAGTAATCCTGATCGCCAAGGCCGGAATCGAAAGCGAGAACGCCTCAGCTGGCGAGGACGTGGCCATTCTCCTGAACCAGACCCCCTTCTATGGCGAAAGCGGTGGTCAGGTCGGCGATCATGGTGTGCTGCTGGGCGACAAGTTGCGCGTTGAAATTACCGATACCCAGAAGCGCAACGGTGATCTGCTGGTACATTATGGCCGCATTGTCGAAGGCACATTACGCCCCGGTATGTCGGTCACAGCAGAGATCGACCATACACGGCGCCAGGCAGTACGCGGCCATCACTCGGCTACTCATCTGCTTCATGAAGCACTGCGTCGCCAGCTTGGCGACCATGTCGCCCAGAAAGGCAGTCTGAACGCCCCGGAACGCCTGCGTTTTGACGTGTCGCAACCACGCCCGATCACCGCGGAAGAACTGGCGCTGGTCGAACGTGAAGTGAATGCGCGTATCCGCGAAAACAGTGCCGTTGAGACCCGCATCATGACACCGGAAACGGCTGTGGCAGAAGGTGCCATGGCATTGTTCGGGGAAAAATACGGTGACGAAGTGCGCGTGGTCTCGATGGGACTCGGGGACGATTCCCGAAACGCCTATTCAATCGAACTTTGCGGCGGCACCCATGTTGGTCGTACCGGCGAGATCGGCCCCTTCCGCATCGTGTCCGAAAGTGGTGTCTCCGCCGGCGTGCGCCGGATCGAGGCGGTATGCGGTATGGCTGCCGACCGTCTGGCCACCGAGGCAGACGAGCGTTTGCGTCGCATGGCCGATCTCCTGAAATCGACGGTTGCCGAAGCCCCTGACCGTCTTGCGGCTCTGGTTGAGGAACGTCGTTCTCTGGAGCGTCAGGTTTCCGAACTCCAGAAGCGTCTTGCAACCGGTCAGGCCGATTCTGCCAGCGAGACCATCAACGGCATCACTTTCGTACCGCGCGATCTTGGGGATGTCGCCCCACGGGAGCTCAAGAACGTGGCCGAGGCCATTACCAAGCAGATTGGCAGTGGCATCGTGGCTCTCATCTCGACCGCAGAGGGTAAAGGCAGTGTGGTAGTCGCTGTTACCAAGGATCTGAATGATCGTTTCAGCGCGGTCGATCTGGTGCGTCTGGCCGCCGCAGAAATGGGCGGAAAAGGCGGCGGCGGTCGCCCCGACATGGCACAGGCCGGTGGGCCGCAGCCCAATAGTGCCGCCGTGTTCGATTCACTCAGAAAAACGCTTTCTGCCTGATCATTCATGACAAAGGGTGAACCATGCCGTTCAGGCATGGACACCTCATCAAATCCACGGCATCGGAGTCATCTGACTTTCAGGTGTGGCGTAAAGCTCACAGTAAGCCATGCCCTATTCACCAGATGAGGTCTTGATGAAAACTGAAATCGAAAACAGCTTGATCACCCTGCTCAAGGGCGTACAGCATTTCGACGACGAGGTTTATGAGGAGCATCGCGAACTCTTTGAGAGCCTCGCCGATAGCCAGTCACCCTCCACCTTGTTCATCACCTGCTCCGATAGCCGCATCAATCCGAGCATGATCACCCAGACCGCACCGGGTGACCTGTTCATTGTGCGCAATGTCGGCAATATCGTGCCCCCGCATGGTGAGATGCTCGGAGCTGTATCGTCGGCCATCGAATATGCCGTGCTCGTACTCAAGGTGAAGCATATTGTCGTATGCGGGCACTCGAATTGCGGTGCCATGGGCGCACTCTGCGACCTCAACAATCCCAAGTTCGACGCCATGCCGACAGTTCAGCGCTGGTTGCGTAATGCCGAAGCAGCGCGTGCAGCACTGGGACCATTCAAGGCCGAGGATGCCGGTCCGGAAACCGTACGTGAACTCGCCCAGCAGAACGTACTGCTCCAGCTCGCTCATCTGCGCACCCATCCTGCTGTCGTTGGCGCGCTGGCTGCAGGCGAACTCGCTCTGCAGGGCTGGTTCTACGATATCGGCACCGGTCAGGTCGTCGTAATCGATGAGCAGACCCGCAAGGAACGCACAGTGCGTGATGTGCTCGGCGATCTTGGCATTACGGGCTGATCGCCTCCCTTTACTGCTTCTCATCGTCTGGGCACTGTCCCGGACGGTGGAAGCCGCGCCAGTCAAGATCGCGACCTGGAATCTCGACTGGCTGACTCTTCTTCCTACCCCGGGATTACCGCGTGATATTCCGCACCGGTCTTTGCGTGACTGGTCAGAACTTGCCGCAATCGGTCAACGTCTGAATGCTGATATCCTCGCCGTACAGGAAGTCAGCGACCTTGCCGCACTCAGACGGCTCTTTCCCTCTCGAGACAAGACACTGATCCTGAGTCAGGCACCTATTGCCCAGAATATCGGCCTGGTACTCCAGCCCCCGTGGCATATACTGGCTCATGATGAATTACCGGCTTTCGACCGGTCTCCCATTCACGGTGGCCACGCCCTGCGTCCCGGGCTCGATGTCCTGATAGGCAATGGCATTCAGACCCTGCATATACTGGTGGTCCATCTCAAATCAGGCTGCTGGGATCGGCTCTGGAACGAAAACGGTCATTCCTGTCCGATTCTGCGCGAGCAGATCGCCCTTGTTTCCGACTGGATGGCAGCACGTGAGAACAAGGGAGAGGCCTATGTCGTCCTTGGTGATTTCAACAGACGTCTGACCCTGCACGATCCCTATTTCCTGAAAATGACCGGAAGCCTGAAACCGGTCCTGACAACGAGCGGATTTGCCAGTCCCTGCGAGGGTGGAAACTACTTTATCGATCACATTCTGCTTGGTGGGGCAGCACGTGCCTGGCTGGTCAGGGATAGTCTGCGTGTTCTGATCTACCCACCTCGGGATACAGCTCTGACTCTCTCGGATCATTGCCCCGTTTCTGTCAGACTCTCTCTACCCTGACTTCTGGGCACGGCACTTGTTCGAAAAGCGATTTTGCAAGCAGGGACGGCTGATCTAGACTTTACCTGAAAGATGAGGAGACTGGCATGCGTTATCGCTCTCTGGGAAGATCAGGCCTGATCGTGTCAGAACTCGGGCTTGGCTGTAACAATCTGGGCGGTCGCATCGATAATGTCCGATCGAGCCATCTTGTCGATGCCGCAATCGATATGGGCGTTACCCTGTTCGATGTGGCTGATATGTATGGCCGTCGCGACGCCTATCCCGGCGCCTCCGAAGAGGCGCTGGGTAATGCCCTCGTCGGCAAACGGAACAAGGCTGTTCTGGCCACAAAATTCGGCATGAAAATGGTCGATGGACCAGATGAGGCGGGAAACGCCTCAGGCGCGTCGCGTCGCTATATCATGCAGGCAGTCGACGCGAGTCTGAAGCGGCTCAAAACAGACTGGATTGATCTCTACCAGTTGCATTGCCCTGATCCGCGCACCCCGATTGAAGAGACGCTTCATACGCTGGATGATCTCACTCGCGCCGGAAAGATCCGCTATGCAGGCGTATCAAATCTTCCCGCCTGGCAAGTGGCCGATGCCTGCCATATTGCCCGCCGCGACAGACTGGCCGGGATCATTTGCTGTCAGGATGAGCTCTCTCTCATTGAACGCAAGGCCCAAACCGACCTCCTGCCTGCCCTGAGACGTTTCAGCCTTGGACTGCTCCCGTATTTCCCCCTCGCTTCGGGACTGCTGACCGGAAAATACCGACAGGATGCCTCTCCTCCGGAAGGATCCCGCCTCGCCGCCTGGACCTATCTGCAGGAGCGTTACCGTAATCCCTCGGTCTGGACGCTTCTCGACACACTGACGGCTCTTGCGGAACGTCACGGCTGTGGCCTTGCAGATCTTGCTTTCGGCTGGCTGTTACGACACGACGCCACAGGCAGCGTAATTGCTGGCGCCACCTCTGAACTTCAGCTGCAAGCCAATGCCCGTTCATGCGCCCGCAACATGAGTGAAGCTCTTTATGCCGAGCTGGATGAATTGCTTGGCGCCAATGAGGCACTCTCATGAATCCTACCGAACAGAACTGGCATCTCACGCCGCTTTCTGCGGATCTGTCGATCACCTGTCATTCTGCTCCCGCCCTTCTGGACACGGCAGTAGAACAGGGGATCGAAGCTGTCTGGCAGCAAACGCTGCAAAAGCACCCCAGGCTCTATAACGGGCGCGTCTTCTGCCTTTCGGAGCTGAGAGAAAGCTCTCTCTCAGGCTTCTGGTGCGAATATCGTTGGGTTCTGGCGCAAATGCGCTCGCCCGAGCTTGCCACCCGACTGAATTTGCGGTCGCTCGCCGTAACCGCTCTTCTGATCTGTCCCGAAGGAATTGTTCTGGGGCGACGCCATCCGGACTCCCTTTATCTTCCCGGTTTCTGGCAAGGCGTACCTGCCGGAAGCGTCGAGTCCCGTCTGGGAAACGAGGGCGTGGATCTCAAGACGCAACTTCTCACAGAACTGGAAGAGGAAATCGGCCTGACCGGGGAAGTCTCAGTGACGGGGCCCTTCTGGCTTGCGAACACGATACAACCCGGATCGTTGATCTCGGTTTTACCATCCACACGAACCAGAGTTTTGCTGCCATAGAAACTGCATGGCGATGCAACGCCAATGATGAATATGACATGCTGGAATGTCACGACCTGCAGGCGATTACCCTGCTCAAATCGCGCGTTCTACCAACGACACGCGCCCTGCTGAAGCAACTGGTCCCATGAGCGCCTATCGCCCCTTCACAGCCTCGACCCTGATCGCTTATCTCGCGACGCTGCCTTCTGTAAAATCCCGTCTCGGTGGTGAAGCGATCGACTGGACCGCGCGCGAAGTCAGCGACGGCAATCTCAATACAGTCTTCATCGTATCCGGCCTGTCAGGAAGCGTCTGCTGCAAGCAATCCCTGCCCTATGTCCGTGTTGATCCTGCATGGGCCATGCCCCTTGAACGCACATTGTTCGAAGCCCGCTGGATGCAGGCTGTAAGCCCGGCTATCGGCCACCAGATTCCTGAACTCTACCATCTCGATGAAGGGCTTTTTCTGATTGTGATGGAAAATCTTGCGACCCATCACGTGTTGCGTCATGCGCTGATCACCGGAATCGCCCCCGCCGGTTTTGCCGCACGGATCGGTGAGTTTGTGGGACATGCAGGCTACGCGACATCATGGCGCGCCCTTCCCTTCGAGGATGTCCATGCGATACGGGATCTCTTCTCGCGTAATCTGGCACTGACCCGTATTACAGTTGATCTGGTTCTTACCGACCCCTATCGCAGCGAGTGCTCCCGTAATCGCTGGATCAGCCCCGATCTGGACGATCTGGTTACAGCCTTGCAGGAAGACGGCACACTTCATTCAGCCGTAGAGCGTCTGCAGGAACGCTTTCTTGCAAACAGCCAGTCTCTTCTTCATGGCGATCTGCATACAGGATCGGTCATGATCTCGGGAGATGACGTCCGGATCATCGACGGAGAATTTGCGCTTTATGGTCCAATCGGATTCGATCTTGGCATGTTTCTCGCCAATCTGGTCATGAATGCCTATGCTCAACCGGAGCATGAAGACTGGATGCGTGACGAGATCGCCCTGTTCTGGTCAAGCTTCCGGCACGCCTATCTCGAACGATGGGAGACCGGAACAGGACGTGGTGACATGGGCTCGCTTACCGGATCCGCTGCAAGCGCTGCAGAACGCAAGCGTTTCTTGCAGCAGGTCATGCATGACAGTGCCGGATTTGCCGGACTTGAACTGGTAAGACGAACAATCGGTTTTGCTCAGGTTGCCGATTATGAGGCTGCCCGGGACCGGGAGAGTGAAATCGAAGCGCGACGTCGTGCCCTGATCACAGGGCGCAGCCTGATACAGAAGGCTTTTCAGATCGACACGATCGAAGCTCTGTTGGAGCATATCTGAGGAATCGAGCCTGTTTCACAGGCTTGTCTCCCATAGTCTCACATCCTGTCAGCTCAGGCGCGGCGATAGGCCCGGTCAAACCATACAAGCCCCGATGCCTCTTCCTGGGTAAATTCAGCGCAAAGCGGTTCAACAAAGAACACGCTGTGCGTACCGATTTCCTGAGTGAGACTGATCCGGCATTCGAGAGAAACCAGAGCACCCTCAAGCACTGGCATGCCAATCTCTCCCTTACGCCAGGAGCCCGAGGCAAAGCGGGTCTGCATATCAAAACGCGAGCTGCCGAAAAGCGTCGAGAGTTCCTCCTGCTCATGGGCGAGAATATTGATCGCCAGAAGCCCGTTCTGCACCAGATGGGCGTGAGTCGATGCAGTGCGATTCACACACACAAGCAGGGTCGCCGGCTCATCGGATACGCTGCAGACTGCTGAAGCCGTAAAGCCGTGACGCCCGTTTTCGCCATCAGTGGTGATGATCGTTACCGCACTGGCCAGGCGTGCCATGGCATTGCGAAAAATTTCTTTCGACAGGGGTGAGCGATCCTGCATCGATTCAGCTCCACAGAAGTTCAAGGCACCGGTATGCGAGAATTTTACCAGGCTGCAAGAGGCTATCATGCAATTTCCTGCAAAAAGGCGTGGATTAGCGCCTTGCTCCTGACACGGTTTCCTGTGATATAAACACACGATTATCGTGGATAGTTTATAATCCACTCAGTGAAAAGCTCAGACAGGGCGGGAGCGACCATGAAACGGGCGATACGCATAGGCGCTGGCGAGGCACTCGTGCTGACGGCCAACAGATTGCTCGACGGACATATTGTCTGGCGCGACAGCCATGGCCTCTGGCAGCGTTCGATTGTTCATGCCGCCATTTTCTCTCCTGAAACATACGAAGCTGAACTCGAAACTGCCATAAAATCAGCGCAGAGTGATGGTGTGGTCGGTGTCTACGAAGTTGTGGTCCGTCCCGGAATACCAGCTGAGCCTGTCAGTGTGAGAGAGCGAATCAGGGCCTTTGGCCCGACTGTGCACCCGCAATTTGCTACGGAGTTGGACGCATGAATGCGCCTGTCGGCCACTACCAGTATCAGACTGCCGATCGCGAGTTTCTGGCTTCGCGTATTGCTGAATTCGAGGGGCAGGTTCAGCGCCGCCTGAGCGGTGAACTGACCGAAGACGAATTCAAACCCCTGCGTCTAATGAACGGCCTCTATCTCCAGCTTCATGCCTACATGCTGCGCATTGCCATACCTTATGGCGTGCTGGATTCCCGCCAGATGCGTAAACTTGCCCATATTGCACGCCATTATGATCGTAATTACGGGCATTTTACGACCAGACAGAATATCCAGTTCAATTGGATCAAGCTGGAAGAGACACCTGAGATCCTGCGACAGCTTGCCGATGTCGATATGCATGCCATCCAGACCAGCGGTAATTGCATACGTAATGTGACATGCGATCAGTTTGCGGGCGCAGCTGCTGACGAGTTGATGGATCCACGCGTTCACGCTGAGATCCTGCGTCAGTGGTCGACCCTTCATCCCGAGTTCACCTTTCTGCCCCGCAAATTCAAGATCGCGATTTCCGGCAGCCCGCATGACCGTGTGGCGGCTCGCTTCCACGATATCGGTATTCTGGCCCGCCCCGGTGAGCACGGACCGCTCTTTCGCATTTTCGTCGGCGGAGGGCTTGGTCGCACCCCCCTTGTCGGGCACGAACTGTTCGACTCCGTACCCGAAGCCGATCTGCTGATGACACTTGAAGCCGTACTCCGTGTCTATAACGCCTATGGCAGACGTGATAATATCTACAAGGCACGTATCAAGATTCTCGTTCAGGCGCTCGGTATCGAGGGCTACCGCAAGGCAGTCGAACACGAACTTTCCCTGATGAATCCGGCACATTATCGCCTTGCACCCGAGACAGTGGCCGCGATCAGGGCACGTTTTGCAGCGCCTGATCTGACAGCTTCACCCGACGCGGAAGCGCGCCTCAGAAATGACAGACAGGGCAATATCGCATTTGACCGGTGGGTGCGCAGCAATACGCATCCGCATTTTGCACCTGGCCGTATTGCCGTAACGGTCTCGATCAAACCTGCTGGTGGAATCCCCGGTGACGCCACATCAGATCAACTCGACCGGCTGGCGGATCTTGCTGACCAGTTCTCCTTTGGTGAGCTGCGTGTCACCCATCTCCAGAATGTCGTCCTTGCCCATGTAGCACAGGACAAGTTGCTGGAGCTGTGGGAGGTACTCAATGAAATCGGACTGGCCGACGCCAATCATGAACTGATTGGCGATATCGTCGCATGCCCTGGTCTGGATTATTGCGCACTCGCCAATGCACGTTCCATTCCGATCGCCCAGAAACTGAGTGCACGCTTTGGGATAATGCGTTGCAGGAAGAGATCGGCAAACTGCGCATCAATATCTCGGGATGCATCAATGCCTGTGGCCATCATCATGTCGGGCATATCGGCCTGCTTGGTGTTGACAAACGTGGTGAGGAGTTTTTCCAGATCACTCTGGGTGGTCGCGATGATGCACTGTCACGTACCGGTGACATACTCGGGGCGGCCTTGCCGGAAGATGATATGGTTGATGCCATCGCCCGTATCGTCGATCGCTATCTGAGTGTGCGTGAACAGGGCGAGCAGTTTCTCGACACACTGACACGTCTTGGCGACGCCCCCTTCAAGGAAGCGGCTTATGAAACAGTTTGACCTTGCTCCGGCCAGACACCCCGCCCCTGCGAACCTGGAAGTCGTGCCAGTCGCCGAGATGACAGAATCAACCCGTGCCATCCGTCTGACACCGGATTTCGATGTTGAGACGCTGGGTACAGCACTTGACCATCTTGATCTCATCATCGTGACTTTTCCAATATTCCGCGACGGGCGCGGCTTCTCCCAGGCTCGCGCCCTACGCGAATATTACGGGTTTTCTGGGGAAATCCGGGCTGAAGGTCATCTCATCGCGGATCAGGCGCAATTCCTGCGCAGCTGTGGTGTCGATAATGTCCTGCTGGATGACAGAGCTGACACAACCCCCTGGCTGCGAGCCCTTTCACTTTTTCCGGTTACTTACCAGACACGCCTTGGCTTGCGCTGATTCATTTGCGCAAGCCACTTGGCATGGAGCCGGTCGGATCTTGCAGGAAAGATTGGCCTAGAACCGGTAATTTGCCCATCCCGCCACGAAATCCGAGCTGCAATACCCCGCACGTGTCAGTGCCGGTCCAGCCTGGAGATGTTCGTAGCGCCCTGTAAAACTCAACCGGGGCGTCCAGGTCCAGACGCCCTGCACACGGGTCGATTGTGCGACCCGACGGGCATGGGTTTTCTGGGTACCGGCAAAAGCAGAACCGTTGGCGCGATAGACCGCATCGGTCAGACTGGCTCGCCAGGCGAATTGATGTTCGAATGTCAGACGTAGGCTCTCTATCGGAGAGACCGTCACGTTCGGCGCCAGAGCAATCAGGTTGGTCGGCGTCAGAAAGAGCTGATAACTGTAGTAAATATTATTACCAAAGGGCGCATAGGCGTTTCTCAGGGTTCCCTTGCCAAAACCGCCTCCGCCACTGGCATAATCACCATGCAGGCCAAGACGTGGCGCCGTACTCTTGCTGCCCAGACGCCAGGTCTGGGCCAGAAAGACCTGAAACGCTTCTATCTTTCGACTATCATAACGGCCACCCTGATAATTGGCGACCCAGTCAATAGTCAGCCGGTCGATATTTCCCCATAACCGGACACCGTAATAGAGGCGCTCCTCCCGCGCCGCAGCACCGCCCCATAAGGCATGCCTGTTACGCAGGCGCCATATGAAGGGGTCAAGGTACAGCCTGGATTTACCTAGGAAATTTTCCGGGATCACGAGCCCGGCCGTACCGCCGGAAAACCGGATATCACGGTTGAGCACATCGTCGCGAACCCCGCCGCGACCAAGACGCGTATAATGAAAATCAAAGAAATCTCCCCTGATTTTCTTGCCACGTAGCCAGAAACGCGTGCCATTGAGAGCAAAGCGCAGCGTGTTGTTGTCGCGCTGTGACGTCAGGAGATTGGCACCGTCGGTGAACTCCTGACGCCCATAACGTATCCCGGCATGCAGACCAGGAAACGGCGCATCAGCCTCGGCAAAATATTGCTGTAGCACGAGCTTGTTACGCATGCTCGCCGCTGGAACACCGATATTCGGCCCAGAGATACCACCATGAGCCAATTCGCCAAATGCCCGAAAATACCGCGTGATATGAAGGTCGGCACCCCCAACGAGGCGCATGATATCCTGACGCTGTGCTGGCCCTTTTTTCAGATTCGGATTGCCTGTCTGATTCAGACGTAATCTCATTTCGCCGGAGAAGGTCAGATAGATGTTCTGCGCCTTGCTGAGCGGAATGAATTTGAGTCGATCGAGAATATCACGGCGATTTTTGGCGTCGCGCATCTTCGTCCAGTCTTCAGCAGCGTGACAGGTTATAACCCGATGTCGTCAGCCCGTCGCCCGCCGCTGGTGCCGGATAGGCACTGACCGCAGGTTCAGCGGGAGCCCGTGTCTGGGATGGCAATTCGGGAGCCGGATTAAGACCCTGCGCATGACCCGACGACCCGCCAGTCATGATGCAGAACGCAAGCATTGCCACCTTCGGCGCGCTGGACCGTTGGACATACCGCATCCAGTTTTCCATCAGATCAGATCCTGCTCTTCACTCGGCCGTCAAGGACGGCGCGCCGGGATCTTCACCATGACCGCTGAGAGCGTATGCTAGGGCTTTACGGTCCAGTACGCCCTCCCATCGGGCCACAACAATGGTCGCCACTGCGTTGCCTATGAAATTTGTCAGGCTTCGGCACTCGCTCATAAAGCGATCGACACCAAGAATCAGACCAATACCGGCAACCGGAATCGTCGGCAGGATTGAAAGCGTAGCGGCCAGGGTGATGAACCCTGCCCCGGTGACACCTGCTGCCCCTTTTGAGGACAACATCGCCATGCCGAGAAGCAGGGCCTGCTGACCAAGACTGAGATGGATGTCATAGGCCTGAGCAATGAACAATGCCGCAAGCGTCATGTAGATATTCGTACCGTCCAGATTGAAAGAATAACCCATCGGCACGACAAGCCCGACGATGCTTTTGGGGCACCCGGCTCGTTCCATTTTGTTCATGAGGCTCGGCAGAGCACTCTCCGACGACGATGTCCCCAGAACCAGAAGCAGTTCACCCCGCAGATAGGCAATCAGGCGCAGTATCGAAAACCCTGCCATCGCCCGACCAGTCCCAGAACGACCACGACGAAAATGATAGCGGTCAGATAGAAAGTGACGATCAGCGTCGCAAGATCAGCAAGGCTACCTGCCCCGTATGTTCCGACCGTATAGGCCATGGCGCCGAAAGCACCGATCGGAGCGGCTTTCATCAGAATAGAGACAATGCGGAACGCAACTGCCGAGACTTCCTCAAGCACGCCATAGATACGCGCGCCTCGCTCACCCATCAGGGCAAGACCAATTCCTGTCAGAATGGCAACAAAAAGCGCCTGAAGAATATTTCCACTCGTAAATGCGGAAACAAAGGTGTCAGGAATGATATTAAGGACAAAATCCACGACATTACTATCGTGCGCCTTACTTATATATTTATCCAGCTTTTCTGCATGATGACCTGCTTCGCCAATCTTCGCATGAATGCCAGATCCGGGACGGATAACGTTTGCAGTTACGAGGCCAACAACCAGCGCCAGAGTTGAAAAGAAAAGAAAATAGCAAAACGTTTTTCCTGCAACGCGGGCCACGGCCCCCAGGTCGCGCATCCCGGCAATGCCAGTCACAATCGTCAGGAAAATCACCGGGGGAATGATCATTTTGACAAGACGGATGAATCCGTCGCCAAAGGGCTGCAAAGCCTGGCCGGTATGGGGTGCGTAGTGGCCAATCAAAGATCCTGCCACAATGGCCAAGATCACCTGGAAATAGGTGTGATAATAAAAGGGCGTGGCTCTGGCTGTCTTGTGTGCAGGATCCACCAAATCAGTGTCCGGAACGATTTTCATATCTGGCCTTTATGTCCATTCACCTGGTGGAGATACCGGATTACATAATTGTAATTTTTTACGGTATAAACAAGGTTTGTGGCTTTGCACAAGTACTCTTGCCCGCTTAACATCAAGACGCGTTCAAAAGAACTATTGTCTCGCCTGACTCTGCCTCACGCAGTTATGAACAACCTGCCAAATAAAAAGAGCCCGACCTATAGCCGGGCTCTTCACACATACTGAATAGCTGTGTTTTCAGAAACTCTCGAATTTTTTTTGTCATATTCCCTTGTTATTAGGATGACACAAAATATTCTGTCCTCAGAGCTCCGGATGCTCGGAGGCGAAAGCGGCCGCAGCCCCGAACAGGCCGGGCTGGGGATGGGTTATAATTTTCACAGGCATATCGCTCATCATGGTCTCAAACCGACCCTTGGCGATAAAACGCTCTGCAAAACCGGAATGCGGCAATCTGTCAGCCACACGCAGTCCAAGCCCGCCCGCAATCACCACCCCTTGCGCGCGATGGGCCAGAGCCAGATCACCTGCAACAGCGCCAAGAGAAAGGAAGAAGCGTTCCAGTGCGGCAGCTGCCATAGAATCCCGCCCCTCCATCGCCATTTCCCACAAGGCCTTGTTGTCACGCATGGTGATAGGCAGCCCCTGCATTTCAGCGATGATTTCATAAAGATTGGTCAGACCGGGACCTGATACAATCCGTTCTGCAGACACACGCCGAAAACGACGGCGCAGGGCACGGAGAATCTTGTCTTCAAATTCATCCAGAGGTGCGAAATCGATGTGGCCGCCCTCAGTCTCTATCACGAAATACTGGCCCTTGCGACGCAAGAGACAAGCAGCCCCGAGCCCGGTCCCCGGACCGACAATTGTTGTCGTTCCTTCACTGGGCAAAGGCCGATCTGGACCGCAGAGATGACGGAGATAACGGTCATCGATCTGGGCCACAGCATGACCGACCGCACCGAAATCATTCACAAGGGTAAAGTCATCCAGATGAAGACGCTCAGCCAGCATGGCTGGCTGGATAACCCAGGGGTTATTCGTCATCTTGAGGGTTTCACCCTGGATGGGACAGGCTATGGCGATGCCAGCATAGCATGGCAGCTCGCGATCGATCGCACGACCGAAAGCTTCCCAGGCAAGAGCAAGGCTTGCATGATCTGCCGTGCGGAGAGTCGTTGCTTCACCAAGCTCGACGACACGCCCCTGATCGACCCTGGCAATCGCAAAACGTGCGTTTGTGCCTCCAATATCGACAGTGACAATATCCTGCATGACATGCTCCATTTCACAGGGGGCAATACCCGAACGAGAGTCAGGTTTGATTGAAAATCCGGCAATTCGTGACGCAGAACTTGCAGGCAATAGGGTCTGCGTCAACACCTGGCATCACAAATATCCCTTACGCAGCGTTCTGTTTGACCCGTGCGAGACGCAACAGACGATGAGCAATTGCCCGCGGTACCAGAAGCGACACCAGCTTGAGCAAAGCAAAGATACCGGGAAAAATTACAACAGCACGTTTCGACGCCGCCGCCTGAGCAATAAGCGCTGCTGCTTTTTCAGCAGAAACAAGAAATGGCCGCGCACCTTCAAGGCGACGGCTCATCGCCGTATCAATATACCCGGGCTCGATCAGCGTTACCCCTACCTGATGGGGTGTCATTGCTGCATGAAGACTGGTGGCAAATCGTGCAAGACCGGCCTTTGAGCTGCTATAGGCGGTGGCAAACGGCAGATCATGATGTGCTGCGACAGACCCGATCAGCACAATACGTCCACAATGTCGCGGCGCCATAACAGAAGCAGCCGCAGTCGCCAGCGTTACCGGCGCGGCATAATTGACCAAGGCGGCCTCTTTGACGCTTTCAATACTCTCAGTCAACGCGCCATAGGGGCGTATATCAGAGACACCTGCATTCAGAATGAGCAGATCGACAGGTTTTCGGGTGTCGTCCTCCCGGAAAAGAGCGATCCCGGCATCGAGATCCGTCAGCGGCAAAGCATGAACGGTAACGGTGCTCCCCTTGGCACTACAGGCAGCAGCAAGCTTTTCAAGTTTTTGCAGATTGCGTCCCCAGAGTGTGAGATGGGTTCCGGAACGCGCATAATGCAGGGCCAACGCCTGACCGAGACCACCTGAGGCCCCCGTGATAAGGGTATGACCAGGAACAAACTCTGGCTTTGCAAACCGTTCTGGACGTGACATTCAACGCGCTTTCGTCAATTAAGATATGTTCCGGTCAAGCCATCAGGTCCAACCGGCCTATTGCAACAGAGAGTTCACCTTGCCGGACGCAGCAGATTCCCGCCAGATTGTCACTGATGTGCTTATCGCTGACCGATCGGTCACCCCTCGTTCTTTCGGTGAGGCAAAAGCGGTCAGGCCGCGGCATGACGCTCCGGTCGCAGCCCGCTCTCCAGATCATGATCATGAAGATGACGGCCTGACAATTCGCCCGGTGACGTCACGGAGGGATCTCAAGCTCTTCATCCGGCTTCCTCGCCTGCTCTACAAGGGGCAGGACGGCTATATGCCACCTCTCGATATGGAGCAGAACGACCTTCTGAATCCGAAACGCAATGGCATCTTCCGCCATGCGTCCGTTCGCTACTTCATGGCCTGGCGCAACGGCATGCCGGTCGGGCGTATTTCAGCTGTCGTGGATGGCAAGGCGCTCGAAGCCTGGGACGAAAAAATCGGCTGGTTCGGCGCACTTGATGCCCTGCCCGAAGCGGAAATCGTCAAGGCGCTTCTGGATACGGCAGAGCTCTGGCTGCGCGATCAGGGCATGAACCGCATGCGTGGTCCTGTCACGTTAGGCTATCATGGTGAATCGGGTCTCATGATACAGGGGCAGACGCAATCGCCCATGATTGGTACCCCATGGCATCCGCCTGAGTTGCATGGCCTCATCGAGGCCCTTGGCTTCGAACCCACACGGGATCTGTTGACATTCAAGCTTGATCTTACTGATGACCTCGATGACCGCCATATCGTTCCCGGTGCGCTCAAACCGGGGCAAGGCAAGCTCGGGGATGTCACAGTATCGCACCTCTCCAAAAGGGAAATTACAGCGCAAGGTGAGGTGCTTCGCTCTCTTTATAATGATGCTTGGGCAGGCACCTATAACTTCGTCCCGCTTCAGTCCTACGAGATGGCGGGGTTGATCGAACAGCTCAAGCTGGTCCTGCGCCCCGAACACTACGTTCAGATCGATCATGCCGGTGAGCCTGCTGCCATGGCACTGGTGGTCCCGAATATCTTTGATATCATACCGGATATCGATGGTACCCCTTCCCTGCTCGGCTGGGCCAGACTCGGAACACGCCTGCTGTCGCATCGCTTCGACTCAGCACGGGTCATTTTGCTCGGTGTTTCACACAAGATGCGCGGTACAGTTCTTGGCGCACTCATGCCCTCACTGGCGATTGATGAGCTGATACGCCGGCGTGCAACGCTTCCCTACAAATCCGTCGAGCTTGGCTGGATTCTTGATACCAACACGCCCATGCTCAATCTTGTGAAGAGACTTGTTCCCGAACCGAACAAGATCCATCGTCTTTATGAAAAGGACATTGATCGGGCCTTGTCCTGATCAACCGGCCGTTCTGACCCGGTCAGGGTCAGAAATGTTGCCAGCCCTTGCGGGAAAGAGACATTTCTCTCCCTCATCATCGAGCAGAGACACGCCCTGTCCGTCACTCACACGCCCTATGGGCGTGACGGCCAGACCAAAGGCTTTTCCGGCCTCCCTGATCTGCACGGTCTTCTCGCAGGGAGCCGTAAACAGAAGTTCGTAATCATCGCCGCCTGTCAGACAGGTCTCAAACCAGGCAACGCCTGCCGCACGGGCATGAGAGGATAGCGGCACGGAACAGGCATTAATCTCGATTTTCACGCCGCTTTCATGGGCCAGATGCCCTGCATCCTGGATCAACCCATCAGATACATCCATGCCGCTGCTTGCAAAATCCGAGAGCGGAAAACCGACACGAGGCTGGGGAATACGATAACGGGCCGCAAGATACCCGTCAGGATCGGTGATCTCGCCCAGAAGAGCCTGCAATCCGAGTGCCGAATCCCCGATTGTCCCCGTTACCCAGAGAGTGTCGCCCGGCTGCGCACCAGAGCGGCTGACCGCCTTCCCGCGTCCCACCTCGCCCAGAACAGTAAGGCTCAGCACAAGCGGACCGCGTGTACCCGTGGTGTCACCTCCGAGCAGCCGCACACCATATTGTGCCTGATCAAGAGCAAGCCCCGTGCTGAAACTGGCAAACCATTGGTCATCAAACGCACTGGGGCGACTGATGTTCAGCAGATAGGCTTTCGGTTCCGCCCCCATCGCTGCACAATCGGAAAGGCTGACACGCAGCAATTTGCGACTGATCGTCTCGGCCGGATCATCAGGCAGGAAATGCACCGCCTCGACAAGCGTATCGGTCGAGAGGACCAGCTGTCTGTCAGGAGACACCTCATACAGCGCTGCGTCGTTGCTCAGTCCAAGCGCTCCTTCGCCAGCAAGCGGCTTGAAGAAACGCTCAATGAAGTCGAATTCGCCGCCGCTCATTTCAGGAAGCGTCGGCTCCGCCCTCTTTCGCACTGTCTTTTCCGGCATCACGGGCCTTGCTGAGCGTGTCAAGCACACCATTCACAAGACGAGCCTCATCACCCGAGAAAAAACCGTGAGCCACATCGAGATATTCGTTGATCACAACGCGTGACGGAATATCCTCCCCCAGCTCCCACACCCCTGCGCGCAGAAGCGCACGCAGCACTGGGTCAAGACGCGATAGCGGCCAGTTGGTCGGCAGAGCGCCCAAAAGAGCCTGATCAATGCGATCCTGGGCAAGAGTCGTCCCTTTGACGATAAGGCCAAAGAGACGGAAGTCGGCGTCAGGAACATACCCTTCCTCAAAACCGTCGCCCACGCTGCCCCCAAGACGATGACGCTGAAACTGATTGATGACCGTTTCGGCGTTTTCACCACCCTGTTCGCACTGGAACAACGCCTGAACGGCCGCAACGCGTGCGACAGTGCGCGAGCGCTTGGGCGGGTTCTTGGTCTGGGCTTCGTCGGTCATTTTCCTGCTTCCTTGTCTTTCTCGCGCTCGCCAATAGCGGGAAGGAGACCTCCCTCCTCGCCTGGACGCATATCCGTCAGGAGCTTCGAGAAAGCTTCTACTTCGCGAAAATCGCGATATACACTTGCAAAGCGCACATAAGCGACACCATCGATGCTGCGCAATGCATCCATGGCCAATTCGCCGATACGCGACGAAGAAATTTCTGCCTCACCCGAAGCTTCGAGCTGTCTTACCAGCCCGTTCACAATACGCTCCTGTCTTTCTTCCTCAACCGGGCGCTTGCGCAGCGCAATACGGATCGATCGCGCCAGCTTGTCCCTGTCGAAAGGCACGCGTCGGCCATCCATCTTGGTCACCACAAGTTCACGCAATTGCACACGTTCAATTGTCGTAAAACGCTGGGCACAACCCGCACAGACACGACGGCGGCGTATTGCCGCACCATCATCTGTCGAACGACTATCCTTGACCTGCGTATCTTCATGGCCGCAGAACGGACAATTCATGAGAGTTTCCCCCTGATGGGCAGATAATGGTGCGAACCCGGCCCTGCGGACCGGGGGCAGAAAGGAGCGTATTGGTGAGAAGAGTGCAAGCTATTCTGGCATCACTCGTGTCGGTTTGCATGACAGGAGCAGTAATTGCCCCGTCTGCCGGACACGCCCAGACCGACGACAACAATCTGCCGGGGCAGAAAAATGCCAATCGCGACATTACGATTGAGGGCTGGATGCGTCGCGCCCCTCATTACCCGGGCCTGGCAGCCGCGTACTTCACCATCGTCAATAAAAGTCATGAGGCGCATCTGATTTCAGGAGTAACCTCACCCGACTGCGCTGATATCGACGCCTTTCATAGCGAACAGGAAGTCACGAGTCATACGGCGAGTCTCTTCTCACATTTCACCATACCCGGTGACATGACGATGGTCTTTCCCGAAGGGGGCTACCATCTGATCTGCCGCAATTTTCCGGATACGATCAAGGTGGGTGACACTGTTCCCATGACATTCAGATATCTTGGCGGCAGCTCGACAACCGTCAATTTCAAACTCAAGGAATAGGACCGGTCTGACTGGCTACTGCGTCAGGACTCCTCGAGAGCGGCGATCACGGCATCGCCATAGCGTTTGAGTTTCGACGCACCGACGCCCTTGATAACCGAGAGCTCTTCGACACTCTCCGGATTCTCACGGGCGATCTCGGTCAGCACGGCATCATGAAAAATGACGTAGGGCGGAATCTCCTGCTCCCGCGCCTCGTCGCGTCTCCAGCGACGCAAGGCCTCGAAACGATGGCGCTCGTGTTCGTCCAGCGTATCGACCAGCGTCGTCGCTGACGGAGCTCTTGCTGAGCCTGTTGACGGCTTGAGAGGATCCATGCGCAGACGCAGACTTTCCTCACCACGAAGAATGGGACGGGCAGCCTCGACATCGAGTCCCAACGCACCATGCTCACCGCTCATCCTGATCGCTCCTCGTGCAATCAACTGACGGATCACACCACGCCACCATTGCTCGGAATGCTCCTTGCCGACACCGAATACGGTAAGATGCTGATGGGCATGGCGTTCAATGGCTTCGGTCAGCTTGCCACGCAGAACAGTTGTAAGGTGAACCGCACCAAAGCGCTGACCGGTCCGGTAGATGGCGGACAATACTTTCTGTGCGGCTTCAGTACCGTCGAAAGTCTGGGCCGGGTTACGGCAATTGTCACAATGACCGCATGGGGCAGAGAGCGCTTCACCAAAACAGGCCAGAAGCGCCTGGGTACGACAGCCAACTGTTTCGGTCAGGGCAATCATGCTTTCAAGACGCGCCTGCATCACGCGCTTTTCGGTGTCAGGTGCACTTGACTGTTCCAGCCAGTGGCGCGCGCGCGCCATGTCCTCACCGCCATACAGCAGCAGCGTATCTGCAGGTTCACCGTCACGTCCGGCCCGACCGATCTGCTGATAATAGGCTTCGGGCGAGGCTGGCATATCGAGATGGACGACGCAGCGCACATCGGGGCGATCGATGCCCATACCGAAAGCGACTGTTGCAACAATCACCATTGGCTCGCCGCTTCTGAAGCGCATGAGCGTGGCATGTTTTTCCTGGGAAGACAGCCCTGCATGATAAGACAGGGCATTGAAACCACGCTCCCTCAGGCTCCTGGCCATGCGTTCGGTACGGCTCCGGCTGCCGCAATAGACGATCGAGGCCTCCTCACGATGGGGCGCGAGCGCCTCCTGCACCTGTCTGGTTTCGGACCCCTTCGGTGAAGCTGCAAGAAACAGGTTTGGACGATGAAAACTTGATGTCAGACGTTTTGCATCGGGCATACCCAGAGCAAGCAGGATATCATCCTGCGTGCGCGAATCTGCGGTTGCAGTCAGCGCAATCCGGGGGACGCCGGGGAAAATGCTCGGCAGATCGGCCAGAGAACGATATTCCGGCCTGAATTCATGCCCCCATGCCGAAACGCAATGGGCTTCGTCGATGGCCAGAACAGAGACAGGATTACGCGCCAGCCAGCGCGCTGTGCCGGGCGAGACAAGACGCTCGGGTGAAATATATAGCAGATCAATACGCGCTTCACGCAGATCAGCGCGTGTCTGGTCCAGGCGGTCCGGAGCAACTTCGGAATGAAGTGCAGCGGCATTGACGCCGAGCTGGCGCAGGGCTGCAACCTGGTCATCCATCAACGCAATCAGCGGCGAGATAACAATCCCCATACCGGGCCTGCACAATGCAGGCACCTGGTAGCAGAGACTTTTGCCACCGCCCGTTGGCATGATCACGAGCACGTCTTCACCGCCCATGACCGTATTGATGACTTCCTCCTGCTGCCCCCTGAAAGCGGTAAAGCCGAAAACGCGGTGTAACACCGCGTCAGGAGTTTCGCAGGTTTCCTTAGTCAGGGAAGAGAGATCAGTATCGGTCAAAGAGCGCTGCGAACCATCGGATTGACGCTTCAGGGCGTCGAGGGATCGACTTCAATCGTCACCAGTCGTGAAGCAATACTTGCATCTTCGTTATTCTTGGGAGGATGCGCGATCTGAGTGATCTGGGCGTCACCAACACCAGCCTTGGTCAGCGCTGCCGCCACAATTTTGGCACGTTCGACAGACAGCATCTCATCGGTAGAAAGATTGCCATGAGCACCGGCGTGCCCAATCACCTCGACCGTCTTGGCATGATTATTGCGCGCCTCAGCAGCCGCCTTGTCGATAATCCCCTGCGCCGTCGGCGAGATTGCCGTCGATGCGGGCTCGAAAAAGACCGGGTAGCGGTCACGATCAGAGCCGTTTGTACAGGCACCAAGCCCTGCAAGGGCGCAGACCGACAACATCACAGGCAGACGACGCATCTTTTATTTCCTTTTCGAATCGCCGTGACATCCACGGAGCTGTAGCTCTGTCACTGCCGTGTGACTGTTCTTGCGTCAAGCAAAGCCCTTACGCCCTCAGAGAGGCAAAGGATGCAATTCTCCGTTTTCCAGTCGCCAGGCACGATCGAGACTCTCGATACCAGTCAGGCGATGCGCAATCAGAATGACTGTGCGGCCCTGCATGGTGCGACCCAGAGTTTCGAGAAAGGATCGTTCGGTGGCTGAATCCAGACCGCTTGCCGGCTCGTCCAGAATAACAATGGGGGTTTCCTGCAGCAGTGTACGCGCCAGAGCGATACGGCGCCCCTGCCCGCCCGATAGTCGGGCCCCTCCTTCGCCGACCCAGCTATCGAGACCATCTGGAAGAGCCTGAACGGTTTCAGCTATTTCGGCCCGCTCCAGTGCCTCCCAGAGACGGGACTCCGGAATATTTTCCTGCCCAAGCAGCAGATTGTTCCGGATTGTATCGCTGAAAAGATGCGTTGCCTGCGAAAGCCACCCGATGCGCGCACGAAGACTATCCGTATCAAGCGTTGAAATGGAATGACCACCAAAGAGGATATCTCCGCTCTCCGGTACTGCGACCTTGAGCAGCAACGCCGCGAGACTGGATTTTCCTGCGCCTGAAGGGCCAATAAGCGCCACATGCTCGCCAGCATGAACGGTCATGTTCAGACGATGCAAGACAGCGGCACGCGCGCTCTCCCAGCGAAAGGTTACATCCCGCAAAACAATATCGCCTGCCTCCGGCGCGGCACAGCCTGCTGCACCAGACGACTGATCCTGGTCGGCCACACCGACCACACGGCGGGCAGCCTGTCCGACCTGACTGGCAAGCACACTTGTTCGCGCCAGGGTTCCAACTGATTCAAAAACTGTACCCGTCAGAAAAACGAGAGCCACGCCAGACAGAAAGCTGAGACTAAAACCGGCAATCCCTGTAAGGGCAAGCAGCACCAGTACGAGTGCGGCCTGACCGCAGAGATAGGACATGGCCCCAGCTCCGGCCATTGCACGCGCCTGCACCAGCTGAGCCTGGTGCAGACGTGACTCTTCGCTGATTATCCGTTCGGCAAGACGGGCTTCGCCGGAAAAGGCACGTGCCTCACGCAATCCAGTCGCAAGATCCAGTGCCGCCACACGCAGTGAGGCTTCGGCATGCAGGATCGCGCCGCTACGACGCGAAGCCATACGCGCAGCAGCCAACGGAACAATACAGGCAGCGAGCAGGAAGAGTACGCCTAAGATCATGCCCAGACGCCAGTCTTCGTAACCTGCAACAAGGGCAAGTACGGGCAACGATATCAGAATGCCCAGTACAGGCATCGCAATACGCAGATAGAGATTATCCAGCATCTCGACGTCGCCGACCAGACGGTTCATCAGGTCGCCAGCACGCCGAAAACCAAGACCAGCCGCAGCGCCCTTCGCCAGATGGCGAAAGAACCAGACACGCAGGGCTGCCAGAGCCCTGAACATGGCATCATGGGCAAAAAGCCGCTCTGCATAGCGCAGGACAATACGCGCCGCACCAAAACCACGTAACAGACCGAAAGCCAGGCCGGTACCAAGTGCAAGTGCTGACACACCAACACCAGCATTCCACATCAACGCAAGACCACTCAGCAGAGCCAGTGCAGAAAGCAGAAGGCCGGTAGCAAGTCGCACATAGAACGGACGCCAGACGCCCAGAATACGTCCCAGAGCCAATGTCACACCGGGCTCTGCCTGCTGAGACTGCCCGTCATTCCCGGATTTCGGTTCGGAGCAAGACTCATGACTGAGCCTCCTGCAATGATGCCCTGCCCAGTTGAAGATATCTGGTACCAAGTGCCTTCATGGCTGCGGAATGAGAACTGAGAATAACTGTCCGCCCCTCTGCCAGTCGCTTCAGTGCTTCTATGATCCCGTTTTCGGTCTGGGGATCGAGATGAGCCGTTGGCTCATCAAGCAGGAGAAGCGGCGCATCCTTGAGATAGGCGCGAGCAATAGCACTCGCTGTGCCTGGCCACCCGAGAGACCAAAGCCCCCCTCTCCAATCTGCGTATCGAGGCCCAGAGGGAGATCCTTGAGAAAATCGTCGATAGAGGCAGCTGCGATAACGTTATCAAGTGTTTCCTTATCCGCATCCGGACGGGCAAAAAGAAGATTATCACGCAGTGTTCCCGCGAACAGCACCGGTTTCTGACCTATCCAGGCAAGATGCCGGGCGATATCCCGACCACGCATCGTCGCGATATCCTGTTCATTGAACAGGATACGTCCCGAGCTGGGTCTGACGAAGCCGAGAAGCAACTCGATAAGGGTCGATTTTCCGGACCCTGAAGGGCCGTCAAGCACGAGTACCTCACCCGGCCCTACCGAGAAATCAAGATCCTCGAAGATCCAGGGCGCCGTATCATTCCAGCGATAGGAGAGAGACCGGGCCTCGATGGTTGCGACAGGGTCAATCTGCTCAGGCGTTTCTGACGTTTCCTCTCCCGCTCTCTGTTCACCATCGCCGATATTTCCCATGGCTTCGGCGGCACCTGCAGCATGAGCGCGGTCCTGATATGCCAGAGCCAATCCCCTGAACGGGGCAAAAAATTCAGGTACCAGGAAAAGTGCGAACAAGGTCTCGGTGAAATGAGGTGCAGGATAGATGTTGGGCATCGAAAATGCATCGAGATGTACAAAATGTCCCTGCGTCAGAACGACAAGAATAATCGCAGCCACCATGGCCATATCGATTGCTGCAGAGGAAAAAAACGCGATACGCAGAATTTTCATCGTGCGTCGACGCAGGTCATCGGCAGCAGACGAAAGCGCCTGCGCCTCGCGGTCGGTTGCGTTCGAGAGCACAATTGTTGCAATGCCCCGGATCCGATCAAGAAAACGCGCCTGCAGCCTGACCATCGCCAGAAACTGGTTACGTGAGGCGAGCGCTGCCCCGATCCCGAACACAGCCTGAGCGACCGGCACCAACATACCGCAAACGGCGAGGATGAGTGCTGAACGCGGGTTGACCACGAAAACGGCAACCAGCACGACGAGCGGAAAGAGCATCCATGTCATGGATGCAGGAAGCCAGCGCGCGAAATACCCATCCAGCACTTCAATACGATCGACCAGCAAAGCCGCTATTTCGGCGGAATGCTGTCGACGCAGCAAGGCGGGTCCAATCCCGATAACCGTATCCAGAACCGAACGACGCAGACGTTCGCGTGCCACGATCCCCGCGCGTGCGGCCAGACTTTCCTGAAAATACAGGCAAAGCGCCCGACAAAAGGCGAGAGCGGCAAATTCAGCGATCAGTCCCAGAACCTGCAGGCCGCGTGTTTGCAATAACGAGCCAATAACAGAGGCGAGACACCATGCCTGGGCAATGCCGATCAACGTGCCAAGACACCCCAACATGACGACAGGCAGGACTGCACGTCTGGCCGGACCGGATTGTTGCCGGACCCAGGCCCGTACCAGTTTCTTATCTACACCGCTCATAACCGGGGGATATAGGTAATCCGGGCAGGAAACGGTAGGGACTCACGCGTGAGATTGCAGAACATTTAGTCAGCTACGCGTGGAAAAAGAAAGCATCAGGCCGAAAACAAAAAACCCCGCCGCATTGCGACGAGGTTTTTCTGAAATCTTCAGTTCAGGCAGGAAACAGAGACCAGAGGAATCTGTCCCTTCCGGATCGTGATTTCTTACTGCCCTGCAGGTGCAGGCATCGAAGAAGCCGGCATCTTCATGGAAGGGTCCATCGGCATGGGAGCCGGAACCGGAGCCGTTGCATTTGCAGCTGGTGCCGCAGCCGGAGAAGATGCCGGAACCGGCGTCTGTGCCTGCTGCAGGCTGCGTGCGTTCAGGTCTTCAGTCGCGTCAGAGCCCTTGGCCGCTTTGGAACCCTTCTTGTGCATTTCGCTCTTGCTTGCATGAGACTTGTGCGAAGCATGCTTGGCAAAAGCCGGGGTCGCAACAACAAAGGTGGCGGCCGTCAGCGTGGCACACAGTTTGGCAAATTTCATGTTTCTTCCTTCCGATAATCCCGGTTCTGAAAGCCCCTGCAAGGCATTTGCTCCATGCAGGATTCTTTTTTGACCAGGAGAGAACGTAACGAAGACGTTGCAGTTGCGGAAGCTCAAAAAAACGACCGCGTGATCACTCTCGAATTACCGCACCAGGCTGAGTAGAGACCCCGTAGATATCACGTGCTCTCTTTATGAATGCCGAGACCATCAGTCGCACGCCTTCGTTGAAGACCACACCAATCGCATTTTGCAACAGACGTGACCGGAACTCGAAATCAACAAAGAAATCGACCAGACAGCCACGGGGATCAGGGGTAAATGTCCAGACATTGTTCAGATAGCGGAATGGTCCTTTCTCATACCGGACCCTGATACGATCTGGACGTTCCAGCGCAACCCGACTGGTAAATGTTTCGCGAAAAGGACCAAAACCCACTGTCAGATCCGCGACCAGCTCCTGGTCTGTTTGTGATTTGATAGTCGCCTTGACACACCAGGGCAGAAATTGCGGATAGGCCCCCACATCGGCCACGAGATCAAAAAGCTGCTCAGGAGTATAAGCGATCAGCCGTTGTTCAGCATGGGTGGGCATTCACTGATTCTCCGACTGAAGCGGGGTTTGCTTCAATCTGTTCTGCCGTGCCTCTCTGAGCGCAGCGAAGTCAGAATCAGCATGATAGGAAGAACGGGTAAGCGGGCTCGCGCTCACCTGCAGAAAGCCCTTCGCACGAGCCAGTCGGGCATATTCATCAAATTCGTCAGGTGTAACAAATCTGGCAACACCGGCGTGTTTGGGTGTTGGCTGCAAATATTGCCCCATCGTGATGAAATCGACATCAGCAATGCGAAAATCATCCATCACCTGCGCTACCTCCATCTTTTCTTCGCCAAGTCCAAGCATGAGGCCTGATTTGGTGAAGATGGACGCGTCGAATGCCTTCACATCATCCAGTAGCCGGACGGACTGAAAATAACGCGCGCCTGGGCGGATAGACGGATAAAGACGGGGAACAGTTTCAATATTATGATTGAATACGTCGGGTCTCGCCTTCACCACCACTTCCAGTGCGCCAGGCTTGCGCAGGAAATCCGGCGTCAGGATCTCGATTGTGGTGGCAGGAGAGGCGTTACGTATGGCTGTAATAGTATGGGCAAAATGCAAAGCACCTCCATCGGCCAGATCGTCACGATCAACAGACGTGACGACGACATGACGGAGCCCAAGCTTGGCAACAGCTTCGGCGACACGCTGGGGTTCATCATGATCCAGCACATGAGGCATGCCTGTTGTGACATTGCAGAACGCACAGGCGCGTGTGCAGATTTCACCCATGATCATCATGGTTGCATGACGCTGGGACCAGCATTCCCCAATATTCGGACAGGCCGCTTCCTCACAGACCGTTACCAGCCTGTTGTCACGCATCAGTTTGCGTGTCTCCTGATAGACCGGGCTATTTGGTGCCCTCACCCGGATCCAGTCAGGCTTGCGCTGGACCGGGTTGTCAGGCCGGTTGGCCTTTTCAGGGTGACGGAGTGACGTCGGCTTCCGATGATCGATGGTGATGCGCTGCATGGTCATGACTAGAAGTGGAGCGCCCCACCCCAGGCTGCAAGGACCGATTCATGCATTGTCTCCGAAATGGTCGGATGCGGGAAAACGGTTTCCTTCAGTTCTGCCTCCGTCAGCTCGGACGTGCGCGCAATCACATAGCCCTGGATCATTTCCGTCACCTCGGCGCCGATCATATGCGCGCCGAGCAACTCGCCGGTTTCGGCGTCGAAAATGGTCTTGGTCAGGCCATCGGGCTCGCCCATGGCCAGTGCCTTGCCGTTTGCCATGAACGGGAAGCGTCCGATCTTGAGCTTGCGCCCTGTCGCTTTCGCCTTTTCTTCCGTCAGCCCGACAGACGCCACTTGCGGACGGCTATAGGTACAGCCCGGAATGTTGAGGGGATGAAGCGGCTCGGGATCATGGCCGGCGATCTTCTCGACGCAGATCACGCCCTCATGGCTCGCCTTATGCGCCAGCCAGGGGGCACCCGCCACGTCACCGATAGCCCAGAGTCCCGGCTCACCCGTGCGGCAGAACTCATCGACGATGATATGCGTCTTGTCGATTTTCACCTTGGTCTTTTCCAGACCGAGATCTTCGACATTGCCAACGATACCGACAGCGAGAATGACCTTATCGACCACGAGATCATACGTGCCAGAGACCGTAACGATCTGGGTGGAGACCGTGCCGTCCTTCTTGTTCAACGGGCCGACCTTGGCCCCGGTCAGCACCTTGATTCCCTGCTTTTCGAAGGATTTCTGCGCCATGGCGCTGATCTCGGCGTCTTCGGCGATCATGATGCGGTCGGCGACTTCGGCAATGGTCACTTCCGCGCCCATATTGCGATAGAAAGACGCAAATTCCACACCGATCGCCCCGGAACCGATGACAAGCAGACGCTTGGGCAGTTCCTTGGGCACCATCGCTTCGCGATAGGTCCAGACCAGCTCGCCATCGGGCTCAAGCCCGGGGAAATGACGGGCGCGGGCGCCTGTCGCCAGAATGACATCGGGGGCCGCAATGCGCGTCAGTTCCGCGCCATCCTTGGTGACCGACACCACATGGGCGTTTCCGTCACGCCCGGCCAGTTTGGCTCGGCCATCATAAACCTTGACCTTGGCTTTCTTGAGCAGGCCAGACACGCCGCGTGAAAGCTGACGCGAGACTGCACGCGAACGGGCAACGACCTTTTCGAGATCGAAGCTCACTTTCTCGGCACTGAAACCGAACTCGGCCAGATTATGCAGCTGGTGGTTCAGTTCGGAAGCGCGCAAGAGCGCCTTGGTCGGGATGCAGCCCCAGTTGAGGCAGATACCGCCCAGATGAGTGCTTTCGACAACGGCAACATTCTTGCCGAGCTGTGCGGCACGCAGGGCGGCGACATACCCGCCCGGACCGCCGCCAACGACGATCAGATCGAATTTGTCCATGGCTCAGATCACCAGACGATAGGGGTTTTGAACGATGTCGCGCAGCGCGTTCAGCCACTGGGCGCCGAGCGCCCCATCGACTGCACGATGATCAACGGAGAGCGTGGCCGTCATCACGGTCGCAACCGCCAGCTCGTCTCCGCGCACGACAGCGCGCTTTTCACCTGCCGCGATGGCCAGAATACCGGCCTGAGGCGGGTTGATGATGGCTGAGAACTCACGCACGCCGAACATGCCCATATTCGAGATCGAGAACGTGCCACCCTGAAACTCTTCGGGCTTCAGCTTGCCGTCACGCGCGCGCTTGGCCAGATCGCGCGCCTCTGCGCTGATGTCGCGCAGCGATTTGCGGTCGGCCTGACGGATGATCGGGGTGATCAGACCATCAGGGATGGAAACAGCCATCGAGATGTCGATATCGGGGAAATGCAGTGTCTCGGCTTCGGTGAACTGCACGTTCAGACCAGGGCAGCTGCGGAGCGCAAGCGCCACGGCCTTGATCATCATGTCGTTAACCGAGATCTTGAACTGCCCCTCGCCTTCACTCGGCGATGCGGCGTTGAGCTGGGCGCGCAACGCGAGCAGCGCGTCAAGTTCGATATCAACAGCCACATAGAAATGCGGGACGTTCTGCTTGGACTCGCTCAGGCGACGCGCGATGACCTTGCGCATCGTGGAGTTGGCAACACGTGTCACTTCTGCCGGTGCCGATATTGCCATTTCGGCTTTGGCGGGTGCTTCGACCTGCGCATTCTCGACATCGCGACGCAAAATACGGCCATTGGGGCCTGTACCCTTCACGCCAGACAGATCGAGCCCCTTCTTTGCAGCGATACGGCGCGCGAGAGGTGACGCAAACACGCGCTTGCCCGACGATGTCGCGGCAGGTGTAGCATGCGAGGGCACAGTCGGCGCAGAGGAGGCCGGGGCAGAAGCTGGCTGGGCTGCCGTTTGCGGGGCAGGCTCGGCCTTCTTTGCAGGCGCCGCCTCAGCCGTTTCCGGCACGGCTTCGCCCTCTTCGACGAGGATGGCGATGGGCGAGTTGACCTTCACCCCTTCGGTCCCTTCCGGCACGACAATGCGGCCGAGAATGCCCTCATCGACGGCTTCGACTTCCATCGTTGCCTTGTCGGTTTCGATCTCGGCGATCAGATCGCCGGACTTCACCGTGTCGCCCTCTTTCTTCAGCCAACGCGAGACCGTTCCTTCGGTCATGGTCGGCGAAAGCGCGGGCATCAGGATATTGATAGCCATGGTCGCAGCCCCTCAGAACAGTTTGCGAACCGCGTCCACCACCCAGTCAGGCTGCGGAAGCGCATGTTTTTCGAGATTGGCGGCATAAGGCAGCGGGATATCGAGACCGCAGACGCGCGCGGGCGGGGCATCGAGATAATCGAAGGCCTGTTCACACGCTACGGCACAGATCTCGGCGCCGATACCGGCCACGGGCCAGCCTTCCTCGACAGAGACGATGCGGCTCGTCTTCTTCACACTGTTGACGATGGTCTCGGTGTCGAGCGGACGGATCGTACGCAGATTGATGACTTCAGCCTCAATCCCCCGCTCGGCCAGCTTGGCCGCGGCTTCGAGCGCCACACCAACCATGATCGAGAAGGCAACGAGGGTCACGTCCTTGCCTTCACGCTCGATCTTCGCCTTGCCGATCGGCAGGATGAAATCCTCATCGACCGGGCAAGGGAATTTCTGGCCGTAAAGAATTTCGTTTTCGAGCACGATCACCGGGTTCGGGTCGCGAATGGCGGCACGAAGCAGGCCCTTGGCATCTTCAGACGACCAGGGAGCAACCACCTTCAGGCCCGGCACATGGGCATACCAGCTTGCATAGCACTGCGAATGCTGGGCACCGACGCGCGCAGCCGCCCCATTGGGACCGCGGAACACGATCGGACAGCCCATCTGGCCACCCGACATGTAGAGCGTCTTGGCTGCGGAGTTGATGATATGATCAATGGCCTGCATCGCGAAGTTCATGGTCATGAATTCGACAATGGCTTGAGGCCGGTCAGCGCTGCACCAACGGCCATGCCGGTAAAGCCATGCTCGGTGATCGGCGTGTCGATGATACGCTTATCGCCGAACTCGTCGAGCAGACCCTGGCTGACCTTGTAGGCGCCCTGATACTGGGCCACTTCCTCACCGAGCAGGAACACGTCTTCGTCGCGACGCAGCTCGGCGGCCATCGCATCGCGAAGCGCCTCACGCACGGTGATGACCGAAGTCTCACCCCATTCGCGATCCGGTGTTGCCACCAGTTCCTGCGGCTTCAGGGGAGCCTTTTCTTCTACAGCGGTCTGCGCTGGTACGGCCTGAGCCGCTGCAGGACCGTTTTCCAGCGCGGAAATGTCTTCACCCTCTTCGGCGATAATCGCGATCTGCGTATTCACGGCGACATTTTCCGAGCCTTCGGGCACCAGGATCCTGGCCATGATACCGCTATCGACGGCCTCGACTTCCATCGTTGCCTTGTCGGTCTCGATCTCGGCAATCACATCGCCCGAGTTGATCTTGTCACCCTGCTTCACCGTCCATTTGGAAAGCGTGCCTTCGGTCATGGTAGGCGAAAGAGCCGGCATGAGAACAGGAGCGGCCATAACTTACGCCTCCACCAGAATATCGGTCCAAAGTTCGGAGAGATCGGGCTCGGGGCTGTTCTGGGCGAACTCGGCAGCGTCGTTGACGATCTGCTTCACCTCGACATCGATCTCCTTGAATTCCTCATCGCTGGTGCCTTTTTCAGACAGCAGCTTGTGCAACGCCTCGATCGGATCACGCGTGCGGCGCATTTCCTCGACTTCCGAACGGTCGCGGTAGCGCGCCGGATCGGACATCGAATGACCGCGATAACGATAGGTTTCCATCTCGAGCAGGAACGGCCCCTTGCCTGCACGGCAATACGCCACAGCTTCCTGCGCAGCTTCGTGCACCGCGAACAGATCCATGCCGTCGACCTTGCGCCCCGGGATCTTCCAGGGTGCCCCGATCTCTGAGAGATTATGAGCGGCAGCACTTGAGCGCTCGACGCTCGTGCCCATGCCGTATCGGTTGTTCTCGATTACATAGATGCAGGGGAGCTTGTGCAGGGCGGCGAGATTGAAGCTCTCATAGACCTGGCCTTGCTGAGCCGCCCCCTCACCGAAATAGGCCACGCCTACTTCATCGGTACCGCGGTATTTATTGGCAAATGCCAGACCCGTGCCAATCGCCACCTGCGCACCCACGATACCATGACCGCCGTAGAAATTCTTCTCGCGCGAGAACATGTGCATTGAGCCGCCCTTGCCGTGCGAATAACCGTCCTTGCGTCCGGTCAGCTCGGCCATCACACCACCGGGCTCATGCCCATCATCAGCATATGGGCGTGATCGCGATAAGAGGTGACAATCTTGTCGCCTGGCTTCATGGCCAGAGACATGCCGACAATTACGGCTTCCTGACCGATATAGAGGTGGCAGAACCCGCCGATGAGCCCCATGCCGTAAAGCTGTCCGGCTTTCTCTTCAAAACGGCGGAGCAGCAGCATATCACGATATGCCGTACGAACTGTCTCCAAAGGCAGGATCGGTCCGTTATGATCCGCGAGCGGCTGAGCCGCCCCCTTGTGGGCTTTACCGGACATGCTGAGTATCTCCTGAGCCTGGCAGTTGCGACGAGCGCAATTCAGGGACCGGTATTTACCAGTCCCGTTGCGCAAGTCCACAACCTAAGCTGTTAATATGTGCGTTAGAGCGTCCCGAGAAGTCGACGGGCTGCATGGCCCGGATCTTCTTCTCTCAAAAGACTTTCGCCAACGAGAATACCGCTGGCGCCGACTTCGCCAACACGCTTCACATCTTCGAGGGTGCGAATACCGCTCTCTGAAACAAGAATGCGATCGGGTGGCACCAGAGGTGCGAGTCTGGCTGTTGTGTCCAGATCCGTCACCAGGCTGCGCAGGTTGCGGTTATTGATCCCGATCAGGGAGGTATCGAGCGCCAGCGCCCTGTTGAGTTCCGCCTCGTCATGCACTTCACAGAGCACGTCGAGATCAAGCCCTCGTGCGAGGGCGATCAATTCTGCGGCCTGGGCATCTGTCAGCGCAGACAGGATAATGAGAATACAGTCAGCCCCGATGAGACGGCTTTCATGCACCTGCCAGGGGTCCAGTATGAAATCCTTGCGCAGAATCGGGAGTGAACAGACTTCCTTTACAGCGGTCAGATCCTCGATCGATCCATGAAAGCAGGATCCCTCAGTCAGGATTGACAGGCATATTGCACCGGCAGCCTCATATGATTTCGCAATGGCTACAGGATCATAGTCCGGGCGCAGAATACCCGCTGAGGGAGACGCCTTCTTGATTTCAGCAATCAGGCCAACGCGGCGATCAGCGGCCATTTGCTTGAGAGCCTGGCCGAAACCACGGGTGGGCACATTCACTTCGCGCGCACGGGCAGTGATTTCCTTGAGCGGCATCAAAAGCGCACGCTGCTCGACATCAATTCGTGTACGCGCGCAGATACGAGCCAGTACGTCCGGCATATCAGCCCCTGAGACAGGAAGAGCCGTTTCTTCCTGCACGATCGTGCCAGGGACCTGCACATCCGGATAGCCGGAAGGTGTGTCGTGAATCGGACTGGACGGTTGATCGGTCATGTTAGTCCTGACGTCTGGATCAGATGAGATGAATTAATCGGCTCTGCAGGTCGCTTGACGCCCTGCTGGGCATGTACGAGTGCTGAAAGAGCAAGGCCACTGTCGATGGCGCTTGCCGCCATATCGATATTTCTGCGCAGAAGAGTGGGAACGATCTCACCGTTTTCAAGAATACCTGCACGCCCTGAAATATGAAGCGCAACGGCGGCATTCAGGAGAACCGTGTCCCGGTAAGGGCCTTCCTGGCCTGACAGCATTTCAAGCAGCTGATTGGCATTATGAGCCGAATCCCCCCCCGCGATAGTGGCGATCGGTCTGCGGGAAAGGCCCGCCATGTCAGGCGTCAGTTCAAGCTCGAGAAAACGGTCGTAGTTCCAGGCGCGAATATGTGAGACGCCCGCAAGCGTGATCTCATCGCTCCCACCCAGATCGGTCTCACCATGCACAGCCCAGACACATTCAGCCCCGAGAGATGCCAAGGTCTCGACTACAGGACGCAACCACCGTTCATCATAGATGCCGATCATCTGCCGGCGCACCTGGGCCGGATTGCAAAGCGGACCTATAAGATTGAAAATAGTACGGAAACCCAGCGTGGCGCGCACTGGTGCAGCAAAACGCATGGCCGGATGATGCAGGGGGGCAGCCAGAAAAGCGAGCTTGCCGTCACGCAGACGCCTCGCCTGTTCTTCGAAATCATCACAAGGAGCGATGCCCAGCGCCATAAGCGTGTCAGTTGCCCCGGAACGGGAAGAAAGCGCTCTGTTACCGTGTTTGGCTACAGGCACGCCCAATCCCGCCATGACAAAGGCAACAGCAGTGGAGACATTGAGCGTACCAAGCCCGTCCCCCCCTGTTCCGCATACATCCATGGCATCGGGTGGTACAAAAGGCAGACTTGTCATACAGGCACGAACCGCCCTTACCGCACCACTCAACTCGTCTACTGTCTCACCACGGATCTTTAATGCCATCAGAATGGCAGCAAGATGTTCGGCAGGGACGGAACCCTGCATGATCATGGTAAAAAGCGTTTCGGTTTCGTCCCTTGTCAGCCGCCTGCCCTCGGCAAGATAACGCAATGTACCTGTCAGGCTGCCTTTTTGCGTCTCCATTCAGGCCGCCTGCCTTTTCTGGCGAGCGGCGCGAGCAATGTTGATAAAATTGGCCAGCATCATCTGACCATCTTCGGAAGCAATACTTTCGGGATGAAACTGCACACCATGCACATCAAGCGTACGATGATGTACGCCCATGATTACACCATCGGCAGAACGTGCATTGACGACCAGACTGTCAGGAATGGTTTCCGGCGCCAGGGTCAGGCTGTGGTATCGAGTCGCCTGGGTCGGAGAGGTGAGCCCTTCAAAAACACCCGTTCCATCATGATCGATGGCATCGACCTTCCCATGCATCGGACGTGGCGCCCGTACGACTTGGGCACCAAAAACCTGCCCGATTGCCTGATGGCCAAGACAGACTCCCAGAACGGGGAGTGTCGGTGCCGCCGCTTCAATCAGTGCACAGCATATTCCTGCCTCATTGGGGGAACATGGGCCGGGCGAGATCACGATCGCCTCAGGCTTGAGAGCGAGAGCCTGATCCACGCTCAGCGCATCGTTACGCCAGACCTCGCAGGCTTCGCCAAGCGCCCCGAAATGATGGACGAGATTGAACGTAAAACTGTCGTAGTTGTCGATCAGCAATATCATGTCACTAAGATGGCGTTGTCTTGGTTGCAGGTCAAATCCGGTTACATTTCGCCATTGTCGCATGCCTGTGCAACAGCGAGCTCTGCTGCGCGGAAAATGGCGCGCGACTTGTGACGCGTCTCCATTTCTTCACTCGCGGGATCACTATCAGCAACAACGCCGCAACCAGCCTGTACATACATGCGCCCCTTGTTAAGAACCGCCATACGCAGGCCGATGCAGGTATCCATATCTCCGTCAGCTCCGATATAACCGATGCACCCGGAATAAGGACCGCGGCGGGTAACCTCCAGCTCGTCAATGATCTCCATAGCCCTGATCTTGGGCGCACCTGTCAGTGTGCCCGCAGGGAACGCGGCAGAGAGCGCGTCAAGTGCGTCACATCCAGGCCTGATATGGCCCTGAACCGTCGACGAGATGTGCATGACATGACTGTAGCGCTCGACCACAAAAGAGGACGGCACTCTCACCGAGCCCGTTCGCGCCACACGACCAACATCGTTGCGACCGAGATCGATCAGCATCAGATGCTCTGCGCGCTCTTTCTGATCGGCCAGCAATTCGGCCTCAAGACGCTCATCTTCCTCACGGTCAGCTCCACGGGGACGGGTTCCGGCTAGGGGACGCACCGTGACTTCCCCGTCACGCAAACGCACCAGAATTTCCGGTGACGAACCTACCAGCGAGAAACCATCCATCTCGACTAGAAACAGGAATGGCGCCGGATTGACTCGTCGCAACGAACGATAAAGCGCCAGTGGCGGTAAAGGAAATTCTGTTTCAAATCTCTGACTTGGCACGATCTGGAAGGCATCACCCGCAGCGATATATTCTTGTGCCTTGCGCACCTTGCTCATGAAAGCGTCGGCCGAAACAGTCGAGACAGGCGTTTTGAGCTGCGTCCCTGCTGGCAGGGTGGGCGAGGCATCAAGCGGCGCCTCAACCAATGCCCTGCGCGCACGATCCAGAAGAGCTCGGGCAGAATCAGGTGACAATCCCCCTTCACGCATCGGCACGGCAAGATAAAGCTCGTCACGTACGGAATCAAAGACAGCAAAAAGGCTCGGACGGATCATGACACCATCGGAGATGAAGATCATCCGGCGGAGCCTCTGGTAAAACCTCGATCTGACGCACCATGTCATAACCGAGATAGCCGAATACACCACCAATCATGATCGGTAGACCGTCAGGCAATTCGGCACGGCTTTCTTCGACCAGGTGCCGCAGCGATGCAAACGGCCCCTCGGCACAGTCATGAAACCGGGAGTCCGGCTCAAGAGGTGCATTGTTGATTGAAGCGACACCATGCACGCAACGCCATATCAGATCAGGCAGCAGCGCAATGACGGAATAGCGCCCCCTGGCGGCACCGCCTTCAACGCTTTCAAAAAGTAGCCGATAGGGCCGTCCCTCCATCCCCTCAGGAACGAGGGATGAAAGCTTCATGAACGCGGCGACGGGCGTCAGAAGATCAGCGGCCTCAACACTATAGAGAAACCGGGTCGTCATTGTTGCCCCGCGACATCGTTCATGACCTGTTGAAGAACTGGCATATTGGGCACGGGCTTGATGTCATTTTCCAGACTGCGCACAAAAACGGCAGGGACATCCGCCTGCAGCGTTTCCTGCAACTGCCCACGCATATTGTCGCGCAATGCCTTCGTACTCTCGGGGCTAGCTGCTGCAACCCCTGTCACGGTGAAGACGTAGAGCGAATCACCCACCGCTACCATACCTGTCTTACCGGGGGCCGTTGCGAAGATCTCCGAAAGCAGTGCCGAAGGCAGATTGCCGTTCTGCATACGGGAAACCAGCAGATTCTTCTGCATCGCTGCCGCATCGGTTGTTCCAGTCACGGCTTTCTCAAGACCGCCTGATCTGCGCGCAGCCAGCATGATCGTGGTCGCACGCTCATCTGCCTGATGCATTTGCTGGGCCTTGAGCCAGTCATGACCGACCTGCTCGCGTACAGTCTCGTAAGACTTCACATGGCCCGGTTCGACTTCGTCGACCAGCACAGCAAAACCGCTATTACCCGGACCATTGACGAGCGTCGGTTTCTCACCCTTCTTCTGGGAAAAAATACGCGCAATGATCGCCTTGCGTAAGGTGTCATCACCCGGCAGAGGAGCAAGCTCACCGTCTTTGGTCATACCTTGTGCGTCAAGGGATCCCTGTGCCGGAACTGCCCCGAGATTGGTCGGAACCTGATCAAGATCCGAACTGCCGGCAATTGCATCCTGCAATGCTGCAAAACGCTGGGCCAGAAGCTGAGGCGCCTGTGATCGGGCAATTTCGTCACGAATCTCTGCCTTGGCCTGGTCAAACCGGTTTTATGAGGAGGCGTGATGGCCGTCACCTTGAAGACAACCCAGCCCGTCGGAGTTTTGAGTGGCCCCTCAACTGTATTCACACCGGCAGCAAACGCAGCCTTGGCAAGTTCAGGGCTTGGAATATCGGTCTCACGCGCATGCGGAAAAGAAACAGATGCTGCGGACGGGTTGCTTTTCTGAAGAGCGTCCCAGTCCGCATTGTTTTTCCAAGCAGACGCCAAAGCTGATGCAGGCTCCTGCTCAGGTACAGTCATCACCTCGATATCACGCGTTTCCGGAACATCATATTTCTGGTTCTCGAATTCATAGACCTGCTTGAGCTGGGCATCGGGCACAACCAGATCACGCGCAATACTTTCCGGCGAAAGCACGACAATCTTGGCATGACGGTACTCTGCTGAACGATAAAGCCATGGATGCGTGTCGTAAAACCTACGAAGCTGAGCTTCTTCCGCTGCAGCAGGAATCGTAACATCCGCACTGTCCAGGCGCAGGAGGTCGGTCTTGTACTGCTTCGTATTATAGGCAAGCAGCTGATCAAGCACCGAATCCGGCACAATCATCGTCTTGCCCAGACCATCGAGCAGACCACGTGCACCCAGATCATCACGTACGGATTCTAGGAAGACACGTTCCTGAAGACCGAGCTGCCTGAGCTTGGCATCAAAAAGCTTGCGGTCAAACTGCCCGTCAGTGCCCTGAAAAACACGAAAACCGAAGATTTCCTTGCGCACGAGAGTATCGGGCACCTTCATGCCGTTACGATCGGCCAGTGCCAGAACCTCTTTCTGAGACAGCAGATGCTGCAACACACTCTGTGCCACTTCGCGACGGGTAGCAGGCGTCAGCTGTGACGGATCGCTTACGCCCATCTGCTGGGCGATGGCGGGAAGCTGCGAGCGTATGTCTCGCTCGAATTCCTCTGCAGTGATCCGACGTGTACCAATCGTCGCGACGGTATCGGCCTGGCTCCCGTTGTAGGAACCCAGCATGTCGCCCACGCCCCATCCCACAAAAGCGAGAAAAATGAGGAGCGCGATCACACGCCCGATCCAGGAATCGACAACAAAATGCCGCAAAGTCGAAATCATACGCGCTTGAAATCCGCAATTCGCCAAGGATTGAAGGAGCGGACCATAATGCTACATGCCCATCTTGACCAGACAGACGCGCCAGACAGGCATTTTCCGGGTCGTGCCAGAAAGCAGATCACATATCCTGTGACAGAACTGACAGGAAGATGATGTGTATTTCACTCTCAGCCCCTGTTCGGCTCTCAAAGACCTGAGCTAAGCAGGTCCAACGCCGGGGGAGGAAAAGACCATCATGCGCCAAATGATTATCGGCAACTGGAAGATGCACGGCCTGCTTGAGTCAGGCACCGATCTCGCCAGAGAGATCACATCAGCAATAGAGCCGGTTCTGGCGGCGCGCGATGTCGTTCTGGCACCGCCTTTCACACTCCTTGGTCATCTTGCACCGCTCCTGAGCCGGCATGCTGTCAGACTCGGCGCGCAGGATTGCCACGCTGAGCCGGAGGGCGCCTATACCGGTGATATCTCCGCCGTGATGCTGGCCGATCTGGGAGTCAGCCATGTCATTCTGGGTCACTCCGAGCGACGTGAGCATCATCACGAGACCAATGCCGGGATCCGAAAGAAGGTACAACGAGCACGCGAGCATGGCCTCTGCCCCGTCGTCTGCATTGGTGAAGGCGCTCATCAGAGAGAAGACAAACGCGCAGAAGCCTGGCTGACAACCCAGATCGTCGAATGCCTTCCCCCTGAATTCGACGGAATACTCGCCTATGAGCCAATCTGGGCCATAGGAACAGGGGTTGCAGCGACACCTGAGGATATCGAATCCCGTCTGACTTTTCTGCATGGCGCTTTGTCCAGACATCTGGAAACGGATGACAAATCACACCGTGTCCTGTATGGCGGCTCAGTCAAGCCCGAAGATGCCGCGTCCATCCTCGCTGTTTCCGGTGTGGGGGGCGTGCTCGTCGGCGGGGCCAGTCTGTCTGCAAAATCGTTTCTCGGCATTGCACAGGCAGGTCTTTCGCTGGCGCCCTGACGGCATATTTATCGTGTTTACCTGAAAGCCGGACATGACCACGCTGCTGCTCGTTCTCAATTTCTTCGTGACCATTGCCCTGATAGGCGTCATCCTTATCCAGCGTAGTGAAGGTGGCGGCCTCGGTATTGGCAGCAGTCAGGGAATGGGCTCGTTCATGACCGGTCGTGGTACCGCAAATCTCCTGACACGAACCACCGCGGTTCTTGCTGGTGTATTCATGGTCCTGTGCCTTCTTCTTGCTGTTCTGAACCGAGGGGCAGCCACAAACACTGGCAGCGACATTCTCGCTCAACCTGCTCCGGCACCAGTAGCCCACACCCCATCAGCAACGGCTCCGACCACCACAGCCCCGGCACCTGCTCCGGCTGCCCCTCCGAAGCAGTAAGGCAACAAGACGAAAAATTTCTGCCGTCAGATACGCTCTGACGGCATTCTTCTCGTTCCAAATGATTGCGATCCACTGTAGGAGAGCCTTCCATGACTCGGTTCGTATTCATCACCGGCGGCGTGGTTTCCTCTCTCGGCAAGGGCATTGCATCTGCTGCCCTTGCGGCTCTCCTCCAGGCGCGTGGCTATAAAGTCCGCATGCGCAAGCTGGACCCCTATCTCAATGTCGATCCGGGGACCATGAGCCCCTATCAGCATGGCGAGGTATTCGTAACGGATGACGGGGCCGAGACCGATCTCGATCTCGGTCATTACGAACGCTTCACCGGGGTTCATGCCCGCAAGGCCGACAATGCAACAACTGGCCGTATCTATTCAGAAGTGATCGCCCGCGAACGTCGCGGCGATTATCTTGGCGCGACGGTTCAGGTCATTCCGCATATCACGGATGCCATAAAGGAAGCCGTCGTTGCCGGCACTGACGGTTATGATTTCGTACTGGTCGAGATTGGCGGCACAGTAGGCGATATCGAAAGCCTGCCCTTCCTCGAATCGATCCGTCAGCTGCGCAATGATCTGGGCCACAACCACACCATGTGTGTGCATCTCACCCTCCTGCCCTATATTCCGGCAGCAGGCGAGCTGAAGACAAAACCGACGCAGCATTCCGTCAAGGAATTACAGAATGTCGGCATCCAGCCGCAGATGCTCATCTGCCGATCAGACCGCGCGATCCCAACCAATGAGCGTCGCAAGATCGCAAGTTTCTGTAATGTCCGCCCTGAGGCAGTAATTGCAGCCCTCGATGTCGACACGATCTATGCCTGCCCGATTTCCTACCACAAGGAAGGCATGGACGATGAGGTTCTGCGCTATTTCGGCCTTCCTGTTGAAGGCGAGCCCGATCTGAGCCGCTGGACCAAAATTGTCGAAACGCTGCGCCACCCCGATGGCGAAGTACGGATCGCTGTAGTGGGCAAATATACGGCCCTGCTGGATAGCTACAAATCGCTCATCGAAGCCCTCCTCCATGGCGGCATTGCCAACCGGGTAAAAGTGCGCCTCGAATGGGTCGAATCCGAGACGTTCGAGAAAAACCCAGACTCTATCTCGGCACTGGGTCGCGTCGATGGCATTCTCGTGCCGGGCGGCTTTGGCGAACGTGGCTCTGAAGGCAAGATTGAAGCAGTCCGTTATGCCCGAGAGAATGGCGTACCCTTCCTGGGGATCTGCTTTGGTATGCAGATGGCCGTCATCGAATGCGCCCGCTCTCTTGCCGGCCTCGAAAAGGCCTCTTCAACCGAGTTCGGCCCTACCGATGAACACTTGTTGGTCTCATGACCGAATGGGCCCGTGGCAATGAGATGCTGCGCCGCCGTGAGCATGGCGAAATGGGCGGCACGATGCGTCTGGGCGCCTATCCTGCCAAACTGAAGCCGGGTTCGCGCGCTGCCGAACTCTACGGTACAACCGAAGTTCGTGAACGTCACCGTCACCGTTATGAAGTGAATGTGCATTATCGCCAGCAGCTCGAGGCAACCGGCCTTGTTTTCTCGGGGATGTCCCCCGATGACGTGCTGCCGGAAGTCGTGGAATATCCGGACCATCCCTGGTTCGTCGGTGTGCAGTACCACCCCGAATACATGTCCAAACCCTTTGCACCGCACCCGCTTTTTGCAGGCTTCATCGAAGCCGCGGTCAAGAAGGCCCGCCTCGCATGACCGATATCACCCTTGGTTCCCTCACGATCGGCAACCGCAAGAATTTCACCCTGATTGCAGGCCCCTGCCAGATCGAATCCCGCGCTCATGCGCGGGAAATGGCTGCAGGACTTGCCGAGATCTGCGACGCACTCGGCATTGGCTGGATTTACAAAAGCTCGTTTGACAAGGCCAACCGAACGTCGCTGAAAGCTGAGCGTGGCATTGGCCTTGCCGAAGGGCTCGCCATTCTGGCTGGCATTCGTGAAGAATTCGGCTGCCCTGTTCTGACAGACGTGCATGACGCTGCCCAGTGCAAACCCGCAGCTGAAGCCGTGGACGTGCTGCAGATCCCTGCCTTTTTGTGCCGTCAGACCGACCTGCTTCTGGCTGCCGGTGAAACGGGACGTGCGATCAATGTCAAGAAGGGTCAGTTTCTTGCCCCTTGGGACATGGCCAATGTTGCTGCCAAGATTGCATCGACAGGCAATGACAGGATCATGCTCTGTGACCGCGGCACAAGCTTTGGATACAACACTCTTGTAAGCGACATGCGCGGCCTGCCTATTATGGCTGAAACCGGCTATCCGGTCGTGTTTGATGCAACGCATTCCGTACAGCAGCCAGGTGGTCTGGGCGGCTCCTCGGGCGGTCAACGCCAGTTTGTGCCCCCTCTCGCACGCGCTGCTGTTGCGATCGGTGTGGCTGCGGTTTTTATCGAGACGCATGAGAACCCCGACCAGGCCCCGAGCGACGGCCCGAATATGGTGCCGATTTCGGAAATGCGCAGTCTGCTCGCCACGCTTCAGGCTTTTGACAAGCTCGCGAAATCCGATGGGGTCTAAGCGGCATTTCTATTCGGTCGATACCGAATGGACCGGCAATCACGGGCTCGGCACCCAGTCCTGGCATGTCTATGGCCGTAACCACGATATCTCGGCGGAAGGCAAACCCGTGATTCACGGCTCGGCCGATCCGAGCTTTCATGGCGACCCGACAGGCTGGAACCCTGGCGAACTCCTGCTGGCCTCACTCAGCGCCTGTCACAAGCTCTGGTATCTGGGCCTTTGTGCAGCGCCGGAATTGTGGTCACCGCCTATCGTGACTCAGCAGAGGCCATAATGGTGGAAAACCCACAGGGTGATGGCGAATTTGAAAGCGCCACCTTGCGACCTGTGATCACCCTCGCAAGCGGCAGTTCCATACCTCACGCGCAGGCCCTGCATGAACAGGCCCATGCGCATTGCTTCATCGCACGCTCGGTCAATTTTCCGGTCATCTGTGAGCCGGTATTTCAGATCGTATAAGGCTGAAGCGGCGCGCTGAGGCACGCAGCAAGGCTCAATATGACAATTACTGTCAGCAGGGTACGAAACGGGAAATATCCTGCTGGCAACGCACCTTTGCGATAGGCTGCACGCTCGGCAAGCAGTACCAGCACAAAGCCAACCATTTCCATCAATATCCCGCCACGCGGTGCCCAGACAACTCCAGCATAAATCGCGATCCAGCTCCATAACGCTGGCAGCACACCAAGGAACAGTCGACGCCTGTTGATAGCGCCCATTCCCTGTGCCGGCATAATGGCCGGCTGCTCCAGTGCAAATCCCCAATGGACTGCACCGAGAAAGGACAGGATGCAGCCGCCATAAGCCAGCATCGCTACGCCGATATGGGTAATCGGCCCGAGACTGCCCCAGAACAGAGCGGCCATGGCAAGACCAACAAAGGGAACCAGTCCGGCAATTCCGAGAAAAATGACAAGTGGCGACAGGGGTTTCACAGAATATCCATCCTCATTTCACATAACGCCAGTTGACAGCGTCGGTGTCTCGACGCCTTGTGATGCCCGAAGTTTGAACGTTCAAACAGGGAGCCCCCAATGAGCGCCATTATTGATATCATTGCTCGTGAGATTCTGGATAGCCGTGGCAACCCGACCGTGGAGGTCGAGGTCGAACTGTCTTCCGGTGCCAAGGGCCGCGCAGCGGTTCCGTCCGGCGCCTCGACCGGTGCCCATGAGGCGGTCGAGCTGCGCGACGGCGACAAGTCACGCTACGGTGGCAAGGGCGTTCTGAAGGCTGCCTCTTTCGCCGAAGGCGAAATTCTTGATGCCCTTCAGGGCGCTGAGTCCTCCGATCAGATCGCTATTGACGAGGCGATGATCGAACTGGACGGCACGCCTAACAAGGCACGTCTGGGTGCGAACTCCATTCTCGCCGTCTCGCTTGCCACGGCCAAGGCCACAGCAATCGAACTCGATATTCCTCTTTATCGCTATGTCGGCGGCGTATTTGCCCATACCCTGCCTGTGCCGATGATGAATATCGTCAATGGTGGTCAGCATGCTGACAATCCCATCGACATCCAGGAATTCATGATCCAGCCAGTCGGCGCACCGACAATCATGGACGCCGTGCGCATGGGTTCGGAAATCTTCGCTCATCTGAAGAAGAACCTTGCCGCTGCCGGTCACAACACCAATGTCGGCGACGAAGGCGGTTTTGCTCCCGGCCTGAAATCGGCTGATGAAGCCTCGGCTTCATTTCGAAGTCGGTCGAAGGCGCTGGCTATCGCCTTGGTGAAGACGTCACTTTCGCGCTCGACTGTGCCGCCACCGAGTTTTATCGCGACGGCCGCTACAAGATGGAAGGCGAAGGCCGCGACCTCGATTCCACGGGTATGATCGACTATCTGGCCGATCTCGCAGCACGCTATCCGATTGTATCGATTGAAGACGGTCTGGCAGAAGATGACTGGGAAGGCTGGGCAGAGCTGACGGCCAAGCTCGGCCACAAGCTTCAGCTCGTTGGTGATGATCTGTTTGTAACCAATACCGAGCGTCTGGTGCGTGGCATCGAGAGCAACACAGCCAATGCGCTTCTGGTAAAAGTCAACCAGATCGGCACGCTGACCGAAACACTCCGCGCCATGGAAACAGCGCATCGCGCAGGCTACAAATGCGTCATGAGCCATCGTTCGGGTGAAACCGAGGATTCAATCATCGCCGATCTCGCCGTCGCTACAAATTGCGGCCAGATCAAAACCGGTTCGCTGTCGCGTTCTGATCGTACGGCCAAGTACAATCAACTTATCCGCATCGAAAACGAACTGGCCACGGCTGCCCGTTATGCAGGTCGCTCTATTCTGCCGCGCACCTGATCTGACGAAGAGGGAGCGTTTTTTCGCTCCCTCTTTGAAATGCACGATTGTAAGCGATGCTTTTACGAGGGTAGGATCAGGATATCCGGCTATCTGACATCGTGGAGATCCTGTGCAAATCGTTCGTACCATCCGTCGCATCGTACGTGCTGTGGTTCCCCCTGCCCTCTTTCTGGGATTGACCGCTTATTTCGGGTGGAACGCCCTTCAGGGTGATCATGGCCTCAAAGCCTATCACCAGCAGCTCAAGCTCATGGATCAGGCTCTGCAGGCACAAAAAGACGCTGATGCAGAACAGGCTGTCTGGAAACGTCGTATTGCCAGCCTCAACGAGCGCGCTCTTGATGCCGACATGCTTGATGAACGCTCACGCGCCATGCTGAATCTTGCGCGCAGTGGTGATACGATCATTCCTTACGGCCCTCATGAAAAACTCTACTGAAGGGCGCCTCACGGGAACCAGGTCCGCTCACAGCTGAACGGCCTCTCTATACCCATATCTCATTCAAGTCATTCAGAACCGGACATAAAAAAAGCGGCTTTAATGAGCCGCTTTTTTCTACCGAAGAAACCTGACCTTACTTGATCTTGGCTTCACGGAACGCAACATGCTTGCGGACAACCGGATCGTACTTGCGTACTTCCATCTTGCCGGTTGCTGAACGGGCGTTCTTCTTGGTGACGTAGAAATATCCGGTATCCGCGGTCGAAACGAGACGGATCTGGATGACGTTGGTCTTTGCCATGTGGTCCTCGCAAACTGATCTGTCGCTGCGCGCGACATGAACGGCAGCGTTTTCAAGCTGGGCGCTTAAATGCGTGTATTACGGGTTCAGGTCAAGTCTTTCCCGTCAATCCGGGGATTAATTTTGATGTTCCGGGGAAAAAATCTTGAAGAGACCGAAGCGAGAACTTAAGAAGAACATAATGATTCCGGGATAGGGTGGTTTCTGCTGCCCTGCCCAGGGGAGAGGAACCCTATGCTCACACGCAAGCAACATCAGCTCCTGCTTTTCATCGATTCCTATCTGAAGCGAACCGGGTTCTCCCCCTCTTTTGATGAGATGAAAGAAGCCCTCGATCTACGTTCCAAATCCGGTATCCATCGGCTGATCTCGGCACTGGAGGAGAGAGGCTTCTTGCGCCGTCATCATCACCGTGCACGAGCGCTGGAAATCATACGCCTGCCCATTATCGAGAACAGTAAGATATCGGCATCACAGGCTGAGGGACCGGTAACCGGCAACTTTCCGCAGCTCGTCCATAATCAGGATCGCTTTCCAGCCACAGTATTGGAAACAATTCATCCTGCTGTAGTGGGTGTACCTCTTTATGGACGCATTGCTGCCGGCTTACCCATTGAAGCCTTTCGTGACTCCGGTGAACAGATTGATCTTCCGGCTGGCCAGTTGACCAAGGGACAACATTACGCCCTGCACGTCTCCGGTGATTCCATGATCGATGCAGGCATTCTGGACGGCGACACAGTGATTATCCGTCAAAGCGAAACAGCCGAAAACGGTCAGATCGTCGTTGCCCTGGTTGATGATCAGGAGGTGACTCTCAAGCGCCTGAGACAGAAAGGCAATTCGATCGCTCTGGAACCAGCCAATGCTCTATATGAGACACAGATATTTCCGCAGAGCCGGGTACGCATCCAGGGCGTTCTGATCGGGCTTTACCGACAATACGCATAAGCTCGGCACAACTTTCTGCATGCCGGCAAAAAGCCGGGATGCAAGTGCGGAAGTGCCCGGGAATACCCTCCAGGGCCGAAGATACAGGCTTTATAACCCATAATGCTTAATGGGTAGCGGGTTTATCCTTGATAACCCGCACTGTACCGTCAGGGTCAATCTGTGTGCTCGTACCATCGCCATTAGGGATGACGATCGTGCCACTGCGTGCAGGTGAAATAAATTTATGAGCATTATCCTCAACAGAGGAAGAAAGTGACGGTCGTTGGGTACTCCGTACGCCATTGACTATTCCGTCATGCTCCCCGATCGCAAGACTGCCGCCATCGCCAAGCTGTGATCCGCCTGCATCCAGCCCCTTGGTCATTGAGCCAAAATAGCTATTTGTATCGGAAAGAGCATCTCTCAGGCCATTGGGTGATGCCACGACATCACGCAAGGTCGGTAGTGGCTGAGGTGCGCCTGGCCAGATATTACCGTTTTCAGGCAGAATCGGCATAGCCACATAGGTGTGGCCCTTCACCTTCTCAAGATTCTCTGACTGCCCTTCAGGTATATTCGGATTATCGCCAGGAAGGGTCGCTGTATCCTGCACAAATTTTCCCAAACCGGAACAGCCACTCAAGAAGAGAGGGATCGCCAGAAGAGCGGCCTTTCGCATCATTTACTCCAGAGATATCTGATCCGTTCTTTTTAATCGCAAAGAAGACCCAAGACCAGATACAGAACATGTATAGACAATAATACTAATGTCCGACCTCAGCTGAAGGGGTACTCTTGCGGTTACCCATCATTCTTGACAGACCTTTTACAAGATATCCCCACCCGCTCAATACGGTAGGAATAACCGAGAACCAAAGCAAGATCGCTCCAATGGTCGAAAACGACAAGACACCGAGCCCGATCATTCTTGGCATGGCATCCCCTGCCAGAAGACACCCGATCGCCACCATCTGTATCCCTGTTTTCCATTTGGCAAGGCGCGTTGAGGGAAGTGTAGTACTCTGGCTGGCCATGAATTCGCGCAGACCACTGACCATGATTTCACGTATCAGAATGATGACAGCTGCAAACAAGGCACCATATACGAGACGCCCATAACCTGCCAGCGTCAGAAGCAGGGCACCGACCAGCAGCTTGTCAGCAATCGGGTCCATCATACGCCCCAGCTCGGAACCCTGCTTCCACCGGCGGGCCAGCATGCCGTCAAAATAATCCGTTATACAAGCAGCGATATAGACAAGACAGGCAATGCCATCTGTCACAGGGTTACCGATTGCAATCAGCGCTATCAGCAGCGGTATGGATGCGATGCGGAGCAGGGTCAGGATATTGGGCAGGTCTGTCAGCATGAATTATTCCTGGAGCCGCCGAAAGGATTACCGATATGCGAAACTGCTTGATCTCCCATAACAGGATGCTGCCGGTCCGTCATCATAGCTGTCAGAACATTACTGCGGATGAAAAAATGTATGGATTGTCCGGGCAATTTCCGAATTGATTCCTGCCACTGTCGTCAGCTCCTCGATACTGGCTCCCTTGACCCCCCGAACGGAGCCGAACCGGTTGAGCAAGGCGCGTTTTCTGACAGCCCCAATCCCGGGCACAGCATCCAGCTCCGAGGTTCTTATGGCCTTGCTGCGACCAGCTCTGTGCGTCGTGATTGCAAAGCGGTGCGCTTCATCACGCAAACGTTGAAGATAATAGAGAACGGGATCATTGGGTGGTAACTGAAACGGGGAACGCCCCTCCTGAAAGAACCATTCACGCCCTGCATCCCGATCCGGCCCCTTGGCAATGGCCACAATCGGAATATCACGCACATTCAGCTCTTCAAGCACAGCACGTACTGCGTTGAACTGCCCCAATCCACCATCGATTAGAAGCAGATCCGGCCAATCCTGGGGACGCTCCTCTGCCATCTCGGTATCACGCTTGCCGAACCGACGTTCCATTACCTCGCGCATCATGCCGAAATCATCACCGGGTGTAACTGGCCCCTTGATGCTGAATTTGCGATAGGCACGCTTGGTAAAACCCTCTCTCCCCGCAACAACCATTACACCATAGGCATGCTGTCCCATGATATGGGAATTGTCGTAGGTCTCTATACGCTGCGGGGGAGCTTCCAGATTGAACACGGAAGCCACACCATCAAGCAGTTTGCTGACTCCGGCAGATTCGGCAAGCCGACGCTCGAGCGCCTCACGGGCATTGGTTTCTGCATGCCGTACAACATCACGTCTTTCGCCGCGCTGTGGCTGAAGCAGTTCAACCTTGCGCCCTCGCTTCAGACTGAGCGCTTCTGAAACCAGGTCGAGCTCTGCGGGATCGCAGTTGAGCAGGATTTGTGGCGGTGGCGGCTTGTCATCGTAGAATTGCAAAAGAAAGGCCGACAGGATATCGGCTGCCTGATCATCTTCTGCATGCTCGGGATAAAATGCCCTGTTGCCATTATTACGGCTGTTTCGAATAAAGAAGACCTGCAGACAGGTTTTACCTGCCTGCTGCCAGAGCGCGATAATATCGGCATCACCGATCGAGGCGGGGTTGATGATCCCCGATTCCTGCATACTGGAAAATCCTCTTATCCGGTCACGGATCGACGCCGCCCGCTCAAATTCCATGGCTTCCGAAGCCCTTTCCATCTCCTCAACCAGAGCCTGCTGCAGATCAGTACTCTTGCCGGAGAGAAACTGCTTGGTCTCATCAACCAGAGCTACGTAGTCACTTGGTGTCACCCGCTCCACACAAGGCGCAGAGCAGCGACGGATCTGAAAAAGAAGACACGGACGCGTTCGTGAGGAAAGCACAGCATCACTGCACGAGCGCAGGAGAAAACTGCGCTGAATCAGATTGAGTGTCTGATTGACCGCCCAGGCCGACGCAAACGGCCCCCAATAGGTTGCATCCTTGATCGGCCTTCCCCGCTGCTTGGTGATTTGCGGATAGACATGCCCTTCTGTCAGCATGATCCAGGGATAGGATTTGTCGTCACGTAGAAGAATATTGAAGCGCGGCTTCATCTTCTTGATATAGTTTGCCTCAAGCAGCAGCGCCTCAGCCTCGGTGCGCGTCGTTACAATCTCCATCGAGTGGGTAAGGCTGACCATCCGGCGTAGTCGTTCAGGCAGTTGTGTCAGACGCAGATAGGACGAAACACGCTTTTTGAGGCTGAGCGCCTTACCGACATAAAGTACCTCCCTTTAGCCCCAAGCATACGATATACACCAGGTGACAGCGGGATTGTCCTGAGAGCTTCCCGAATAGCTTCTACACCCTCCCTCGAAGTCTCCCCCTCCTCCTTGCCTGCCATAGTACCGGCGGCTTCATCGACCTTGCTCATGCTCAGGCTCTCGCACGAGGAATAGCCAAAACTTCATCCACGGAAGATGTGGATAAGTCTGTGGGGTATCGCATGACAAATTGATGACGGGCGCAGTTTGGCGCGCTTTGCAACGCTTTGCCTATTTTTTGTGCATATAGTGGTAGAGCATTGATAATAAACAATTTTGCCAATCCGTATGGAAGAAACAGCGACAAGACATTGGAATCACAGGGTGTCAATCCCGCAACGGGCATAAAAGTGGACAAATTTTGTCTCTCGACGAACTGAACGATCCTGTTTTGTTCGAAGTTCCACTCAGGCTGTCTCTGACTGCTGCATAACGCGCAGGAAATTCCCGCCCCAGATGGCCGGGAGGTCGTCTTCACCAAATCCCGCCCGAAGCAGCGCTTCAGTAACACCGTATGATTGCGCCGCATCGGCCCAGCCCTCTATCTGGCCACCGCCATCAAAATCGGAAGAAACGCCGACATGTTTGATCCCGATACGATCGGCAACGTAACGTACATGGCCTGCCAGATCATCGACAGTCGCTCTTCCCTGACTTTTCGGCTTCAGAAAAGTGGACATGGCGGTAATCTGGATAACGCCGCCTGTATCCCGCAGCCTTCTTAGCTGCTCGTCATCCAGATTGCGCGGATGGTCGCACAGCGCTCTGACACAGGAATGACTGGCTACGATCGGCCGAGCTGACAGATCAACCGCCTGCATCATGGTCGTTTTTGCCGCGTGAGAAATATCAACAAGGATACCCAGTGCGTTCATGCGGGCGATCGCTTCTCGCCCGAGAGATGAAAGCCCACCATGCAGGCTTGCATCATTGCCCAGTGCCGGGAGAGGAATGGCCGCATCGGCCAGATCGTTATGACCATTATGGGTCAGGGTCATATACCGGACACCATAGGCAGCAAGACGGTCGAGCCTGTCGAGTTCACCTCCGAGGGCATGGCCGTTCTCAACGGCAGGTACCACCGCAACACGCCTCTGCATCACGGCCTCACGCAGGCTCGCGGTATCAGAACAGACAGACACAGTATCGCCAGCCAACCCGTTGATGACCTCGAGCATGGACTGCGTCCTGTCCCAGGCCTGCTGGCGCGTTGCCGGTTCTAGTCTGGTCTGGGGAATATAGGCTGCGAGACACACTGCCTTCAGCCCCCCTTTGCGGAGCTTGGCAGGTCGACCTGACGCTCGGCCGAACCGGCCTCGAAATCACGCCTGTCCGGCCAGGGAATATCGATATGGGAGTCGAGTGTCAGAAGACGTTCATGAATATCGGATGTCATGACTGTGTAAATGGTCTGTTGCATCGCCGGAGCAAGAGGTATTGCTGCACTTCCCGCCAATTTGAGAGGTCTGTGCCCATGCGTCTGATAACGTGGAATATCAATTCGTTGCGGCTCAGGCTGCCCCTGCTGCAGCGCCTCGTTTCAGAACAGAGTCCCGATATCATCTGCTTGCAGGAGACAAAGGTGCCCGACCCCCTTTTCCCCGCAGAGGCGCTGCGCGATCTGGGTTTTCCTCACATGTTTTTTTGTGGAATGAAAGGATATAACGGGGTTGCCATTCTTTCGCGTCACACTGTGACCCCCCTGGAGGCAATGCCCGACTGGTGCGGGAAGAGCGACACCCGCCACGCTGGCGTCACGATCAACACGACAACCGGACCAGTCATTCTGCATGATTTTTACGTACCGGCCGGAGGGGATATTGCCGATCCTGCCGTGAATGAGAAGTTTGCACACAAACTGGAATTTATCGAAGAGGTAACCAGCTGGTTCAGGGCCAATCCGCCGCAACGATCAATCATCGTAGGCGATCTCAATATTGCGCCTCTGGAACATGATGTCTGGAGTCACAAACAACTTGCGACTGTTGTAAGTCATACCTCACCTGAAATCGAACGCCTGAGAGCCTGGCAGGATACCGGGTTTGTTGATGCCATGCGTCTGATCGTGCCAGAACCGGAGAAACTCTATACTTGGTGGTCCTACCGCAACCGGGACTGGAAGCGTTCCAATCGCGGCCGTCGTCTGGACCATATCTGGCTGACGCACGATCTTGCCCCGACCCTTCGGACAATGAGCGTCTTGAGGGACGTGCGCGACTGGGAGAGTCCCTCAGATCACGTACCTGTCGTGTTCGATCTCGATCTTGATCCTACCTGATCTCCCTGTTGACTATCCGAACATCCCCCATACTGATCAGGACCATGATCTGACCGTAAAAAAACCCGGCTCTGTAAAGGCCGGGTTTCAGAATTTTCACATCATCAGGAAATATTACCCCATCAGGGCATCATTTCCTTCAGGGTTGAGGCGATACCCCCCACCTTCTGTCAGCAGCAACGATGCATTGGCCGGGTCAGGCTCTATCTTCTGACGAAGGCGATAGATATGCGTCTCAAGTGTATGAGTCGTCACCGCGGCGTTATAGCCCCAGACTTCATTCAGCAGCACCTGACGCGCAATCGGGCGATGGCCGGCACGATACAGATACTTCAGAATGGCTGCTTCCTTTTCCGTCAGACGAATACGGCGGTTCTTGGCCGGTTCCTGCAGGATCTTGGACGATGGCCGGAAAAGATATGGACCGATCGGAAAGACGGCATCTTCGCTGTTTTCGAACAGGCGCAGCTGTGCCCTCAGACGGGCAAGCAGCTCTGCGATGCGGAAAGGCTTGGCGACATAATCATTCGCGCCTGCATCAAGCCCCCTCACAACATCAGTTTCATCATCCGAACCGGTCAGAATGATAATTGGCATACGTACGCCTTGGCGACGCAGCTCAGCACAAAAATCACGTCCATCGCCATCAGGCAGAGTAACATCGAGAAGAATAGTATCGACGCGGACATCGGGAACGGCGAGTTTTTCTTTCGCCTCGGCAACAGAAGCAGCCTGAATAGGTTCGAATTCACCCTCGAGCTTGAGCTGTTCTACCAGGAGTTGGCGAAGCGTGTCATCATCGTCAACAATCAGGACAGGACGCGGACCAGGCATGTATGACCTTCTCTCACCATCTTTGGGGTATACCCCTGAGCCAAGGCCTCTTCTCTGTAACAGGAAAAGGACCTTGTTTTAACAATGAGCTTTACACCGATATCATGGTAACGCCAATGCGATGAAGGCACGCCCCTGGACAGATACCGGCGTTTACACGAATTTTACCTTTAATTTAATGTTTTTATGTGAGGTTTGTGACATGTCTGTCATCTTGCGACACGAAAAAGGCCAGTCAGCCGCCATTTTTATCAATGATATACGTCTTCCGGCGGTCATCGGCTCCGGTGGCATCAGGACCGACAAGAATGAGGGTGATCAAGCAACCCCGGCCGGATATCTGCCATTTCGTCAGGTTTTCTATCGTGCGGACAGGGTTGTCCGTCCCCAAACCTCGCTGCGCATTGAAGCTCTCAGCCCTGAAGATGGATGGTGCGATGATCCGGAGCATCCCGATTATAACAGGCATATCACGCTGCCTCACGCAGCCCGTCACGAAACCCTGTGGCGGGACGATCATTGCTATGATCTTTGCCTGGTGCTGGGATGGAATGACAATCCGGTGCAACGCGGTCGCGGCTCGGCCATCTTTCTTCACCTTCCGCCCGCAAGCGGTTTCACAGAAGGCTGTATCGCTCTGGCAGAGCCACTTCTTCGTCGCCTGATTGCATCGGATGCCCGGGGTATAGAGGTCTGTCCGGACTGAAATCCGGACGAGCCACCTGCACTGGCCTCCATGTCTTCATATCTTTTAATCCGGCCCCTGCTGAATGAAGGCCTCATCTGTCAGGATGCAATTGAGTCCTGTTCTTCTTCGGATTCTGGCGCAGGTGGCGGGATCATATAGACCAGAAGATCGCCAGTCGCAGGCGTTACAGGAAACTGATCTTCTGCCGACCGTATCGCGATGGACTGCCCCCGGCGAATGGAAAGGAAATCGAGACGGTTGGGCACCGCGCCGAATGACGCAGATGTCTCTTCATCGGCCGTAGCGGTCAAGAACCGCCACCCTTTTTCGAAAAGCATTTCGATAAGCGTAAAATTCCACGATGGATCACCAAGCAATTTGCCCCGCGCGTCCCGGGACAAGCCATGATAGAAATCGAGGCGGGCAACTCCGGGACTTATCTGGAATACGCGCTGACGGCCCATATGCGGGGCCATATGGGCACAAACCAGACCATTGTAGATTGCGTCTGCCGTCGTCGAAATCAGATAATCTGCTGGTCGCTCTTCCAGCGCTTCTTCGCCATACTGTGAAAGCAGTTCAGCTCTCAGTACGGGCACCCCCTGCCGCATGGCAGGAATAAGGGTGCTTGACCGGTTATCGACCAGCAAGACGGGAATGCCGGAATCACTCAGACATTTTGACAGGTCAATCGACCAGGCAGAGGCACCAACAATTGCCAGGGCCGGTTCGTTGGATAATGTGAGCTTCAGCTTTCGGGCTATCGGACGCAATGAGAATCCATGGAAGATCATGGTACCCCCGATAATGGCGAATACGGCCGGCATGATCAGATCGGCACTGTGATATCCAGCATCAGTCATACGATATCCGGCAGCACCCGCCACAGCCGCGGCAACAATACCACGGGGCGCTATCCAGGCGACGAAAAGCCTCTCCTGCCATTTCAGACCCGTACCGATAGTCGAGAGAAAAATGGCAAGCGGGCGAACACCGAACATCACAGCGGCGGTCAGCAGGCAGATAGGTATCGAAATATGTGCCAGAACCTCCCGGTGCAGGTCTGCTGTCAGCATGATGAACAGAACCGCCACCACCAAGACCACGAGCGATTCCTTCATCCGACGCAGCTCGGACAAGCCAGGCACATGCAGGTTGGTCAATGCCATACCAAAGACGGTTGCGCCGACAAGTCCGGCGCCTTCCATGCTCATGTTGCAGACACTGAAGATCAGAAGCGCGAGAGTGAGCAGCAACGGGGTCTTGAGTGGCTCAGGCATAAGATCGCGCACGAAGAGATAGCGCACGAGATAGGCAGGAAGGATGCCAATAGCCAGTGATTCTGCAGTAGAAGCAAGCAGGTCGGGCAAGACTGTCGTCAGGAATACGTCCGTACCAATGGGCACCCTTGTTGCAACCACCTGCAGAACCACGGCAGCAAGTATGGCGCCGATAGGATCGTTGATAATGGCTTCCCAGCGCAGATAGGCCGCAACGCGAGGCTGTAACTTGTTGTGACGCAGCAATGGCAGAACGACCGTCGGACCCGTCACGGTGATAATAGCGCCAAACAGGGCCGCCACGCCCCATTCCATATGGGCGATATAATGTGCCGCTCCCCAGCCCAGCCCCCAGGATATGGGCAGAGCCAGCATGGTCAGACGCGTAACGCCCTCACCAGCCTCACGTAGCTGGCGAAAATCGAGCAACAGACCACCTTCGAAAACGATGATGGCAACAAGAAGCGAAACAAGTGGACGGAAGATCCACCCCAGCGCCGCAGAAGGATGAAGGATACCAAGCCCCGGCCCGAAAATCAGACCAAGCGCAAAAAGCAGCACAATCGCGGGTAGCCTGAAACGCCACGCCACCCATTGCGCGCCGATGCCAGCTCCCAGGGTCAGCAAGAGCCCGATAAACATTGCCAGCGCCATGATTAAGCCTTCACCCCTGCCCGATCATTCTGTCACGCCTTGCGACGTGTCCTGTTGTGCCTTGCGCTGCAGGACTGCAGCAAAAAAACCATCGGTCTCATTGCGATACGGTGTCAGCGCAAAGCCGCTCTCACCTCGCAGCGCTTCCGGCAGCATATCACCACCGGCTCTGACCCGCTCGAAGCGGTCATTGCGCGCGAGAAACGCCGAAACCTGCTCTTCGTTTTCTTCCTTGAGGAGAGAACATGTTGCATAAACCAGGCGGCCGCCCGGCTTGACGAGTGTCGAGGCCCGATCAAGAATATCGCTCTGTTTGGCACGAAGCTCGATAATATCCTGCTCGGACAGACGAATACGGGCATCAGGATTACGGCGCCATGTGCCCGTTCCCGAACAGGGTGCGTCAACCAGTACACGATCAAAGGCTCCGGCACGACGCTTGGTCCACTTGTCGCCGCTTACAAGGAGATGACGCTCGACGTTATGAACTCCTGCACGGCGCAAACGCTTGACAGCACCTTCAAGACGAGGTGCCGAAACATCACAGGCTACGATCTGACCCTTGTTCTCCATCCCCATAGCAATAGCCAAGGTCTTACCGCCAGCTCCGGCACAGAAATCAACAACACGCTCGCCCGGTCTGGCATCCAGTGCGCCAACAATGAGCTGGCTCCCCTCATCCTGGATTTCGATAATACCATTGCGGAAACTCTGGGTTGCCGTGATCGGCTGTCGCCCGGGCAGACGCAAGCCCCAGGGCGAGAGGGGTGTCGGCGTCGCCATGATCTGCTCGTTACGCAGCGCACGGATCGCCTCATCACGATGACCCTTGAGCAGATTGACGCGCAGGTCGAGCGGAGCAGCACCGTCCATCGCTGCCATTTCTTCTTCCAGTGTCGAGCCGAACGCACGCTCCAGATAGGGGTGCAGCCAGTCGGGATATTCAAGACGCACTGGCCCCGGCATATCCGGATCATTCAGGCTTTTCCGCCAAGGGCAGACAGAGCGGCATCTTCGCGCGACGTTAGATGGGATTGTGCGAAGCGTTCCCCGTTGAAGAGACCACGAACTGTGCCGATCTCCTCGCCGCCCAGCACAAGTGAAGCAGCGCAAAGCGTACGTGGCGAGGCGCCACCCGGAATATCACGCAAATGCCAGTGGAGACGGCGCCACTGACGCAGAACATCCCAGATACGTGCCGAGATGACCCGACGATCACCGCCACCAATGTAGCGGCGCTCACGGAAATAGGCATTGGCGGTTGCATCAGCGGGACGGCGGGGCGCTGCCTCGATGGCACAGAGCAGATCGATAGCAGCGGAAAGTCGAGCGGCGGGAGTCATGCCCCCGCGCTTACAAGTTTTTGTCAGTCCTGGCGATAGTTAGGTGCTTCACGCGTGATCGTTACGTCATGAACGTGGCTTTCGCGCAGACCGGCATTGGTGATGCGACGGAAGCGTGTGCGCACCTGGAGGTCAGCAATCGTTGCTGATCCCGTATAGCCCATACCCGCCTTGAGACCGCCAACCAGCTGATGCACAACGGCGGCCATGCTGCCTTTGTAAGGAACCTGACCCTCGATACCCTCAGGCACGAGCTTAAGCGAATCCTTGACCTCGGCCTGGAAATAGCGGTCGGCAGAACCACGTGCCATTGCGCCCAGCGACCCCATACCCCGATAGGCCTTGTATGAGCGCCCTTGATGAAGGAACACCTCACCCGGACTTTCCTCACAACCGGCAAGAAGCGAGCCAATCATCACCACATCAGCACCAGCGCCGATCGCCTTGACGATATCACCCGACGTACGGATTCCACCGTCGGCAATTCCGAAAATACCCGCTTCGTGACAGGCTTCCGAAGTTTCCATCACTGCAGAAAACTGCGGGACGCCAACACCGGCAACAACACGGGTAGTGCAGATGGAACCTGGACCAATGCCAATCTTCACACAATCCGCGCCAACGCCTGCAAGGGCAATGGCTGCTTCAGGCGTAGCGACATTACCCGCAATGACCTGGATACCCGGATGGCGAGACTTCAGAGTGGCGACGGTATCCAGAACACCGCGTGAATGGCCATGGGCTGTATCGACGATGACAATATCAACACCAGCCGCAACCAGTGCTTCTGCGCGCGCCAGGCCATCAGCCCCCACACCAATTGCAGCAGCACAGCGCAAACGGCCAAACTGATCCTTGATAGCCAGAGGATGTGCCTCTGCCTTGTCCATATCCTTGACTGTAATCAGACCGGTGCACCGGTTCTGATCGTCAACAACCAGCAGTTTTTCAATACGATGACGATGCAGCAGGTCCTGAGCCGTGGCGGCATCGGCGCCGTGTCGGACGGTGACGAGCCCGTCACGCGTCATCATGTCACGAACCGGCGTGGCAAGATCGCTGGTAAAACGCATGTCACGATTGGTGAGAATACCAACCAGTTCTCCGGTACCAGGCATGACAACCGGCAGTCCGCTTATCCCATGCTGCGCCATGATCGCGTGCACGTCGCGCAAAGTCTGATCAGGGCCGACTGTGACGGGATTGACTACCATGCCCGATTCGAAGCGCTTGACGCGGCGCACATGCTCGGCCTGTTCTTCAATCGAGAGATTTTTGTGGATTACCCCTATACCGCCTTGCTGGGCCATGGCGATTGCCATCGCATCCTCAGTGACTGTATCCATTGCCGAGGAAAGAAGCGGAATATTAAGCTCGATTGAGCGGGTCAGACGTGTGCGCGTGGATGCCTGAGCCGGAAGCACGTCAGAAGCGGCCGGTTCGACAAGCACGTCATCAAAGGCAAGAGCCTCACGGATACGGTCATGCGAAACGCTGCGAGACGCATAAGTACCAACACGTTCCCCGGCCATTCCGGTCAGTGTTTCATTGGTCGTGGTCATGTGCCGCTGCCTCCCCGCAAATCAATCAGGAAAGCCCGCGGCTTTCCTACCGTTGGCGCGTCCTCTTAGACCAAACCGGTCCGTGTTGAAAACAGGAGATTACAGGACAAAGTCGAATTTCATCACTTCGCGCCAATACGTCGCATCATGAAACGCGAGTGTTACAGGACGGGACATGGCTTCTGAAACGGCTCGGCTCGTTTCGCAGCAACCATCACGCAGCTGCCGGGAGAGAGCTACCCTCGACATCACCACGCAGGAACGCCCGGATCGATTGGGCCGCACGGTGCGACGCCCCACGGCGAGGCTGCGACCCGAATGTCTCCTGAATCAGACGCTCCTGTCGCGCACGATAGAATTCGTGTCGCTCTGCTGCCCGGAAAAGAGCAGGCAAAAGATCTTCCTTGCGCTCAACCACATCACCAAGCGTCCAATGCCGGAAATGGGGATCATCACGCCAGGAGACACCATGAGGATTAAGAAAGATGCAGGGGCGCGGCCTGATCAGGAATTCATAAACCTGGCTGCTGACGTCACCGATATAAAGCGATGCCTGCGTCGTATGGGTCATGTCGAGCAATGCCGGTGATGCTGTATCGAGACTGACGCGTTCCCCTGCGACACTTTCGAACAAACGACGGCGCTTTCCCAAATCACGGTGAAAGATTTTGATATGCGGAGCAATCAGCAGATCATAACGATCCAAGGTCCTGATTGCTTCGACCAGAGGATGAAGAAATTTCCCATAGGACGAAAGCCCCTTCTTGTAGTGGGGATTATACAGCGCGATCGGCTTTCCTGCATGGAAAGCAGGCTGGTCCTGACATGGTCCTTTGCTGACAACATCGAATTTCGGATAGCCGATAATGCGCGTCTGAGCCGCTGTTGCCAGCTTCTTGGCCAGGAAACTCTCGGCAATTTTTGGACCGGAAACCAGTGACAGGTCAAAATAACGAATGAGGTGTTCATCATTAACAGCCCGATCGCCTGCCCCATGCTGGATAAGGATCAAGGCAGGACGAACCAGCCCCATCTCTCGCAAAACCCCGGCAGAGTATTCTGTAGCAACGACTGCATCAAACTGTTCAAGCTGATCGATATTCGCACGCATCACCAGATCACGCTCAGCGTCGAAGCGGCGTAGACGACGAAGCATGGCTGCCCTGAGGGGGATTTTCAGAGTCCCTTTGTCGATATCCTTACCGAGACCATTGCGATGCCTGATAGCGTCAAGGTGTTCAGCCGTTTCGGGAAAACTTACAAATTCGGTTACCGAAATGTCGGGCATCAGAGAGAGAGCCGAGGAGACAGCAGCTACGTGATAGCATTGATACGGCTCGGCGACGTAGAGAAACGCAATTTTCATACGAGCTTGTCTCTCTTTCTCTCTGTTGGTCATTTCTCCTCTATAGATCAAAAGAGTATAACAATAAGTGACAATAAGATGCAGGAATTGACTGGATGAGATATAAAATGATTAATATCAAAAACAATATAGAATATATTATTTAAATATATGGCATTATGTTAAAAACATGGAATTTGGTAAATAGTTTTATGTTAAGATATTTATTAACACGTTAATTGTCGAATTTTACCGTTATATCACCTTCTTCATCTAGGAATTTATCTTATAGATACTTTCTGTCAGCTTAAGATTTCCTCTCCACACTTGAATTCATTATTTTTACGAGAGTTTTTTCAATCCTGAGTTGTATTTATTGTCCTGTTTTGCTCTGTCCTGTAGGTAGCATCGGAAACATAATTGTTACAATAATATGAATCCGGGCAGGATCGCTCTAACATATCCGGCTGGCCAGACGCATCTACATGCGGCCGAGAGTGATTTCCCTGAAATCGGCATCATCACGCAGGATATGAAACGCTTCCCGATCGGTTCCTGTCATGAAAACTGACATGTCCCTCTCACGCAGACATGCAAGCAACGCATCACGCCTTGCCGCATCGAGATGATTGAGCGGCTCATCAAGCAAAACAAGAGGCGCCCGCCCCGCTTTCCCGCTTGTAAGCAACGCATGATTTAGCACGACATGGACCAGCATAGCTTTTTGCTGGCCGCTGCTGGAGCAGGAAGCCGGACGACCGGTCACGGCATCTTCCAGCAGTAGATCTGCCTTATGGGCACCAAAGGAGGTAATACCTCGCATCGCGTCTTCTCGCCGCGCGGCCCTCAGAGCGTGACGCAAGCGATCCTCTACTGCAACCGCAGGCTGGTCGACGAGATTTTCTGAAATATCACAAACGAGTCTTAATCGTGCAACCGGAAAAGATGTATCATCTCTGGCCGGCCCCCGGTTCATGGCATCGACGAGTGCCATGCGCGATGCGGTGAGTGCCACAGCGTGACGGGCTATACTGTCTTCAAGCCCATCGAGCCAGATAGTCTGATCAGGCTGCGTCGCCAGAAGCCGGTTACGCTGCGTAAGAGCCCGCTCCTGAGCCGCACTTTCCCGGGCGTGATTGGGATCGAGAGCAAGAACGAGCCGATCAAGAAAACGCCTCCTCCCCGAAGCCGCTTCACTGAAAAGACGATCCATCTGCGGCGTAAGCCAGATCGCTGAAAAATAGGGCGCAATCCGCCCCTGATGACGGATGAGATCGCCATCAAGACGAAATATACGTCGCGAAGGATTGGCTGGATCAGCCCCTGTCGCCAGTTCGACAGGCTGATCAGCTCCTTGGGACAGACGGGCCATGACGCCCCAGGGTCCGCCGTCGTCACGCTGGATCTGCGCATTGGAGGCAGCTCGCAATCCGCGCCCTGGAGCAAGAAGAGACAAGGCTTCAAGAAGATTGGTCTTGCCTGCTCCGTTTTCGCCTGTAAGCACGACAAGACGGTTTTCGGGCGCCAGAACCAAGCGCCCGTAATTCCGGAAATCCGTCAGAACAAGCCTGTCTATACGCAAATCAGGCCCGCCAGCTCCCGCCTATCAGACACGCATCGGCATCAGCACGTAAAGTGCTGTAGGCAGATTGGTGTCGCGCACGAGGGTCGGGGCTGCACTATCGGCAAACGCGAACTCCGCCTCGACGTCGATCTGATCGGTGATGTCATTGAGATAACGCGCCTGAAAGCCGATTTCGAGAGAAGGCCCATCATAGGAAACACTTGTCTCGTCGAGTTCTTCTTTCGCCATCCCCTGATCCGCTGATCGCAGAAAGCGTCAGAAGATTCGTCTGGACGGCAAGCTTGACAGGGCGCGAACGTTCCTGGCTGATCGCGGCAACACGAGCGACAGCATCCGCGAAAGCCTGTTTGTTCACACGCAGGAAACGGTCATTGTTCTTTGGAATAACGCGCTCATATTCCGGAAAAGTACCATCGATCAGCTTTGACGTCAGGATGACGGCACCGACACGGAACTGGATACGCGTTTCAGACAGACTGACCTGAACCGTGCCCGCCCCCTCATCGAGAAGTTTGCGCAATTCAGCCACCGTCTTACGCGGAATAATCACGCCCGGTATGTCGCCGGCTCCAGCAGGAAGATCGGTTTCAACCCGGGCCAGACGATGCCCGTCAGTCGCTACCGCACGAAGCTTGGGTGTGTCACCATCCCTGGCGACGTGAAAATAGATACCATTGAGGTAGTAGCGCGTTTCTTCTGTCGAAATCGCGAAACGCGTACGATCGACTAGTCCACGGAGTACTGCCGCAGGAATGGCGAATTCATGCGGCAGATCGCCCGCTACCATTGAGGGGAAATCCTCGACAGGCAGAACATTCAGACTTGTCGCATAACGTCCGGCACGCAAGGCGAGAGGAGCATCACCACCGCCATGATCCAGCTCGACTATTGATCCATCGGCGAGTTTACGGACAATTTCATAGAGTACGCTTGCGGGTGCCGTGACAGCACCATCGCGTGCGCCTTCCGCTGCCACTTCCTCAACAACTGCAATTTCCATATCGGTCGCCGTAAGGCGCAGGAGATTACCTTCGACCGAGAGCATCACATTGGCAAGAATGGGAATAGTGTTCCGCTTTTCGGCGACGCTCTGGATATGGGCAAGGGCACGGATCAACGTTGTGCGGTCAGCCTGGAATTTCATATGATCGTAGACCCTCGAACACCCGAATAACAAAAAATCAGTCTAGCAGAGACACTTGCCACAGCAAAGAGATCAGCCTTCGAGCATGCGGCGCAGCAACTCGACGTCTTCGGCAAAGGCTACGTCCCGCTCCATCAGTTCCTGCACACGCGAAACCGCGTGCATGACAGTGGTATGATCGCGGTTACCGAATTTACGTCCTATCTCCGGCAATGAGCGACTTGTCAGCTGCTTGGCCAGAAACATGGCGACCTGTCGCGGACGGGCGACAGCACGAGCTCTACGTGCAGACGACATATCTGTGAGACGGATATTCCAGTGTTCGGAGACCTTGCGCTGGATCTCCTCAATCGTCACGCGTCGGTCATGCGCCTTGAGAATATCATGAAGCACATCCTGTGTACTCTCCAGTGTCACCGGTCGACCAAAAAGATTGGCATGGGCGATAAGGCGGTTCAGGGCGCCTTCAAGTTCCCGGACGTTTGAAGTGATCTTGTGAGCCAGGAACTCCAGCACCTTGGCGGGTACAGCAACCCCTGAGGCCAGGGCCTTGGCCTCAAGAATGGAGATACGCAACTCAAACGTGGTTGCATGGATATCAGCCACCATGCCGCAACCCAGGCGGGTTCGCAGACGGTCTTCAAGACCCGAGAGATCTGAAGGTGATTTGTCAGCACTGACAACGATCTGGCGTCCGGCATCAACCAAAGCATTGAAAGTGTGAAAGAATTCTTCCTGGGTGTTGTCCTTGCCGATCAAAAACTGGAGATCGTCGATCATCAGCACGTCAACAGAACGGAGTTGCTCCTTGAACTCCATGGTCGATTGGGAGCGTATAGCCGCAATAAAGCGATACATGAATTTTTCTGCGGACATATAGGCGACAGACACGCGCCCGCCGCTCGTCAGTTCTGAACCGATCGCATGCATGAGATGGGTCTTGCCAAGACCGACCCCGCCATAAAGAAACAGGGGATTGAACCCGGGGCTTGACGGTTTTTCTGCCACACGACGTGCACAGGCATAGGCAAATTCATTTGGTTTGCCGACCACAAAACTGTCGAAGGTAAAACGTGGATCGAGCGGGGCTGCCAGATCGTGACGAGCATCCTGCACGCTTGTCACCTGCGCCGCAGGGGCTTCGATCTCGGCAACAGGCGCTACGGCCTCAACGGCGACTGGAGCTGCCAGACCATCACCGATACGCTGTACCTGCAGCTCGACATGGCGCACCTCACGATTTTCGTGACGCCATAACTCCTGCAGACGGTCCCCATATTGTCCGCGCACCCAGTCGCGCAGGAACCGCGTCGGCAAAAAGAGGGTAATTTCGTCTTCTTCGAGGGGCCCGAGAACAATCTGCTGCAGCCAGGTGCGATATTCGACATCGCCAACCTCGACCCGAAGACGTTCACGCACCTTGACCCATTGCAAGGCCAGAGCGGGTTCGGTTCCCGCCGTGCAGGAAACCTTATCTGTCATCGCGGGAAGATCCGTATGAGACGCTTCGTCTGCCATCACTCCCCCGAGTTGCAACAAAAGACATAATTGAAGCCGTCACGATCAACGTTATCGATCCTGTCTGGAAGGGCGGACAGGATAGGTCAAACGGATCGAAAGAGGCAAGCTTATCCGGTCAGACGAGAACCGGCGAAAAAAAGAACGGATATGGCGGTAGTGCCACACCCGTTCTTTCTATGGATTAAGAGCGAAGGTCTTTCCGGAGAAAGCAGCTCTTCTGTCCGATCAGGCCGAAGCCAGAGCCTTGATGCGCGCGGAAAGACGCGACAGCTTGCGGCTTACAGTGTTGGCGGCAAGAACGCCCTTGCCAACAGCACGCTGCATCTCAGGCTGTGCAGCACGCAGTGCATCATTGGCAGCGTTCTTGTCACCCGAAAGAATGGCCGTTTCGACCTTCTTCACGAAAGTGCGGACGCGGGACATACGGGAAACGTTACGCTCACGACGACGCTCGTTCTGACGGATGCGCTTGCGCGCAGAGGCGGTGTTAGCCATTTCTACTCTTCAGCCTGTTCTGTTCGGCTTGTTAGGTTGTCTTGCAACAACAATAAAGCATGCCAGCCAATCATCTCGAAACGAGACGCAGAGCCAGCGGAGGGCTCGCCTTTAGTCCAGTTTGACGCTGACAGTCAAGCGTCCTCTAACGAAAGTGGCGGTTGCAGGCGCGGACAATAGAAACTCGAACGGCCAGACTGGCTGATCCGCCTTATGCCATGGCAGGCAGGATAGCCCGGACAGTCAGGACAAGGCTCCCCTTCACGACCATAGACTTGGTGCAATTCCTGAAAGGCACCGGGTTTGCCTTCTGAATCCACATAATCCCTCAGTGTCGAGCCCCCGGCACGGATCGCCTCTTCCAGAACAGCAGGCGTAATCCGGGCAATCCGCGTGATTTCTTCCTCACTCAGGGAAAGAGCGCGCCTTTCGGGATTGATACGGGCACGAAAAAGAATTTCCGATACATATATATTGCCGAGCCCTGCCACGACATGCTGATCGAGCAGCATGGTCTTTATAGGGGAGCGTTTGTTCTTGAGCTTTCCGATCAGATAGGCGGCATCGAACCCGGGCAGGAGTGGATCCGCTCCTAACCGGGAAAGAAGCGGATGCTCCTTCTCCCTCCCCGCATCGAGAAGCAGAAAACAGCCGAAACGTCTGGGATCCACAAGGCCGATACGTGTGCTGTCATCAAGGGTGAGCGTGACATGCTCATGGAGCATGGGCTTGTAGGCAGCTTTTTTGCGTTCTGGCCGCGAAATACGGATACGCCCGCTCATTCCCAGATGAATCAGAATGGTTGGACCATGGACCAGTCCAACCAGCATGTATTTGCCCAGACGGGTTGCGGACCGGATTTTCTTGCCATCTGCCCGGATCGACAGATCATCGGGTACGGGCCACCGCAGATCGTTTCTGATCTCCGAAGTGATAACACGTCGGCCAGCAAGCGCCGACCTCAAACCAATCAGGATGGTTTCAACTTCTGGTAACTCTGGCATCTTGGGTGCTGACACTATATCCAGAGAAGCATGACCGACAACGCATCATTTCCCCATTCCGAATCAGCCAGCGGCGAAAAAGAGGAGATTACCGATTTCGGGTATCGCTCCGTTCCCAAAGCCGAGAAAAAACCACTGGTGCGCGCCGTTTTCGACAGCGTAGCAGGCCGCTACGATGTCATGAACGATGTGATGTCACTGGGCATCCACCGCGTCTGGAAGCGCCTGTTTATCACGACGCTTGCACCAAGGCGCGACCTCAAGCTGCTCGACCTCGCAGGCGGTACGGGTGATATCAGCTTTGGCTGGCTGAAGAACAATGGAGGCCCAGCACTCCTGACAGATATCAACGCCTCCATGCTTGAGGTCGGTCGCTCACGCGCGGCAAGCAAGGGATTCCTGAGCGATATCGAGTTCTCGGTCGTCGATGCGGAGGCCATTCCGCTTCCCGATCGCAGTGTCGACCGCGTTTCAATTGCGTTCGGTCTGCGCAACTGCACGGACAAGGATGCTGTCCTGCGTGAAGCCCGTCGCGTGCTGAGACCGGGCGGAAAATTCTGCTGTCTCGAATTCTCTCGTGTCCAGGTCGCGGCTCTTGCTCCTCTGTATGATGCGTGGTCCTTCGGCGTATTGCCGAAAATGGGCCAGATCATCGCCAAGGATGCCGAGAGCTATCGCTATCTTGCCGAGAGTATTCGCACCTTCCCGGAACAGGAGGTACTGGCTGGAATGATGCGTGACGCCGGACTGGAGAAAGTCGGATACCAGAACCTTTCGGGGGGTATTGCCGCCATCCATTCGGGCTGGAAGCTCTGATCTCGCATGCGTGCGAGAATCATCCTGATCATAGGCGGTGGTATTGCCGCCTATAAATCGCTGGAGCTGATACGGCTTCTTCGAAAACGGGATATTGCCGTAGAATGCGTGCTGACAGAATCGGCCACGCATTTCGTCACACCGCTTTCCGTTCAGGGCCTGTCCGGCGCGCCGGTTCATACGGCATTGCTCTCTCTCGCCGAAGACAGCCAGATGGACCATATCGCGCTTTCCCGCAGCGCCGATCTGCTGGTCGTCTGTCCGGCTACAGCCAATCTTCTTGCCCGTATGGCGAACGGGTTTGCCGATGACCTCGCCACAACGCTTCTTTTGGCAACAGACAAACCCGTAATGATCGCCCCTGCAATGAATGTCCGCATGTGGCAACACCCGGCGACACAGGAAAATCTCAGGACATTACGCGAGCGCGGCTGTCACTTCGCGGGCCCAGACGAAGGCGAAATGGCCTGCGGCGAATTTGGCCCGGGACGTCTGAGCGAACCTGAATCGATCGTTACAGCCATCGAAGATGTACTGTTTCCGCACAAGCCTCTGACTGGACGACACGTCCTGATCACCGCCGGCCCCACCCATGAGCCGATCGATCCCGTGCGTTTCATTGCCAATCATTCCTCAGGCAAGCAGGGCTACGCCATTGCTTCGGCCTGCGCACGGCTCGGGGCACGGGTAACGCTCGTCAGCGGTCCGACTGCCCTGCCCTGTCCCGACAAGGTTATACGCGTTGATGTCACGACGGCGTGCGACATGCTGGCCGCCTGTCATGCGGCTCTCCCTGCGGATATCGCAATCTGTGCAGCTGCCGTAGGAGACTGGCGCCTGGCCGAAACTGCCACACAAAAACGCAAGAAACAGAACGACGCGCCCCCGGTTCTTACCCTGGTGGAAAATCCGGACATCCTGGCCACATTGTCCCGTTCCGGACCATCACGCCCTACCCTTGTTGTTGGCTTTGCTGCGGAAACTGAAAAGCTGGAAACCCATGCTGCGGCCAAAAAACAACGCAAAGGGTGTGACTGGCTTCTGGCCAATGATGTCAGTCCGGGAAATGGCGTTTTTGGTGGCGACCATAACCGGATCCTTTTCCTGGGCGACGAGAGCACTGAATCCTGGCCGTCATTGCCCAAGGCAGAAATTGCCACGACTCTTGCAGAGCGTATCGCCGCCCGTTTCTCTCCCTCTTCTAGGTAAGGCGCCATGTCACCGCTTCCCGTCGAACTTGTCAGACTCCCCCATGCCGAGGGTCTGGATCTCCCCCATTATGCCAGCAGCGGTGCAGCAGGCATGGATCTGCTTGCAGCCATAGACTCCGATCAGGTCGTGAAACCGGGAGATCGTGCCCTGATTCCTACCGGCCTGAAGATCGGTCTCCCTGCGGGGTATGAATTGCAGATCAGGCCGCGCTCGGGCCTTGCCCTGAAACACGGTATCACCCTGCCCAATACGCCCGGCACGATCGACGAGGATTATCGCGGCGAGATCGGCGTGATAATCCTCAATACAGGCAAGGAAGATTTCGTGATTTCCCGCGGCATGCGTATCGCCCAGGCTGTTCTGGCTCCCGTCATTCGTTTGACATGGGTAGAAGTTTCTGAACTGGATGAAACAACCCGTGGTACGGGCGGGTTTGGCAGCACGGGCCTAGCCAACACGATCTGATCACCCGACAGCTCAGACGAAATGACACCAGATTCATCCTGAACCATTGGTCTGAGCCTCGTCGCATAAGGAAACCGGCCCTCTCATCCCATTATTATAAAAACGGGACGAGAGCCGGCTAACAAGGAAGGAGCGCATGTCGCCATCAAGGGTGCGACGCGGTACACGCGGACCAAACCGCAAGACGGGGCTGACAGCATCGCTGGTCGGTACGCTTTTCGTGGTAGCCGCCCTGGCTCTGGTCTCACGCTTTCTGCCAGCGCGGCTCGCCTCGTTTCATCATGTCGGGCTCGTGACACCGCATCTCCGTTCTCTGGCCGGGCTTGAGGTCCTGCTGAACGATTTCGGCCATACCGCTCTGCGCATGCTCGGCGCCACACTCATCGGCGCAACGCTTGGCGCAATCCTGGCGTTGCTGGCTGCCAAAATTCCGATATTGCGCAGTATTGTCGCCACGATCCTGAGTGGTCTGCATATGGTCCCTCTGCTGTGTCTCCTTCCTTTTCTGCACCGGCTGGGTTTTGGCATATCGACCATAGGCACAACGGCACTCTGTTTTACTGCCCCCATTGCCATTGCGTCCTTGCAGGCATGGGAGCAGATCCCGCGCGCCCTCGACGAGGCAACACGCGCGCTTGGACTGACCAGCTGGCAGCGTCTGTGGCGCCTCGAAGCCCCGTTTGCGATTCCTCACGGCGTTACGGCACTCGCCCGATCCATGCCGATGGCTTGGTGCATCCTGATCGCGACCGAAATGCTACCTGTCGATGGTACGCTCTCGCCACGCCCCGGCCTCGGGGCTCACGCGGCTCAGGCGGCAGCAATTGGCTCGCTTCGGGAAACCGCTCTCGCGGCAATCCTGGTTGGCATTCTGGCTTTCCTCTACGATAACTGTCTTGTTTTCCCCTGGCAGATCTGGGCCGATCGGTACCGCCTTACGCCGGTTTTCGACCATGCCGCAGATCCCTGGATGCTTAAATTCTGGCGTCGTACCCGTCTGCTCAAGCTGACGGGAGAGAGAATACGCCGGATACTGGCCTGGTTTGGCGATATGAGGTGGGGCCACACAGGTTTCCGACCGGTCGTCAGCGCGGGAAAGCCTTCCTCGCTCTTCGGACTTGCGTCGGGTCTCTTCATACTTCTGATCGTCACAGGATTTTTCTATCGTCATCACGCGCTCGATCTGAATGATCTCGGCATCGTCATGATGCAAAGCCTGGTATCTGCCGCGCGTATGACCGTCGCACTCATTCTGGCTCTTGCGCTTTGGCTCCCTCTGGGTGTCTGGCTTGGTCTTTCGCCACGACATGCAACAAAGGCACGCATTGCTGCCCGGTTTCTGACGCTTTATCCGAAAAACATTCTCTTCCCGGTCCTCTGTCTCGCATTGACTACGCTTGGCTTGTCACCGTTGCTCTGGCCTCTCATCCTGTGCTTCTTCTTCGTCCAGGGTGTGCTCCTGGCCCAGATTCTGCGCGGAATGCGCAATTATCCTGTCGATCTGCTCCAGGCAGCCCAGAATCTGCAGATCAGCGGATGGCTCTGGTGGAAGCGCGTTCTTCTGCCCGGTCTGGCCCCTGCCCTTCTGGAAGCCATCAGTACGGCCTCCATGACAGGCTGGACGATTCTGATCCTGGCGGAACGCTCTTCATGGACCTTACGGGGGCGCGATGGCAGTGGAATTGGCGCCTATGTGGCCCATGCTATCGAAATCGGCGATCTTCCCCGTGTCGTTCTTGGTGCTGCGGTTTTGACCCTGTGCATTGCCCTTGGTGAGATCCTTGTCTGGAATCCGTTGCGTCTGCAGATCCGGCGTCGCATTCAAACCTCTCAGAACTGACCATGGAGCCTGACATGCAGGAAATCCTGCTCTCGATCCGTAACTGTCTTCAGGTTTATCAGAAGGAGAGCAGTACCGATCTACCTGTGCTCGAAGGGGTCAGTTTCGACCTTCACGCAGGCGAAATCGTCGGGCTGGTAGGCCGTTCGGGGTCAGGCAAAAGCACATTGCTGCGTATCGCGTCCGGACTGATCCCGCCAAGCGGAGGTGAAATTATCTGGAAGGCCGCCCCCTTGACCGGGCCGACACCGGAAATTGCAATGGTCTTCCAGTCATTCGCGCTGTTCCCCTGGCTTACCGTACAGCAGAACATCATGCTGGGTCTGGAAGCCAAACGTCTGCCTCGTCTGGAATGCGAAAGACGCTGCGATGATATCATCGATCTGATCGGACTAAGCGGATACGAAAACGCCTTGCCCAAGGAGCTTTCCGGATCAATGCAGCAACGTGTCGGGTTGGCCCGTGCGCTGGTCATGCAACCCGATCTGCTGCTCATGGACGAACCTTTTTCCTCCCTCGATATGCTTACCGCAGAAAATCTGCGCACTGATCTCATAGAACTCTGGTCAGAACATCGTCTGCCCACACGAGCCATGATGCTGGTAACGCATAATGTCGAGGAAGCCGTATTGATGTGCGACCGTATTCTGCTGTTTTCGTCCAATCCGGGGCGTGTCTCACATGAGCTGGTTGTGCCATTCCCGCATCCGCGTAATCGCGACCACGCCGAATTCAGACATTTTGTCGATCATATCTATACGCTTATGACCAAGCGGGCGCCTCTGGTTTCAGAAGCCAGTCTTGAAACTGGCGCACCAGCTCCGGCGCCACATCCCATGGCTCTTGTGCTGCCACCAATTCCTATCAACGTTCTGGTGGGCCTTCTGGAGAGTCTCGCTGGTGCTCCGCTCAACGGGCGCGCCGATCTCCCCCATCTGGCCGAGCGGTTGCAAATGGCTCTGGACGATCTCTTTCCACTCGGAGAGTCATTGCAACTGCTTGAACTCGCCGAGCTTGAAGACGGCGATATTCTCATGACAGAAGCTGGCATGCGCTTCGTTCAGGCCGACCAGGAAGAGCGACGTGAAATCATGCGCACAGCCTTGCTGCATCATATTCCGCTTATACGGTCGATACGTGCGGTCCTTGATGAACGTTCGGGTCACCGTACCGGCGCGGATCGATTCCGTGAGGAGCTGGAAGCCACAATGTCGCCAGGCTACGCCGAACAGACACTCATGACTGCGACGAACTGGGCACGTTACACTGAGCTTTTTGACTTTGATGAGGAAGCCGACCAGTTCATGCTCGACCGGGAGGCCGGGGGATATTGACCCCCGGCCCGGCACCAGGTCAGGCAAGATGCAGGTCGTCAATCATCATGTCGGCACCATGACGCGCGAGCGCCATGGTCGGCGCATTGGTGTTTCCACTCGTGATATTGGGCATGATCGACGCATCGATCACGCGGAGATTTCCGATACCGTTCACGCGTAACCGACTATCGACCACGGCCCTGTCATCAGCTCCCATCCTGCATGTCCCGACCGGATGCCACATGGTGGTGGCAACCTGCCGAATCCATTGGGCAAGCTCTGCGTCACTCTGGCGCTCTATACCCGGAGCCACTTCTGACGTCAGGATACGCTGCAATGAAGGCTGGCCCATCACCTCACGCATATAGCGTACAGACTGAACAGCAAGATCGAGATCTTCTGCTTCAGCGAAGAAATTCGGGTTGATCCGGGGCATTGCGCGCGGATCGATAGAGTCGAGCGTGATACTCCCGCGGCTACGCGGTCGAAGAACCACGAGCTCGAAAGTCACGCCTGCCTGTTTACCGGCTGGACTCAACCCGTCTTCGGAAATGATCGGCGCATGATAGCACTGTATGCTCGGGTCAGCCGACAGATCCCGTGGATCGAAATAGGAAACTGTATCAATCGCATTGGTGGAAGCCGGCCCTGTCTTGGTCAGCAAATAACGCAGGCCTGTTTTCAAGGCGCCAAAACCCTGGGCAGAGCGCTGGTAACCGTAACCGTCACGACAGAATGCCTTGAGCGGCACGATCGGGTGATCCTGAAGATTCTGCCCCGTCTCAGGCGAGTCATGCTGCACCCGCACACCCAGATTTCTGAGCCGATCTGCCGCACCGACCCCTGAAAGCATAAGCATTTTGGGAGAATGTATTGCCCCTGAGCTGAGCACCACCTGCCCGGCATAAAGACGATAGCGCTTGCCGCGACTCACATATTCCACACCAATCGCCCGACTCTGGTCGATCAGTATCCGGGTGACAGTCGCACTGGTTCGCAGCTCGACACGCCCGCTCCGTAAAGCCGGACGCAGAAAAGCATCCGCGGCACTGCATCGGCGCCCATCCGCATAATTGCCTTGTACCGGTGAGACACCACGCTGACTCGCCCCGTTATAATCAGGATTATATGGAAGGCCCGCCTCCTGAAAGGCTCTCAGGCACCCTGCATTGAGTGTATTGATCCCTCTGGGGAGTGATATCCTGAGAGGGCCGTCAATCCCGTGAAAGCTGTCATGGAATGTATCGTTGCATTCCTGCGCCCGGAAATGACGCAGCATGGTTTCAAAATCCCAGGATGCCTTATCGCCCGCGGCTTCCTGCCATTCGTTGAAATCCTTTGGCTGCCCCCTGACATAGCACATGGCATTGATCGAGGAACCGCCACCAACCACACGACCGGAACGATAGCGTTTTGCGGTACCGTCAAGCTGAGTCTGGGGGGCCGTATCATAGGCCCAGACATGCCAGTCTTTCTGGAGGATCTTGGCAAATCCGGCCGGGATATGGATGAGCGGATCGAAATCATTGAGGCCCGCCTCGAGCACTACGACAGAAGCCGTGCTCCTCTCGGCCAGACGACCGGCAACGACACAACCCGCCGCACCGGCACCAATAACGATAACGTCGCAGTTTTTTGCCCGTTTAGACATGGGACGTTCCTTATGGAAGATAAGCGGCACCTCGTTCCCCTTGGGGAACGGATGCATCAGGCAGGTGTCAAATCGGATAAGCGGTCGGCACGTCTCGCTGCGTGACCCATTGCCACTCGGTGAACTCATCGAGATTGGCAGGACCGCCAATTGTTGCCCCGTTACCGGAGGCACCCACACCGCCGAAAGGATTGACAACATCATCGCCGACGGTCTGCTCGTTGATATGCAAGAGGCCTACATGCAGGCAATCACCGATGCGCATGGCCCGCGCAATATCTTTCGAGAAGACTGATGCGGAAAGCCCGTAATCCGTCATATTTGCCAGGGTAACGGCTTCATCTTCAGTCCTGAATGTCGTGACCACGGCAACAGGACCAAAAACCTCTTCATCGAAGGCCCGCATGCCTGGCCGTACGCCCGAGAGTACGGTTGGCTGATAGAATAATCCTTCACCCGAGCCACCGGCCTCAAGGATACCCCCCTGAGAAAGGGTCTCATCAACAATAGACCGTGCATGGTCGGCCTGACGCTGGTTGATCAGCGGCCCGTTGAAGATTTCTTCAGAGACCGGATTACCGACTTTGATTGCACGTGCCTTTTCAGCAAGCCTGTCGGTAAAAGCGCGCGCAATGCTCTCATGAACCAGTATGCGCCCCGTTGCCATACAGATCTGCCCCTGGTGCAGATAGGCACCCCAGGCAGCATTTGCGGCGGCAGCTTCTATATCGGCATCGTCAAGAACAATCAGCGGGTTTTTCCCGCCAAGCTCCAGAGAAACCTTCTTGAGATGCCTTCCGGCCAGTTGGCCAACAGCACGCCCGGCCCCGGTCGATCCGGTAAACTGGATCATCGCGATATGCGGATCGGAGCAAAGGGCCTCACCCACTTCGCCACCACCAGGCAGAACATGCAGGAGCCCTTTGGGCAGCCCGGCGAGTTCGAAAATACGGGCAATGACATGACCACCACAGATTGCCGTACGCGGGTCAGGTTTGAGAATAACGCCATTACCCAGGGCAAGAGCGGGAGCCACGGCCCGCATCGCCAGATAGAGCGGAAAATTGAAAGGTGAGATAATTCCTATGAGCCCGCGAGGCTTGCGTCGGGCAAAGCTTGTCTGACCTTCCACGCTTGGCAGAACCAGCCCCTGCGCCTGCTCGGGCAGGGCCGCAGCCAGTCTGAGCGCCTTGATGGTGACCGCGATCTCGAAATTTGCTTTCATATGGGCGCCGCCGCCCTCGCGTATCAGCCACTGAGCCACCTCACTGGTCTGCTCAGCAAGTACTTCCACTGCCTTTGCAAGGATATCGGCCCGCGCGGCAGGACTAGTCGCTGCCCATTGCTTCTGGATAATGCTGGCTGATTGGGCGGACTGGGCGACCTGATCAGGATCCGCCAGTGCAATCAGAGCAAGCTGATCACCCGTCGCCGGCTCCATCACCGGGGCAGTCAGCGTGCGCGGCTTCCATTCTCCGGTGAACAAGCATCCTTCGAGATGCGTGGCACCCAGAAACTCTCCGGTGTTTTTTTCGTGCTGTGAGGTCAAGGCATTTCTCCTTCTCTTGCGGAAAACATGCCGGGTTTGCTTATGTCATGGGAAAGACCATCTTGGTCGCTTTTCCAACCTTTTGGGTATAATGCCCGGATTACGGTGCTTTCATGCCGTACATGATCCCGTGACAAAGGTATCAAGATACTGTGATAGAGCTTCGCAAGCTGCGCTATTTTCTGGCCGTTGCGGAAGAGCGCAATTTTTCAGCCGCAGCAAAACGCCTCAACATGGCCCAACCACCACTCAGCCGCCAGATCAGGGAACTGGAAGAGGAGCTTGAGGTTGACCTGCTGGATCGCCGGTCACGCCCGCTCACCCTGACACCGGCAGGACAGCTCCTCTGCGAACAGGCCAACCAGATCCTGAACCAGCATGAACGCCTCAGAACACTCATGGCGGATTTTTCCCTGTCGCAACGTCCCCGCCTGTCTCTGGGGATCGAGGCCTCGGCATTTCACCTGCGTTTGCCACATCTGATAAGGCATTATCGTCACGCAGCGCCCGGTGTTACGCTGACAATCAACGAAATGAACTCAGCCGAGCAGGTAGCAGCGCTGATTGATGGACGCATCGATATCGGTCTCGACCGAGCCGAAATTGTTGAACCAGACATCCGCAGCATCGTCCTGCGTGAAGAAAGGCTGGTACTCGCCGCTCCGACAGATTTCTCCTGCCTGCAAAGCGAATCTTTTGATCTGAACCGTCTGACCGAGGAGACGCTCATTCTCTATCCACGGGACAAAGGTCCGAATTACGCCCGTAAAACCCTGACACTCCTGAGGCGCCATGGTGTCATGGTCCCTCACCAGATTCTGGTTCAGGAAATGACGACAGCCCTGTCACTTGTTGCCGCAAAGATGGGGCTGTGCATCGTTCCTGTCTCAGCCCGCGCCATCGGCCATCCAGAGATACAGTTTCTCTCCACACAGCAGCGCATGACATGCCCGGTCACCCTCAATATGCGAGCCGAACCTCCCTCTGCCGCCATAGCCCTGTTCCTCAAATCGCTCAGCGAGCTTTATATTGAATGGGGCTTTGGCGCCCTCACCTTCTAGAGCATGCACTAGAAGATGCAGGCGTCAATCATCATGAGGCAGGCAGCGGGTCGCAACCCGCTGCGACAGATGTCTGATCGTCTTTTTCTCAGCCATCTGTCTCGCCATAATCGTCCTGTCCGGATAATAAATCCGGAGCTTAACTGGCTTTGACCTCGTCACCAACAACAGAAGCATCGGGTATGTTCGTGATGTAGTTTCTCTCGAGATAGGGGCCGCCAGCTTTGATTTCTATCGCAATAACGGAAATATCAGAGGAGTGAGACGATTTCAGATCAAGCATCGCACTACCGGTAGTCCAGCGATGTTTGTCTGATTCAGCTGCGTGCCAGCCTGCCAAATTTTCCTCACGCAGATGCTCGTCAAATACAACAACCTGGTCTCCTTGATAGAGGTGGATGTTTCCTACAGATATTCCAAGCTCTCTTCTATCATCCAGGAATGGTCCGATAACGTCACATGGTCGGCTTGAATTTGATACAAGATTTAACCAGTCAAATTTTTCGCAGAGATGGAAGACATATTGATTATCATTTTGCCTGATCGGTTGATACACGGCTCCATTGTCAGTTACCAGACAAACGTCACAGTCCATTACCAGTGTCGGGCTTACGGTATCAACCCCAGCTCTGTTGGCGATTCTATTGTAGATAGGCTCGACCTTCGACTGCGACACCTCCAGACAGGCTGCTGCATCCTTCTCCCATGAGCAAACTCCTCTGGTACCAAATGTAACCAGATTGCCAATCTGCGAGAAATTACTCCGGTTTCCTGTATCAAGATAACTTTCTGAAAGAGCGCCCTCTGCATAGACGATTGAGTGGCCATCGGTTTCTACATGATAGACAGTATAGTCTACTTTGCTCTTATCATAGGTAACATTCAATCCGTTTACCAGCATACGCGAAGGAATGAAAAAACCGTCGATATACATGCAGTGCTCAGGGGTAACCCACAAATCCTGAAGGGGAAGCCCGTCCCCGAGCGCATTTGGCGCAAAATGGACAAGATAGCCCGCTTCATCATCGTATTTGGAGCTCTTAACAGTGTTGCGCTGCGCACCGACCCACTTCACCGCCTTCTCGATATTCTGCCCGGTTTCCGGTCCCAGCAGATAATGACATCCCCTATTCGCAGATTTTCCACAGCAACCAGACCATTGACTGTGAGTATGTTTGTGCCTTCAAGAAAACAGGTGAGAGTGATTGATTTCCCAAAGTAGCTGAACTCATTGATGCTGTACGAACCCGCCAGCTGTATACTTGCAGCGCTTGTACCAGCGTAGACAGTAAGTAAACCATCCGAAGTGATATTAGCTGAGGTTATGTTGCCAGACAGAAACGGGAAGTCAATTGTTCCATGTGGCCTGAGTATGCCACTAACCAGAGCGCTGGTGCTGGCAAGGGAGATTGTCCCTCCACTATTGATCAACGCACCCGTTTCCACCGATCCTGACGAAACGTATTCGACCGCGCCATTACCAATAACATTGCCTGATCCGGTAGCCCCGTTACGAAGCACGAGTGTTCCACCACTGGACAGATAGTTTTTGTTGGCCGTTCCTGCTGCCGGTGCACCATTGACGGGTGTAGTATAAGCCCAGCCCGCGGCAACGATGGTACCGCCACTACCAACGGTGTTTCCAGACGCGTTACCGCCATTGGATACTGTCAATACGCCGCCAGCTTCCACATTGTTTGATAGTATTGTACCGCCAGCAGAGGTGTACCAAGGAGAGCCTGTCCCGGTCGTAACACCGGCAGTCACAGTGCCTCCGCTCACCGCCAGATTAGCAGCAGTCCCGCCACTTCTGACAAAAACACTACCTCCACCATTCACCGCCCCTGAAGATAGTATTCCTGAGCTTACTGCTATGTATCCACCATTAATTACAGTGGCATCTCTAATTGTACCATTATCTGATACGAGACCTGAACCACCATTTGATATCACTACATTCGACACAATACCACTTGTGGATGCAATAACAGTTCCAGCAGCAGACACCTGTACATTTACTACAGTTCCTCCAGAAGCTATTTCCGTACCCCCACTGGAAACAACAACGGTTCCTCCATTTTCTGCCGTATCATTATAGCCCACGCCCGATTGGTAAAGGAGAATACTTCCCCCTGACTGCGCTGTGGCATTATAGCTGGTCCCACCAGGGCCGTTGGAGAGTACACCACCACTACTGACCTTGGCGTCGTAGCTGACACCACGACTCAGTACCATTGTCCCGCCATCCGAGACAAAAGAATTACTCAGAACACCTGGTGGAGGAGCACCGTTGGTTGGCGTTGCGTAAGACCAACCATTGGCTTGCAAGGTCCCGCCACTGCCGACAGTATTGTCAATACCAGTGCCACCGTTGGAAACAACAAGATAACCGCTGGAGACAACATTAGCTGAGACAACAGTTCCTCCCGAAGAAGAATACCAAGGACTTCCAGTTCCCGTCGTTTTGCCGACAATGAGCGTTCCGCCACTCAATAAAGGCTCAACTGCAGTACCTGCTTTGGCAACCTCTCCGGTGCCTCCCGAGGCAATGGTACCACCTGAATACAGACCCTGGGAAACATAAAGATACCCATTGGTCAGTACGGTTCCCCCGCTCACCAAACCGCTGTCGATGACAAGCGCGGTACCACCATTCGATATTACTGCATTAGAGACAACACCACTTGTCGACGCTAGGACCGTTCCACCAGCTGATACCTGCGCATTTGCAACAGTTCCTGATGAAGCAATTTCTGTCCCCCCACTGGAGACCAACAGCATTCCTCCAGGTTCTGCACTATCATTATATCCAATACCAGAGTTATAGAGGACGACACTCCCTCCAGATTGCGCAGAGGCATTATAGCTACGACCATAGCGGGCAACCATCAACACGCCACCGTCTGAGACGATATTATCTTTTGCAGTCCCCAGGTAAGTACTTGTACCGTTGGAAAACCCGCTAACCGCTATCGATCCTCCACTTTCAACTATATTGCCGGATGCCACGCCGGAGGCCGATATTACGACTTTACCACTATTGGTAATAACGTTGGAAATTACAGTACCACCAGCAGATAGATACCATGGAGAACCGGTTCCAGTAACGAGTCCCGCAGTTAGCGTGCCACCGTCTATAGAATTTCCAACTACAGTTCCCGCAGAATATACCGCTGCACCACCACCCAAATTTATTGTGCTGGCCGATAGTATGCCGTTGCTTACATTTATATACCCACCACTCATTATTTCACTTGCGCTGACAAGTCCATTATTTATTACAATAGCCGACCCGCCTTGAGAAATAACGGCATTATTGACAGTGCCGCTCGTGGTAGCGACCAGAGTACCACCAGCAGATACCTGCGCACTTGCAACGCTTCCCGACGAAGCAAATTCGGTACCCCCTGAGGAAACAACAATTGCACCTCCGGCTTGCGCGCTGTCATTATACCCTACGCCAGTAGCGTAGAGGACAACACTCCCACCAGATTGCGCCGTAGCATTATAACTTTTACCACCACGGCCAGCAGACAGGACACCTCCACTCGATACAATTGCTCTCTGAGAAACACCGCTGTTCAAAACAACGGTTCCACCCTCAGAAATTGAAGTATCGGTTGCACTCCCGACCCAACTAGACCAACCGCTCACTACCATTGTACCGCCAGCACCAATAGTGTTGCTGGTAGAAACACCTCCTATATTTATAACGATCTTTCCGCCGGAAGAGACAATTGTATTATCAACCGTACCGCCGGAAGATACATAAGTCGGGATACCAATGGTAACGGCACCAGCCGTTATTATCCCCCCATTATCCACCACACTTGAAGTAACAACCCCAGGATTTCGAACAAAAACACTTCCATATACCTGCAAATCCGACGTTATACCGGAACTTACTTGCTGAGATACTCCAGAAGATACTACGGACATGTTATTTTCCTTATCCCGTTGTTGCAAATCCAAACAAGAATTATAGTATCTTATCTGGGGTGGCGGTTAACTTCTTTAATCACTCTTCAAAAATCCTATACAAACCTGACGCTAAATAGGATAGTATATTTTATTAATGCACATCATTGATATTGAATACATTAACTTTATTAAAATAAATGATTCATTATGCTATAATGCATTGCAAAAGTGCCTGAGTTTATTATCTACCTCATGTTTGCTTTGTCGTATAAAAACAAAATACTTCTTCTGAATACAAAAAATCAATAGCTTGGCCATTACTTATTGTGACCTCACATAAAATTTGTTGTTTATAATAGATTTTTCATCCGTTTGTTTAGAAAAATAATTTATGAGCCATATGATAGTTTAATAAAGACTTCTTGTCTTTTTCTGTGCTTGCCCTACTATATTTATATTAGGCAACCACACATCATAACGTGACATGCTGAAGTGGAACATTGTGGGTGGTCGCGCTGACCCATAGGGTTTCAGCTTGTTGTCATTCATTCTAATCGGGAGCAAACCCTGCTCAGGATTTGGTCAGAAATACCGTTATCCTGATCAATACTATCTCCGTACCATCATAACCCGTTCGGTCAGATTACTCAGTAAGCTTTGTATTGAATGGACTTTAGTGCTCTCACATTCCGGAGCGCGCACCGGAAGCGGAAACAACCAGTTTCACGCTTCCCGTGCATCTCCTCAGACCTTGAGGCGGTCGCGATACATCTTGCGTGCTTTGGCTACTTTTGGCGCCACAACCGCGCTGCAATAAGCTGTTTCAGGATTACGGGCGAAATAGTCATGATGTTTTTCCTCCGCCTCCCAGAACACTGCCGGGCCTGAAATTTCCGTTACGATTGGATCAGGCCAGATTCCGGAAGCCGCGATCTCCTGCGTGACTTCACGGGCAGTCACCTCCTGCGCCGGATCAAGAGCAAAAATAACCGAGCGATACTGCGTGCCGACATCATTGCCCTGACGGTTGAGCTGGGTCGGATCATGCGTGGTGTAGAATACGCGCAGCACGTCAGCAAAACTGATTTCCTGCGGATCGAACACAACCTGCACAACTTCTGCATGGCCTGTACTCCCGGTACAGACCTGCTCGTAAGTCGGATTTTCACGATGGCCGCCAGCATAGCCCGGCCGTGCCGATCTGACGCCACGTAGCCCGGTAAAGATAGCCTCGGTACACCAGAAGCAACCGCCTCCGATCAGGGCTTTTTCAAGATGGGTTTCAGTCATGGCAGGCCTCGTTTTCAGACATCAGCGATAGACTGATGTCACTGGTTCACAACAGGAAGATAGATACTGCTCGCCTGCGCCCCACCGCGGGAGATCGAATGTGTCGCCGCTTTGTAATCGGCAGGCTTGGCCTCAAAGAGGTTCGAGACATAGGTTTGGGGATTGCGGTCGTAAAGGGGGAACCACGAAGACTGGATCTGTACCATGATACGATGGCCGGGCAGGAACACATGATTCACTGCTGGCAGTGTGAATTTGTATTCCTCGACCCTGTTCGCCGGGATGGCCTCTGGCCGGGCAAAATCATGACGGTAGCGCCCGCGGAAGATATCCATGGACACGGCAAGCTCGTAGCCGCCCATCTCCGGCCTGTCTGCCGTGATACCGGGATAGACGTCAATGATCTTGACCACCCAGTCAGCATCAGTACCGGTGGTCGCGGCAAACAGATCGGCTGTCGGGACGCCTGAGACACGGACCGGATGATCGAGGACCGGCGTCTGATAGGTCAGAACATCGGGACGGGATTCAGCGAAACGCTGATCCGATACGAGCCAGGGTTTCCAGCGTGCGCCATCGGCAAAGCTGTATGGACGTGTCATGAAGGGCACAGGATGCGCCGGATCGGAAACATAACTGTCCGTTCCCGGTTTCGCCCGCTCAAAGCCGAGACCATTACCTTCTCTCAGATAGAGACGTTCGCCTGTTCCGAGGCAACTGTCACCGCAATTGCCAAGCCAGCCACGCAAATGATCCCAGCGATTGTCACCGGTATTGTAGATGATGGCATCATCGAAATTGACCTTGGCACTTCCCGGCTTCAGATACTGGTCAAAAAACGGACGCATGACGTGTGCGCGATACCAGAGCGCCGTATCTCCATTGAAATGTAACGGACCAAGCTCGATCCGTCGTAATTCACTCCACTGTGACGCCAGGGCCCCATGACAAGAATATTCGGCACCTTGGGATGATCCTTGCGCAAGGCCATCCAGCTATGGATTGCCCCCCACATGTCTTCCTGATCCCACAGGCCTTGCTCCCAGATCGTGGGGACAGCGAGAGGATGCTTTGCCAGCAACTTGTCGAGCGCCTGATCCTGCCAGAACGCATCATAGGCCGGGTGAGCCTTCATACGCTGCCACCAGGGAAACTGGTCCAGGCCAGCCTTGGTGGCAAAGTCACCGGCGGAGCCCGCCTGCAGGAAATTGGTGTAATCATCGGCATCACGACGGGGGATGGCATCGCCTTCACCCTTCTTCGTCATCTGCATCGTGAAATAATCGAAACTGCCCTGACGGAAGGCGCCGTAATGGTACCAGTCATCGCCCATCCAGCCATCCACCATCGGGCTCTCCGGTGCCGCCACCTTGAGCGCAGGATGCGGATTGAGCAGCGCCATCACGACGGTCCAGCCTTCATAGGATGACCCGGTCATGCCTACACGGCCATTGCTCTGCTTCACATTCTTGATAAGCCAGTCGATCGTATCCCATGCGTCAGTCGTATCATCGGTCTTGCTCGGGTTGAGCGGGCCGATAGGCGGGCGCGTCATGACATAATCGCCCTCGGAGCCATACTTGCCGCGCACGTCCTGAAAAACACGGATATACCCGCCATCGACAAACACCCCGTCACCCTGGGGCAGCAGGTTGCGCATTTCAGCAGCCCCGGATACGCGTTCGGCGCGCTGCGATGCATGATACGGGGTACGTGTCAGCAGGATGGGAGCTTCGTGATCCTTCGCCGCTTTTGGGATGACGATGACGGTGTGCAGCTTCACCCCGTCGCGCATCGGAATCATGACATCCTGCTTTATATAGTCATGTCCCGTATCAGGCATCTGTATATGGGCCGGAATATCCGAGCCCTGCTGGACCATATCCGGTGTGACAGCTGGACCATTGGCTGTTTGCGCCAGAGTCTGGGACGCACCGAGCAGACAGGTCGTCAACAGCAACAAAGATCGGGACAGATTTCCAACGCGCACGCAGTGATTTCCTTGATAAGCCTAACAGTGCCGCGATGATTGAACAGACTCTCCCTTGCGGCAAGCGATTGGCCACGTTATTTCGCACAAGGTAATAAAAATACGCCTATGGGCCACTTGCTATTGCATTTCATGCGCAACGCGCCCGCTTCCTCCAGCAGTTCCGGAACCGTATCATGCCTGCCTATCGTTCCCGCACCACCACCCACGGCCGCAACATGGCCGGTGCCCGCGCGCTCTGGCGCGCCACAGGCATGACGGACAAGGATTTTGGCAAGCCCATCATCGCGGTGGCAAATTCCTTCACGCAGTTCGTACCAGGGCACGTGCATCTCAAGGACATGGGTGCTCTGGTGGGCGGCGCGATTGCCGAAGCCGGTGGCATTGCACGTGAGTTTAATACTATCGCCGTTGATGACGGCATTGCCATGGGCCATGGCGGCATGCTGTACAGCCTGCCCTCGCGCGAACTGATCGCTGACTCGATTGAGTATATGGTCAACGCCCATTGCGCCGATGCGCTGGTCTGCATCAGCAATTGCGACAAGATCACACCGGGCATGCTCATGGCGTCTCTGCGCCTGAATATTCCGGTCGTGTTCGTCTCGGGCGGCCCGATGGAAGCAGGAAAGCTCGACGGTCCAGGCATCAACCGCAAGCTCGACCTCGTCGATTCAATGGTGGCTGCTGCCAACCCGAAAGTTTCGGATGCTGAATCCGAAGCGATCGAACGCTCGGCCTGCCCTACCTGCGGCTCCTGCTCGGGCATGTTCACCGCCAATTCCATGAACTGCCTTACCGAAGCCCTGGGCCTCTCCCTGCCCGGCAATGGCAGCCTGCTGGCTACCCATGCCGACCGCCGAGAGCTGTTTCTCGAAGCCGGCCGCCTTGTCGTCTCCCTCGCCCGTCGCTGGTACGAGCAGGATGATTCCACGGCCCTGCCGCGAAGCATCGCGACGAAAGCCGCGTTCGAAAACGCCATGACACTCGATATCGCCATGGGCGGGTCGACCAATACCGTACTGCATCTTCTGGCTGCGGCACGTGAGGCCGGGGTCGATTTCCACATGGCCGATATCGACCGCCTGTCACGCAAAGTACCCAATCTGTGCAAGGTCGCTCCCGCAAAAGCAGACGTGCATATGGAAGACGTGCATCGTGCAGGCGGCATTCCCGCCATTCTCGCCGAGCTTGATCGCTGCGGCCTGATAGATACGACAGCACACGCGGTCCACGCTCCGAGCATGAAAGAGGCATTGGGGAAATGGGATGTGCTTGAAGGCGACGAGCAGGCAAGAACACGTTTCCTCGCGGCTCCGGGTGGCGTGCGCACCACGGAGGCTTTCTCCCAGTCAAGCCGCTATTACGAGCTTGATACGGATCGCAAGAATGGTGTGCTGCGTGACCGTGCCCATGCCTTCTCGCAGGATGGTGGTCTGGCTGTGCTGTATGGCAATCTGGCGGAGGCCGGTGCCATCGTAAAAACGCGGGTGTGGTTGACAGCCTCCTTACCTTCACCGGGCGGGCCAGGGTATTCGAAAGCCAGGAAGATGCCGTTGCCGGAATTCTGGCCAACAGGATCGTCGACGGTGATGTGGTGGTCATCCGCTACGAAGGACCCAAGGGCGGACCGGGCATGCAGGAAATGCTCTATCCGACCAGCTATCTCAAATCAAAAGGTCTGGCCGAAACCTGCGCGCTCATCACCGATGGGCGTTTCTCGGGGGGAAGCTCCGGGCTCTCGATCGGTCACATCTCTCCGGAGGCCGCAGAAGGCGGATTGATTGGTCTGCTTGAAGAAGGCGACCAGATCGAAATCGATATTCCGAACCGCGTTCTGCGTGCACTGGTTGACGATTCAATTCTGGCAGAGCGCCGCAAGCGTATGGAAGCGCTCGGGAATGACGCCTGGACTCCAGACCGCGTGCGTGAAGTCTCTCCGGCGCTGCGCGCCTATGGGTTGCTCACCACCAGCGCCGCCAATGGCGCCGTACGCGACCTGAGCCAGATCACGAAACGCTCCTGAACAAAACGATAGTGCATCCGGGAGGCCGCGTGCTTCCCGGCGGCTCTACCAGGCAGGTTTCATAGAACCAGGCTTGACCATCTGGCGACTTCTCTGAGCCGGATCTGAACACCACAATCCGTAATTATTGTAGACCTGCAACCGCAGCTTCCATGAAGGGGAAGAACATGCTGCGGGTCCGGACCCGTTCCGCTGTGATATGACAATCGGTATCGAGATGTCGCAAACATGTCACCCATTATTGCGCTTTGTCGTGGCATGAAATGACGTCTTCCCAGAGCGGGAGTGTCTGCCCCTCCAGCGTCAAGAGTATTAACATGCAGCGTCGTTCGCTTCCCCCCACCGGTCCATGACAGGACGTCGGGATATCCTTCTGGGTCTGGGCGCGCTGGTATCCTGCGGAGCGGCGCCTGTCGTCACAATGACGGAAAAGGACACGCCAGCATGCGACAGCGGACTCAGACCCGGAGGCGGTGACCGACAGGGAAAGTTTGATGCTGATGGTAAACCGCGCTTCTGGCCGGGAAACACGATCATTTGTCCCTTTGGATCGTCACACCCGCTGGCACACGCCATGCTGGATACGAATACCCTGATCCAGCGCGACTGGTCAGCCTATATCACGCCCACGCCGCCATCGAGTTATCACATGACTGTTCTGGGAGGGGTCGATGCCGAACAGGTCGCAAAGGCGAACTGGCCCGAAGGATCAGCACCACAACGTCAATCACTGATACGACACCAATTATCCGTGACCGCCTGGCGGCAAAACGGTTCGATTTCCCGGATAAGATCGAAATGGAGATCGATGCTGACCGCTTTCATGCACCTCTTGTCGGAGTACCGCTACGGCCTTCCAGCCCGGCAATGGCGACCTCGCTTTATGATCTCCGCCGCCAGCTTGCAGAAGTAATCGGCTTTCATCCCGACAATCTCATGTCTTTCATGTTCCATGCCACATACGGATATAAAATCCGTCATGTGCCACGTTCCCTGAAAGATGTTCTGCGCAGAGAAGTGCACAGCTGGAGACGTGATTATGCCGAAAAGCTCGGTACGATTATTGTTCCGGCCCCGGTCTTTTGCAGCTTCGAGACAATGTTCGCCTTCACACCTCTGCTTGCCTTACAGCGTAACATCTGAATTCAGTCCTACCCTGCGACAGGCAAGGTCGCAGGATAGGGAGAAAGATGGGAGCTTGGCGTCACTCAGTAGGTGAAGGAAATACTTCCGAGAAAGGTGCGTCCGACAGAAGGTGTGGCTCGATCGCTGAACAGGTTGGAGTAATTCAGACGATTGGCCAGATTGTACCCATTCAGTGCAAGACGCCAGCGGTGGCCGACCATATGTGAGACCATAGCATCCCATTCTGTCGTATGGGGCACGCGCGCCGTATTGGCCGCGTCGAGCCACACAGAGTCACGCCATGTCAGACCGCCACCAAAAGTCAGGTTCCAGGGCTTGTCAGGGGCAATCGTATAAGTGCTCCAGATTGTTGCCATGTTCTTCGGTGCGTACTGGATACGCTTGCCGATATCAGCCGCTGTGAGAGAGCCTGTCGTTGTCGCATCGTAATAGGCATATGTACCGATCAGACTCCAGTTACGCGTGATCTGACCGGACAGACTCAATTCGACACCCTGATTACGCTGAGTATCGCTTGATGAAGAAACGCTTCCGGTCGAGGGATCTGTCATGAGCGCATTGCCTTTTTCCAACCGGAAGAGCGATGCCGTCGCACCCAGTCGCCCATGCAGAAACTGCTGCTTGATTCCGATCTCGTAAAGGCTCGCCTTTTCAGGGCTGAAACCCTGTGTCGAAGTCTTCAGTGGTTCCGAGCTGTTCGTCACATAAAGGCCAAGCGGCGTCGTTGAACGCGCCCAGTTGAAATAGACCATCGTGTTGTCGCTGGGCGTGTACATAAGACTTACAGTTGGATTGATGGTATTCTGCTGTTGCGACAACCGTGTATCGGCCGCTGTTGCCCCCTCTGTTGCTGCGTATTGGCTGTTCCAGTGATCCCAGCGGAAGCCCCCGCGGATGGAGAACCACGGCGCCAACCACATCTGCTCGGAGAGAAACGCCCCCACATCAGTGGCATCACCCGTTTTATAGAGCTTGCGTCCCGCTCCACCTGACAGATTGACCAGATCATACTGATATTGGCCAGGCCCTCCCAGCAACAGCCCCGGCTGAACGTGTGAAGGGTTGACCATACTGGTTGTATCCGTGCGAGTGCCATTAACTCCGTTGAAATTATATGCGTAATTGGTTCGACGGTCGTAGATATGCTCGACATCCCAGCCCGCGATGACCTGATGGCGAATGAAGCCCGTCCTGAAATTGGCACGGGCGGAAAAAACGTTCTGCACAGACCAGTCATTCTGCTGATAGGGCTCAGGGCCACCCAGATGCCCACGACGGTTGATCTGCGCCTGGGACGGATTGGTAAAAAACAGTTTCTGACAGGTCGCATCGCAGCCCGGCTGTGATGCCGAGAAATAACGATCATAAAGCCCGCCACGGAGATCGTCGGAGATTGTCAGATGACTGCTGATCTCGGAATTCAGGCGTGCTGTGAGCATATTTACATTGGACACATCCTGATCATAATTGGTGCCGTACCAGCTGTGCCGGTTCAGCCCGTATTCCGTAGCCGGGCGACCGATCTTGCTGCCGGGTCTGGTAATGACCGGGACACCGTAATCGGGGATACGATTATCGGATTGGTGGAAATATTCCAGCGTAAAGCTGGTCTTCTTGCCGAGCCCGAAACCGATTGAGGGCGCCAGTCCCCAGCGATGGGAGTAGATGTTGTCGCGGCCAACAACGTTGTTCTCGTTACCCATGCCGGTAATACGTACGGCCGTGGACTCACCGATCTGTTTGTTCACATCAAGTGTACCGCGATAATATTCGCCAGACCCGCCTGAAAACTGGGTGTTATAGGTATCTCCCAGATGCGCCACCCTGGTCACAATATTGATTGCGCCCCCAGTCGTACCGTTGCCGAATACCTCTGATGAGGGTCCCTTGATGACAGAAATATGGTCGTAATCGAAACTGTCACGTGTATAGACGCCAAAATCGCGCAACCCGTTTTCATAAATATCGTTCTGGGCCGCAAAGCCGCGAATCAGAAACTGATCGCCCGCCATACCTCCCTCGCCCTCACCGACCGAGGCGGTGATGCCTGGCACATTGCGTAGCGCCTCATCCAGCGATTTGACATTCTGCTGCTGCATCAGGATCTGCGGAACCGCGTTGACAGTCTGAGGCGTGTGCATGATGTCTTCAGGCATACGGCCCAGACCGATCGGCTCGTGCAGGATGTTCATCGCCGCGCCATGAACAATGAGATGTTCGTCTCCCCCGTCCTGCTGGGTTGCTCTCGCCTTTTCAGCCCTTTTTCTTTTGGCAGGGTCCTGAGTGTCTTCCCTCGTTTTCTTTCGCTGGGTCGCGCTCTCCTCACCTTGCGCCGTATGGGCATAAGCAGCCGTGCAAGCGAAGGTCATGCCGACTAACAGTGATACGGAACATGAAGGACGAACCCATTTTACCGACAAGCGCAATCTCCATAGAAAAGATGAGGACTCAGTCTCTGAATTGAGAATGATTCCTATCTTTCACAACAAAGTGTTGCAACCACCTCTCAATTGCATCTATGTGCTTTATGTCTTTGTGTTGCTGCAATGCGACACTTAATTTCTAGCATTCTTACGTGTTTTCCACTTCGTTCCGGCCGGATCCGGAATGTTTCACAACGCTTTCATCTGGTTTTTCTGCAAAACCAGGCAAGAAACGCTGTTTTCTGCGCTGTGCTCACGTCTGGCTGGATAGGCCCAGATCCCTGAGGCGCGCAGCTACCCGGTCGAGTATTGTGACTGCCCGACCAGTTTGGTGCGTAGCGAGCTGACGTTGCATGGCAAGCAGAATATCGGAGGTCGCATCGATGACCGCCTTGTCCCACCAGTCATAGGCCTCCTCTTCCCGACCCATGGCACAAAGAGCAGTCGCGTAGTTATGCTGCCCTCGATAATCTCCTCCCTCAGCCGAGCGACGATACCAGTCCAGAGCAAGTTTGGGGTTTCGGGGCGTATGCCATCCCTCCTCGATGAATCGAGCCAGGAGATTCATTGACTTCGCGTGTCCACGCTCTGCCCCACTACGAAAAAGAGCAAGAGCACGAGGCAGGTCAACCTTCATACCGATGCCGCGCATGGTCATGATTGCAAGATTGTAGTTACCCCACAAATCACCAAGTGCCGCGGCTCTAGCATAGGCTCTGGCAGCAGCATCAAGATCGACAGCTCCTCCCCAGCCAAAATGGCAGCAACGCCCCACCATATTATGGGCCGGAGCATAGCCGGCAGCAGCAGCAATCTCATACCATCGTCGTGCACGTTCCGGATCAGGAGGAAGATAAATGCTTTTCAGCAGAATATCACCCCATAGCACCTGGTCTGCCACATGACCCTGCATGGCACGAATATGAATAGCGTTGATCTTATCGGGCAATTCAGGAACAGGGCGCCTAATCTTGCGCCGTTCTTGCGCTGAGAACGATAACAACTTCAAAATTTGCGCAATCATCAACCCAGTCTGTCAAATGAGATGGCATTTCCTGATCAGTTTCTCAGGGTGCAATAATGATAATAACTCGCAATACCACCCATTCCAATCCTGAATGCAAACAAGGTCCCATCCTGCCCCGTTCGCATCGCACGTGTTGCCAAAAGGTAACTGCTCCCCAAATGAGAACAGAAGAAACAGCCAGCCGCTGGCAGGAATTTCAGTTTCTACAAGCTACCGATTGTTCCGATATGTCGATTATCTGTTTCTGTTTCTGTTTCTGCTCATCTCACTTCGTACAATTTCTTTACCTCGGAATTTCCAGAACAGAACGACCACCTTGCAGCCATAGCTTATTGCAAGAAAGCAGGTGCGAGAAAGCTCCGTCCTACGACGCAGGTTAGTTCCATCAAATTGGCAATTGTAACGAAAAGTTTTCCAATTGCATCGGAAGCTTGTCTTTATATTTCCTAACGAAACGATTATTCGCTTGTTAAGAGTGATTATCATTATCTCTATACAACGGATAAAATGTTTTGAGCTACAGGATCAATCGGTGTCGCGTGCTGACACTCGGAACATGTCTGGCCTTCCTGCCATCCTCCTTTGCTTTGGCGGCAACAGAAAATCCGGCCTCGGCGGATGGAGCGTCTTCGCTCTCATCTTATCCGAAAAAAAACCGACATAGACATGGTCATGGAAAAACTGCCCATCATGACAGCTCTCACACAAAGGGTGAGGAAGTCGGCCGGAATGATACTGCCCGACCAGTCGAACACATTGATGTACGCTCGCGACTCTGGGAAAAAGGCAGTTACACGATCTCGGAAACCAGTACCTCGACCGGCCTGCCCCTGAGCCTGCGCGAAACGCCACAGACAGTCACTGTGATTTCGCGTCAGCTTATGGACGACCAGCAGATCAACACCCTTGATGACGTGCTGGGTACGGCTCCGGGTATCTCATCCTATTCGAACGACAACGCAGGCCGTACGACTTATCGCGCACGCGGCTTCGACATCACCAACTACAAGATCGATGGCATGCAGATCGACGCCTCTGCAAGTTTCGGCGGTGTCGGCTCCTCGATGAATATGGATCTGTACGAAAACGCCCAGATCGTACGCGGTGCCAATGGATTGCTCGGCGGTACAGGAGACCCTTCAGCCACGATCTATCTCCAGAGAAAAGCGCCGACAAAGACGTTTTCTGCAAGCGGACTGCTGCGATTGGGCAACTGGAACGAGCGCCGCGTGATGGCTGATATCAACGCGCCAATCACCCGGTCCGGCTCGATCCGAAGCCGCTATGTCTTTTCCTGGGATGACACCGACACGTTCCGTGTCCGGGAACACGTCAACCGCATTGGCGCCTTGGCCAATTACACGATGGATCTCTCGACACGAGATACGCTCAATTATGGTTTCCAGTATGAGCGCACACGTAATGATGGTGCGTCCTGGGGCGCCAACGTACCCATCTGGTTCGCTGATGGTTCACCTGCCAACCTGCCGCGCAGTACCAATCCGGTTGCAAACTGGAGCACCGCTCTGCGTGACCAGTACACTGCCTTCGCCAATTACGATCACAGTCTTGGCGGAGAGTGGCATCTCAAAGTCGGCTATATGCGAACCGAGGGCGGCTCCTACAGCAATCTTGGCATTGCGAAGGTCAATAACGCGGCCAGAAATGTCGGTGGCTATGCCGGATTCTTCAATCAGGATGGCACTGGTGGCTATCTGAATGCCCTCCACTCTGAATATCACGATTCACGCGATAATGCCGATGTGCATATCGGAGGGCCGTTTCGGGCCTTCGGCCATACGCATCAGCTTGTATTCGGGTTCAACGGCTACAACGACACCCTGACGACATATAGTTTCAGCAAGGCACTGGGCAATTGTTCGATTGCCGGTGTGGCTCCCTTCAATGGCTGCCAGTACCGCGCAACAGGTCTGCCCATTGCAAACTGGCGCACCTGGAATGGCGATTACCCCAATTACCAGACCCACCGTACACGGGCACGTCAGGTCGACGTGACACGCAATTATGGCGCTTACGCTTCAGGCCGATTTGTACTCGCAAAGGGGCTGTCACTCATCCTGGGCGGGCGCGTTAGTACCTATGAAGCCTATAGCGGCACTTATACGACGGCAAATGTCTATTCCGGCCAGAGTGGCACGGGACGTCAGAACGCCGTCCTTACGCCTTATGCTGGTGCCGTTTACGACTTCACAAAAAATCTTTCCCTGTATGGCAGCTATACGAATGTCTACACGCCGCAATCCCAGCTGCGCGACATCGATAATCAGCCCCTCGCCCCGGTTACCGGGCGAAGCTACGAAACGGGCATCAAAGGGGCCTTCTATGGTGGCCGTCTGAATACCACCCTCGCTTTCTACCTGAATCAGCAGAACAATGTGGCACAGGCAACAGGGGCAACCAACTTCCAGACCGGTGAGTCAGTTTATGAATCTGTCAATGGCGTAAAAACAAAGGGCATCGATTTCGATGCCTCGGGCGAAATCCTTCCCGGATGGAACATACTGTTTGGCTATAGCTATCTGGATGAAAAAGGTCTGAGCTATCGTCAGGATCCCCGTCATCTTGTGCGCCTGACTACCAGCTATACATTTCATGGACGCCTGAAAAACCTGACGATTGGCGGCGGCGTATCAAGTCAGACGACAACGCTATGGGCCACAAATCCCGGACGCCCACTGGGTAAAGGCAAGTATGACGCTTCGCTTCTCAGCATGAATGGCTACACACTGGTCAATCTGATGGCTCGCTATCGCCTGATGAAATGGCTCGACCTGACAGGCAACATCACCAACCTTACAGACAAGAGCTTTGTACGTCAGGCCGGATTTTATGATGGTATGATCTACGGTCAGCCCCGGACATTCAGCTTTACGCTACGCGGGCATTATTGATCGGCTCGGAGCGGTCCTGACGGGCCGCTCCGGAACCTCGAGAAACTCAGGATCCCGAAAGACGGTTCAGAGCCGCCGCAAGGCGGGTCCGATCATGGGTGAAGCTGTTCAGACGCTCCCGGTTCTCCTCAACCACTTCCGGTTTGGCGCGTGCCACAAAATCGGCATTGCCGAGCTTGCGTTCGACCTTTTCGATCTCCTTACCGAGGCGATCGATTTCCTTTTCCAGACGCTGGATTTCGGCTCCGATATCAATGAGTCCTTCCAGCGGCAGAACAAGCGTTGCCTCGTCAATAATTGTCAGAGCAGCTGCCTTGGGGGGCTCGCCTGCCAGTGCTGAAACCGAAGCCACCCGCGCCATACGACCGATGACCGCTGCCCAACGCTCCGCCCGTTCCATTGTCTGTCGGGAAGCATCGCGCAGCAGCACAGGCACCATCTGGGCCGGCGGGATATTCATTTCAGAACGGATTGTACGGATTTCGCCAATAAGGCGAATGACCCAGTCCATTTCTTCTGAAGCCTGTGCAGCCTCTTTGGGCTGAGACAGGACCGGCCAGGAAGACTGCGCAACACTCCCACCATAGCCGAAAGACTGCCAAAGCTCTTCAGTCACAAAAGGAATGACCGGATGCATGATCTGTAAAATCGTACCCAGAACATGCGCGGTCACCGCACGGATTTCGGCCTGTTCAGGCGTGTTCTCTGCGGCAAACGCAGGTTTGGCGAGCTCAAGGAACCAGTCGCAGAAGACGTTCCAGACAAAGCGGTAACAGGCTCCGGCAAATTCATCGAAGCGATAAGAATCCAGAGCAGCCTTGGCAGAGGCCACTGCCTTGGACGTCTCGTCGAGAATCCAGCGGCCCAGAACGCTCTTCACTTCTGCCGGATTGAAGTTTTCTACCGGTCTGACGCTGTTCATCTCGGCAAAACGTGCCGCATTCCAGATCTTGGTGATGAAGGTGCGATAATCCTCGACACGTTTGCGTCCGAACTTGATATCGCGACCGGGGCCCGTCAGCGCACAAATGGCCATACGCGTGGCATCAGCCCCGAACTCTGCTACCAGATCGAGCGGATCCAGACCATTACCCTTGCTTTTGGACATTTTCTGGCCGCGCTCATCGCGCACTAGGCCATGAATCAACACCGTGCGAAACGGCACGTCATCCATGAAATGCAGCCCCATCATCATCATCCGGGCAACCCAGAAGAAAATGATATCAAAGCCGGTTACCAGCGTACTGGTCGGATAGTACCGCGCCAGCTCAGCCGTCCTGTCTGGCCAGCCAAGCGTGGTGAAGGGCCAGAGCGCAGAACTGAACCAGGTGTCCAGCACGTCTTCATCGCGCGTGAGACTTACTTCTGCGCCAAACTGCGCACGAGCCTGTTTAAAAGCCTCTTCTTCACTGCGTGCAACAAAAATACTATCTTCAGGGCCGTACCATGCGGGAATACGATGCCCCCACCAGAGCTGACGGCTGATGCACCAGGGCTGGATATCGCGCATCCAGGCAAAATAGGTGTTCTCCCATTGCTGCGGCTCGAAGCGTATGCGGCCGTCTTCGACGGCTTGATGGCAGGCTGAGCCAATGTTGCGGCGTCGCAATACCATTGCTCGGTCAGGCGAGGCTCGACGATCGCCCCTCCACGCTCTGCATACGGAACCTGCAGCGTATGGGGCTCGATCTTCTCGATATGCTCAAGGCGTTCGAGCTCTTCAACGATGCGTTTGCGGGCTTCGAGACGATCTATTCCTTCAAGGGAGCGCACGAACGCGATGGAGGAAAGACCATCAATATCGCGCAGCTCGCTCGCAATCTCATCCAGCCAGATCGCGGCCGCTTCATCGAGAATATTTGGCATCGGCAGGTCGTGACGCTTGCCGACCTCAAAATCGTTGAAATCATGGCCCGGAGTGATCTTGACCGCACCGCTGCCTTTTTCAGGGTCCGAATAGGTATCAGCCACGATAGGGATGCGACGGCCGGTCAGGGGCAAAGTAACGTATTGGCCAATCAGTGCCGTGTAACGTTCGTCTTCAGGATGCACGGCGACAGCAGTATCACCCAGCATGGTTTCGGGTCTTGTTGTACCGACAACGATAGTGCCGCCCCCTTCCACCGGGTAACGCAGATACCACATCGATCCCTTGGTCTCTTTGTTTTCGACTTCCAGATCGGAAATCGCCGAGCGGAAAGCGGGATCCCAGTTCACCAGACGCTTGGCGCGATAGATCAGCCCCTGCTGATACAGGGTGACAAACACGTCGCGCACGGCGCGCGACAGTCCGTCATCCATGGTAAAACGCTCACGCCCCCAGTCAGCCGATGCGCCAAGGGTGCGAAGCTGCCTGATAATCTGACCGCCGGATTGTTCTTTCCACTCCCAGACGCGCTCGACGAATTTCTCGCGCCCCATTTCCTTGCGGCTGATGCCTTCCTTGTCGAGAACGCGCTCAACCACCATCTGGGTGGCAATGCCGGCATGATCGGTTCCGGGCTGCCAGAGCACATTGGCTCCCTCGAGACGCTTCCAGCGAATCAGGATATCCTGAAGAACAAAATCAAGCGCATGGCCGAAATGCAGGGTACCTGTGACATTCGGCGGTGGAAACATGATCGAATAGGCATCGCCCGATGCTTCGGGATGTGCCTCGAACAGACCCGATTTTTCCCACTGGGTATAGAGGCGGGCTTCACATGCCGCCGGGTCAAAGGTCTTTTCGAGCATCGTCTTCCTGTCACCTGTCTGGTCCTGCATGGCTGGAGAGCTCGGCAGGCATCGCTGTTGAGGCATAGTTTCTTGAGTCACCAGCGGCCTTCCACGAAACAAGAAAGATCGTCAGAACCACTCGAAAAGAGAAACCACGCTCTGTTTTCAGATACAAAGCGTATGACCAGATGAACCGGAAGTTTCAAGACAGAACGGCAGATCAGTCGAGAGTGATTCAGATCAGCGGCATCACTCTCTCCAGCACCCTTGCCCACTATAGTCCCGGAAATATTGCCAGGTATTCCAGATCCTTATCTTCAAGACATAACTGATCAGCGGCCAGGCTGACCAACCGCGTAATCATTAATGCCCCAGAGCCGGTCCTTGACGGCATTGTAATACGCTTTTTCGTCATAGATCGGGACGTTTAGTTTGAGATCCGCTGCGGTGAGACGACCCATCGCAGCCGCCACAGCATAGGATGACTGCACAAGACCACTCAGATTCTGCACAAGAGCTGTCTGGGCCGTGAGCAGTGTCTGCTGCTGCTGAAGCACTTCGAGGGTGGAACTCGTGCCGACAATCGCCTGACGTTCAACACCATCAAGTGCCACGACGTTGGCTGCAATGGCCGCCCGGTTGCTTGAGATCGAATCGGAATAGGAACGGAGTTGCTGCCAGTTCGCTGAGGCCGTCTGAGCGGCACTCCGACGCGCCACATCCACGGCCCGTCGTGCCGCCAGATACTGCTGGCGTGCCTGACGCACAGCCGCATATTCCGAACCGCCCTGATAAATCGGCACATCGAAACTGATCATGCCATATTTGTTGTCAGTAACCATGCGGCCATAGCCCTGATTCTTCACATAGGAATACCCGAGCTCGGCCGAGATCTTGGGCATGATCAGCGCCATCTGAACCGAAAAATTGTCCTTCTGGGCCGCCTCAGTGAAAAGCGCATTGATAATGGTCGGGTTGTTGCGCGTCGCCTCCGCTACGGCATCCCGCTCAGCCTTGACCGGAAGCGCAAGAGGCTGCGGTGCCACAAGATTAGGCGCGGGAGGCTCGCCCACAACCTGGAGATAGGTTGCCTGCGCCGCCCTTAACGTGCCCTCTGCCAGCTGTCGCGATGCTTTTGCCGTCGAAAGTGCCGCCTGAGCCTGGGCCACGTCGGTTCGGGTTATTTCGCCCTGCTGGAAACGATCCTGTGTAGCCTTCAGCTGTTCTTCAAGAACATGCTCGTTATTGATGTTGATCTGCAGAAGCTGTTCACTCCTCACGACGCCAAGATAAGCAGAAACAACGTCGGTGAACACCTCCTGCTCGGTCTCTATCAGCTGCGCCCGCTCGGCCATAACCGTATTGACGGCCTGATGGGTCTGCGCCGTCGTCTTGCCGCCAGTGTAGAGATTTTCGGTAATCGTCACCCCGCCCTGATACCCGGGCGTTGCATATTTGCGATTATAGGCAGGTGAACCGAAAGAAGAACCAGGCTCCGGCCCCTGCGCCCCGTATGAATTCAAGCCTTGGTAATATGTCAGACCCGCCTGGCCAGCAATTTTGGGACGCCAGCCAGCCAGCGCCGATGGTACCTGCTCATCCGCAGCCCGAAGCTTGGCACGCTCCTGCTGGAGCGTCGGATTCGTCAGATAAGCCGTTGCAAGGGCTTCCTGAAGTGTGTGGGGAACGAATTCAGGTGATCCTTTACCATCATAGGTCTGGGCCAGCGCAGTCGTGCTCTTGAGAAGAACGACCAGGCCAAGGCCCAGAGAAGTATAGACACCGGATTGATCCCGTTTCATGAATGCCCTTTCGAGTGAGGACGACGCCACAACGACATTATAACAGTTATCAGCTCTTCGGTATCAGGCGTCTCGCCTTATTCCTATGGCATATTTGGAATAAGATAAAATTTCTTCTTATTTCTCACTTTGGTGCGCCATACCCCCTTGACCCGGACGCCTTGTGGAGAGATACAGCGCACACACCAGCTGGTCCGGTGGCAGAATGGTGATGTAGCGGACTGCAAATCCGCGAATGTGGGTTCGATTCCCGCCCGGACCTCCAATTTCCCCAAAAAATCGCAGAAAACCGCCATTTCCTAGAAGTTTTACAAAACTTCCTAGCGGCGTTTTACAATTTCCATGCGTTTCATGGCTTCTTCGGCCAGTTTTTTCTGATCGACTGCGCGGGTATATCGTTCCACCTCAGACAGGGTTTTGTGCCCTGTAATCGCTGCGATCTGATGTGGCGTGCAGCCCGCTTCTGCAAGTCTGCGGGCGGCGGCTTTTCGCAGACCGTGACCCGAAAGTTCTCCTGAGACAGCCGCAGCATCGGCCCAGGCCCGGAACTGATTACCCAATCCGTTAGATGAAGCCTGTCGGCCCGCCTGATTCCGAAGGTATGTGCCGCCCTCAGCCGGTTCGAGTGCAAGTATATCAGCCAGATCAGGGTGAATCGGAATCAATAGCCGTGCGCCGGTTTTTTGCTGGATGACATCGATAAAGCCTTCACGGACGTCACCCGGCCCCATCTTTACCGCATCCGATCTCCGCTGGCCGGTGTAAAGCATCAGAGCGAAAGCGAGCCGCTGTCGTGAACCGACCGGCCAGAAAGCCTCGTACTGCCTGATCTCATCTTCGGACCAGGTGCGGGAGCCCTCCCCTTTTTCCTTCACGCGACGAATACCCGCTGTCGGATCGACCGATATCTGCTCGTTTTCGAGTGCATGACGAAAAAGGATACCCAGCAGAGACAGCCATCGATTGAACATCGCAGGCCTGTTTGCCAGCGGGCGCAATATCGCTCGAATATGCTTACCCTCGAAGTCGGTAAGCTGAGCATCTGCAAAACGCTCTGCCAGCATTCGCCTGATAATATTGTTATATGTCTTTTGAGTTGCAGGCCGCAGCGCCAGAAAGGCGGCAGACCGACGCCATTCATCGGCGAGACGCATAAACGTACCCGCCGATCTTATGCGTGGCGGTTCTTTCTCGATCTCAGCTTGTCCTAGCGCCGCCTGATAGGCTGCGAGAAACGAAGGATCGTGCTGCGGCGGCAATGGCTGCCTCGGCAGGCTTGGGTGCCGGAAATACAGTCTGATTTTGCCGTCTCGCCCCTTGTGACGCTGTATATGAGGCAACCTGATCACGGTCACGATATCAGGTAATCCAACGGTGCTTCTTCCTGCGCTACCTTGAACGCGTCAGATCCGGCCTCACTCTCGCGAGTTCGCGCATCAACCCAGCGATCCAGAGCAAGCCGATCCCATCCCTTTCGTCCCGGCGACATACGCAAAGGGGGTACCTCCCGGCCTATACTGTTCAAGAAGGTTCCCTCAGAGAGGCCGACATATCTGCAAGCTTCGTGCAGCTTGAGGACACGCGGCGTAATAAGGTCGCTCATTATAATGCTCTCCCCCCATGTCTCTGTGTCTCGTGAGGACGGGCAGATTCCTCCCCCGGCCTGACGAAGCGCAGGCGCGTCATCTGGTTATTCAGGCTGATATCGATGAGCGGATGAGCCGAGCGGATCTTTTCGACCTGGCTCTGCTCCAGAAGCACCACACGGTGCGGATGCCTTGCTGTGCGTAGGCTTCGATATCGCCCGATCGCCAGAGGCAGCGCCATTGCCCTGACGTGCAGGCGAACTCGGCGAGCTGGCAATATCTCGGCTCTTTTGCAATCCAGAACTCGACCAGCTCGGCCGGAATGGGTTCGACAAATTTGCGCCAGGCTTTCGGGCGAGAGGGCAGAAGCTCGAGAAGGCGCGGGTCGAGCGGATCGGAGGCATGCCGGCCCCGGCATCGCCAAGACGCGGCTTGTTCTGCCTCGGCATGGGTTGCAAAGCGCTCTACCGCGCGGCGCTTGTCGTCACGTAATACAAGAGGCAGCGAGTTCATCCCTGCCTCCCGATCATATCCCGAAGGCGCCGTGTGTTGTCGCTTTTGTCAGTATAGTGATCGGTTAAAGCACGAATAATGTTGCTCTTCTCGAAGCATCTACCCTCAATACTTCTCCCATCGTGCATTTCAGGACTCGAGCATTGTCTAAAGAGCCGTTGAAGCCGCTAAGACCGGTTTCGCCACCCGCCACAGACCGTGAACCCGAATGGAAGCGCGGGCCCGGGCCTAATGAGCCCCGCCCCCCGGCACCACCACCGAAATCACCACCATCAGAACAAGACTCGTAAGGACGAGCCCTGCTGGAAGGGCGATAAACCAGCGCCTTCCGGCCGTCAGTGCTTCGTAAGTGCTTCGAAGCACGCGGTCGTTTGAGGCTATGCTGGCCTGCCCTGCAAAGGCGAAATGCTGGAGTATCTCCAACTCGCTTGGATGCTCCGGCACTTCGGTCGTAAGCCATCCTATATCGCCGTAGTTGTAGAACCATTGCTTCACGCGGAAGACTGACGAGAGGTAGAGCGCAGAGAACGCGGCGGGGATAAGCGCGCTCGCCAGCAAAATTATTGTCTGGCCGCGCGTCAGACCTCCCGGGCTTGACGCAAACAAGCGCGCACCCCCAGTGCTCAGCACTGCAATCACGATACCACTCAGCCAGCCCAGCCATGATGTGGCGCGTGCCTCGTAGGCGGTCATGGCTGCATTCTGGGCATCGAGCCGCTTTATTATGGCTTCCTTCGCCTCTTTGGCCGCCCACAGAGGAAAGGCCGCATCCACAGCCCCATAATCCGGCTCTGATAGCGGTGCGCTGGCGTCGGACATGGCTTGATGCTCCTGCTTTGGCCACCGTGAGAGAGGTTTGTCCCTTACCTACGATAGGAATGTTGAGCGTATGGGTCATCACGACATACCGATCATGTGATGCAGCCGTTCGCGAGCGTGACGCTGCATGATTTCCAGCACGATGCGCGCGGCGTGTTGCCAACCTGGCTCACGGCCAGCGATCTCGTGGGCGGCGCGCGCTGTCATATCCGCAAGCAGATCGAGACGTTGCGACGCGGTGAGGTCGAAGCGGTCGCAGACGGCCCGGAATTCGAGGCTCGCCACCTGACAGGCCTCGAGACCCACATCGGCCGGGAAATGCTCTGACGGGGTCGCGCTCATGCCCGAGCGCTCCCCACACGCCCGTGGCGAGCGAGGATGGTCAGAACGGGATTGGTCGGCGGCGCTTCGGGAATGACGCTGCGCCCTCGGGCAGCGCGTTCCATGTGATCGGCCTCGCGGCGCTTATTAGCGGCGGCGTTCCGCCACAAGCGCACGGCGTCGCTGCGCGAGGCAAAACCAGCCTGCTCGGCAAGGGCGTCCATATAGGAAGCCATGACCCGTTTGGCTTTGATGGCATCGCGCCCGGTGAGCGGTGGTGTGGTTGGTCTGTCAGGGAGAAAAACGGTCTGAACCGGCGATGCCAACATCGGCTTGCGCTCCATCGTGGGTGAACGATGGTATCTTTGTGCGTTTATCGCGCACAAAGTTCAAGCGTTTTTTACGCACAAGGCTACGTATCAAAATCCAATGGAATCTGGCGGGCGCCTGGAATATGCTCAAGCACCCTTTCCACCGTATAGTCAGTCCTCAATCCAGCTTCCGTTCGTCGCTGAATAAGACGCACGTCGCAGACAAGAACATCGCCTTTCGAAAAAGATTCTTCGCTAGCATTGACGCGTCTAATAAAATCTTCATCGGCTATGGTCGCACTAATAGTGTTAGCACCATCATGCAGTCGCCATTTGTTGTCTTCTTTGAAGGCTAGGGAGAGTATCGAAAAGGCACCTCTACGCCGATCGTCAACTAATATCTGGTCAGGCAGCTCAGGCTTTGAGAACCAGATGGCCTCAGAGCGATCAATTGAAACTATGGGTTCTCCACTCTCGCGGACTTCGAACCGTTCGATACCGTCCTGTTTAAGCGGCTCTTCAATAATTTTTTGGAGAGCATCCCTTACTGGAACGCTCTGGAGGACGCGAAGAGTATCAAGAGGAATATCGTATTGCTCGGTACCGAACTGAAGACGAACCATGTCATTGCCGAGATCTCTAATACTATCCGGATTCTTTCCTCTGAGCCATTTTAGGAGCATGATGACCCCAACACAGCCTCCGAGCACCGCGTCCTTTACGCTGAAACCCAATATACCGAGTAGATTAGACGCTGCGCTTGCTTCCGGCCCGGAAAACAATCCAACAACCTGCTCGTAGAAGCTCTGTACGACCTCGAATGAAACTTGGAAGCTACCAGCTTCCAGCGCCTTCACTCGGATCTTGGTCTGCGCAGCGTCTTTATTTAGCACTGAATTTGTCGCGTCGATGAGCTGACCGAAGCCCATTAACGCGGGCGCAAGGGCACGAACATCCATCGAATGGTCGCGTAATGCCGGTCCATCATAGGCTATTGTGAAAGACGCTTTGCTCATATCGATCACTTAGCAAGTCCTAGCATTTTGCGACATTAAATCTCGGGCCGATCATTGCCGTTCTTTCCATATTGGCAGTCACTTCCAGAGCCACTTTCCTACTACCCGACCATTGATATGAATATCAGTGAGATTGACCTCGTCACTGGGATAGCTTGGATTTACACTTATGATGCGTACCCGCTCTGGTTTCGAGTTGGGAACAAGCTGAAGTTGCTTTATCACCACGCCGTGTCCATTCCACAAAACATATACCCCATCATGGCTCAGTTGACGATGTCGGGTGTCAACCAAGACGCGTTCGCTTGGAAGAAAATCAGGCTCCATCGAATTGCCAATAACTCGTACCACCGCCAAGCCTGAAGTGTCGGGCAGGTAATTTTCCAAAAAACTCTTGGGCATTGCCCAACACGCCACTGAAATATGGCCTTCTCCGCCGCCAGCTACCTCATCTATCAACGCCCCAGCACCAGCCTGCGGAGAAACGTCGTATTCATTAACGATCACGGTTCCATGTTCAGTGCGAGCGAAAGATTTAGCTCGTTTGGCTCTCTCAATCCCGTCGCTTAAGCCCATTTCTCCAGGAAAGACACCTGCTAGCTCCCATACTTCTCGCAATTCAATGGGAGGCTCTCCTCTATCAACCAAAAGGGGAATAGTTTTTTCGACAAAGTCGATGGGCAGGAATGGTTTTTTGTAAGTATCCTCATAAGTCCGATACGAGGACTGTTTCTCCCCATATCCCATTGCATCTGCGAAAGCGCGGACAGTCCATCCTGCGCGCTGGCGAAGGGCTTTCAATTTAAGGCGGGGCAACTGCTCTATCATTGGGATATCGTGCGACAAAAACGCACAGCAGTCAGTGCGGAAATTACGCTTGATAAATGTGCGTTCTTAACGCACATTCTATATATGACAATCGCCACGGATATAATTGCTCGACTAGGTGGCACGCGCGCCGCGGCCAAATTGCTCGATAAACCGCCCTCAACCGTCCAGTCATGGAAAGGTTCAGGGTTCATTCCTGCTCGCTATCAAAGTGAAATCCTCCGCAGAGCCCAGCGTGCTGGAATTGCTATGAGAGCCTCTGATCTGGTGGGATTAGACCAACCCCAACCCGATGGTGAGCATCCGACGTCGTTCGATAATGCGCCTAGCTCTCTTTCACAAAAGAATGCAGCATGAAAACTCATCATGCTCTGCACGCTATCGCGCGCATATTGCGCCGTCATCCGAAGGGTGTCCGGCCTGTCGTAGAGAGCGCTTGCGCACTGACGCGAATCAAAAATGAAGCCCCCATTATTTCCATAAGCAAGGCTCTGCCATGACCACGCACGCCATCAAGACGGCCACGCAGGCGGTCATCCGTGCCGTGGGCGGTGTCGATGCGGCGGCGAGTTTCGTCCGCGTCGGGCGGTCGCAGCTTTCGGACTACCAGAACCGCCATTCGCAATCGGTCGTGCCGGTCGATGTTGCCATCGAGATGGATCGCTGCGCGCAGGAACCGATCATTCTGGCCGCAATGGCGGCAATTGAAGGTTTCGCCCTGCTGCCCATCGAGTTTGGAGAAGGATGCGCGGCAACGGCCATGGGAGATGTCGCGGCCTCGGCCAGTGGAACCATGACGGCCGCCCTGCGGGCTTTGGCTGATGGCAAGATAGACCGCTCCGAGGCACAAGACTTGTCGCTGCGTCTGTCACACCTGATTCGGCATTCGACTGACGCCCTTCAGAAAATGCAGGCCCTCGCGTTCTGCGCCGATGAGGAGGGCTGACGCATGAGCCATTCTCTCGCATCGCCTGGTGGTTCGTGCACTGCGAAATCACGCCCTCTCTCCGTCCCGAAAACCGATCAGGCCAGAGCGGATCGTATTCTGTGCAACGTGCAAAAAGAGCGCGGCGGCGTGCAGGCGATTGCTGCCTGTATCGATCGGGCTCCTGGCAGCGTACAACGCTGGGTGCACGTGCCAGCTATCCATGTCGGGCCGCTGCTGAAAGCGCATGATTGCGGCTGGCTCACCCGACGTATGGTGACGATTGCGCTAGGCGTTTCCAATGCGGACAAGCGCAAGGCGGGCAATCTGCTCGCCATCATCCGCGCAACGCCGGGCGGCATGGCCGTGCTGGCGCAAGCAGCGGGACGCTCTCTGGATGCCACGCGAAAATGGAAGACGGTGCCCGATGCTTTTGTGCCGCTGGTGCTGCGTGAGTTCAGCGACTGGCCGGGTCAGCGCAGGCTTGAGCGCGTTACCCGCACGAAACCCGCCTGCGCCAGCGTCTGGCACCGCAATTGCCTGAAATGCGGTGAGAAATTCAGTGTGAATTCCCCTTATGTCAGGCGGTGCGAGCTGCACCGCAAGGAGTGCTGATGGCCCGCCCTGCTCTCGATCGGGTGCGGCTTGCACCCGCCATAAGGCTCTATCACCGCAAGGGCGTTCCGGCGCGAGGCATCGCCCTGCGACTGGGCATTTCGGAGCGCAGCACGCGCGGCATCCTCAAGGACCTCGGCCTTACGGCCCAACGCGGCCCCGCGCTGAAGGAGGTACGTCATGGGTGATGCTCATATTATTGCTCACGGATTGGGCGGCGCGTCATTCAGCGAGCCGGAGAACGTGCAGGCCGAATGTGCGCTGCTGGGCGCCATCCTGACCAATGGTCGGCGCGTCATGCCCATGGTGGAGGAATATCTCCGGCCCGAGCATTTCTACGATCCGCTCAATGGCGTGATTTATGAAGCCGCGTTGCATATGCATGGGCGCGGCATCGAGCCGAACCCCTTGCTCATTCGTGATCGGATTGGCGGTCATGATGTGCTGATGGGCCGCGTGCCGGCGGAGTATATCGCGCAGATCATGCTGGCGATGGTCGGCATCGCCAATGCTGGCGAATACGGGCGCGCCATATTCGATGCCTGGACGCGCCGCCAGCTGCGCAGCATGTGCCTCGATGTCTCGCGGCTGTGCCTCAACCCCATCGGCAGAGCGGTGAGGATCTGGTGGAGCAGCTCGAAAGCGGGCTGCTCGACATTGCGCAGAATATGCGTGAGAGCCTACCCAACGTGACCATCGCCGAGGCTATCGCGCAGGCCATTGCCTGCGGACGCGACGCGTTGGCGCGTGGCTCGGCTCTGGCCGGGCTTTCATGGGGCTATCCCGCGCTCGACCGCATGACGGGCGGGCTTCTGGCCGAGGGGCTTTATCTGCTGGGCGCGCGCCCCGCGATGGGCAAAACGGCGCTGGGCCTCGGCATTGCCATGCGTGTGGCAGCAAGAGGCGAGCGCGTGTTGTTCTGGTCGGGTGAAATGGCGGCGCGTCAGCTGGGTGCGCGTGCGGGGGCAGCCTGGGCTGGACTTTCAACGCTCTCGGTGTTCTCCGGGCGTCGCTATGACATTCCCGAAGATGTCGAGACCGGCATGCGGGTCAATCTGGCCCCATGGCAATGGGACGATCTGGCAGAGGGCGAGCGGCAGGCCGAGGGCGTGCCGCTTGAGCTCGATACGCGCTCCGGCCTGACGGTGGCCGGGTTGCGCTCACGCGCGCGGCGCATGAAGCGCAGCAAGGCCGGTCTGGGTCTGATCGTGCTGGATTATGTGGGGCTGATGCAGGGCAGCGAGGCCGCAAGACGACGCGGGCGCTACGAGGAAATGAGTGAGATCAGCGCCGGACTGAAAACCCTGGCCAAAGAGCTGGGCGTGCCGATCATCGCGCTGGCCCAGCTCAATCGTGACGTAGAAAAGCGCGAGGACAAGCGGCCCATCGAGGCCGATCTGCGCGATAGCGGCGGGCTGGAGCAGGATGCCGATATGGTCGCGTTTCTGTATCGCGATCATTACTATCTGGCCAAAGAGGCCAGCGGTGACGGGCTACAGAAACGCGAGCGCGAAACAGACGAGCAATTTGCCAATCGCTGTTCCGATCTTCAGTTCCGCATGCGCGAAGCCGTGGGCAAGGCGCAGGTGCTGATCCGCAAGAACCGTCATGGCGGGACAGGATCGGTCCGGTTGCGCTTCGACCACGACAGCACATGGTTTCGCGATGAGAGCGAAGACCCCCGCAGCCCGGCCTGGGTGCGCGAGGTGCACTCATGAAGCGCCCTGCCCCTTTGCGCCGGCGCTTCGGGGTGCATGCGCGCGCGCTCATGACCGATGCCCGCTGGTGCCTCCTGCCCCTCGCCTCACGGGCGTTGTGGCTGCAACTGACCGATCTGGCCGACGCCATGCCAGAGCTGCGCGCGCGTCACGCGGGCATGCTGTGACGGCGTCGAACCTCGCCCAATATCTCGCTGCCGAGCCGCTCGACGTGACCCATGCGCTCGCGGCGCTGGTGCAGCGCGACATTCTCGAGCCCGTCGATGACGGATATCGTCTGAAAGCCTTCTGATGATGACCTATAGCAAAGCCGATCAGGCACTCATTGCCCGGATCACGATCATGGCGACCTCGAATCTGCGCCTCTTGGCCATGCCGGCCGAGGCCCTGCTCATGTGGCAGCGCATGATGATGCTCATTGTGCAGTACGGGACAGGTGGCGTGCTTTCTTACGGGGGCATCGGGCGTCGGGTTTTCGACGCTTGCCGCCATCGGGTTACGCACGAGCGAAACCCAGCTGGCAACCTGGCTCGAAACCTGGGCGCAAAACCTGAGCATAACCTGGGACCGGCAGGCGCAAACGATCGGCTTTCCACCTGAATTGCAGGGCATTGCGACCGGATCGCGCAGGGCGGCGGCTTCTCGTGAAAACGGCAAAAAGGGCGGAAGACCGCCAAAAAACCCGACATTCACCCCGCAAAACGATCCGCGCCAGCGCAGCGCCATGATGCCCATTGCAGGAGGCAAAACCATGACAGACGAAAACCCAGCGCATTCTCGGGTTTCTCGCGCGCGTGAGAAGCTTAGCTTGGCTTCTTCCAATAGCTTTGAAGAGAAAGCCAGGCTTGAGGCGCCCGTGAGTGACGCACAGATCGATACGGCTTATCGGCGCATAGGTCCGAAGGCTTTCGAGGCAGCCGGGTTCGATCCGGCACGCAGCATGGTCAATCATGGCGTGGTGCGACAGTGGAGCGCCGACGCCCTGCGCGCCGGCTTCACGGCTGACGAGACTGAGCGGCTGATCCTCGGTGTGGTGACCAGCGTGACCGAGCGTCAGGCCGGCAAAGGCGGCGCAATAGGGCATCTGGGGTATTTCAGCAAAGCCGTTGCAGAGGCCATTGCCCGGCGCGATCTGCCCGAGGCCCCGTTGAACGAAGCCGAGATAGAGGCCGACCGGGCTTTCCGCCGCGATCTGGAACGCTGGAAGGAAACCGGGCTTGCCGCCGGTGAGCCCGTGCCGAACCGTGCCGCCTATCTGGCCCGTGCGAGAGCCGCAGCATGAGCCGGCTCCCTCTCACTTTCGATCCTGAACGCAGCCTGCCCGAACAGGTGGGCGAATGGCTGGACGAAGCCGCCCTCACCCTCGCCTGCCTCCCCGCCACCGGCCTGCGCCCAGCCGGTGCCCGCAGCACCTGGCCCGCCTATCTGTGCGATCTGGAGGATCTTGGATGGGAACGTGAAAGCGATGAATTCCTGCCCCGCCCCACAGCAGAACAGATCGACCGGTTAGACGTGGTGCTCGGCTGGATACCGCTGATCGAGGATCGCCAGCAAAAGACCGTCGTGCATATGCGCATGATCCGGCATCCGATCTCGGGTGAGAACAGATGGAAATGGGAACAGATCGGGAAACGGCTTGGTGTATCCAACCATACAGCGAAAGCGCGCTTTGATGGTGCCTGTGCGTTAATCGCCCGAAGACTACCTCTCCCAAGGGGTGGACTTGAAAAGTGGCGCGGATGAGTAGGAACTACCCCGATTTCATATCGAGAATTTCTGACAAACACTCTCAGAGACTTGCTTTCTCTTTTTCGGCATTTACACTCATTCTCTGATATATTCCCATAGTTAGCACGACTGCAGTAGCTACCAAAATCAGAACTGCCGGATATAGAATACTGCTAGGTGCCTTATCCGAGGCCTCAAATACGCCAACCAACCCTTCAACAAACAATGCAATGGAAATAGAACTCACAAATTTCATCAGGCTAACTCGAGCTTCATTTAAGGTCTGATTACCGGAAACCTTTGAAAACTCCTCTTCAATAAAATATTTAGCCACATCGAAAACCGCAAGTGCTATCACTATAAAACTAATAGCTCTAAGTATTTTCGTTTTCGCGTCGGCGAACGAAACCAGGAAGGAGCTAACAAGCTCGAAGCATGAAAAGACAATCATTAGGACCGCTAACGCTATTAGGAACAGTCCAGAAAAACCGTAAAAGCATCTGGATATTATGTGGTGATTAAATTTCATTTTATTCTCCATTATTTATAAATATTATATAATATAACTTATGTGTTGTGTTGTATTATTTCTCGTTAGAAATTTTATATCAGCGCGGTATATCCGTGATGATATCACATACAGGGCGTACAATAAGAAATAACTCTTCTCATTTTTCTCTTCCATGCGTTCCATTTTTGCAGTATTTCGAGTGTCATCGTCGCGGGACGTTTACCCACACGGGCAGGCGTCTTTTTTTATGCCTGATTTCCGGAGTGACGATCCATGCAGTCCGCAAACTGCAATGCATCCCGCCTGCGGTTCGCAGCGTCAGAACCGGGATTGCGGCGGCGCTGCCAAAGCAGACAAAGGCCATCTACCTCTCCCCTGAATGGCGCGGCCTCATCTCCCGCCTTCTCGCCCAGCGTGGTCGACGCTGCGAGGTCTGTGGCCGTACCGGCTGCCGTATCTTCGGCGATCATATCCATGAACTCAAAGACGGCGGTGCGCCGCTCGATCCGGGCAATATCCGGCTGCTCTGCGGCTCCTGCCATAGCGGCAAGACGGCCCGCGTCCGGGCCATCCGCACCCGCGAAACCCTGACCCGCTGACCCCGAGGGGGCAGGCCGAAAGTCCGGCCGGACCCTACCCCCGTAACCGCACAGGGCTCAGCGGCAGATTTTCCGGTCTATCAAGGAAATCAAGTTATCAAGGAAAGGGACCAGTAATGGCTCACGGTGGCGCACGTCCTGGCGCCGGACGCAAAAAGGGCAGCCGGAACAGGAAGCAGGTGGACTGGAACGGTCCGCTCGTGGTCGATCCGTCCGCGCTTGCGCCTGGCCTCGATGCCCTGAGCGGCATGAGCCCGCAGGAACTGGCAACCTGTTCGCCGCTCGCGTTCCTCACGCATATCTACCGCAATCGCGGCCTGGCCGCCGCCATACGCGCCGATGCCGCCAAGGCGCCCTGCCCTACGCCCATGCC
>NZ_BAJV01000012.1 GCF_000613885.1 Asaia prunellae JCM 25354 | reverse complement strand
CATCTGCGGCGGCGGTGGCGGCGGCGGTGGCGGCGGTGGCTTCTTCGGCTCCGTGATGATCTTCGTCTTGATAGGTGGATGGAACTGCTCGACGATTTTCGAACCCAGTCCGTTGATCAAGGCATAGATGATCACGATGTGGAAGAGCACAGCGATTGCGATGCCGACGATGTACTTCGTCGGGCGTCGCTCCTGCTCGGCGTAGTTCATCGGTTGTGTCACTCCAAACCCTTTGTCCTGTGCTCCACACCTCTCTTGCGAGAGGAGCGGACCGACTTGAAATTATCGCAACCGCCCCATGCGACTTGCGTTCCGGTCAGGCGTCAGTCTGGCCGACACATCCCGAAATGTTTACCATGCTCCTGACGCAGGGCTCCCGTGCAAATTGGGCAAAGGTAGGGCACTGCTGTCAAGTCGGTTTCGTTCTGTCGATGCCATTTTCCAGACTGCGATGTTTTGCATGACCGGTGAATCGACACTTTGAGACACAGTGAAACGGAACATTAATTCACTGCAAGAGTAATATTTATGAAACCGATAGAAAGGCGCTGAAAGTCCTGCGTCGCAAGAGGTTCAGCGCCTTATGGTGTTCCAACCCTATTGGGCCGTAGCACTTGCCTCGGAACGCGTAGCGCCAACACGTTGAGCCAGCGCAGCCGACATGAAATCGTCAAGTGCCCCGTCCAGCACTGCGTCTGGATTACCTTTCTCCACGCCCGTTCGCAGATCCTTGACCAGCTGATATGGTGCAAGAACATAGGATCGGATCTGATGTCCCCAACCGATATCAGTCTTGGCAGCTTCGGTCTGCGCTGCTGCAGCCTCCCTTTTCTGTAGCTCGGCCTCATACATCCGTGCTTTGAGCATCTGCATGGCGGTTGCCCGGTTACGATGCTGCGAGCGGTCCGTCTGACAGGCCACCACAATACCGGTCGGGATATGCGTTATACGAATCGCCGAATCGGTCTTGTTGACGTGCTGTCCGCCAGCGCCGGACGCGCGGAAGGTATCAACCTTCAGATCGCTGTCATTGACCTCGATCTCGATCGTATCATCGACCACAGGATAGACCCATACAGAAGCAAACGAGGTCTGACGGCGTGCCGCAGCGTCAAAAGGCGAAATACGCACCAGACGATGCACGCCGGCTTCTGTCTTGAGCCAGCCATAGGCATTGGCACCGGTCACCAGCAGAGTGGCGGATTTGATACCAGCCTGTTCGCCCTCGCTGGTTTCCATCATCGTGACCTTGTAGCCACGCTGTTCGGCCCAGCGCGTGTACATACGCAGGATCATCTCGGCCCAATCCTGGGCTTCAGTGCCGCCAGCCCCTGCATTGACCTCGATGTAACAGTCGTTGCTGTCTGCCTCGCCTGAAAGAAGGCTTTCGATCTGACGGGCATTGGCCTGCTCAGCCAGCTTGCGCAGCGTCGCCACAGCCTCTGCTACGGTATCCTGATCCTGCTCTTCCTCAGCCAGTTCGACAAGTTCGAGCATATCGGCCGTATCACGTTCGATTTTTTCGACGCCTTCAATCTGTGTAGCCAGAAGCGTCCGCTCACGCATCAGTTTCTGCGCGGCATCCGCATCGTTCCAGAGATCGGGGTCTTCTACGCGGTGATTGAGCTCCGCAAGCCGTGTCTGTGCAGCATCCCAGTCAAAGATGCCTCCTCAGCAGTGCCACCGACTGCTTGATCTGCTCCGATAGTGCCTCGGTCTCGGCCGACATTGTTTCATGCTCCCTGAAATGAATTATGCCTCAATAAAGGCCGCCCATCCCGATGTCACCCGGGGGTTGTGCATTCGGAGCCTGAAGCTTCTTGGCACCTCCCGAATTTTCACCACTGGAATTGTCAAGATCTGCCTGACTCGAGGCACCAGCCATGTCCGTTTCCGTATCATACAGATCGGCCCCTGTATCGGCGGCAGTCAAAGCTTCCGTACCCGCTCCGAAGCCATGAAGCGCGATGCTCATACCCGGCACCTGATCGGCCTTGAACCCATCAACTGCCATCAGACGCCCCGTATCATACCGAGCTAGGGTTACGCCTTCAGGCACGCGGAACTTGAGCTCTGGCCGATCTGCCAGCGCAATCTTCATGAACCTGTTCCAGATTGGTCCGGCAATACGTGCACCAGTCTCGTTTTTTCCCAGAGATTGGGGCGTATCGAACCCGATCCATACAACCGTGACAATATCAGGAGTGAATCCCGCAAACCATGCGTCGCGGAAATCCTGGCTGGTTCCTGTCTTTCCTGCAATTTCACGGGTAATATCTTTTCCGGCGACCTGGCCTGTACCACGCTTGATGACATCCTGCATCATTGCCGTGATCTGATAGGCACTGGCCGCACTGGCGACCTGACGCCGGTTATCCCTGAAGACCGGCACCTCCACACTACCGGGAACCGGTGTCGTGACAGATGGCTGCGCCGGAGATGCCGGGACCGGTGATGCGCCAGGGTCGGACGCAGGTGCTGCAGGCGTGGCAGCCGCGACAGTAGCTGTCTGGTCAGGAGCCTGCATGGTGGTGGCAAGGACCATACCCTCAGGCCGCCATAGCACGGTACCATCCCGATCGAGCACGGCATCAATGAGAGAGGGCGTTACCAGTTTGCCGCCATTGGCGATGGTGGCATAAGCCCCTGCCTCACGCAGCACGGTCGTCTCGACGGCACCAAGTGCGGCAGGCAGCACATGAGGCATCTGGTCAACCAGACCAATCGAGATAGCCATATCAGCAACCGATTTCATGCCAAGATGAGCTGCCAGACGAATGGTAACGAGATTGCGGCTTTCGCGCAGCGCATCATGCAGCGTCGTTGGTCCCCAGTTATCCTTTTCGTAGTTCTTGGGATGCCAGTCACCATAGGAAACAGGTGCGTCATCAAATTTTTCCGAAGGCGGAATCCCCTGCTCCATCGCATCAAGATAGACGAAGGGTTTGAACGAGGATCCCGGCTGACGCAGCGCCTGTGTCGCACGGTTGAACTGGGATTCCTTGAAGGACCAGCCACCGACCATGGCCAGAACCCGCCCGGTACGGGCATCAAGGCTCACAAGCGCACCTTCGACTTTCGGAACCTGACGTATGGCAACATGCTCTGAGTCGGCCTGCGGCTCGATCATGACCACATCGCCCGCGGCCAATACATTACCACTTCGCATCCAGCCGAGATCCTTGGGGAGGATCTGGCCTTCGTGAGCTTCACCATGGGAGAGCCAGCCTACACGACCCTGTGCAGGGTTCAGAAGAACCGCAAGACGCCATTGATCGATCATGCCAGCGGGAGGCGTGACCTCTTTCAGGGCAGTATGCCATCCATCGCCCAGTCCCGCTTCATGCAGCCTGGTAACAGGGCCACGCCAGCGACTATGCGCACGGTCATACTCCATGAGACCCTGTCTCAGATTGAGAGTGGCCGCATCCTGCAGTTTGCGATCAAGACTCGTATGAACCTCAAGCCCGCCCTGCATGGCGCGGTCGGGACCATAACGATCAATCAGCTGACGACGGACTTCGCTGCCGAACCACTCGGCATTGGGCAAAGGCCCGAAACGCACGGCGTCATGTGGAATGAGCGGCTCTTTCTGACCGGCATCAGCCGCTTCGCGGGTGATGGCATGAATGTCGGCCATACGATCCAGCACCCAGTTCCGACGCTCGATAGCACGTTCAGGATGGCGATAAGGATTGTAGTTGGCAGGTGATTTGGGCAACGCCCCCAGAAACGCTGCCTCGGCATCCGTCAGCTGGTCGAGAGGCTTGTTGAAATAGGTTTGTGCCGCCGCTGCAACGCCATAGGCACCATTCCCGAGATAGATACCATTAAGATAGATCTCAAGAATCTTGTTCTTGCTCAGCGTCTGCTCGATACGCAGCGCCAGAAGCGCTTCTTTTTCCTTGCGTTCCAGCGTACGCGCATTGCTGTTGAGCAGCATGTTGCGCGCCACTTGCTGGGTAATGGTCGATGCACCCAATGCACGTTTGCTGCGATGGGTGAGATTGGTCAGTTCTGCACGAAGGATAGCAAGCGGATCCAGCCCGGCATGGGTATAGAAGTTCTGATCCTCGGGGGCGATAAAAGCATTTTTCACCCGCTCCGGAATCGCATTGATCGGAACATATATTCTTCGCTCTGCCGCGAGTTCGGCCATGATCCGATCGTCGGAGGTGTAAATCCGACTGACCGTTGGCGGCTGGTACGTCTTGAGCGTATCGACACTCGGCAAATCGGACGCAATGCGCTCATATTGATGCCAGATGAACAATCCCGATCCGGCCACCCCGACCAGAACAACACCGACCGCAATCGCGAGACCCTGCCGCCACCGGCGAAAACGGGGGCCACGAGGAGACTGACCGCCCCCGGTCGGCTTTCTTCCTCCCCCTAGCGGCACACGCGTACTACCCCCGCCACCCGAGGCGGTAGAGAACCAGATCAGGGAAAACTCTGCGGAAGAAAGGGCGGTGGTGGCGTTGATCATAAAGCGTATTCTACCATTCTCCGTTGTCCCCGTCGCCCCCTGCAATCATGGCAGGACAAGCCTTATTTGTCCGCTTTTTCCCATACTTCCCGCCCCTGCCTGTCGAGTGCCGCACACTCATCCGCGTTTAACGAGATCGCCGCTGCACGCATATTGTCTTCAAGATGAGACGGACTGCCGGTTCCGGGGATGGGAAGCATGACCGGGGAACGATGCAAGAGCCATGCAAGAGCAACCTGGCCGGCTGATACCTCCCGCTCTTTTGCGATCGTATCAAGTACCGTTCCAGACCGGGCAAGAGAACCGGCAGCCAGAGGCGCCCATGGCATGAAACCGATATTGCGTTCGGTGCAATAATCCAGAACATCCTCGGATTTACGATCGACAAGATTGAAACGGTTCTGAACGGTTGCAACCGGGAAGAAGCGGCTGGCCCGCTCAATCATCGGCACGTCAACCTCGGACAGGCCAACATGACGTATCAGCCTTCTTCACGCATTTTTGCAATTATCTCGAACTGGATCTCGGGCGCACAATCAGACCCGACCCGGTGAAGCTGCCACAGATCGATCCGTGCAACACCGAGACGACGCAGTGACATCAATACGCACTGCCTGAGATAATCCGGATTACCGACCGGGCGCCAGATATCAGGACCATGCCGGGTCAACCCTCCCTTGGTGGCAATGACCTGATCATTATAGGGAAACAACGCCTCTTTTATCAGATCTTCAGACACGAACGGACCATAGGAATCTGCCGTATCAATAAGGGTGATACCCAGATCACGTGTGTGACGGAGAGTCGCAAGAGCCTGATCACGGCTTTCCGGTTCTCCCCACACACCCTGACCGGTGATGCGCATGGCGCCGAAGCCGAGGCGAACAACCTTCAGATCTCCGCCAATGGAGAAATGACCGGATTGCGATGCGTCGATGGCTGTCATGATATACCCCTCTCGGAATGAACTGTGACCGAACGCATCCTGCCCCGGAGAGGTTTTATGCACGGGGAAACGGGGCAGGATTTCTCAAGCAGGAATCAGGATGGGGCTGCACCCTGCACACCAACCTGAAGCATGAACAAGGCACTGCCAGCGCACATAATGATATGATCACGCTTCGGCCCGGCAAAAGTCAGGTTCGAGCAGCCCTGCGGAAGACGGATACGACCGATCAGCACACCCAGCGGGTTAAAAACAAAAACGCCACACAGACCAAGAGGGCCAGTTACACCGCACCAGAGGTTGCCATAGACATCAGCCCGGAATCCGTCAGGTTCATCTGTGCACCATGCAGGCGCATATCTGCAAAAACGCGCCCGTTGGTCAGGCTGTCACCCTGCACATCATAAACGTGGATGGCCTGGTCACCCCCCTTGGTCTGACCCGGTCCTGCCGGAGTGGAAGCAATGTAAAGCTTCTTGAAATCAGGAGAGAAGACCAGACCGTTCGGGCAGGTAATGTCCTTTTCGGCCAGAACAGCCTTGAGCGTGCCATCGGGAGCAAGACGGAACACATGATCCTGCTGACGTCTGACGCCACCGATCTCGCCAATCAGTTCACGGCCGATCTTCCACTTGATTTTGCCATCGGGATTGGTCGGACCGCCCGGTTCATCAGCATGTCCCTCGCTGATATTGGTCCCGTAACCGGGATCGGTGAACCAGATACTTCCATCGGGATGAACCACCACGTCATTAGGTGAGTTCAGACCCTTGCCTTCGAATTTGTCGGCCAGAACCGTGACACTTCCGTCATGCTCGAAGCGTACCAGACGACGGAAAAAATCTTCACAGGTAATCAGGCGCCCCTGATAATCAAAACAATTGCCATTTGCGGAATAACTGTCAGGGCGGAATTCGGACACCTCGCCCGTCTCCCAGACATAGCGCAATGCCTTGGACCGCACGACATCGCTGAAAACAAGATAGCGCCCTTCGCTGCTCCAGGCCGGCCCCTCTGTCCAGACACCCTTGTCCCAGATTCGTCTGATAGGCGCCGCGAAATAGGTCAGGGCGTTAAAAGACGGGTCGAGCGCCAGAACATCCGGATCCGGAAAATAGGCAGGCCCGGCTGCACTGCCCCACTGGCGCGCAGGCTGGCTGACCACACTTGGCGGGCTGACGGTCACTTCTGAAGCCGCTCTGGCTGGCAGGGCAGCGCAGGCAACACCGCTCAGGGCTGTAGTCAAAAACCCTCTACGGGCGAGGGGGAGATTCAGGTCCATCATCTTGTCCTGTGAATGGGTCTTGCGACACGCGCCGCGTTCCATAACGCCATTCTACAGTATCAGGACCAAAACGGATTTATAACAAGTTGTTATCAATCATTCGTGACAAATCACATCTGACTGTTCCCGACGTCCTGACAGACCGTCAAAAGCACAGGCAACCCGACCTGACACATTGACTTCATGTCTTCAGGCGGTTTCACCTGACGCCATGGTTTATGCCCGCATGTTCAAGGATTTGATTTCATGACGACTGTCAGCCCCCTCGCCGGCAAGACGCTGCCCGCAGCCGATCTGGCCGATATTCCGGCCCTGATCGCTGCCTATTACAACCGCAAGCCTGACCCGACTGTTTCTACGCAGCGCGTTTCCTTTGGCACATCCGGGCATCGTGGTTCATCACTGCATACCAGCTTCAACGAAAATCATATTCTGGCCATCAGCGAGGCGATCTGCCGCTATCGAAATGAGAAAGGAATCACCGGGCCGCTTTTTATCGGCATTGATTCCCACGCACTTTCCGGCCCGGCGCAGCGTTCGGCCATCGAGGTCTTTGCCGCGCATGGCGTGGAAGTCCGCATTGACTGCAATGATCGTTTCACCCCGACACCTGTCGTCTCACATGCTATCCTGACCTATAACAAAGGCCGCAGTGAAGGGCTGGCTGACGGGGTGGTGATTACCCCGTCGCATAATCCACCGGTCGATGGTGGCTTCAAATATAATCCACCCCATGGTGGTCCCGCCGATACCGATATCACCAAGGTGATCCAGGATCAGGCCAATGCCTTTCTGTCAGCCGGTCTGAAAGACGTTCATCGCCTGCCCTATGAAGAAGCGCGAAAGGCCGACTGCGTGCGCGGTCATGATTTCATCACGCCTTATGTGGATGATCTGGCGCCGTGATTGATATGGATGCGATCCGTCAGTCGACTATCCGTATCGGCATTGACCCGCTGGGTGGTGCAGCGCTCGATTACTGGCCTGCCATCATCAGGAAATACGGTCTGAAAGCTAAAATCGTCAGCAACGAACTCGACCCCGCTTTCGGCTTCATGACGGCAGACTGGGACGGGCAGATCCGCATGGATTGCTCCTCACCCTACGCCATGGCACGTCTGATTGGTATGGGCTCCGAATTCGACGTTGCCTTTGCCACCGATACCGACGCCGATCGCCACGGCATTGTCTCACGCCCCGATGGGCTGATGAATCCCAATCATTACCTGGCTGTCGCGATCTGGTACCTCTTCACCCAGCGCAAGGGCTGGAGCGAAAACGCAAAAATCGGCAAGACGCTGGTCAGTTCGGCTCTTATTGATCGTGTTGCGAGAAAGATTGGCCGCGATGTGGTGGAGGTGCCTGTCGGATTCAAATGGTTCGTCGATGGCCTCTATGAAGCAGTCTTGGCTTTGGTGGCGAGGAAAGCGCGGGCGCTTCCTTCCTGCGTCGTGACGGCAGCGTCTGGTCAACCGACAAGGATGGCCTGATTCTTGGTCTGCTGGCTGCCGAAATCACTGCCGTGACCGGCAAGACACCGGCAGAACATTACCATGCGCTGACAGCCGAACTCGGTGCCCCTTTCTATCAGCGTATCGACGCGGCTGCGAACCCTGAGCAGAAAGCCATTCTTTCGAAACTCACGCCAGAAAATCTTTCCATGACCCATCTGGCAGGTGATCCGGTAACGGCCACACTGACACGCGCACCCGGCAACGACGCTGCCATTGGCGGGCTGAAGGTGACGACCGAGAACGGCTGGTTTGCCGCCCGTCCTTCCGGTACGGAAGATGTCTACAAGATCTATGCCGAGAGTTTCGTCAGCGAAGCCCATCTGAAACAGATCCAGAAGGATGCCCAGACCGCCATCTCGGCACTCTTCAATGCCTGAAATGAAGAGGCTCTTTCCCGATGGGAAAGAGCCTTTTTTACCATTGAAAGGCGTTCGGATCAGGCGGGATGCTGTGCCTGATTATAAAGCGCCATAGCACGGGGCAACGCCGCTTCAATTGCTTTCTGACGCTCAGCATCTTCAGGATGATCAGACAGGAAACGCGCCAGCCCCCCTGTATTGGACTGCCCCTTGAGAGAGGCCATTTTCTGCCAGAGGCTTATAGCCGCATGAGGATCATATCCGGCTTGCGCCATGATCATCAGACCACCCAGATCAGCTCTGGTCTCAAGGCGGCGCGAAAAAGGCAAGCCTATTCCCATCTGTGAAGCCGCTCCCAGGAGGGCTCCCGCATTACTGCCCGCATAAGCACTCATGGCCACGGTAGCCAGGCTTGAAAGAGTCTGTTGCCCTGCTTTCTCCTTCGAATGCTCTTCCAGAGCATGAATCATTTCATGCCCCAATACGGCTGCCACTTCAGCATCAGAAAGATGAAGCGTCTGTATCAGGCCCGTATAAACACCCACCCGGCCACCAGGCATAACCCAGGCATTGATTTCATTACTCCGGAACAATGCCAGCTGCCACTTGAAAGGAACGCCCGTTGTATTGGCTGATCAGCTATCGGCTCGAGGCGGCTCAGAACCCGGCGAACCTGATCGTACATGGCGCCACTGGTAACAAGCGCATTCTTCTGCGACGCATTGTCGACTATTTGGGCGTATTGTTGTTCTGACTTGAGGTTCAGTGAATTCGTATCATTGCCAGACATTTCAGCGATACTTGCACAACCTGAAATGGAGAGTGCAAAACCGCCCAACACGGCAAGACGCCAAGACCTTGCCTTTGAACAAGAAAGGAAATTTTCCATTATATTCAGCCGTCACATCAGAAGGAGTTTATTATCTATTATATTGAATCATTTTGTATGTGTAAAAAAACTATGTTATTTCAGTTTTTTATTGTTTCAGCCACAACAGCTCTGTCGAAGATTCTCCCGATCTCAGCAGGATTTCGTCAATCCGGAAATCCTGCTTTTCTGAAATCATTCGAACTGTTTTCAACCCGACCCTCTGACAGAATTGTGTGGATCAGCACCCAGACCATCCATCAGACATTCGTCCTTTATATGGATTTTTCTTTGCCGGCATTCATTCGTAATTACCGGATATACTGACAACAGCAGCAAAGCCCGAGCCAATATCATAGGTCGGCTGGGCACCGGTCAGGGAGCTGCCATAAACGCCTCGATGCGCATTTGCAGCTGCAGTATAGCCGTAAACACCTGACAGGTAATGCTGGTCCGAAATATTGATCAGATTCAGCATCAGTTTCGGCGAAACGCGACCGATTTTCGGCAATCTGCGCCCCATGGAAATATCCGCAGTCATATAGGATGGAATGCTCTGATCATTCATGAGAGTCGCATATTGCGCATCCGAGTAACGCAGATTGAACGTGCCGAAATTCGCGCCATCATCATAACTGAGACCGGCCGTCGCCAGGAATTTGGGCGCTCCAGGTTCCTGCTTGCCTTTCGTCGGCAGATAATCACCCTGATAGGAAACGTTGTTGCCGATGCGTGACGTCATGTACTGACCTGACGCATAAGCGCTCAAATGATGCCAGGGCCGGGTTGCGAGTTCCAGCTGTACGCCATCGGCTTGCTGACCGCCCGCATCGATAATCTGTGAGATCATGTTTGTCGTACCGGGCTGATACATCGAGCTGGTGATCTGATGATGGGTCATGTTGTAGTGAAAATAGGCGATATTCGCCATCATGACCCCGCTATAGCGATAGCCGATTTCCTCACCAATCATATATTCCGGTTCGTAAGGATCCAGAGGCTTGCTCGTGGGCTGACCGGTAAAATGGCTGATCATCGAAACCTGCGAACTCAGACTGCTTGGCAGGCGATAGCCGGTCGTCCCGTTGATATAGACCTGATGCGCTGGCGCAAACCGGTAGCTCATCGTCACTTGTGGCGCAGGAATGAAAACATTCCTGACCGATTTATAGGGCGACGCCCCTGGCAGATCCATCGTGTATTGCCGATTGAACATGCCGGTCTTGAGGGCTGCCTCGAAAATCAGGCGGTCATGCAGCAGGCTGATCCGGTCTTTTAGCGCAATGGTATTGCTCTGCTGCACAGCATTTTCAGGATCTTCATTGATCGGCAAACCATTAGCCGTGAGGTACCCTGTCGAGCGCGTCCATTGTCCGGCCTGATTGAGCGGGTAATAACGCTGGTTCGAAGACTGGTTGGCGTAAGAATACCAATAGGAAAGACTGAGTGTGTTGAAGGATTTTTTCCAGCTTCCCACCAGAGTGAGACCGGAAGAAAGGGTGAACCAGGGCTGATGCATAACGGTTCTGACACTCGCAGAAGAAGGCGCATAACCGTCGAGATGATCGTAACGCTGCGTGCCGATATAACCATTCGAAACCGGTACAGTCGCGCCTGAGAAATACGGCCCGTTGAACTCCACGCCATACGCTGTAGCATCGAACGACAGTCCATGATCGAACTCGAAGTGATTTTTCAGCGCCCCATAAACCGTGCCGGTATTACGCTTGTTGATCTCGTAGAAGCCGGGTGAAGACGGATCCTTGTTGGCATTATAACCCACGCCATAGTGCTGCCACTGGCCCAGTGTCGGATAAAGCCATGATGTCTGATCCGATTTCGTATAGCCGAAAATCGCCTCTGAATCACTGCTGGCATTCCAGCTTTTGGTAAGTGCTGCGTCGACATGCCAGCGACTGACCGAACCAGGCCCGCGCCAGAGATTGCCGCTCGAATAGGAGCCCGAAACAAAACCATACACACCAGTATGGCCAATCTCTCCCGTATCGTAGCGCAGGAACTCCTTGTTCAGGCTATGCGTGCCTCCAGAAGCCTGAACGAACAGGTTCTGATGGGTGGCAGGGCGACGCATGGTCATGGAAAGCTGAGCGCCCACTGCGTTATAGACGGGCGCATTCATGTCGGATGAGCCTTGCATGACAGAGATTGAACCCATGTTCTCGGGGTCCACCATGGAAGGCGTATAAACACTATAGGTAAAGGGGTTGGCCGCAGGAATACCTTCAAGGGTTACGCCAATTTCCGTACGATCCAGACCACGTATGTGAAAAGATTCGAATGAGGCCGTCAGCGGTCCCTGACTGGAAGCTACTACACCAGGCAAATTGGCAATCAGCCTGTCGGCGTGGACATCGGTGATTGTTTGGAAATGAAATCAGCCGTCAGTGTGCTGATGGTTTTAGGCGTCGTATGCGCAATCATCATACCGCCACCAGCCGCATGATGTCTGGCAGAGACGGTCACATTCTCTTCCACAGATCTGGCGTGCGTGTGCGTCGGCTTTGAGGGGACATATTTTGAATCAGGGGCTGCTGCCTGAGCTGTGGAGAACGCCTGGGTAAGAAAACAACCACAAAGCAGAATATGTCTTCGCATCACGCACCATTGATTTTTGATCTTGATAAGGCGCGATCACTTACAAAAACAAAATGGATTATAATACCCGTTTATAAAAACTTCATATTTCCACACATAAACTTTATCGAATACATAAAACGGTCATTTTTATCCCGATTTCGTGTGTGTTTTTATGCCAACGACCTGACTTGATAGTCAGGATCGTGTTCCGGCTCCAGACCGGGGAAGTATCTGGCTGAAGACACCGTCTTTTCTTACCAGACCGTGCCAGAGAGCCGCCGCAATATGTCCGGCGATGATCCCTGCCAGGATCCAGCCGGCCCAGTGGTGTAGAGTGCGAAGTGGTTCCTCGAAACGGCCATCACTGGGAAAAGGAAAGAGTGGCCAGTCAAAAAAGCCAAAAAGACTCAGGGGCAAAGCAAGGCTCGATGCCGAAGCCAGAGCCCAGCCACTCAGAGGTGAAAGAATCTGTCCGACATAGAGCAGAAAATGCGTCGATGACGCCAGTTTTCTTGCGCTCGGTGCCAGAGTCTTTGGAAGCGCTGGTGGTTTATGACCAAGACGCCAGATGACCCGAAGCGCAACAAGCAGAAGCGTCGCGATACCCAGAGCGCGATGGGTTTGAAACAGGGAAAACGCCAACATGTCGTCGAACGTCAGGTGATCCATCACCAGACCGAGGCCAATCTGGGTCAGGATCAACGCTGCAATTGACCAGTGCAGCAAAGAGGCAGCAAGCGTATAATGTGTGCCTTCCTGCTTCATGACGCCCTTCCCTCAGCCATGATCGAGCTGGGTAAAGAGCTGATCGAAACGCATCTTTGCTGCGCCAGGCTGGGATACCGCTTTTGCTGCCGTTTCATTTACAGGCTTGTCGACCACGACGAGACCGACCATGCCCAGAAAATAATGTGGCAGGCATTTATAACCGTAAATACCAGGCTTCGAGAATGTGACGCTCAGATCATGCCCCATCTGACCCGCAAAAGGCGTCGCGCCGTCGGGAATCATACCGGTGATTGACTGGGCGTTATGACCGGGATCACTGGCGATGAAATGCACCGTATCACCGGGCTGGATATGCACGATTGCAGGCTCGAACCCCCTGCTGCCGTTGGAGGCATGAGACAGCATCTTGACATCAATTGTCGCTGCCTGGGCCGCGAGGGGCATCATGGTGGCGCAGAGCGCCAGAGCGCGGATCATTCTGGACATAGGATTCTCCCTGGGCCCGCCAGCCCGCAAGGGCTGACGGTTTTTACGTATTCAGAACACTTAGTTGCGATGCAAATCGAAACGATCAAGCGTCATGACCTTGGTCCAGGCCTTGGCAAAATCATTCACGAACTTGGTCCTGGCGTCGTCCGAAGCATAGACCTCGGCTACAGCGCGCAGTTCGGCACTCGCACCGAAGACCAGATCAACCGATGAGGCCGTCCAGCGCTGCTTGTTCGTCTCGCGGTCGAAACCGTCATAGACGCCAGGCTGCGAGGCAGATTTTTCCCAGCGTGTGGACATGTCGAGCAGGTTGACGAAGAAGTCATTGCTGAGCGTGCCCGGACGCGTGGTCAGAACACCCTGTTCTGAATGAGCCGTGTTGATATCCAGCACACGCAGACCACCCAGAAGTACCGTCATTTCCGGCACGGAGAGATCAAGATTACTGGCACGATCGACCAGCATTTCAGTCGGCGATTTCTCATCCTGTTCGGCACGGTAGTAGTTGCGGAACGCATCAGCGCTCAGCTCCAGCAGGGCAAAGCTCTGCTTGTCGGTCTGCTCCGGCCCGGCATCCACACGACCGGGTGCGAAAGGCAGGTCAAGATTTACACCGGCTTTCTTTGCAGCCTGTTCAACACCGACATTACCTGCCAGCACAATCACGTCAGCCAGAGAGACCTTGCGACCATGATGATTGGCGCTGTTGAAGTGCTGCTGCACAGCTTCGAGCTTGGGCAGGACGATCTTCAGATCTGCCGGATCATTCACGGCCCAGTCATTCTCGGGGGCCAGACGGATACGGGCGCCATTGGCACCGCCGCGATGATCGGAGGTCCGGAAAGAAGCAGCTGAGGCCCAGGCCGTCTTGATCAGATCGCGTTCAGACACACCTGAAGCTGCAATGGCTTTCTTCAGCTCGCGAATATCAGCCTGGTTGATGACCGCACCCTGTGCATGGGGAAGCGGGTCCTGAAACAGGAAGTCAGCAGCCGGAACTTCAGATCCGAAATAACGCGACTTCGGTCCCATATCGCGATGGGTCAGCTTGAACCAGGCATGAGCAAAGGCATCGGCAAACTGCTCGGGATGAGCGGCCCAGCGCGTGATGATCTCGTGATAAGCCGGGTCGGTCTTGAGCGCGATATCAGTTGTGAACATCATCAACGGATGCGCCTTGTTCGGATCACTGGCATCCGGCACGATATTCTCGGCATCCTTGGGCATCCACTGGATGGCACCGGCAGGGCTCTTCGTCTTGACCCATTCATGGCCGAGCAGATTATCGAGATATTGCGACGTGAAGTGGATCGGATCAGCCGACCAGGCACCCTCAAGTCCACTGGTGATGGCGTCGGTCGCCTTCAGCTTGCCCTTGACGCAATGATTGGCCCAGCCCAGACCCTGCTGCTCAACAGGAGCGGCTGCAGGAGCATCGCCAACACATTTGGCTGCCGAGGCCGCACCATGTGCCTTGCCGAAAGTGTGACCACCAGCAATCAGTGCCACAGTTTCCTCATCATTCATGCCATACGGCCGAATGCAAGACGGATCATCTGGCTGCGGCGGCCGGATCAGGCACGCCATTCGGGCCTTCCGGATTTACATAGATCAGACCCTTGGTGGTCGAAGCCAGAGGCTTGGGCAGATGGCCACCAGGCTCGACACTGGATTTCTTGATCTGGGAATCCACGTTCGAGGCACCAAACTGCGTACCCGGACCCCAATAGACCAGCTCTGACTCCCAGTCATCGGGGCGGCCGCCTGCATAGCCAAGGGTCTTGAAGCCCATGGATTCGAGCGCAACGTTGCCTGTCAGCACCATCAGATCGCCCCATGAAAGATCGCGGCCATACTTCTTCTTGACTGGCCAGAGCAGACGGCGTGCCTTGTCCAGGCTGGCGTTATCGGGCCAGCTGTTCAGCTGTTCGAAACGCTGTTCACCACCTTCTTCACCGCCACGACCATCCATGGCACGATAGGTACCTGCCGCGTGCCAAGCCATACGCACAAAGAATGGCGCATAGGTGCCATAATCGGCAGGCCACCAGGGCTGCGACTGGGTTAGCGTCTTGCGGATATCAGCCTTGACCGCATTCAGGTCCAGCTTCTGGAAATAACGTGGATAATCGAAATCGGCACCGTAAGGATTCGATTGTGCATCGTGCAGACGAAGAGGAGCCAGACTTAAACGTGTCGGCCAGTAGAACTCGTGTGGCTTTTCAATACCATCCGCACGTGCGGAAGAAGGCATCGAGGTGAGGGTCGTAGAGGCAACCAGTGCCGCCATGCCGATCTTCAGAAGTTTCATCAATTTACTCCATGAGTATTTATAATGACCATTTCGATTGCGAAGATCACTATCGTTGTTCTGTCCTAGGGTTTTACCCGTTATTTATCAAACCGATAGTTTCTATATCTATAACAGGTAAAACCTGTCTTTTATCCGAAGAGTCCTTACCATCCGGGCTGACCGATTACGCGCTCGAACACTGCACTCGGTGTATCCCGACGCAGCATTACGCCCATTTCCACCCCCAGCCGGGCCGCATCAGCAGGGGAACCTTTGATTTTTCTTCTTACCAATACGCTGCCGTCTTCAGCCGCGATCAGACCATGGAGCACCAGATCCCCGTTCTCTATGCGAGCGAAACCACCAATCGGCGTGCGGCAGGAACCATCGAGTGTTTCCAGCAAGGTACGCTCGGCAATGGCGGCCAGGTGCGTGGTGGAGTCCGCAATCGTCTTTACCAGTGCGCGCAATCCGGTGTCGCGACGCCTCAGTGTGATGCCGATGATACCCTGGCCACAGGCGGGAAGCATTTCCTCAGGGTCGAAAATGACATCAGCACGATCAGCAAGACCAAGACGTTTCAGCCCTGCCAGAGCAAGAAATGTCGCATCACAGGCTCCCTCTTCCAGCTTGCGCAGCCGGGTCTGAACATTGCCTCGTATCAGACAGAAACGCAGATCCGGGCGACGGGCCAGAAGCTGGGCCTGCCGACGGACAGAGGCACAGCCAATCACAGCTCCCTTCGGCAAACAGTCAAGCGGCTCCCCAGTCTGGGCTACAGCATCACGATTGCGCAGTACCAGTGCATCGCGCGGATCCTCACGCTCCAGTGTGCAGTCCAGAACGAGGTCATCAGGCAGAAAGGTTTCGAGATCCTTGAGACTATGAACGGCAAAATCGATTGTTCCAGCACGCAATGACTCATGAATTTCTTTTGAAAACAGACCTTTTCCACCAATATCAGCCAGACGTCTCACCTGGTCCCGATCGCCACGTGTGGAAATCGGCGTTTCACACAGGGACCCGAACAGTTCGATAAACGGATGGGCCAGGCTGAGCTGGGTCATGAAGCTCCGTGCCTGAACCAGAGCCAGCGGAGAAGCGCGCGTACCTACACGCAACGCCTGACCGAATGCAGGGTGGTGAAGAAACTCCGGTGACAGAGAGACTGCATACGGAGCAATCGATTGGGGACGAGCGAGCGATAGGGTCATAAGGACGGGATAGCTTCGCATCCCTCTGAACTGTAACTGTTAGTTCCTCGGTCAGTGGCCGGTTTTACCTATATACAGAACTGTCAGACAACAGGCTGCCCTCCTGATTTGTGGCCTGAACGCAACAATCACATTTTCGCATCGAAATGCTTCACGAAGATACTTCCTGGATTTCTTCCATATAATAATGATAATCATTATCATATGGAAACTCCGAAGGCTTCTATTCCCATGATCCGCCGATACACCAGCCTGACCCGGGGGCGTAATGAATCTGCTACCGGATTCTTCTGCCTTGCCCTTGCAACAGGTTTTATCTGTCAGCCTGAAACCAGCTGGGCAGACGAAACCCGGAAAACCTCTCTGTCATCCATGACAACAGAGTCAAAAAAACAGATCGGGATCAGAAAGGAAAAAGAGAGCCCCAATCCGGCCGAGACAATCATTGTCGTTGGTGAGAAAATTGACCGACTGCAGAATACAAACAGCGCCACGACAATCCTGCGCCATCTCGATGCCAGCGAATATCGGTCGCTCTATGATGTAGTCAATCGGGTACCAAACATGATCGGCAATGCTGCCGATATTCCCACAATACGTGGAATGACCGGGTCGGGTGCAGCAGGCGGCATCTTCAGTCTGATGTCCGGCAGTCGACCAAGAACAGCCACCATCATTGACGGACTCCCTGAAACCTATTCCGGCCAGCGTTACGTCGATGCCGGGACCTGGGATATGGATCAGGTCAGCGTTCTCCGTGGTCCGCAAGCGACGACCCAAGGTCGAAATGCGATTGGCGGCGCCATCACTCTCAATTCGAAAGCGCCTACACAATACTGGCAGGCTGGTGTCAGAGGGGGTTATGAAAGCGCAGGCAGCAAAGGGGTCTTTGCCGGGGTACTTTCTGGCCCGATCATCAAGGACGAACTGGCATTCCGTATCACAGGCGATGGCGTACGCGGCGATAGCTATATACGCTACCCAGGCGATAACTGGCCCTTCAACCCGCATGAGGTAAGTCAGACTTCCGTACGGGGCAAACTGCTCTGGACACCGAAAATCCTGCCCGACCTCAAGGTGACTCTCATGGGCTGGCATCGCGAGCAGCATGGTGAATATCTCTATACCGCGGCAGGACCGGATCTGTTTCGATACCGGTTTGATAATCCGGATATGAATACGCGTATTTCGGATTCGAGCATTGATCAGGCAAGTCTGCGCGCCAGCTATCGGATCAGTCCCTCCCTGACCAATGAGCTGACCTATGGTCATGTCTGGTATGATGCGCTTTTCCATCAGGGTAATGCTCTTGGCAGCACCAACAGTCTTGGTCACCTCGCCCTGCGTGAAAAGAACAACACGGTTGAAGACAGAATCGTTCTTGCCCCTGCACAGGGCCGTCTGAATGGCGTTGCCGGCTTTTATTACTTCAACCGGGATCAGAATATACGGTCTGATATGGGCGTAAACGGCCCCGATGCCGAACGCACCTATGCGGGCTATCTCGATGGCACACTGCATCTGACCGGCGGACTGAGTCTGATCGCAGGCGCGCGCGTGGAGCGTGAGGAGCAAACACGCAACGTTGCCCTTTCATGGGGCAAGGTCGCGCTCGATACAGGCACAACCATGTTTCTGCCCAAGGGCGGATTGAGTTATCGTTTTACGCCAGTCACAAGCACCAGCTTCACCGTACGTCGTGGTTACAATCCGGGAGGCGGGGCTATCGACTGGGACAATGGTACCTATTACCAATACGGCAAGGAGACCGTGACGACCTACGAACTCGAAGGGCATACTGAATTGCTCAACCGGGCACTAAGTCTGAATACCAATCTCTTTTATAACGACTATCATGATTATCAGGATCTCCTGAACTACACCTTCGTCAATATTCCTCACGGGCGCAGCTGGGACTGGAGCTTGAAGCGATCTACCATGTCACGAAAAGTCTTGAGGTTTTTGGCGGTCTCGGCCTGCTGGACACAAAAATTCTCAATGCGCCAGAAGCCTATCATTCAGTTGAAGGCAAGAAATTCAGTAATGCTCCATCGGCGACACTGAATATCGGGGTGGAAAAAAGCTTTCATAATGGTCTGTTCATGGGAGCAAACTTCAACCGTGTAGGCAGCTATACCTCCCAGGTTGAAAGCGGTACCGGGGTGATCGCGGGAGATTATAATGTGCTCAACGCCCATCTGGGTTACCGGACACGCCATTATACGATCCGTTTTTATACAAAAAACCTGACGAATGAGAATATTCTTTATAGCGGCCGCACCAACTGGGCAGGTCTGCAAGCACAGATAGGGCAACCTCGCGCTTTCGGATTTACGATAGACGGGCGGCTCTGATTATCCGGTTTGCCCTGTCAGACAGGGCAGATTTTCTCATACGGTGCAAAGCGCACTGCGCAATCCTGTATGACGATTGCTGCTGGCACGATTCCTCAAGGCTCTCTCCAGATGCACCAGATGATCCTGCGTGATGCGTATGGCCTCATCCTTGTCACCACGCTCCATGGCGGTGATCAGCGCACCATGATCATCGCAGGAATGCTGGGCATCAGCCTCGGACTGGTAAAGGGCTGCAATGAGCACAGTACGTGCTGTCAGATTTTCAAGAATATCTGCTAGAATAGAATTTCCCAGCACATGTGCCATATGCACATGAAAATTTCCCAGCAGATAAGCGCGACGGGCCAGATCCTGGTCTGCAATGGCTGTTTGCTGGGCCAGATGATGCGCTCTCAGACGCGTAATGGCTTCCGCAGAGATGGCGTGATGATTCATGATCAAACCGGTCTCGACGGCTCGCCGCGCATTGATGATCTCACGCGCCTCGATTACTGAAGGTTCGATCACGAACCACCCCCGGCGTGGTGAAACATCGACCAGACCACGACTGCTGAGGCGTATCATTGCTTCGCGTACCAATGTGCGCGATACGCCAAAGATATCCCCGACTTCTTTTTCGCCAAAACGCTCGCCAGGCGCAATCCGCCCTGAAAGCACAGCGTGAATGATCCGCTCTTCGATCACATGGCCACTGGCACGTTCCGTTTCGACTTCTGGTTGCAGCATGCGTAACTTATGCGCTGATCAGATACCCAAAGCAAGCAGATCGCTTCCATAGCAGAGCGAAACGCCAGAAAATGAAATTACTGTTTTTATTGTGAATTTGTTCATGTATCATATTTTTATTGTATTTATTTCTATTTGCCTAATTAAGAGAAATTCGCCTCAATCAATAAAAATCGCTGAGCATATTTCGAAAACAAGGCGGATCTCTGACGATGGCAAACGTACAAATCAATAATAAAATCTATATTTCCTCGGGTGCTACACTGAGTAACGCTGATATTATGCGAAATGGGGGGCAGGTATATGTCAGCTCCGGAGGAACAGGGGTACGGCTTTCTGCATTCGGGATCGGCTTCGGAAATGTTTCTGAAGGATCCATTATTGTGGGTGGCGGTGGGCTTGTCACCGACTCATTTATCAGTGGCGGGTATATGTCCGTCGCTGGAGATCAGGCCACAGCCAGAAACACCACGATAACAGGACGCGGATGGCAGGACGTTGGTCTTAATTACGCTGGAGCCTCAGGAAACGGTCTGGTTATCGATACGCATATCGAAAGTGGTAGTTATCAGTTTGTCTATGGTACGGGTGTAGCAAGCAATTCCTATGTCTCATCCGGAGCCTTTCAGAATTTACAGGCTGCCGGAGCAAAAGCCTACAACACCGAGGTTTTTGCCGGTGGACTTATGACCGTCTTGAGTGGGACTTCAGCATTTAATCCTAATATTCATAGCGGCGGAACAGGATATGTCAGTGCCGGCGGGACGGTATTCGCATCAAATGGCAACGCTGCAGGGGTCACGATCAATAACGGATCCGGCGTTGCTCTGAGTGGTGGAATTCTCTCTGAGCTCACGGCCTTAAATGGTACGCGTGTGACCATATCCAGTGGGGGGACAATCGCGAATTCCGTAATGAGTGCCAATGCCTGGACGGTTGTCTCTGGCGGCGGCTTGGCCGACACGGTAAAAATTTCCGAAAATGCCAAGCTGATTATGAGTGGCGGAAGTGCCACCAATATCAGCGTCTATGGATCGGGTTTTATTCCGGCAGGAAATTCTGCCGCTGGTCGATTGGAAGTGGCCTCTGGAGCAGACGTTTCCGGCGCGCGGGTGGACGGAGGCTATATTGCTGTTCGTGGTAATTCCACAGACGTTACATTGACCAGTGCTGGCTGGATGGATGTGGGGTTGAACGTGTTCAACAGCGCATTCTCGACTGGCGCTGATACAGCCACTGCAACTCATATCGAAAACCAGTCAAAGCAGTTCGTCTATGGCACAGGAACTGCCCGGGAAACGTATATTTCTTCTGGCGGGACTCAAGACCTCCTTACGTCAGGTGCCAAGGCCTTTGACTCTACCATATTATCAGGCGGGGCTGTTCTGCTGAAGAGCGGAACCCTCCTGTCCGGCGGTACCGTGGCCTCAGGCGGTCTGCTCAGCGCCACTTCCGGCGGGTCCTATGCAGGAACAATCATTGTTTCTGGCATTGCTTCAGGCGGCACGATCCTCACTGCAGGATTGGTCGATATCGTTTCAGGTGGAACTTTTGCCGGCCCCGTCAGGGTGGGCTCAGGTGGCTCTCTCCAGATCGATAGCAGTGGAAAGTTAACCGGTGCGGCCCGACTGGATGCTGGCGCATCAGCGACAGTAAATATTCAGGCGGGAGGAACGGTCGTTTTACCTTCCGGTCAGGACTACACGGCCCTGACACTGACCGGAAGCGAAAAATCCAGTGTTGTGATATCCGGCTTCAAGGGATCTGACCCGAAACTGTCTGATCACATATTGCTCAGGGATATACCTCGCTCAAATATTATCGGTGTAGACTACCCTGATGCCGATACAGTCCGGTTCAGAATGCGCGATGGAACAGCATTGGACCTCAATATTATCGGGGTGCAGAAATATGGTTATGATCTTTCCGATAATGGCAGTGGGAGTACTGTTTTTTCAGTATGTTTCCTGTCAGGAACAATGATCAGTACCCCGTCAGGCGAGGTGGCTGTCGAAACTCTCAAAATCGGTGATTACATCACCGCATATGAAGGCGATAAGGAAAAAACCCGGAAAATCATCTGGACCGGGATGCGCAGTGTCTCGTCTGAAGAAACTGAAAATGCGGAACTGACGTCGTTTCCAATACGTATCAAGGCTGAAGCGTTTGGATTTTCCGAGCCAAGAGAAGATCTTCTGATAACACCAGAACACTGCGTCCTTATTGATGGTGCCCTGATTCCAGCGCGAATGCTCGTTAATGGAGTCAGTATTTTCCACGATACAACTCTGAGGGAATACACCTACCATCACTTCGAAACCGAGGCTCATTCCATTGTCAGATCAAACGGGATTCTGAGTGAAAGTTATCTGGATACTGGAAACCGCAGAATTTTTTCCGACAGGAGAATATCGTTCCTTCCACCGGTACAGGACGCAGCTGGGCTGAAAAAGCAGGCAGCGCCGCTGAACGTTACCCGTGCGTTTGTTGAGCCAATATGGTCTGCAATCGCCAAACGCGCAGGCATTACACCCCGGAAGGCTACAGTATCAGCAACAGACCCTGATTTTTACATTGAAACGGATCAGGAAGAAATTATTCGACCGATACGTGTATGCGGTGAGCGTTGGATATTCCAGATTCCAGCTTCAGCCAATCTGCTTTATCTTTGCTCCCGAAGCGGGCGACCAAGCGACGTCATCGGACCGTATGTGGATGATCGGCGCAAACTTGGCCTGCTGATTGGTGATATTACGATTTTTTCCTCCAGCAAAATAGAAACCGTGAATGTCGCAACATTCATGAATGAGGCTGAAGGGTGGCTGAAACCGGACAATGCTTTTTCGAGATGGACTTCCGGGCGCGCTGTATTGCCGCTTTTCACAACAGACACGGCTGATGTTTTGAGGATGTTATCCATACATGTTCTCGCATCCGGTCCTTATGCGATTGATCATGCAGAACCGTGTCAGCTGTTCCCGGAAGAAAGAATATCTATCAGAGTGTAAACATCAGTTGTCGTCGCATGAACCCAGAAAAATCATGCGGCGACGAATATGGTGATGATGCTTTCGGCACACGGCTCGCAGCCAGGCTGACAAGGTTTGCAACTGACTACTCATGTGGTCCGATGGCAGGCCAAGGCTTGTGATTGTTCGCAAGAGGTGAATGTATGCCCCGTCATCCGGACCTCAGGCAGATCTGCCCCTGCCGGGTTTTCCCAGACTGCGCCCTGCATCCCATACACGAAGCCCTTTCAGGGCCAGATCGGCAATACCCGGCAGCAAACGGGGCTGCATCAACCCCGGATCGAAGGCCGTCATGCGCCTTGCATTTTCGCGGTAGCAATCTTCGACGAAGCCGCGGAAAGAAAAGCCGTCGAGAAAGAGATTGGTCTGGGTCACGGCAAAATCACGCCCGTCATTGGGTTCCTGCCCACGGCGCACCATGCCAAGAAGGCGACTAAGCGCGCGCAGGTAGAAATGCAGCGACTTGAACGATCGCCTTGCACGCCCAAGGCCACGGCGTTTTTCGCGCCATGCCATATAGTTGATAAAGAAGACGATATGACGCGTCTCCTCGAACATCAGGATGTCGAAGATCTCGAACATCTTCTCAGGCAGAAATCTTGACTGACGCGCACTCTTGAAAGCCCCAAAGCCGAGAAAGGCATCGAGACATTCCCCGAAACCAAAATCGATGAAGGCTTTCTCGAGATCGGCAGGAAATTTTTCAATTGGCTGTTTTTCTGCCGTGAGGCCATAACGCTCGATCATGACCCGAATCAGATCGGCGTGACGGGCCTCTTCATAACCCTGGAGCCGAACAGCTTCTTTTACTTCAGGGTCAATAATCTGAGGCGTAAAAGCATCGACAATAGCCCCCGCCCGGCGTTCGGTGTGATACACTTCCTGCCAGAAAGGGACTGCACGAAGCCGGGTCAGCTCTTCTTCTGTCAGCTCGGGCCAGGGCAGGGTTTCGGGATTGAAAACCTGATGGGTGTCGATGAATTGCTGACAGAAATAGCGCTTATGTTCCTCTGACCCGGGTTCTATCATGCTCATGCAGGCGCATGCTGTGCTTTGTGACCTAGACGTGACCGCACAGCACCTGAAGCCTTTTCCCACAGACGATAGGCAAACAGACCGGTCTTCACGAGATTTGGCGTGGTGGTGGGGCGCAACAGGCGATGATCATAACCCGAAAAACGGCGGTCATTTTCATCAAGGCAAAGCTGCATGAGCTCAGGTACCTTGATGTCAATATCGGTCATTTCCTTCGCGCCGGTTACGGTGAAGTTGTTATCCTGCGTATGTTCATTACCTTCGGCATCGATCGATCGCGCCAGATCCATACGTTCATAAGCCAGAAAAGCCCATACACCGAGAACACGCGCTTCAAAGAGCGGACGTTTCCACCACGCATGGTGGCACGATGCCAGGCCAGCCAGTTGGCAAAAAGCAGGATGTGACGGCACTCTTCCTGCATGACTGGCTCGAAGGTCTCGATCAGCTCCATCGGGAACAGACCAGCGCGCTCGGCGAGTGCGAAGAGACCGAAAGCGAAGAAGCTGTCAACGCATTCCGAAAACCCGGTGACCAGATAGGCCCATTCCGTGTCTTTCGGCTCGATATAGGGCGGCTCGGGGGCCATCGGAATATTGTAGGCCTCAACCAGCTTGGAGAGCACCTCCTTGTGGCGGTTCTCCTCCCAGGCATTGCGACGCAGGGCGTCCTTCATGTCGGGATCATCGATCATGTCGGCATAGGCCGCCATGCGCAGACGCGCCTTACCCTCGGTCTGCACCGCAATGTCCCAGATTGGCAGGGACGTGATGCGATGCAGGGTATCAGGGTCCAGCCTCGGCCATTCTATGACCGAAGGCTTGTAAGGATTGAACGTCTCCCTGAACATGTCGGCCACTGCCCGCTTGTGTTCTTCCGTGCCCGGCTTGAGCGGGCCTGGAATGGCGCTGCTCCAGTGACGGGCTTCGAAATCGGCCTTGGCCAGGGTCTTGTCGGACGGCGCATCGGGAAGATGGCTATAGAGATCTTCAAGACGTGACATGAGAGAGATTTCCTCTTCTTATTCCTTGATGTCGCTCATTTTACTGATGACGCGCGAAACGAGGCCGTAAGCAATGGCTTCCTCTGCCGACATCCAGTGATTGCGGTCGGTATCCTTCGCGATCTTCTCATAGGACTGACCGGTCTCACGGGCAAAGAGACGGTTGAGGCGCTCGCGCATCTTGATGATTTCGCGGGCTTCAATGTCGATATCGGTTGCCGGGCCACGCACGCCACCCATCGGTTGGTGCAGCAGGAATCGTGTGTTCGGCAGGCACAGACGCCGTTCGGGGCGACCGGCGGCAAAAATCAGGCACCCGCAGAAGCCACCCAACCCGTACCGATCATGTTGACGGGCGCAACTGAATCCACAAAGCGGATCATGTCATGAATGGTATCGCCACTCTCGACATGACCGCCTGGCGAGTTGACATAGACATCAATCGGCTTGTCGGATGCCCCGGCAAGCGCAAGCAGACGCCCGGTCACGTCACGCGCAACCTTGTCGTTGATCCCGCCAAAAATCAGGACCTTGCGCTGCTCGAAGAGCTTACCTTCCAGCTCGGCACCAGGGAGCTTTTCAGCGGGCTCCTTCTGCTCGGGCGCGTCGGGGGATTGCGGATCGGGATCTTCATCGTCGAGACGTGGGGCGAGACGGGAGATATCCTGGGGTGTCGTTCCACGCATGCTGGGGTCCCTATATTGGTGGAGCCTGTTCATACACTCTATGTTGCGCTTGATGGGCGCCCCTCACAAGGGGCCCTCTGATTTTTGCCATGGATCAAGCATCTCGCCAGAGAAGGCGGGAACGGTTAGGGTAGTGACCGGGCAAGAGCGCCGTACAGGAAACACAAGTCGATCGGAAGAAATGCAGAAAACAGGCTGGCTGCGAGCAGGCTTTGCATGGCAGGCGTGATGACACTGGCCGGCTGCGGGCATCGGGATGCCGTCGATACGGTCGATAACTGGTACCATCAGTACCAGGGTGGTGAGATTGCCAAGCAACGTCCACCCGCACCGGGTGTACATGAGCCCTATCCGCATGTCGGCCTGACTCCCACAACAACCGTTGACCTGCCAAGCGCCCAGGCGCGACAGGCCCTGACCGATCGCCTCACGCTTCAGCGCAATCTGAGCCAGCACCTTGTCGTGGCCGACGGCCCTCTGATCATTGCGCCACCGCCGCCGCCACCGAAACCACGCCCTGCCAATGATGACAGCGGCTCTTCTATGAGCGTCGGCGCTCCTGGTCAGACGGCCCCGGCTGCCACCGTTCCACCTGCAGCATCGACCGCACCGGCAAACCAGGCACGACCGCACACAGCAGAAACCGGGTCACAGTCAAAACCCGTCAAGGCCGGAACTGATGCACAACCAGCTCCGGAAGCTTCCTTACCTGCTGTTACTGTCTTTACGCCGCCGCCCATCAAGCCAGGCGAACTACCCCAGATCAACGATCTGCCGCCCGTCGCACCCAGCTTTCCGGGCTTTGCCATTCCCCGTGATGCCTCACTGCCCGATATTGCCCCGCCCGCCTATGATCTGACAGAACCTCACGGCACCCTGATCCGCTTCAACCAGGCATCGGACCAGATGGCGAACGGGCAAGAAGGCACAATAGGCAAGATACTGGGTTCACGCCGCCCTCATGAGATCCTTTACGTAAAGGGATTCGGCGAGATTACCTCCTTCCGGCCCTCTGAACAGGTTCTGGGCATCAAGCTCGGCCTGCTGCGTGCACGGGTGCTGGCACAGAGCCTGATTCTGCGCGGCATACCGGCATCGGACATACGCATCAGCGCCGGTGCACTGGGTCATGGCGCAAGAATTGACCGCTCACCCTATTGAGGAAGGTTCCGCCGGTTCTGGAATCGGGTTAGTGAAGATTGTCGGAGTCGTGCTGACTTCGGCAATTTTATTTCAACCCTGTGCCCCCGAGCCCAAAAATGACCGAAGAGTTTCACCGTATCCGCCGTCTGCCGCCCTATGTTTTCGCCGAGGTAAACAAGGCCAAGGCCGCAGCCCGAGCGCATGGTGAAGACATTATCGATCTGGGCATGGGTAACCCCGACAGCCCGACGCCCCCCCATATCGTCAAAAAACTGGTCGAAACGGTCGCTGACCCCCGCAGCCACCGCTATTCTGTCAGCCGTGGCATTCCCGGTCTGCGCAAAGCGCTGGCAGGATATTACGAACGTCGCTTCGATGTCGGTCTGGACCCGGAAACTGAGGTCATAGCCACCCTTGGCTCGAAAGAGGGGCTGGCCAATCTGTCTGCAGCCATCACGAGCCCCGGCGACACAATTCTGGTGCCTAACCCGTCTTACCCGATCCATCAGTTCGGCTTCATCATCGCCGGAGCCTCGGTGCGTTCCATTCCTGCAACGCCGGATGAGGACATGCTCCGTGCCCTTGAGCGCGCCGTACGTCACTCCGTGCCCAAGCCGACCGCACTGATCGTGAACTTTCCCTCGAACCCGACGCATTCACAGCCTCGCTCGATTTCTACAAGGAGCTGGTTACTTTCGCCTGTCGCGAGCAGATCTGGATTCTCTCCGACCTCGCCTATTGCGAGATCTATTTTGGCAACGAGCCCCCGCCGTCAATCCTGCAGGTACCAGGTGCCAAGGATATTGCCGTCGAATTCACCTCCTTGTCCAAGACCTACTCGATGGCTGGCTGGCGCATGGGTTTTGCAGCAGGCAATCCGCGCCTGATCCAGGCACTGACCCGCATCAAATCCTATCTCGATTACGGCGCCTTTACCCCCATCCAAGTCGCTGCTGTCGCTGCCCTGAGCGGCCCTCAGGACTGTGTCACGGAAGTGCGTGAGATGTACCGCGAACGACGTGACGTGTTGATACGTGGCCTGCATGCAGCCGGTTGGGACGTACCATCACCGCAGGGTTCAATGTTCGCCTGGGCCCCCATCCCGGAACGCTTCGCTGAGATGGGCAGTGTCGATTTCAGCAAGCTGCTGCTAAAGGAGGCTGGGGTGGCCGTGGCGCCGGGACTTGGCTTTGGTGAATACGGAGAAGGTTTCGTACGTATCGGTCTTGTTGAAAACACACAGCGCCTGCGTCAGGCCACACGTGCAATCAAGACGTTTCTCAACAAACATGGTGTCAAACAGGCAGAGGCAGTTTCGTGAACGGTCACACTCTTCATCTTGGTATTGCGGGTCTTGGCACAGTCGGCGCCGGTGTCGTGCGTCTTCTGCGCGAAAATGCACAAGCCATTACAGCCCGCGCCGGGCGTCGTATCGAAGTGGTGGCTGTCTCGGCACGCGATCGAACCCGTGATCGTGGCGTCGATCTGTCTGGACTGACCTGGCATGACAATCCGGTCGCCCTTGCTTCCGACCCCGGTGTTGACGTGGTGCTTGAACTGATCGGTGGTGCAGAAGGCTCTGCACGCGCCCTGGTCGAGGCAGCACTCAAGGCGGGCAAGCCCGTGGTCACCGCCAACAAGGCTCTCCTTGCCGTCCACGGTGCCGCATTGGCGACGCTGGCAGGGGAAAACAACACCTCCCTGCTGTTTGAGGCCTCGGTGGCGGGTGGCATTCCCGCCATCAAGCTGGTGCGCGAGGGACTGGCCGCCGATCATCTGCTGCGCGTCGGCGGCATTCTGAACGGTACCTGCAATTACATTTTGACCGCGATGCGCGAAACAGGCCGCGATTTTGACGATATCCTCGCCGAGGCTCAGGAGCTCGGCTATGCCGAGGCCGATCCTTCCACCGATGTCGATGGCTGGGATGCCGCACATAAACTGGCCATTCTGGCAGGACTCGCCTTTGGCAGGCCGGTGCGTTTCGACAGCCTGCATGTCGAGGGCATCCGCAATATCGCAGCATGCGATCAGGCTTTTGCCCGCGAGATGGGCTATCGTATCAAGCTTCTGGGCAGCGCGCGCTGCGATGAAACAGGCCGGATCGAGGCTTCCATGCGCCCCTGCATGGTGCCGCAATCCGCGCCGATCGCGAATGTCGATGGCGTGTTCAATGCGGTTCTGACCGAAGGGGCCTTCAGCGGCCCCATGCTGATCGAAGGGCGAGGCGCGGGGGCAGGCCCGACCGCCAGCGCCGTCATGGCTGATGTGATCGATCTGGCCCGCGGCACGGCCTTGCCCGTCTGGGGCATGGCACCCCAGCCCGAAATCGCCTGTGCACCTCGCGAGACCCTTCGCGGTGCGTATTACCTTCGACTTTTTGTGCAGGACCGTCCCGGCGTTGTTGCTGACATCACGGCAGCCCTGCGTGACTACGGTGTCTCACTGCGCGCGCTGTCGCAGCATGGCGCCGAACCCGCAGCCCAGACCGCGAGTTCACAGACGGTTGTACCGCTTGCGCTCATTACCCATGAAACCAGTGAGGCGGCCATGCTTTCCGTCCTCACTGCCCTGAAACCCCTGGAAACCGTCGTTGGAACCCCATTGCTCATGAAAATCGAGACTGTGTGATGTGGCAAAGGCGGCACATACCGGCATAACAGGGCGTGTCGCAATTCCAGCTACGCTGGATAGAGTACAGATAGGATTTACCGGATGCCTTTCTCTCCAAAATACAAAGTGACGGATCGCAACCTCGCTCTCGAACTCGTTCGCGTGACCGAGGCCGCGGCCATCTCGTCATCGGCCTGGACTGGCCGTGGGGAAAAGAACGAGGCTGACGGTGCGGCCGTTCAGGCCATGCGGGCTGCGTTCGACACGGTAGCGATCGAGGGGACGGTCGTTATCGGTGAAGGCGAGATGGATGAAGCGCCGATGCTCTATATCGGCGAAAAGGTGGGCGCCGGTGGCCCGAAGATGGATATTGCCGTCGATCCGCTCGAAGGCACCAATCTTTGTGCGAAGGATATGCCCAATGCCATGACCATGGTGGCACTGGCTGAAAGCGGCAATTTTCTGCACGCTCCTGACATCTATATGCAGAAGCTGGTCGTCGGACCCAACCTACCACCCGATCTGATCGATATCGATGCTCCTATCGAGACCACATTGCGTGATCTCGCGAAGGCCAAGGGCAAGGATATTTCCTCGATCACCATGTGTGCGCTTGATCGCGAGCGTCATGAAGAACTCATTGCCCGTGCCCGTGAAGCCGGGGCGCGCGTCATGCTGCTGACAGATGGCGACGTGGCAGCTGCCATTGCCGCCTGCATGGATGAAAGTCGCGTTGACATCTATGCCGGCTCGGGTGGTGCTCCTGAGGGTGTTCTGGCTGCCGCTGCCGTTCGTTGTGTGGGTGGCCAGATGCAAGGTCGCCTGATGTTCGAGGACGAAAACCAGGTTGAACGCGCCCGGTCCATGGACCCAGGCAACGATCCTACACGCAAGCTGGGCCTGCATGACATGGCACGCGGTGACGTCCTGTTCTCGGCTACAGGAGTAACCACCGGTACGCTGCTGCGCGGCGTACGCTTCTATGGTCCGACCGTTGCCCGCACACATTCCATCGTGATGCGGTCGAAATCGGCACAGTGCGCTTTATCGAGGGGCGTCACGATTTCTCCACCAAGACATGGGCAGGTCACTGATCCCACACTATATGGGGGCGTATGTCTGACGCCCCCACTCTCATCATCCCGCCAGAACCGGTTCTTTCGGTCCATTCAAGTGGTAGTGGACGAAGCTGGATCTGGCGTGATGAACGTCTCGCGACCGGTGATGGCCGACTGGCTCTGGCCATGGCCCAAAGAGCCGCCATTCCGGAAATTGTGGCCCGCATACTTCATAGTCGTGACGTCGAAGTGTCGCGCGTTGCCTCATTTCTGGACCCCCGCCTGCGCGACTGGCTGCCCGACCCCTCCTGCATCCGCAGCATGGACGAAGCCTCCATGCGTCTGGCCAACGCTGTCCGGTCAAACGAGACTATCGGCATATTTGGCGATTACGATGTTGATGGCGCCTGCGGTACGACCATTCTGACCGAGACACTGCGCGAGCTCGGCTGTACCGTACATTTCCATATTCCAGACCGCCAGAAAGAGGGATACGGCCCTAACGGTCCTGCACTTGAGGCACTACGCCACCAGGGAGCCACGCTCCTGATCTGCGTTGATTGCGGAACGGCTGCGACATCGTTGCTCGATCAGTTGCGCAAGGATGGCGATATTATCGTACTGGATCATCACAAGCCTGAAGGCGCAACTCTGTCTGGCTGCATTGTGGTCAATCCCAATCGCCTCGATTGCACTTCCGGGCTCGGGCATCTCTGCGCCACGAGCGTGGCTTTCCTTGCCCTGATTGCGACCTGCCGCACGCTCAGACTGGCAGGCTGGTTCGAGACCCACGAAGAACCTGCCTTGCTGCGCAAACTCGATCTGGTCGCCCTCGCAACAATCTGCGATGTCATGCCACTGCGTGACCTGAATCGCGCCTTTGTCGCCCAGGGACTGCGAGTCATGGGAAGGGGGGAACGGCTCGGCCTGGCTACACTGGCTTCCGTTGCAGGCGTCAAGGAAACCACAAGCGCCATGGCCTGCGGCTTCGGTATCGGTCCACGTATCAATGCCGGAGGGCGCATTGCGCAGGCCGAACTGGGTGTAAAACTTCTGCTAAGCGACGATGCGTTCGAAGCGCGTGCACTGGCGGAGAAGCTCGACGAAATCAACCGACAGCGCCAGACGGTCGAGGCCGATATCCTGACCGAAGCCTATCAACAGGCCGAAGCCCAGCTTGAAGCGGGACATGCGGCCCTGTTTCTGCACGGGGAAGACTGGCACCCCGGCGTTGTCGGCATTGTTGCAAGCCGCGTGCGGGAACGAAGCAACCGTCCGGTTCTGGTAGGCGCGGTTCAGGACGGCCTGATCAAGGGCTCAGCACGCTCTGTGCCGGGCATCGATATCGGGGCGGCCATCATCGGCGCCAGTCAATCGGGTCTTTTACTGACAGGCGGTGGCCATGCCATGGCGGCGGGTTTTTCGCTCGCCGCAGACAAGGCAGAAGCCTTTCACGTCTTTCTTGACGAAACCCTCTCCGAAGCACGCCACCGCCCCCGTCATGATGCGCTGTGCATCGATGGTATTCTGAGCTTGCGAGGAGCAACGGCAGAAATTGCGACCCAGCTTGCGCGTCTCGGCCCGTTTGGTACGGGACACGAAGAACCGGTCATCGCCATCAGCCGGGTACGTGCAGTCAAGACAGAACGGATCGGTCGTGACGGCAATACACTGCGTGTCATCCTGCAGGGCGAAGATGGTGGAAGACTGCGTGGCCTCGTTTTCCGCGCCGGTGACAAGGATTATGCAGCCCTTCTCGAAGACCGCGCCATGCCTGTCCTGCATGTGGCAGGACAACTGCGCTGCGAACAGTGGCAGGGCCAGGACCAGCTCAGCTTTTTTATTTTGGATGCCGCCACGATTTAGGGTTGACCCCTCCCCCCTGCTGGGATAATCAGCCGCTCACGCCTCCAGTCCCGTTCGTCTAGAGGCCTAGGACACCGCCCTTTCACGGCGGTAACACGGGTTCGAATCCCGTACGGGACACCACAGCATTTACCGCAGTTTTCTGCGGGCTATAGTGGTTTAGGAGGAGTATCTCCTGCATAACGGAATCCCAAATCACATTCTTTTAATGGTTTTCCGTGTCGTGTATTATGATGCTTACCAAGCCTGACATACTTGTCAGGCTTACAAGACGCATGCCAGCCATTTCCTGACACCTTCCAATGTATCGAAATCCTCAAGACTTCGACTGCTCCGAAGCCTGTCTCCTGTCATGTTGGAAAGCGCCCGGCCGGGACCAAGCTCCAGAGCCACCGTTGCTCCTCTCTCGACAAGTGTATCAACACAAGCGGTCCAGTTTATTGTCTCGCTGATTTGCGCACACAGACTCTGGCAACCCGCTACGGGATGACGCACAAGACCGCCATCAAGACCAGAAAGAAGCTGGATGTTACGTGTCAGCTCGCCGGGCGGCGTAACATGCAACAAGGCCAGAAAATCCGCCGAAGCCTGTTTCAGGTAAGGCGTATGCGCCGGAACACTGACTGCCAGACGATGGGCTGACCGGGCACCATGATCGCGCACAGTCTTTGCCAGGGTATCAAGGGCCTTGTCTTTCCCTCCTGCAACAAAACCATCCTCGGAAAACTTGATTGCAAGATAATTCCCTGTTTCTGACAGGAGTCGATCAAGTATATCCCGGCGTATCCCCGAAATGGCCAGAAGGCCCGCTTTCTCCGGCGCAGCCCTGTCCATTGCCGCTGCACGCAGGGACACAAGATGCATGAACTGCTTCAGATCGAATAAACCGGCGCATCCCCAGGAGGCCAGTTCTCCAACACTGTACCCGGCAAGAAGAATATCCGGTTCCTCTGAAAGCCGGAGCGCATACCATGCAGCAAGAGCTGCCGTGCAACAGAGAATTTGCCCCGCATGGTTCGAGTAGAGTGATACCCTATCTGCTTTCTGTACAAATGAGCGCGGATCATCCCCGAGAACATGCCCGGCTTCACGAAAGACCGGCTCAGCAAGGGGAGATGAGGCCGTGAGCCGAAACATGGAGGCATGCTGCCCCCCCTGCCCGGAACACAGAATGGCAAGCGGATGGCTCATCCTGCCCCTCCAAACCAGGCAACACTCCCTGTAAGGGTCGCAATGCTCACGAGCGTGCTCAGCAATACAATAGCAGACGCCTCTCTAACATCCTGCTCATAACGCAAAGCAAAAAAGATACCGAAAAAACCTGCGGGAAGCGCCGTCAGTAGAATACTGGCTGCAAATGCCGATGGTTCCAGCCCGAACAGCAAACCCAGCCCTGCAGACAGCAATGGATGCAGAATGGTAACGCTTATAATACCAGAAACGATCGGCCAGGATACTCTTACCTGATAGGCACTCAACACCAGACCGGTAAGAAGCAGTGCGAGACCTGCTGCAGCTGCCCCCATCAGTCTGAAAATCTGTATGACTGATGAAGGTAACAGGATGCCAGCCATAACCAGAATAACTGCAAGACAGGGCAGGGCGACTAGTGGAGCTCTTGCAGCACGCGAAAAAGCCGCAACGAGACTGGCTATTCCCGATTTCTCACCAGAGGATTGATGAGTATCCAGAGCAAGGACAGTCAATGTCAGAGGAGACAGGGTAACGGCACCGACAGCAATGGCAAAACTCGCGCGCACATGACCAACAGGTCCCTGAAGAGCTTCCAGTAACGGCAGACCAGCAGCTGCAAAATTGGGTAACGCCACGGAAATTGCCGCTGTTGCGGCATTGGCTGCAGGACGCTTCAGTATTTTTCGCCAGATCAGAAATACGAGGCACCACAATATCAGCAAGCTCGCAGTCAGAGTGAGCACCAGAGGCATTTGCGTGAGAAGCTCATGACGCGTTGTCTGAACGACTGTCGTAAACATGGAAGCAGGAAGAGCAATATCCATCAGGATCTTGTTGAGCGACGTCACATTTCTGTTGTCGATCCGTCCGCTCCGACCAAGCGCGAAACCAAGAGCAATCAGGACAAATATCGGCAGAAGAGAGCGTAAAAGAATGGCTGTCATGATCTTTCCCCGGATGAAGGGTCGCTGTGCAGCGCATCCACAAACAGGGTCATGGCCAGAAGATCAGCGCAGCCCCCGGGAGAGAGGTTTTTGGCGACGAAGGCATGATGCAGCGTGACAGCGTTCTCGTACCAGTCCGGATCACGAATACCACCCCGGTCAAGAAAAAGGCGCGCCGTTCTGGCAGCCCATTGCGCCCCAGCCCTACCACCACGATGAAAAAGTGTCGTATCCTCCATTCTGCTTATGAAAGACATCAGTACCTGTAACGAACAGGCATCCTGATCGGACGTAATGGTTCTTGCCTGATGCAGTACCGGCAAACCGACAGCATAGAGGGTTGGAAAACCGGTCGCAGCCTCTTGTCGCGCACCACCAATACCGTATTTTTCCCGTACCTTTGTACCGTGACTGTCTGACACGGGAGCGTGCCGGAGTATTTCCTTACCCCAACGCATGGCAATGCAGGCCCCAAGATCAGACGCTCCGGTACCCGATGCCGCACAAAGAAGACCTACCCCGAATATTGCACCTCTATGGGTGTTGACCCCCCCAGTCGCTCGCAGCATCGCCATTTCTGCCGCAATGCCCACCTGTTGCAGTGCCCTGAAACCCTGGTCAGCAGCACCAATAGCCGCCATCTGTCTGAAAAAAGGGACAATCGCGTCGATACTGGCTGTAAAGCTCTGATAGTCCATGTCGCCATGACTACCCCCGTCAACCCGGCTTACGAGACCTGGTTTGGGATAGGAAACGACCTCCTGCAACAGGGCTTTACGTGCCAGTTCTGCAATGATGTCTGGCGACCTCGGGCTTGCGGAACTTCCAGGTACACTCACCATCATATCAGGCTCGATGTATGGCTGAAGAAGGCCTCCTGGCTCATGAGACAGACATTTGCAGCCGTTTTGACAAGAAGATCGGCCACCGGGCTTTCTTTTGCGATTTCCCGCCAATGGACTGCGCGTCCATCCGGCAGAACAATCTCGCCATCAAGAGAACAGGACAGCTGCTTTTCGACGACTATCAAACGTGCAACCAGATCAAACACGGCGTGTCTGCTCCAATCCGGCATAATCCAGAGCAGATCGAGATCGGAGGTATCTCTGAGATAGGGAAGGCCGGATATACCCTGCCACAAGACGCTCCCGAAAAGACGCGGCGTGAGTCCGGTTTCTGCCTTTATCAGCGTTGATATAGTCCAAGCCTGTTCCTGCTGGGCAGATGGAAGCCTGTGAGCAATCTGCTGAAGAGCGGGTGGCATCACAATATTTTCTATGTCGTCAGGATCGATCTGCAACCTCAGACGCGTCACCTTCCAGGAAGGAGGGAAAGCAATACAGACCGGAACAAGATCAGCACGATCCTCAGAACTCCGGCGTCTGCACATCAGGGGTAATGCCCTGTTCTGCCAGAAATACAGCGCGTTGCGTACTGCTTGCGACTTCTGGTTTTTTATCAGTTTCTGCCAGACAGAAGGCGAGAGATTGATCAGGTCATGACGCTGCCAGACGATCATTTTCTTTCTCCTGGACCAGAGCCATGACGGATCGGGTAATATCGGCGGCTTTTGTCCGACCTCCACGTTCCTTCCCCAGCTGATCGCGTCGATCACCGGGAAATTCCCTTTCCAGCAGGGCATCAAGCTGCCCCGGATACTCGGATGGTCTGGTCCATGTTTCTGTTACCGCACCTGTTGCTGCGAGAGCCTCGACACCAGGCGCAAATATCGGAGTAGTACGGGATAGCTCTTCGAGACGTTCCAGAGGAAGCTTGGTCACGCGCGCAATGGAGGGAAGATCCATGACACTGGGTTCTGCACCAGGAACCGTGATGAGCCAGTCAGTAGCCAGAGCTGTTGCAATAAATGCACCTGCTGCCGCTTTCCCGTAAAGAATGCCGATTGTCCGATGGCCTTTACCGGATGTCACGAGAATTGTTTTTGCCAGATGAGCAAGGTATTCGTTCAATCCAAGCAATTCATCCCGTCGGGTCATGCTCTGGGCAGATGTATCGACCAGTATGACAAGGGGCGCCCTGTCTTCGCGTTGGGCGAATGCCAGAACATATCGTGCCAGATCACATGCAATATCAATACTGACCGGCACACCGCCATCAATGCCAATCAGCCCCAGCTCCACCCCTTTTTCTGTTCTGGCATGGCCTGAAAAACGGCACCGCGACATTCCGTCAGAATAGCTCTGTCCGAAAACAACGCCTGCAACAGCTCATCGCGCGTCATGATGCACTCCCGTTTTTTCATGAAGAGTGATGAAGTCGCCTTCGGCAAGATCAGCGATATGTTCCGGATCAGGAATATTTCGCTTTTTCCAGATCTCAGGTGCATCGCGCGCTGATCCGTTTTCTGCCAGTCGCTGCTCAAGACGTTTCTGTTCCCGCAACAGCGTATCAGGCGTCAACTTCCTCCTTTGTGCCGATTGCAGGGCGATTGTCGTTGCGCGGAATGCCGCAATATCATCACAGACATATAAATCGGCTCCTCCGCACAGGACACGCGTCCGTCCGCCGGTTATACGCCAGACCAGTGCCTTGTCCCTTGAATCGAATTCCTCGACGCCCTTGTTCGTCTCGATAACTTCAGGTCCGGAGACGCCAATACGTCCATGTCGGGATATAACGATATGCGAGCATGTAGCCGCAATCAGACCCGCCCCGCCAAATGCCCCGGCTCTCCCACCAACCAGGGCAATGACTGAAATGCCGTGCATTCGTGCCTCGACAATAGCGCGGATGATTTCAGAAACAGCCATTTCACCTGCATTGGCTTCCTGCAGACGTACGCCGCCTGAATCCAGAGCAAGGATAATGGTTTCCGGCCCTTTACCAGCAACATTCGTGCGCGCGCCTCTCAGAAGGCCAAGAATTTTGGCGCCCGAAATTTCGGCAAAGGTTCCGCCCATAAATCGTCCCTCCTGGGCGGCAATCAGGACGTCACTCCCATCCAGCCTGCCTTTGCCAATGATAACACCATCGTCAAAAGCAGGTGGCAGATCGAACAGGGCCAGATGAGGCTCATGATGGCCTGAGAAGGACCGAGATATTCCCTGAAGGAATGCGGGTCGAGAAGCCCTGCAATTCTCTCCCGGGCAGAGGCCTCATACCAGCTTGCACCATTTCTGTGGAGTGAAGGGTTCATGATGTGCTCTCCATGAGGCGGGCTGCCTGCATAAGACGCAACATGACCGTATCAGGCCGTGCACCACCGTCATGAATGGTGAAACGCACTCCCCCCGGGGAAAGGCGATCTACAAAATCCTGAATTACGGCACGCCATATTTCCTCGTACCCTCTGACACTCGTCAGCAATTCGACAACGCACAGATCAGGTGATTCATTCCTCTGAGCCAAGACTTCGAGATTGCCGGAAGCCACAACACCGACAAGCGCCTCCTCTCTCAGCCTTGCAGGGCTGCCTGCGTCCTGAGAGAAATCGTAAGCTTTTCCATAGCAGCCCCCCTCACCAGTTGCGGAATTTCGATGGAGGCTCGTAAAGCCCTCCGGAACACGCGACGAGATCCTGAATTGAACGTGCGGCCAGAAGCTGACGCGTTGCCTCCAGAGGGTCAATCCCAAGATCCTCAGGCCTGCGGATAATGCCCCGTTCGCGGAGATTTGCGACCATGGCGCGGTCTCTCCGTCGCCCTATCTCGGTGTAACCAGCGACCCCTCTGATAGCCTGCTCACGCTCATCAGCGGAACGACACAGAAGCAGATTGGCAATGCCTTCCTCTGTGACAATATGCGTAACATCGTCGCCATAAATCATGACAGGAGCCAGATCGAGTTTGAGTTTTTCCGCAAGGGTGAGGCTATCCAGCTTTTCAACAAAGGCTGGTGCCATCCTGTCCCCGAATGTCTCGACAATCTGGACCACCAGTTTACGCCCACGCACCATATCACCCCGTGCATCGGAAGCCTGCCGACCTGCCTTGAGCCATGGGGCGCTTGGATGACGACGTCCATGCGCATCAGCCCCCATATTTGGTGCGCCGCCAAATCCGGCAATACGATCGGTTGTGATGGTGGAAGAATTACCGGCAAGATCGATCTGCAGGGTCGATCCGATAAACATGTCACAGGCATATAATCCTGCCGTCTGACACATGAGACGGTTGGATCGCAATGAACCGTCATGCCCGATAAAGTAGATATCAGGACGCGCCGACATATAGCGATCCATGCCGACTTCAGACCCGAAACAGTGGATTTGCTTGACCCATCCGTCTTCAATGGCAGGAATCAGCGTAGGATGCGGATTCAGAGCAATGTGTCGCAATCTTTCCTCTTAATCCGAGTTTTGCACCAAAACTTGGCAGAATGAGCTCAATTGCAGCCGTAGAAAAGCCAATGCCGTGGTTCAGTCTTTTTACACCATATTCGGCATAGATACCTTTGATCGCCATCATCGCCATCAGAATCTGGGTTTCGGTGACGTTTGCCGGGTCGCGTGTAAATAGAGGTTCAATATAGAAAGGCTTGGGCGACTGAACGATAAAATCCACCTGATCGCCCTGGATATCAACGCGAGGGAGGTGATCAACAATATCGTTGACCTGCGCAACCACCAGACCATTCTTGAATGCTGTGGCTTCCACGATTGTTGGCGTATCTTCCGTATTGGGGCCGGTATAGAGATTACCCTGCCTGTCTGCCTGCCGCGCAACAACGAGCGCAACATGCGGCGTCAGATCCATATAATAGCGACCAAAAAGTTCTATATAGGTATGGATAGCCCCCAGCTCGACATTGCCTTTATTGAGAAGCCGGGCGACCGCTGCGCCCTGAGGGCTGGAATAGGAAAAATCGAGTTTTTTTGCGATCCCTAGTTCAAACAGATCAAGATGTTCAGGCAGGACAATACCTGACTGCACGATATGCAAATGATTGATGACAGATGGATCGACTCTGGTAAGCGCGCGCGCCAGAAAATCTGCCTGTTTCTGATTATCCCCCTCAAGGCAGACCCTGTCACCAGCCTGAAGAACAGCTTGCAGGAAATTCGTCAGCTTCGAGGGGTCGATTACCTTGCCTCGGGAAAATCTCTCTCCGGCATCAACGCGCTTCTGTCGTGCTTTACGCTCTTTGTCCCAGGATCGGGTCACAGCAGAAGCTCCCTACAGCCAGTTTCCACAATATTAAACTGTCAGATGCCCTCATGTTTTCTTCACTAGACCGTTACCGCACACCTATCACGCATTGGTGTTTACTTTTTTGACAATAGAATTATCTTGTTTTTTATTTAAAATTATCCTGTTTTACACACATAAGAACCACCATGACATCCAATACCGAATTGACGGCACACCCTGTCTGGGGAAGCCGCAGAAAAACTGCGGAAAGACTCATTTTCACTTCCCTCAAAAAGAGAACAGGCCGTGCCTCATCTCAGGAAATTCGCAATGGCGTTGAACATGAGAGACGTCTCAAGAGGTCTGGTATCGAAAGATGGTTCTGCTTCCGGCCATGTGGACCACTGGACGATAACCAGATTTTCTTTCTGATCGACCGCGATAAACTGTCCGAAAATGCCGATTGCCCATTGCGAATTTTCATATTCGAGACCGTGAAGAGGCGCGGCGTCACGCGTTCCGGATGGTACAGAATTATTCCACCACTGATACCCATAGATACCTTCAGGGTGGCTTGCTGACACCGAATTCCTGGCCCGGACCCAATGACGCGCCTCTTCCATCCAGTGATCGGGCAGCATCTTGCGTCCATCCGGAAGAACGCCGTTGTTCAGCACGAAAAGACCGAATTTCCCCCAGTCTTCAAGGGTTGCGTTGAAGCCATGTGCACCAACATCGTGCTTTCCCTTGAGATAGCTATGCCACACACCATCCTGCGTCATACCATAAGGTTGCCAGATCATTTCCTGCAGGTTCTGCGACAGGGATTTTCCGGTTGCTTTCTCAAGGGTGTCGCCAAGCAACCATGCGCCACCGGAAGAATATGACCAGCTGCTTCCTGCTGGAGCATATGACTGACGTGCGGGATCCTCGACAAGTTTCCTGACGCACTCATAGGCGTCAGCACCCGCTTCGCACTGTGTAAGCCGGGCAAAATCGGATCCGGGTTTGGTATAATCCTCGTTCCAGGCCACACCGGAACTATGCTGCAAGAGCTGTCGGAGCGTCACGTTCTCCCATACCGTTCCTCTTACATCGGGATTGTATTTCACTATCGCATCATCGAGACTCTTTATCTTCCCCTGCTTCAGCGCAATACCGATCAGAGTCGAGACGACCGATTTTCCGACAGAGCGCGAAGTCCAGAGTGTGGTCGGGGTATTTCCCTGCCCGTAATATTCCCAGACTGTTTTTCCGTCCTTGATCACCATCATACCGGTCACGCTGTTGCGATGGAGATAATCTGACAGCCTGTAGTCATGTCGTTTATAACGATAGCTTATCCCATCCAGAGAACGCGGTGACCTGGGAATGGGATACGCCCTGCCTGCGCGAAAAACATCTCCCTCATAGGAACGATAATCATTGCGAAACCCGACGACGCGCTGTTTCTGGTCCCATGTCAGCATATCCTTTACGTCAGGAACTGTTCTATCCTCAGGACTCGGGCAGGTTTTCAACGCCAGACCATAACAGTTACTCTGTGACCAGGCGGTATTTTTCAGGAAAAAAAATCCCGTACATGCCGTTATCAGCCATAATTTTTTCGTATTGATCGGCATAATGCCTCCTCTGACAAAACGTCAGTATTTACGAGTCGACACGTTTATCTATTCACTTCCACTCTGCAAGTGCTAAATCTTCAGTTCAGTACCAGACGCGACTTTGTGATTATGACAGCAGGATATGATACTCTGTCTTTCCTTGTCCTGTCTCATGACAGCGATGAACCCTATCATCATCACTCTCACAGGCGGCCGTCGCCTGTGCCTGTTCACCGAACAGGCCCTTCAACCTGTCTCACCACTCTGACACGGTCTCGCGTTCACTACCTTGAACACGCTGTTCTTCGGGAAAAAATAATATGGAAAAAACCCCCGGTGATAAATCCGATCACCCACAGGAAATTCTGCAATCCTGACAATCCGGAGAGAAAAACCAGTGACAGGCCGAGCAGTACGGAAAGGCCTAGCGCTCCAAGAGCCCTGAAATTGATACCATTACGATACCAGTAAGGACCTTCTTGGCTCGTGCTGTAAAGCGCCCTGATGTCCAGCGGCGCTCTTTGCACGATGAGATAATCAGCAAGCAGGATACTTGTAACCGGCGCAATGAACAGCCCCAGTATATCAAGGGTCATATGGATAAGCTCGGGATGGGCATAGAGATTCCACGAGGTCAGCAGAATGGCGCCGACTGCAGCAATATTGCCTCCCTGACGCCATGAGATAAAAGAAGGAGCAATATTGGAAAAATCGAATGCCGCCGAGACAAAATTGGCCGAAATATTGATCCCGATCGTCGCTGCGACCAGTGTCAGTGTGCCAATCAGAAGAATTGTCTGGTTGTCAAAAAGGACGATCGTCTCCGCAGGATCCGTGAGCAGCCGACCCAGTGCGGGCTGCGTAAGAACGATTGTTGTCAGTACAAGCAGGACAAACGCCATGAAATTGATTGGCAGCCCCCAGAAATTACCGCGTCGCACATCGTCCATGCTCACACCATAACGGGCGAAATCACCGAAATTCGGAATAATTGCAGAGAAATAGGCCAGAGTGAGAGAAGTAACGCCCAACGTTCCCCGGATCATGCCCGACACAGAAAAATCACCGTGAGGCAAAACGGAGAAATGCCAGTCTCCATGGGTCTTTAAGAAAAGTGCCACATCGAGAAGCAGAATAACGGCATAAATGGCTGGACCAGCCCAGTCTATGAAATGACGTATTGCTTCCATACCGCGCCAGAAGACCACAAGCTGCACCAGCCAGACGAGGAGAAATGCCGCCCAGCCCAGCATCGACAACCCCAGCAGGCCATGATGATGCAGATCTGCATAAGCCCGACTATCGGGAAAGAAATGCAGAATGAACAGAACAAGGGCATTCGAAGCAAGCCATGTCTGAATACCATACCATCCGATAGCAATCAGACCGCGCACCAGTGCCTTGCGCGGACAGGGACAAGGTCTGCATTCGAAAGCGGACCTGACGGAACAATTGCCTCTAGCTGCTTCATCACGCTACGTTCCGCTTCCACAGAGTCCAATGAAAATCATGCGCTGTATTGATCATGTATTCAGGGTAATTCCATAATTTCGACAAGACAACGATATCCTGTTTCGGACCTTTCAGCGACGGAAACAAGCCTATGCTACTGATCAAGAACGGAATGATCGTAACCGCAGAGCAGCGTTTCAGATCAGACATCCTTTGCGACGACAGCGGTATAATTGCCCGGGTCGGGCCTGATATCGAAACTCCGACAGGGTGCCACGCCATTGATGCGAGTGGGTTGCTGGTCATGCCAGGGGGAATAGATCCGCATACCCATATGGAAATGCCCTTTATGGGCACCACGGCGAGCGATGACTTCTTCACCGGTACGGCAGCGGGTCTTGCTGGGGGGACAACAAGCATCATTGATTTCGTCATTCCTGGTCAGGGACAGTCGCTTTTCGAGGCCTGGTACGACTGGCGAGGCAAAGCCGAAAAGGCAGCCTCGGATTATGGCTTCCATGTCGCCGTAACGCATTGGGATGCGCAGGTTCATGAGGATATGGGACGTCTCGTCAGGGAAGGTGGGGTGAACTCCTTCAAGCATTTCATGGCCTACAAAAATGCGCTGATGATTGATGACTCAATCTTTCTGCGATCGATGCAGCGGGCGAAAGAATTGGGTGCGCTCTGTACCGTCCATGCCGAAAACGGCGATGCGATCGCTTTTCTGCAAGCGCAGCTTCTGGCGCAAGGTGAAACCGGCCCATCATCGCATCCACTTTCCCGCCCGGCTGCCATTGAGGGTGAAGCGGCGCGACGCGCCATTACTCTGGCCGAACTCGGCGACACCCCGCTTTATATCGTGCATGTCTCGACAGAAGAGGCAGTGCAGGCCATCGCCGCAGCGCGGCTAAGGGGTCTCAAGGTCTATGGAGAAGTCCTGCCGCAACATCTGGTTTTTAATGAGAGTGTCTATCATGGCAACGAATGGCTACAGGCGGCACGTCATGTCATGAGTCCGCCTTTTCGTCACAGAATCCACCAGAAGGCGCTCTGGGGTGGTCTGAGCTCAGGCCAGTTACAGACGACCGCAACGGATCATTGCTGCTTCTGTCAGGACCAGAAAATGCGTGGACGCGATGATTTCACCCGAATCCCGAATGGCGTCCCCGGCATTGAAGAACGTATGAGCGTGCTGTGGCATTATGGCGTGGTCAATGGCCGGCTGAGCGCTGAGGAATTTGTGGCCATTACCTCCACCAATACCGCACGCATTTTCAATCTCTATCCGCGAAAAGGCTGCATTGCACCGGGCTCCGATGCTGATCTCGTTCTCTGGGACCCCTCCGCCAGTCGGACAATCACTGCGGGCGCTCTGCACCAGAATGTGGATTACACGCTTTATGAAGGCATGACCCTGACAGGGCTTGCGGTAAAAACCATCAGCCAGGGCATGGTGGTATGGGATGAAGGCACCCTGCGTGCTGAACGCGGCAAGGGCCGCTATATCAGGCGTCCTGCTCTGGGCCGGGATCACCGTCTCTAGAGAGAAGAGAAGGTTTTATTCACCTGTGACCCTGGTCACGCTCATCACCTCATCGCGGAATAGAGCCGTCCTGCTTCAGCACCACACCTGCAAGATAAAGGCTGCCGCAGATCAGAACACGCGCAGGCGGTCCTTGCAGGCGAGGAAAAATAGCGGCGATGGTCGGCCCGGGCAGGGCTACACCGCCTGAAGCCGCCACGATATCATCCACGGGCAGGGCAAGATGCTGGCCCGCTTCACTCACGGCATGAAGTGTCGTCGCATGGCGCTGAACAGGGCGCAGAAAGCCCGAGGCATCCTTGCTCTGCTTCATGCCTACGATCACATGCAGGGGGCGGTCCGACCATGCGGCGAGACTGGGGGCAAGTGCTTCCCCGGCATTGGGGTTATGACCCCCATCCAGCCAGAGTTCCCAGCCTTCAGGCAGTTGCGCGGCAAGCCTGCCTTCAAGACGCTGCAGCCGTGCAGGCCATTGTGTGCGGGCAATCCCTGCCCAGGCGGTGTCAGGCACAGACAACCCGCTTGCGCGCAGCGCCGCTACAGCGAGAGTCGCATTGCCAGCCTGATGAATCCCTTTGAGGCCGGGGGCGGGCAAAGACAGAGTACCCAGAGGGTCATGATAGCAGAGGCTGCCATCGTCACGGGTTTCAAAGCCGATCTCGGATCCGACCTGCCAGAGCGGGGCGGTGCAACGCGCAGCCTGCTGCTCTATGATCTGCCTCGCCGCCTCATGCTGGGCAGCACAGACCACAGGCACTCCTGGCTTGATGATACCGGCCTTTTCGGCGGCAATAAGCGCCAGCGTGTCGCCCAGAAATGCCTGATGATCGAGATCGACCGGCGTGATCACGCAGGCAGCAGGGCGCGCCACAACATTGGTGGCATCAAGACGACCACCAAGACCGACTTCAAGAATGACCAGATCGGCCTTGTTGCGGGCAAAAAGCAGGAGACCGGCGGCCGTTAACACCTCGAACACGGTGATAGGATCGCCCCCGTTCACACGTTCGATTTCCTCGAGTGTGGCAACAAGAGCATCTTCGCTCACCAGTTTCCCGGCAATGCGGAACCGCTCGGTGACATCGACCAGATGCGGGCTGGTCATGACATGCACCGACCATCCAGCGGCCTCGGCAATGGCTCGCAGCGTCGCACAGGTGCTGCCCTTGCCATTGGTGCCCGCCACATGAATTACAGGAGGCAAGGAACGTTCCGGATTTCCCAGCTTGCCCAGCAGGGCATGAAGGCGATCAAGGGAGAGATCGATAAGCTTGGGATAAAGCGCCTGAACCCGGGCCAGAACGGCACCGGTCCGGCCCTCGTATTCATCGCTGAGCTTGGCCGGGGGTGCCTGGGTCGTCATGAATCATCCGATGGGCAGTAGCAACCCCGCTCCCTGACAGGGGCGGGGAGAGTCAATGGCTCAGGCTGCTTCCACAGGAGCAGCCACAACAGGCTTGTTCATCATCATGCCGATCAGGCTGCCAAGCTTCTCATGCAGATCGGGGCGCGCAACCACCATATCGACCATGCCGTGATCGCGCAGATATTCGGAACGCTGGAAGCCTTCCGGCAGCTTCTCGCGCACCGTATCCTGAATGACGCGCGGTCCGGTGAAGGCAATAAGCGCCTCGGGCTCGGCAATCTGCACATCGCCCAGCATGGCAAACGATGCCGAAACACCACCTGTCGTCGGGTTGGTCAGCACAACGATATAGGGCAGGCCTGCATCCTTGAGCATTTCGACACCAATGGTCGTACGAGGCATCTGCATGAGGGAGAGAACACCCTCCTGCATGCGGGCGCCGCCTGAAGCCGTATAGATTACAAGTGCGGCCTTTTGCAGCACAGCCAGACGGCAGGCGGCGATGAACGCCTCACCCAGTGCTGTACCCATGGTGCCTGCCATGAACTCATAGGCCATGACGGCCACAACCGCATCATGACCACCGATCTGGCCATGCGCAACAGCCAGCGACTCATCGAGATGGGTCTTGGCCTTGGCGTCCTTCAGACGGTCGGCGTATTTCTTCTGGTCGCGAAAGCCGAGCGGATCGCTCGGGACTTTCGGCAGCTCGATCCTGGTGTATTTGCCATCATCGAACGTCCAGTCGAGGCGCTCTGTCGCTTTCGCCTTGCCGTGATGACCGCAATGCGGGCAGACGCGCTGGGCTTTCTCCAGATCCTTGATGAGGATCATCTGTGAGCAGGATTCACAGCTGGTCCACAAATTATCCGGCACTTCACGTTGCAGAAGGCCACGGATTTTCGGTCGAACGTATTCGGTCAGCCAGCTCATATTGATCCTACTTCTCGCCTGTTCCGCATGGTTTCCCCTGGCACAAAGGCGCTGCGGTCGGATGGGCAACAGTCATTCTGAAGGGGCTTTTAGCGATATCTGACGCGCAATGCCAGATTGACGTTACGACATCGGTATTCTGGCGATCCGGGCCTTCTCGCCTCTGACCAACATGCGAAGCGATCTCAAGCAAAACTGATTGGCACTCTGGAAAAAGAAAATCCATCATGTCAGTCAGAAAAAACAAACTTACAAAACCCGAGAAAGACGCGAGAAGAAAACGCCGTCCTCCGGCATAAGAACTGACATACCAGCAAGAAACGGCAGGCGTTACGCAATCTCTGTTTCAATAGTCCTTGTTTTTCGAGCCCAGGAGTATTCTTGTCAGACGCCATGGATCGCGTTGCGCGGCTTGCGCCGGATACAGCCAGCTTTGCTGCAGCAAGAAAACTGATGAACCCTTCAAACTGGGTCACACTCGGTGAAGACGGCAACGGTCTCGTATGGGGAGAGTGTCAGGGCTCCGGAGCCAAACCTTATCGGATCTGTCTTTCAGAAACGGATGCAGGATTCAAATGCACCTGCCCGAGCCGGAAATTTCCCTGCAAGCACAGTCTGGCACTGATGGGATTTCGCGCTGAGCGAAGCGTAACATTCGTCAGCGAGACCGTTCCCGACTGGGTGCAGGAATGGCTGTCGCGTCGTCGCACTGCATCAAAAGACAAGTCAGAAGCACCCTCACAGGACAAAACAGCTCTTTCCGGGCCAGAAACTGCACAGAAACAGGCTCAGCAAGCCAAAACGCGCGCCCGTCGTGAAAGCGAAATCGCCTCGGGCATCGCCGCCATGAACCAGTGGCTGGGTGACCAGCTCGATCGCGGCCTTGCCGGGTTTGATCAACGCGCAAATGTGGATTGCGCCATTCTGGCCAAACGTCTGCATGATTCCAAAGCAGGCGGGCTGGCCAGTCGTGTCGCCCGGCTTCCCGAATCCCTCTCATCGCTGGATGCAGGGGAGCGCCCGTTCGAGGCAGCACGATGCCTCTCGACGCTATATCTCATCGGCCAGGCCTGCCTCAGGGCAGAAGGCTGGACCCTCATCTTGTGGCAGATGCCAGGCGCATGGCAGGCTGGACGTTTACAAGAGAGGAACTGTTTGCTGATACACAGACCCTGCGCCTTTCCGGACAATGGCGTGTGCTTGCCAGAACCGAGACACTCCAGCCTGACCGCCTGACTCGTGTGGATACCTGGCTTGGTTTTGAACAAGACCCGGGTGTCGTTGCTCTTCTGGTCGATTATCTGGCACCGGCGAGCCAAACAGGCTCTTTGCCTGTGCTGGTGAATGACAGACTAACAGCAGAGCTTGCCTTTTATCCATCTCCCGTTCCCCTCCGGGCGCAGATCGTCACCAGTACAGGTGTGGCTGCCTCTTCGGACCCGTGGCAATGCCCTGCGAAATCGCTCAGCTCCGCCATGACCGGTTGGCGCCAAGCCCTGGCCAGACTGCCATGCTTGGCGCGTTTCCCTTCTACGCCTCGTGCGTCAGTCTGCGGCAGGCAAAAGACAGGCTTTATCTGACAGGCGACGGTCTTGCCCTCCCCCTGAGCGAGTCCATCACCGATATCGCTTCGCCTCTCTGCCCTTTCGATGAGATAGGCATATTCGGCACATGGGATGGTCGGCATTATACCCCGCTCCTCGCCGAGACGGCTCTTGGCGCATGGACGCCGTGATGAACACTTCGCCTCTCTATCAGTCCCTGCTGCAGGGGCTGGCACGACGCCCGATCGACAGCGCCACACTGCCTGCATATTGCGTTGCTCCCCGAGAAACTCCCTCTGCCACAGAACAGGGGCACAATATCGATCCCCTGGGTGTCATGACGCTGTTCGTACAGGCAGAGTCTTTCAGGATGCCCGCCACACCAGAGCATTTCGATACGATCGCTCCCTATCATTCGTCAGGGGCCATCGTTCCGCAGGCGCTGCGTCCGGACATCATCCATCTGGTCGGCAATGCTGTCGGACGTGCCACGGACAGTGCCGCTATCGCCCTTGCCCATCACCTCTCGCGCCTCGGACGGACGCTTCACCCCTTTGATGGCCCTAAACTCAGGACATTCAGGCAACGGTTCAGAGCGGTACTCAACGAGCCGGGTCTGGAAGCACAAGATCCACTTTCCCTTTTGCTGACCGAAAACGGTGCCATCGACACGACCCTTCTTGCAGAAGCCTCTCATGCACACAGACTCTCTTTTCTGGAGGCACTCCGTCACAGGGACCCTGCACAGGCTCGCGCCCTGATTGCCGCGCAATTACCGCTGGAGAAAGCCGATGCACGTCTGGAACTGGTCTCACTCCTCTGGATCGCCCTCTCCGGTGACGACAAGCCACTACTTGAAAGCATAAGAACGGATCGATCTGGTCCTGTCAGACAGGAAAGCGAGCGAATACTGGGTCACCTGCCCGGGTCTGCCTATGCCGAGGCTCAGCTGACAGACTTCGCTTCCCGTGTCACAGTTTCAAAAAACGGTTTGCTCAGACGCAGGATCACTGTGAGCCTTCAGCTTCCGGCCGATATTGCCAGCAAACGCCTTGCGGGGGGCTTCTCCCATTTCATGCTGAACTGGGTTGCCATGGCATGCGATGTCCTGTCGATACGTACCCTGGCCGCGCAGCTCGCTCTGTCGGAGCAGGATCTGGTAACCGCGGCTTCGGACGATCTTGCCCTGATGTACTGCCTTGGCATTGCGGCCGCAAATGACAGAAACTGGACGCTTCTTTCACTGATAGCCTCCTGTGCCAGAGAGCCGATCTGGCCGTTTCTTGTCCGATACGGTTTCGACAAGCCGGGCCTCAGATCGTCTGTCGATCGTCTGAACTATGTCGCTGCCATAACAGAAAAGCCGCTACCTGTTTGGGATGAAGCCCATAGCTACCAGTTTCAGAACCTTGCGAGCGCCATCGAGACCCTGGCTGATGCGCTTGGCATGCCTCTGCCCGAAAAACAGGCCAGCATTCTGACCGACGCCGTATTGTCCGCTCCCCGGGCTCAGGAAAACACCCTTGTTGCCTGCATGGTTCTGACACCAGTCGGACAGATCGGGCCGCTCAAACGGCGCATGATCGATCTGCACCCCGACCAGAGCCGTCGCGCCGTGTTGCTGGCCGATATCCTCATCAAACTCTATCAGGAAAAGACGCCCTCATGACCGCAACCCGCCTGCGCCAGAGCGCGGAAGACCGTTATGCTGACGAGCTGGACGCCCTCAGACGTGGTGATACCCATGCCCGCCCGGCAAACTGGGCCCTGTCGCCCCGCGCCGTCGTGACTTACCTGATGGGCGGCCAGGCCGCTGATGGTACGCCGGTGAGTTCAAAATATGTCGGCAACCCCCGACTGATAGAAACCGCTGTTGCAACACTGGCCACCGACCGTGCCCTGCTTCTGCTTGGCATGCCGGGTACCGCAAAATCCTGGGTGTCCGAACATCTGACTGCCGCCATATCGGGCACCTCGAACAGGGTCATCCAGTGTACCGCCGGCACCGATGAAAGCCAGATACGTTATGGCTGGAATTATGCCATGCTTCTGGCCCACGGACCCGGACCCGATGCACTGGTGCGTACGCCCATGATGCGCGCCATGGAGGAAGGTACCCTGGTGCGTCTTGAGGAGCTGACCCGTATGGGGTCTGATGTCCAGGATACGCTCATCACCATCCTTTCGGAAAAAATGATGCCGATCCCGGAACTGGATGATGCGATCCATGCCAGACCGGGCTTCAACGTGATTGCCACCGCCAATAACCGGGACAAGGGTGTCAACGAATTGTCGTCTGCCCTCAAAAGACGCTTCAATGTCGTTGTCCTGCCAGCCCCTGCCACGATTGAGGAAGAAACCGATATCGTGACCCGTCGCATTGCAGAGACAGGCCTTTCCCTGGCGCTTCCCCCCATTGCGCCTGCGGATGCCGAGATCGCCCGCATCGTCACGATCTTTCGTGAATTGCGCAGCGAACAGACACTGGATGGCAAACTCAAGCTCAAGCCGCTTTCCGGCTCACTCTCCACCGCCGAGGCCATTTCTGTCGGGATCAATGCCTGGGCAGAGGCCGCCCATTTCGGCTCTGGCAGGATGGATGCCCAGTCTCTCGCCGCCAATATCGTGGGAGCTGTGGTCAAGGATCCGACCGCCGATGGTCAGGCCCTGCAGGAATATCTCGAAAATGTCGTGCGCAAGCGCGAGGGCTGGCGCGATCTCTACGGGGCCATCAGGGATGTGATCTGAAATCCCATGGATCCGCGCCTTCATCTTTTTGGTATCCGCCATCATGGCCCCGGTTCCGCCGCAAGCCTGGTCACAGCGCTTGATGCGCTCGACCCTGCGGTCCTTCTGATTGAAGGGCAACCCGAGGCCGATCCCCTCATCGCCTGTGCCACCTTGCCCGGCATGTCCCTGCCCCTTGCGCTTTTTCATTACCAGTCTGACAACCCGGTCAACGCCGTCTTTGCGCCTTTCGCGGAATACTCGCCCGAATGGCAGGCCCTCTGCTGGGCACGGTCACATGAACGCCCGGTACGCTTTATCGACTGGCCCGCATCCTGCCTGCTCGCCTGGGAAACAGAACAGAGCGCCGGGGACGAGGATTCTGGTACGCTCGAATCCGCTGAGCCCGCTGCCGACAAGACCATTCCCGATGAACTGGTTCCAGACGATGATGGTGCTTTGCGCCGGCAGGAAGCAGATCTCCCGTCGACGCAGCACCCCACCGATCCCATGGATGATCTGGCCCGCTCGCCGGATATGAGGATGGTGAATCCTGGTGGCACGCCATGGTCGAACATACCCCGTCCGGCCCCGAGATGTTCGAGGCTGTAGAAAACGCCATGACAGCCCTGCGGGACGCAGCAGAGCAGGAATCGTTTTTGGGCAATACACGGCAAAGGCGCGATCAGATACGCGAAGCCTTCATGCGTATCGCCCTGCGTCAGGCACTCAAGGATACCGATGGGGAGATCGCCGTCATCGTCGGGGCCTGGCATGTCCCGGCTCTGAGACGCAAGACATCCCAGACGGCCGATCGCACCCTCATACGCGACCTGAAAAAAGTCAGGACAGAAACAGCCTGGGTTCCCTGGAGTGATTCCCGTCTCGCTGCCGGATCGGGATATGGCGCCGGGGTAAAGGCGCCGGGGTGGTATCGCCATCTCTGGTCTTTGCGGGGCGCTGCAGGTGCCTCTTCCGCAGAGGATTTCACGGCGCGCTGGATGGCAAGAGTCTCCGGGTTCCTTCGTACAGAAAAGCTGGTTGCTTCTCCCGCCTCGACCATAGAGGCCGCCCGCCTCGCACTGACCCTTGCAGCGTTAAGAAACAAGCCCCTGCCTGATCTGGAGGAAATGCGTGATGCCACGCTTTCTGCCCTGTGCCATGGTGATACAGCGCCGCTCGATCTGATTGAATCCCGCCTTCTGAAAGGTGAGCAGATCGGTGCACTCGATCCGGAAGTACCTCAGATACCCCTCGCACGCGATCTGGAACGATGGCAGAAAAAATGCCGTCTCAAACCGGATGATCTGCTACGCGATATCGCCCTTGATCTCAGAACAGAGGCCGGACTTTTACGCTCGACACTCCTGCACAGACTGTCTGTGATCGACATTCCCTGGGCGACCCTGCTCGACGGCGCTGCCGGACGCGGCACCTATCGCGAGACCTGGCGTCTGACCTGGTCCCCTTCTGTCGCTCTCGCCCTCGTTCAGGCCCTGCCTTATGGTGCCACCATAGAACAGGCCGCACGCAACAAGGCCATACAGGAAGCCAGGCAGAGCCACGATGTCGGCAGGCTTGCGGCCCTCGTCCAGAAATGTCTGCTCGCCGGACTGGAGGATGCCGCGGAACAGACCATCACAAGATTGCAGCATGTCGCCGTCACGAGTCAGGCCATTTCCCCCCTGATGGAAAGCGTGACAACCCTGGTCTCGCTGTTACGCTACGGGACGTCACGCCCGTTACCAATCGATCCCCTGCGCGCGCTCGTCTCTCTGCTTTGTGTCGAGATCTGCACGGGATTTGTCATGGCAACGACAGATATCGACCCGCAGGGTGCACGGCCCATCAGCACGACCATGGCTGCGTTTGATCATGCTCTGACCCTGTTCGGCGAGACGCATCTGACTGGGCTCTGGAACCAGACCCTGGCAGAAGCCACTCGAAACGATCGCGTCGCCCCCCTGATTGGTGGCCTGGCCCTGCGTCTTCTTCATGAACGGCAGATTTTACCGGTTGAACAGGTGGTTACCTGTTTTTCGCGTGCCACTTTGCCTCCCAGCAGAGCGGTCAGTGCCGGCCAGTATATTGATGGCTTTCTCTCCGGCGGGGCCGAGATCATCGCGCAGGATCGCGCACTTCTTGACGCGCTGGATCACTGGATTGGTGTTCTGGACGAGGCTGATTTTATGGAAATTCTGCCTATGCTGCGCCGGTGTTTCAGTGCTTTTGCGCTCTCAAGTCGCAAGCGCCTTCTGACGAGCCTGGAGCAGACGCCGGATACAGAACCGGCGCAGCGACACTCTGAACAGGGTAGCCGGCAAGACGTCCTGCCTGCCGAATTCACCGATCTGGCGTTGCCGCTGCTGCATCGTATTCTGGGATTCGTCTCATGAACCAGGATCTGCGCGCCGAGAAAAACAGGCGATGGCAACTCGCACTCGGAACAGACGAGCCAAACGGTCTCTGCGAAAGGGACAGGCGTATCGACCGCGCTTTGTCCGCTCTTTATGAAACAGCTGCCGGAGGCAGCAAACGCAAGGGCGGCCTTGGCGGATCTGCGCCACAGATCGCCCGCTGGCTCGGCGATATTCGCGAATTCTTCCCTGCGCCGGTCGTGCAAATCATCCAGAAAGACGCACTGGAGCGGCTCGATCTCAAGGCAATGCTTCTTGAGCCGGAACTGCTCCAGAGCCTCGAAGGCGACGTCCATCTTGTGGCGGATCTCATGGCCCTGCGTAATGTCATGCCTGCAAAAACCCATGAGACCGCACGTATTGTCGTCAGAAAAATCGTTGCTGAACTCATGGCCAGACTGGCCAGCCGCACGGCCGAATCTGTCAGGGGGGCAGTCAATCGTCGTGAACGTACAACCAGACCGCGCCCCGCCGATATTGACTGGCCGCGTACGATCCGGGCCAATCTGCATCACTGGCAAGCTGAATATCAGACGATCATCCCGCAGAAACTGATCGGCCACGCCAGACAGCGCCGGACCAGAGCCGATCTGGATCAGATCGTGATGTGCGTCGATCAATCCGGCTCCATGGCAAGCTCGGTCGTTTATGCCTCGATCTTTTCTGCTGTCATGGCATCTTTACCGGTACTGGATATGAGGCTCGTCTGTTTCGATACGTCTGTTGTCGATCTCTCGGAACAGCTCAGCGATCCGGTCAGCGTCCTTTTCGGCATTCAGCTCGGCGGTGGCACAGATATCAATGCCGCGCTGGCCTATGGCACGTCTCTGATCGAACGCCCTGCACAGAGCCATTTCATCCTGATCAGTGACCTCTACGAGGGCGGTGATGCCAGACAGATGCTGGAGCGGGCAGCAAACCTCGTGAACCTTGGCGTCAATCTCATCGTCCTGCTTGCACTCTCTGATGATGGGCGTCCCGGCTTTGACATGGGCCACGCCCGTGCGCTCGCTGCTATGGGGTGCCCTGTCTTTGCCTGCACACCCGACCGTTTCCCTGACATGATGGCCGCAGCCCTGAAGAGGGAGGACCTTCATGCCTGGGCAGGTGGGCAGGGCATTCCACTTGTGACCGGCGGCTGATCAGGCAGCTGCTTCCTGCTGCTCGTCTTCGGAAACGATACGTGTATGACCGCGCGTGGGGCGGAAGCGTTTTTCGTGCAGGGCAAGCTCGATATCTTCGAGTGTGGCCCCCGCCGTCTCAGGGACAAAGAAGAAAATGAACAGCACTGAGGCAAGGTTCACGGCTGCATAGAACCACATCGTACCACCCAATGTGATGAGCTGCACCAGTGTCAGCGCCGTACCGGTTACCAGCAGATCCGAGCCCCAGAGCGTCGCAGCATGAAGGCTGGTGGCCTGACCGCGCATGGAGAGCGGGAACATCTCCGCACCCAGCAGCCAGCCACAGACCTGAATACCTCCTGAATTGAACGCCATGAACAGCAGAAGGAACACGATCACCAGATAGGACCCCACGCTATGCGCTGCCGGGTGCATGGCAAATACAATGCCCAGTCCGATCAGACTCACGATCGAACCCGGTCCCATGATCAGCATGAGGCGACGACGCCCCACGCGATCGACAATCAGGCATCCAATGAATGTCATGATGCAGTAGGTAATGGCCACACCGAGGGAGGCCATCAGGGCTGAGGAAGCGCCAAATCCGGCATCACGCAGAAAGGTCGGCGCATAGTAGATCATCATTTCCAGTCCGCCACACTGGGTAAAAAAGGCAACACCCAGTGCCGCGACCAGAGCCGGGCGTACCCAGGGGCGAAACAGACCTTTCCAGCCACGATTGCGTGGATCGGCCGCTTCGGCATTTTCGCGCATTTCGCGCACTTCCCTGCGGATAACCTTTTTCGAGGTACGAATACGTCCAAGCTCGATAATGGCGCGTTTCATGCCCTCGTTCTCTGCCGTCCAGCGCGGACTTTTGGGCATGAAGAACATCGAGACAAAAACGATCGCAGCCGGAATGGCAGCCAGCCCAACCATTGGACGCCATCCCCAGGCCTCACGCTCGGTGAAGCCGATGATATTGGCCAGCAGAATACCGAGCCCGATGGCCACGTTGAACATCGTCACCAGAGTACCGCGCTTTTCGGCAGGGGCCAGCTCCGAGATATACATGGGTACCACCTGGGTTGAACCACCCACAGCAAATCCCAGAAAAATGCGCGCAACGATCAGAAGCCATACATTCGGAGCAAAGGCGCATGCCAGGCTCCCAGAACAAACACGCCACTCACAAGGGTCACGCAGGCACGACGCCCGTATTTTTCAGAAAACGACCCCGCTGCCAATGCGCCGATAATGGCACCGGCAAGAATGGCGGAAGCCACCATTTCCTGCATTGTGCTGCCAAGATGAAAATCATCCGAGATCAGCAGAAGGGCACCGGAAATGATACCCGTATCATAACCATAGAGACCGCCACATATGGCAGCGACAACGGCTGCAAGAATCAGGATGTATTTCGCATAAGGCGAAACCTCGATTGGGTGTTCGTCATGATTCGTCGCTTCGCGATGACGCGTCTCTGTATTATTTTTCATGACGCTATAACCGGACACCGGCTATTTGGTTTACCCTTGTCCGGTAAAAATCGATAAGGAGACTCGCATGGCCAATCTACCCAGATCCAGATCCGATGTTCCGACGATCAACGTGCGTGAGCTGATCATCATGCATATCGTTCTTGCGATATTTATCGTCGGTATCATGCTGCTTGACTGGCACGTCAACTGAGTTCCAACCCGGCCTTCTAATGGGTTGTCGGCGCAAGAAATCGCACGGCCAGATAGCTGCATGCGGCACCGGCGCTGATCCAGAATGAGACCGGTGCATCCGTATACCAGGAGAGTACCAGCCTCCCCAGGAAAGCGCTAATGCCAGCAGGGCAGAGCCAGCCAGCCCCTGCCATGGAGCAAGGCCCAGACGCAGCATGCAGCTGCCGGGCCAATAAGCAGGCTGAAGACCAGCAATATTCCCGTGGTTTCCGAACAGATGGCTGTAACCAGCGCTACAAGACTCATGAAACCGCAGGAAACCAGACGCAGTCTGACGCCCTTCGCCGCGGCCAGATCGGGATCAAGACTCGCAAAAAGCAGAGGCCTCGTCAGAAAGCACAGACCAAACAGGCAAAGTCCCGCGAGCAGGAACAGCAAGCACAAGGTAGCGTGATTCACCCCGAGAACATTACCGAAAAGCAGGGCGGTGGTGCTGCTGACCGGAATATGCTGCCACTGCAGGAATAACAGTCCCAGCCCGAGACTCGCCGCCAGAACAAGCCCTATCACGCTGTCACGATGATTGGCAGAAGCCGGATTCGCGCGCAGATCGCCTTCTGCTTCCCAGCCCAGAACCAGTCCGGCCGCAACTGCAGAAAGCGTCATACCCATGAAGGGCGTCAGCCCTACCAGCGCTGCTCCGGTCGCACCGGCAAAACCGATATGAGACAGGGCATGACCGGCAAAGCTCTGGCCACGCAGAACAAGAAACCACCCCACCAATCCACTCAGAACAGCTACGACGCCCGATGCCAGAAAGGCATTCTGCATGAATTCATAATGCAACATCGCTCAGCTCCAGTTTACGCTGAGAAATCTGAAGAAGATGGTCGGCAAACCTGCTGACTTCCTCAAGCCCGTGACAGGACATCAGCACCGCCATGCCCGTCTCGCGACAACGCGCCCTGAGCATGGCCAAAATCCTGCGCTGCCAATCCATATCCATGCCACTCAATGGTTCATCGAGTATCAGCAGGGCAGGATTGTCGAGCAGGGCTTCGGCCAGAAAAAGTCTCTGACGTTCGCCGCCTGAAAGCTGGTTCAAAGGCTGGGCTGCCAATGCCTCTGCCCCGGTCAGCGTCAAAGCCGCTTTCAGCGCTGTTTTTGCACCCTGCCCCCATCCTGGCAGACCCAGAGATGTGCCACGCCACGAAGCACTGATAAGGGCTTTCCCCGTAAGCTGTGGCGCGGGAATCCTGCGCTCCTGGGGCATATAGCCAATCCATCGCCGGGCGGCGGACGGTTTCCGGCCGAGAGTCCGGATTTCCCCCTCATGAACGGGATGCAAACCAAGCAGGGCGCGCATCAGGGTTGTCTTGCCATGGCCATTCGCGCCCGCCAGAACTGTAAAGGTTCCGGAAGCCAGAGAAAGATCGGCCCGGTCGAGAAGCACGCGCGCGCCATGGCTCAGCGTGACCTGCCTCAGCAGGATCGCAGGAGAATTGTCAGTCATGAACGCCCAGTGCCCTGGCAAGCCGGTCAAGCCGATCCTGCATCCAGTGTTGCCAAGCATGTCCGGCTTCTGGAAATTCGTCGAAATCCACAACAGGCAGATGAGCTTTCTGCGCGATAGCCTCAATACGGCTTACAGACGGGGTCTTCATGGCAGGGTTGATGATCAGAAGACGGACAGTCTTCTGGCGCATCGCATCTTCCAGGCGGGCTATATCGCGGGGGGCCGGGTCATCGTGATTCATGGTCGCCAGAGCATATTCAGGATCAACAACTTCGATTCCAAGCGCCTGAAGCAGAGGTCCGCCTACAGGTTCGGCCACAGCAATCTTCATTCCCTGTGTCTGAAGCCGCAATGTCCTCAGCCGCCCGGAAAAGGCTCCTATGACCGACTCGAGATCCGCCTGACGCGCCTGATACCTCCAGCCTCGTCGGGAAGGCGTGCCACAAGCTCTGTCGAGAGAGCTGCAACCATGAGGCCAATAGCTGTCGGGTCGTCAAAAAGATGGGGATTTTCCTGCGGTCCAAGACCTGCCAGAGCGGCAACCGAAATTATCTGACGCGATGCACTGGATTGAGCCGCCAGCAATGGTGGCATCCAGTCATCGTAATGACCGCCCATCATCAGAACGATATTGGAATCCGCCAGCTTGCGGGCCATATCAGCCGTGACCTGAAAATCATGCGGGTCAATCCGTGGCGACGTGAGTATGCTGGTCGTAGTGACAGATTTCCCCCCCAGGGTTTCGGCCAGATCGCACCACAGGGCTTCGGCACAGAAAACCTTCACCGGCTCAGCTCTGGCAGAGCCCGGCAGGAACAGGAAGCAGATCAGCAGGAACAGGGTCTGGCGCAAAAAAGTCGCCTTTAGTTATATTATAACGACTGAGATACGCGATATAGAGGCGGAACTCTGGTCAGGACAAGCCGGAAAAGGAATTCCTTCATGCTCAGCAGCACGGCCACGACCGAACTGGACCCTTTCTCTCCCCGCACACTCGCACTGCTCGACCGTGCTGCCGCGTTCTGTACCACGCGCGCCAGCCGGTTGACTGAAACGCGTCGGCTTGTGCTCGGGCTGATTCTGGAGAGTCGCAAACCTGCCGGCGCCTATGACATTCTTGATCATCTGCGGCAGTATCAGCGCAATGCAGCGCCGCCCACGGTCTATCGTGCACTTGATTTCCTGCTGGCCCAGGGCCTGATCCACCGGATTGAGCGCATGAGTGCCTTCATCGGCTGCGCGCATCGCCTAGACTGTCATCATGGCAATGGCTGCGGTCATCGCGCGCAGTTTCTGATCTGTAGCGGCTGCGGTGCGGTCAGTGAGGTGGAAGACAGTGAGATCTCTCATGCCATAACAAGTGCCTCCCGGAAAATAGGCTTCAAGCCGCAACAATCGACCATCGAGATCGAAGGAATCTGCGCCTCGTGCCAGCAGGCTGATAGCACGTAGCCGATCTCCGTCTCATGGCCCGAACTGACAGGTTTCCCCTGACTGGTGGCACCGTTCATTCCCGCCCGGAACGGGCATCACGCGTGCCCAGACAGGAAATACTGTCACAGACACAGCCGGATCTCTTCGACTACGAGCCTCCGATCCTCAAAACGCATCTCCTGCCGGCAGAAGCCCCGCTGCTGGTGGTAACCACACGCGTCTTTGCGGAAGCAGAACGTCCGGATGGATGGCTTTATACCCTGCTCCCGGCCGAACAGGGATGGAGGTTGATTGATAACGGTCTGAAGCTCGATGCCCGCGAGCCTCTGGTTTTCTGTGAACGCCCGGCCTTGCTTCCGCTTTTTGCGGCCCAGGCCGATGAATACGACGAAAGAGACATGCTTCTTCTGCGCGTACGCAAGGCTCATATTGCTCCCTGGCTTGATAACGACCCTGATTCGAGTGCACAGCTGGGCGCATCCTGTTATCTGCTCTCGAGACAGACACCGATCGGCTGAGACCGATCCCCAATCCATCATACCTTATTGAGGATCCCGTCATGGACGATATCGCCCTAGCTGAAGTCACGCGCGGCGGACGCATCGAATCCCGTCATCTCGGCCGAATTGCCGTCATGGACGATACCGGCCGTGTCGTTCGGGCGCATGGGGCCATTGAGAGACCAGTCTTTCCACGCTCGACGGTCAAGGCGCTTCTGGCTCTCCCACTGGTCGAAACCGGTGCTGCCGATCGGCTGGGCCTGACCAATGCCGAGCTGGCTCTTGCCTGCGCCTCTCATGGCGGCGAACCACGACATACCGAGACGGCCGCCGCAATGCTGGCAAAAGCTGGCAAAACGCTGACATGTCTCGAATGCGGAGCTCATTGGCCCACCTATGACAAGGCAGCTCATGCGCTTGCCGCCTCAGGCGCCATCCCTCAGCACTTCACAACAACTGTTCAGGCAAGCATGCCGGCCTGATCTGCCTCGCGATCGACCAGTCTCTCGACCCTTCTGGCTATATCGACCCCACCCATGAAGCACAGCGTCAGGTAACCGAAGCGCTTGTCATGGCCACATCTGTCCCGCATGAGGAGACCAATCGCGGGCTCGATGGTTGTTCGATGCCAACCTACGCCATTCCCCTCTCCGCTCTGGCAACGGGTTTTGCGCGTTTTGGCACAGGAAAAAATTTTTCATCGGGCCATGCGTCGGCAGCCGCCCGCTTGCGTTCTGCTGTCGCGTCCGAGCCCTTCATGGTGGCAGGGAGCGGGCGTTTCGATACGACATTGATGGCGCATTTCGGTAACCGAATCTTTTGCAAAATGGGTGCAGAAGGGGTGATGGTGGCATCTGTGCCCGAACTCGGGCTCGGCATAGCGATCAAAACCGATGATGGCGCGAACCGGGCGGCAGAGGTGGCCCTTGCCGCACTTCTGCTCGGGTTCGATGAGGCTGGCTGGTCTGATGCAGACCGCGCCGTGCTGACCGGATTGTCGCATCAGGTAATGAAAAACTGGAATGGACGAGAAGTCGGCACGCTGCGTGCCGCCGGAAAAGGACAAGAATAATCCATGGCGATAGATACAGATGCCGGAAATACGGAAGGCGGGCTGGCGTCAGTTTTCGATGCAACGAAATTCAAGATTCTGGTTATCGGAGTGCTGGCAGCTCTTGCCGGTCTGATGTCAGGTCTGGATATCGGTGTGGTCGCAGGCGCGCTCGATTTCTTCGCCAAGCAATATAACGCCTCGACCTTTGCTCAGGAATGGGTCGTCAGCTCCATGATGGCAGGCGCTGCCGTTGGTGCCCTGGCCGCTGGCTGGATGGCCCATACACTTGGTCGCAAGCGCTCGCTTATTGCTGGGGCCTCGATTTTCGTAATTGGCTCGATCGGCTGCGCGCTGAGCTGGTCTGTCCCTTCCATGATCAGCTTTCGTGTGGTCATGGGACTGGCTGTCGGTATTTCGGCCTTCACAGCCCCACTCTATCTGTCCGAGATTGCCAGCGAGGCCACACGTGGCGCCATGGTCTCGACCTATCAGCTCATGGTGACGGTCGGCATTTTCCTGGCCTTTCTGTCGAACACCTATTTCTCCTATTCGGGGAACTGGCGCTGGATGTTCGGCGTAGCGGCTATTCCTGCTGCCCTCTTCCTGTTTGGCGTTCTGTTTCTGCCCTATAGCCCACGCTGGCTGATCATGCAGGGGCGCCATAAGGAGGCTCGCGAGGTTCTTCTCTCCCTGCGTGAAGATCCTCTTGAGGCTGCGAAGGAAATCAAGGCCATTCGCGAGCAGCTCGAGGTCAAGCAGCACGGTTTCGAGCTTCTCAGGACAAACTCGAATTTCCGTCGCTCCATCGCCCTGGGCATCATGCTGCAGGCTATGCAGCAGCTCGCAGGCATCAATATCATCATGTACTACGCGCCCAAAATTCTTTCGAGCGCCGGGTTCGATGCCACTTCGCAGATGTGGTGCACTGCCATTATCGGTCTCGTAAACATGCTGGCCACGTTCATTGCAGTGGGACTGGTCGATAAATGGGGCCGCAAACCTATTCTTTACATGGGTTTCACGGTCATGGCGCTGGGCATGGCTGCTCTGGCTGTTCTGCTTTCGACAGACATGTCGGGAGAGACTTCGAAATTCATCGCCATTTTCCTGCTTCTACTGTTCTGCACGGGTTTTGCCATGTCTGCAGGCCCGCTCATGTGGGTTCTCTGCTCCGAGATTCAGCCGATGCAAGGGCGTAATCTGGGTATTTCGCTCTCGACACTGACCAACTGGATCACCAACATGATCGTGGGCGCCAGCTTCCTGACGCTGATGAACACATTTGGTACGTCCGGCACATTCTGGCTTTTCTCAGGACTGAATGCCTCGTTCATCCTGCTGACTTTTCTCTTTATCCCTGAGACCAAGGGTATGTCGCTCGAAGTCATCGAAAAGCGTCTTATGTCAGGCGAGAAACTTCGGAAACTGGGACGATAATCGTCAGGCGGGGCCCTTCAGCCCCGCTATTCCTGCCCCTGCGACACGGCTGCCTGCGCCTCAGGCATCCTCCAGCGTGAAACACTCCCAGTCATCAGACTCAAGGCGATCGCAGCAAATCTTGCCATCTGGTGTGGCACATAGAAAGCGATGCGTCTCATCATTGTAAAACGCTACCCTTCCATCAGGGCGTTTATGGAACCGGTAGTAAATTGTTGTACCTTGGTGATTGTCCCTCTCAACCGTAAGACAGTCACCCGGGAAAGTCGTGAGCGCTGCCCAGCCTTTGTCGCCCAGATGAGCACCAGTCTGACGATGCGCTCACCCTCACCATTTCCATGGAACACGATACCTGTCTGACGATCGATCTGCATCCAGCTCTGATGATAAGTTCTGATCAGATAGGTCTTTTCCTTATCAATGCCCTCAGCATCATGCGTCTTCTCATTCTGCCAGACGCGCCTGTAAACGAGGTCAACCAGCACACGCGCCGTATGTACCGGATCATTGAGACGATAGAGGGCTGGCTGACCAAGGACAAATTTTTCGAGCGTGACCTCGGGGGCCGTTACATACTGTATACGAGCCTCATTCGCCTGATCCATAAGGGCGAAATTCGAGGAGATCAGGCCATCACAAGTCAAGGCAACCCCAACCGGTCGTCGGCAGAAAATACTGTTGTGAAAAGCTGAGCCAACAAACCCGACCGTCGGTCGATGCTCGGAAAACAGACGTAATTGCTGCCGAACCTGAAGCGTTTCGGGCGCAACAATCGAAAACCCCTCACGAGCAAGATAGGCACCAACCTCGGGTTCACCGTCGATTTGACGCATCTCGCTCTTATACTGGGCACGTGAGAGATAGATGGGCCGGCCATCAGCAATATCCTCACCGTGTTTTTCGCCGAGCTCATTGCAATATCTGGCAAATGCCTTGTGGGCAAAATGATTCTCTTCGAATGCCGAGCCGGCAACAATCAGCATCCTGATACGCGTAGGTCGCTCGAAAACCACAAAATCCTTACGTTCGAGCCCGAGCAATGAGAAAAAATCAGCAAGCCAGGGAAGTGCAAAAAGCGAATCAAGCGTTTTCTCGGCATGAACAAGAATTTTCAGACCCTCATAGAAACGGCGCCCACACCAGTAGTGGGGCAGAGTTTCAGTCATGAAATGCCCGTAGTGAGGGGTTATGTTGCCTCCGTAAAAATAGGTTGGCTCCGGCGACAGGGGGAACGCATCTGAAGGGCTGACACAACAGCTTGGAGATTGTCCCAGAGCTGCATTGGGCCATCCACGACGTGGACCTGCTGTCGGTATCAGCCGACCATAATTGTCATACAGGCCGAATTGCGAGTCATAATGTCCAGGGATCCTCGGTATATAAAGTGTGTCATGAAAGGTCTGGATCGGTGGGTCATTATCAAAGATCTGGAGACCGTAATCGACACAATGAGAAACCATGATCATAATGAATTGGCCTAGATTTTTTCATTCCTGCCCAATTATAAAATAAATTTCCACCATCTGCATTATAACAAATAGAGTATTTTATATTTTTCCGGATTTATAATACATATTCTTTATCAAATTTTGTCATGAACAAGATCTATCAGAAAATATGACCCTGACTACCAAGACATTTTCGACCGGCTGTCCCTCCGGCAAGTGTCAGTTCATTATGCCTTCGATCAAAGAGATCATCTATGTCGGTGCAACATGCCAGGCAAAAGAGCCTATGAACCGATATTCTCTTCCAATTCAGAACAGCGACCAATGATTTTGGCACCCATTACGGTGAGATGAGTCTTGCAACTCTTTGGTTCCTCCTGATTTCGTAAGATCGAGACAAGACATATACTCATGACAGGGACACCAAGTCTCTCAGACAGAAAATGGCTTCAAAAAGCCATACAGCAGCAGGATCATATGCATGCCGCACCTATCATGCGCGAATTACCAATGATTATTACAGTTAAATAATATAGAAATCAATGATGGTAATATGAACAAGCCGTCAGTTCTAAAAACAAAAGGAGAACCATGTGTAAACGATACAGTAGATCCCCTGCGTTGCAGTCAGTGTTATGCGAAGATCAAGCCATACGACTGCACCGCTTTGGAGCCTGTACTGAAAAAACTACGCGCTCATCAATATAATAGTAGATATTGAAGATAATATACTAGATCCTATAGCTCCCAGATTTTCTGATATCCCGAATAAAGCAATCGAGCGCCAACAGAATTCATAAACTGATCCACTATCAATCCTTTTCCTCCTGCTCCTAGCGGCGGGACATCGAAATCATCCACGCAAATGATAGTACCTTCCCCAATTAATCCCCTAGCTGCCATCATCTCCGTGGCATGATGTACGGCACTCGGCATAGGATTATTCAGATCAAGATCAAATGAGTCCAGATAGAGCAAAGAAGCAGGACGAGCACAGTTTTGCCCGAGAGCATGCAAGGCCGGACGTGAATCATTCAGAATTGTGTTTGTTGTCCCGCTGCAAGCACGCCGCGCGCTATCTATGCTTGCGGGATTGATATCAATTGTAAAGACGCATCCCTGGCGTTCGCGTGCATACCAGTCAAACTGGAAAGTACTCTGTCCATCTCCTTCCCAGTTGTCCGGTACACGTAGGCAACCGGTTTCAATGATGACCGGGCGACTGTGCTTATCCAGCCGATCAAAGATGATCGCAAATCCGTCTGCCCGTTTACCCAAACGGGATCTTAAATGTCTATCAAATGCTGATCTGAAATCCATGGAACGCGCCTCTGCAGGTAACCCCACATAAGCAAAATCCGCTTCCATCCTGCCACTTTCCATTATGTCGCTGGTTTGTGTCAGTTTTCTCTGCTTTTCAATACCATGACTATTGGCAATCTGCTGGATCAGAGAACCGAGATCAGACGGATTCTGTCTCAATCCATCCAGAATAATAGCACCATTTCCATCTGATACGGCATCAAGTAAGCGAGTCATTACCTCTAGCGTGATATCTGGCGTGAGTGATTGAGTCGCGGATTTTTTTCTTGATGATGATGATTTTTTCTTTGCTTCAGGACCGCTCATCTCTATTAAATCTCCATTTAAGTTAGATACAAATTACTCGTTAGAGAAAACAAAGTTATTAATACAATAAAATCAACGCAAGTCCTATTGCAGAACTATCAGTCCCCTCTCATTGTCGTTGCAAAATAAGCTTCAGGCTTATCTTGAGAGGATATAATCAATCTATTTTCTAAATGTAACATTTTTATAACCTGGAAAAATTCTGGGTATTCCCGTTTCCGGCTGTAGGTCACAGAGCAAAGGATAATTATATAAATCTTTTTGATAATGATTATCACTTGCATTATAGGCCAATGCTCATCAAACGAGGAGATGAGCGGTGAGATACGGGTTGATTATACGTGTGTTGTTAGGCTCGGCTGCGCTTTGCGATGCCAGCATCGGACGTGTAATGGCGACTGAGGGAGCTACAGCCTCCACCAACAAGAGCAGCAGCACTCTGGCCGCATCGGACGCGGAGGAGATCGTAGTCACCGGGCGCCAGCGAGCCTCAACCATTGCTTCTTCAGCCACCAAATCGGCCACCCCTCTGGTTGAAACAGCGCAATCCGTTACGGTCATCACCCGTACTGATATGGATCTGCGCGGTGTTCTGACACTGGGGCAGGCTCTACGCTACACGGCGGGCATCACCCTGATCTGCGCGGCAGCACCTCTCCACGTTACGATTTCTTCCAGTTACGTGGGTTCGCCGTCTTGCCATATCTGGACGGGCTGATCCTGCCCAAGGCACCAACAGGTTTTGCGACGCCTCAGACGGATACCTCACGCCTGGAACGGATCGAGGTTCTGAAAGGACCAGCCTCGTCGCTCTATGGGCGCTCCACTCCTGGTGGGCTGATAGCACAGACGAGCAAAATGCCGACAGATGCGCGTTCTTACGGCGCTCTCACTGCTACAGGAGGCAGCTTTGACCTCTATCGTATTGATGGAGACATAGGGGGTTACCTCACGTCAGACGGCTCTGTCCGCGGGCGGATTTACGGAACGGCCAACGGCTCACGTTCCCAGCTTGCCCGCACAAAGAACCGTCGGTTTTCGATCAGCCCGACCATGACAATCGGAGCGGGAGGACGAGACAGACTCACGCTCATCACCAATTTCAGGTCGATCCTGAAAATTCGTCCTATGGCTCGTTTCCAATGGTTGGTTCGTTGTATCCGGCAATTTACGGCAAGGTACCCCGCAATTTCTATGACGGCGACCTGAATTTCGAGCGGTTCCGAAGGACCCAGGGGGCCGGAACCTATATCTTCGATCACCGGTTCAACACCAACTGGCAGTTCTCATCCCGAGGGCGTTATGATTATGTCCGGTCAAACTACGAGGGCGTCTACAGCACTGGCGCGTATGTCGGCCCAACAACAATTTCACGAAGTGCCTTCGCCGCCAAGGACGAGCAGAATGCCATCGTATTCGACAATCAACTGCGCGGGCGTGTTGTGACAGGACCGGTCAAGCAGGCACTGACTGCCGGATTCGATTATCAGCAGATGCGTTCGGCAGAGCTTGCGCGATCCGGACGGGCGCCAGATCTGAACGTTCTTGCCCCAGATTACTGGCTGCCTGTTACAACCCCTGCCCTTTTTGCCAACTATACCGTACGTCAGCAGCAGATCGGTATTTACGGGCAGGATGAGCTACAGTGGCGGGGATTCCACATCACCGGCAGCGTACGAAATGACTGGTACCGTATGACGCAAAAGCAGCTGGTTTCCGCGACTACAACACATATCGCCCCATCACAGGTAACATGGCGCGCATCAGCTCTATCATTTCGAATTCGGTCTTTCTCCCTATATTTCATATTCCACTTCATTCCAGCCTCAGACAGGGCTTGTATCCGGCGACGGTGGCAAGACGACCCATACACCCAGCCCTTCTCTGGGCAAGCAACTCGAAGGTGGCGTCAAATACCAGATTCCAGGTACACCAATTCTGCTGAGTGCTGCCGGTTTCCACCTCATGCAGACCAATGTCATCGTAACCGCAGGCAATATGCCCTGGGGTACGCAAAGCGGGTTGGTCCATTCAGACGGCTTCGAAGTCGAAGGCCATGTGAACTCCTGGCATAATCTCCAGATTGATGCGGCAGTAGGTACACAAGACGTTCATGATGACTCCACAGGGCATCCTCTGGTTCAGTCGAACAAGGGAAGTGCGACATTCTTCGCCATGTATACCCTGCCCCATGGGTCACTGGCAGGTGTCGGACTTGGTGCCGGTGTGCGCTATGTCATGTCAGGCTATGGAGGACAGGGCGCTGCCAGAACGACAATCGTGCAGGGCATGAGTATACCAGGCGGCTCTGTCACTGTACCCGGCTATACCCTGTTTGATGGCTCGCTGCGTTATGATCTGGGCAAATCTTCGCCTGGATTACGTGGCTGGGTCTTGCAGGCAAGTGTCCGGAATATTTTCGACCGGAAATTCATTTCAAGCTGTTTCTCTTTCGGATCACCGAGCGGATGGTGCTGGTATGGAGAGCGCCGGAATGCACAAGGCAGTATCGGCTTTTCCTGGTAAAATCAGGTTTTCGACCGGTGTGCACGACCCAAGCTCAGGGCTTTCTGCAACAACCTGATAAAACAAGAAGGTGCGGATTCCAGACCGCACCCTTCTGTCAGATTCAGGCCGTACCACCGACCGTCAGACCTGCCAGTTTCAGGGTCGGCTGTCCCACACCGACAGGCACACCCTGGCCCGCTTTGCCACAGGTCCCAATACCAGGATCGAGCGCGACATCCTGCCCGATCATCGAGATCTTGTTCATGGCATCAAAGCCATTGCCGATCAGTGTTGCCCCTTTGACCGGACGTGTAACCTTGCCGTCCTCGATTAGGTAGGCTTCGGACATCGCAAACACGAATTTTCCTGACGTGATGTCCACCTGACCACCGCCGAAATCAACCGCATAAAGCCCGCGCTTTGTAGAGCTGATCATCTCTTCTGTTGTTGCTTCCCCGGCCAGCATCAGGGTGTTGGTCATCCGCGGCAAAGGTACGTGGGCATAGGATTGGCGACGCCCGTTCCCAGTCGGGGAAACCCCCATAAGGCGCGCATTCAGCCTGTCCTGAATGAAGCCACGCAAAATACCATCTTCGATCATGACGGTACGACCCGATGGTGTGCCCTCGTCATCGATGGTCAGCGAACCACGTCCTTCAGCGAGTGTGCCATCATCGACAACCGTGACCCCGGGAGCCGCCACACGCTTGCCAATCATATCAGCAAAACTGGATGTGCCCTTGCGGTTGAAATCGCCTTCCAGCCCATGACCAACGGCTTCATGCAGCAGAATACCAGGCCAGCCCGGACCAAGTACCACATCCATCTCGCCCGCAGGAGCAGGGCTGGCGTCAAGGCTTACCCTGGCGCGACGCACGGCTTCATCAACCGCATCCTGCCATGTTTCGCGCCCCAGAAGGCGTGACAGGGCATAGCGTCCGCCCATGCCCCGGCTGCCACTCTCACGTCGCCCATCGCGTTCAAGAACGACCGAAATATTGAGACGTACGAGAGGACGTAGATCTGCCGTGCGGAACCCTGAGTCACGCATGATCTGAACAGCCTGCCACTCCGTGGCAATACTGGCCGAAACCTGAACCACTTCCGGCCCGAGCCCACGCGCATAGGCATCGATCTCGCCCAGAACTGCGGCACGCGCAGCAAAATCCGTATCGCTCAACGGGCTTTCCGGCACATAAAGACGCCGGTTGGTGGCCTGAGGTGGCGAAGAAAGTGTCCCGCTACGCCCCTGCCGCACGACAGATACAGCACCTGCGGCACGTTCAAGTGCATCTTTGCTGATTTCGTCCGAATGGGCAAAGCCGGTTTCAGGACCGATAACAGAGCGAAGACCGAAGCCGGATGAAGTATCGAAACTGGCCGAGCGAATCACACCGTCATCAAGCAGAATGGATTCACTCTCACGATACTCGAGAAAAAGCTCACCATCCTCTATTCCGTCGAGCGAACGGGTGACGATTTTTTCTGCTTCATCGCGCGTCAGCGTACTATCGGCCCGTTCAAAGAACAGACGATCCGTGACAGCGAGAGCAGAGAGGGGGGCCTCTTCGACATAGGATGGCATGGGTACGAACAGCTCCTTCTTGATCCTCGACACATGGCGCGTCCTGCCGATGAATGCGAGGGGAAAGCCATGTTTTGCCCAAAAAAGACACGTCTCAGCGGGCAAGACGCGCATTCAGGGCAATAAATCCCATAAGCGCGGCAAGAAGCATAAAGGCCGTGGAAAGGCTGCTGATATGGGCCACAGCGCCAACCAGAGCAGGCCCTGCCAGAATGCCTGTGTAACCCATGGTGGTAATGGCAGCGACGGCGGCACTGCTTTTCATGACCGTCTGCTTGCCACTGGCAGCATAGAGAACCGGCACAATATTGGCGCAGCCAAGCCCCACCAGAACAAAACCGCCAAGGAGTGTGATCCGGTCAGGGCCTAGTACAACAAGAGCGAAGCCCAGAGCCGCGCAGAGGCCACCGCCGATCATGATCAGGACCGGACCGGCTTTCGCGACAGCATAGTCACCCGTGAGACGTCCGAACGTCATGGCGGTCGCGAAAAACGCATAACCCAGTCCCGGTGCGATGCTGAAAGCAGCGCGTTCACCAGAGAGATAGACCCCTCCCCAGTCGAGCACAGCGCCTTCGGCCAGAAAGGCGATACTGGTCAACAGCCCGATAAGCCAGACCACACCGCGCGGCATGGCAAAACCCGAGCCGCCATCGGGTTCGGGACTATTGAGCAAAGAAGGCCAGACAGCACAAAACAGAACGACGATACCAATCTCGCCAATCAGGATACTGACCCATGGCGCTGCCTGAACCAGAGTCAGGGCTTGTGGTCCAGCTGCGCCAATGGCGCCTCCAATGCTGAAAAAGGCATGAAACCCGGAAAGCATGGGTTTGCCACTCAGCTTTTCGACATCCACCGCCTGTATATTAAGTGCCGTCTCGACAGCTCCAAGCCCCATACCCAGACCAAATACCGAGACCGCAAGAAGCGGTACAGCATGAAGAAGAGCCAGAGGCATCAGGAGTGAACCTGCAATGCTGATTCCTCCTGTCGCCACCACACGGCATCCCCAGCGCCCTACCCAGTGCCCCGCCAGAGGCATGCCGATAATCGATCCGATGCCAAGGCAGAGTAACAACAGTCCCAGTTCACCATCATTCAGACCGGCATGATGTTTGATCACAGGAACAAGACACGACCACAGCGCCGAGATAACACCGACGAGAAAAAAGACGGTACGAGTACTGTTTTGCAACCTCTTCAGCGCTGTCCTGTTCATCTGGCATCTCCTTCTCTGGCATGACTGGCGTACGGGGGAGAGCAGAGCGCCACAAAACGGAGCAGGGCTCGAGTCACATCTGTGACAGGACACTGCTTTAAAAAAATCAGGAACGGTCGGCAATGTAATGCCGGACCCAAGTTCAGGGAGACAGCATGACCAGCCAACGCCTTTCCTTCTCTCATCTCCTGCTTCTTGGCACTTCGCTGGTTGTTCTGAATGTTTCTGCCATGAGCACCGGAGCCCGTGCAGCTGATCAGAGACAAGACGTCGCGCAGAAAGCTCCCGAACCTGCCATCACCTCTTCTTCTGTCCCGGCAGCAGCAGATACCCCCCCCCATCCATCGACCGGTCCACGCGAGACTGTTGCAAGTGAAGCCGCGCACTCCCTGCATGTCGCATCCGTACCACAGGATCTGCGCTCGCCGTCTATTGCTCTGGGTGGATTGTTTGCAGCCATTGGTGGTGCGCATCTGGCGCCTGACTTCAAGACGATTGCCGATTCACGCCCTAACGAGGCACCTGCACAACTTCTCCAGAGCTGGGAGGAGCAACGCAAGAATCCTGATTTCAGCCTCAAGGCTTTCTACACTGCACATTTCACGCCACCACAGCGGCACGAAATTACATACCAGCGCAAGGCTGATGAAAATATCTACGACTATATTCAGGGTATGTGGAGCGTCCTGACCCGTCAGCCTGACAAGCCGATGGCCTACTCGTCGCTTCTGCCGCTTCCCCATGCCTATGTCGTACCAGGTGGCCGTTTTTCAGAACTCTATTACTGGGACACCTATTTCACCATGATCGGCCTCTACGAGACCGGGACAATGGGATCTGCTACGCGGCATGATCCGGGACATGGCCTCACTTGTTGATCGTTATGGTCATATTCCCAACGGCACCCGCACCTATTATCTCAGCCGATCCGAACCACCTTTCTTCTCGCTGATGGTCGATCTTCTTGCCCAGCATGATGGCCAGGACAGTTATCGTGAATTCCTGCCTCAGTTGCAGAAGGAATACGATTACTGGATGGATGGTGCGGACACGCTGAAACCCGGTCAGGCCCATCGTCATCTCGTCCGCCTCTCAGATGGCACGCTATTGATGCGCCATTGGGATGATCTCGATACGCCACGTGATGAAAGCTACCCCGAAGACGTTGCTACAGCAGCCAAGGCAAGCATGCGTGCGCCATCGGATGTGTATCGCGATCTGCGCGCCGGATCCGAGACAGGATGGGATTTTTCATCGCGCTGGCTTGCTGACGGGCATACCCTGTCGACCATTCACACGACCGACCTTGCTCCTATCGAAGTAAACTGTCTGATGGTCCACCTCGAGCAGACCCTGGAGCATGGCTATGCCCTGACAGGGCAGCACAAGCTTGCAGCGCTCTACGGTCAGCGCGCGGATGAGCATACTGCTGTTGTCAGGCGGATTTTCTGGAATGAAGAGAAAGGGGCTTTCTACGATTACGACTGGCGTAAAGGCCAGACAACCGACGTGCTCTCTTCCGCCACAGCCGTGCCGCTTTTCCTGCGCCTTGCCTCACAGGCTCAGGCCATGTCGGTAGCCGATACAATCCGGACACGGCTCCTGCGGGCCGGTGGGATCATGGCGACCGATCATGAAAGCGGACAGCAATGGGACGCCCCGAATGGCTGGGCGCCAGAGCAATGGATGGCGATCAAGGGCCTCAATAACTACGGAGCGAGCGATCTCGGTGAGACAATTGCCAGACGATGGATGGCACGTGTAATCGGCACTTATGAGAAATCAGGCGTACTGCTTGAAAAATACGATGTGGAAGCACCCGGTATCAGCGCTTCAGGCGGCAAAGGCGGCGGCGAATACCCGATGCAGATCGGTTTTGGCTGGACCAACGGCACTCTTCTGGCTGATGCGTCGCTACCCCGACGAGACGGCACAAATCCTCAAGCACAACCCGCTTGCCAGTCAGGCTCCGATCGACGTGTTGCCGCCCAGTGATCCCTATAGCGCGGTCGGTCCACAGGTCTCTCCTGCGGCACCGGCGAAACCAGCGGGTGATGTCGAAACGGGCGCCCAACCAGAAAGCGCCGGACAGACCCCCACTTCCGGAAAAGCCGCGACGCAGCAACAAGGTATGCGACAAGAGGCGCCGCTCGAGCCGCGCGTACCAACCGACAAGATGACCGCGTTTCAACCCTCCTGAGGCTGAAACGCCGTTCCAGATGACCTAGCGCTTCGCGGAGAACAGCTTCAGTCTTGCAGAAAGCAAAACGGACAAGATGCCGCGGCGGCTCCGCTCCATGCGGATCATAAAAGGCAGAAACCGGAATGGCCGCGACCCCGGCTTCTGTCACCAGATCACGACAGAACGCCACATCATCCCGGCCTTCTGCATGAGCACTGATATCGGCCACAACGAAGTAACTGCCATCGGCAGGCAGGGTCGGAAAGCCAAGTCTGTTCAGGCCATTGGCAAACAGATCACGCCGGGCGCGCAGACTCTCTGAAAGCTCTGCAAAAAATGCTTCACCAAGATCAAGCCCTTTGGCCACAGCCCGTTGCAGATTGGGTGCGCTTGAAAAGGCAATGATCTGATGGGCCTTGGCAATCACCGACGCCAAAGCAGGGCAGGCCGTGATATAGCCGATTTTCCACCCGGTCACGGAGAAGCTTTTGCCCGCGCTGCCAATGCGGATGGCGCGGTCACGCATGCCCGGGCGCGTCATGAGCGGGATATGCTTCACGCCAAAGGTCAGATGCTCGTAAACCTCATCGCAAATCGCATAGCAGTCATGGGCCAGAACGAGGGACGCAATCAGGTCCAGCTCCTGCGCGGTAAAGACCTTTCCGCTCGGATTCATGGGGGAGTTTAGCAGGATCAGCTTGGTTCTGTCCGAAAAGGCATCCCGTAATGTCTCTTCCGACAGATGCCAGTCAGGCGCCTCCACCCGCACACAACGGGGCACGGCACCGAGAAGACGCAGTACCGGCAGATAGGTGTCATAGAGCGGCTCGATAAGCACGACCTCGTCGCCCGGTTCGATGAGCGCCATCAGGCTGACAGCCAGCGCCTCTGTAGCGCCTGAAGTCACGATCACCTCTTGGGCGGGGTCGATATCAAGGTCGTAATCGCGCTTGCTGGCACGGGCAACCGCCTCACGCAGCTCTGGCAGTCCAGTAAGCGGTGCATACTGATTACGTCCGTCCCGCAAGGCATTTGCGGCTTCATCAATCAGTGTTGCCGGGCCTTCGGTGTCAGGAAAGCCCTGTCCCAGATTGATGGCCCCATGTGTCATGGCAAGCTGGGACATCGTCGTGAAGATAGTGGTCGGCAAGGAGCCGAGAAAGGCGTTTGGAGATTTCATGCCAGACCTGCGCTGCGAAGGGACGAGGACATGATACCGGCATAATACAGGCTGTAAAACGCCGTTTGCTCACAGCCAGCCAGAACCCTCCGCAATTTTCACCGGTCAGGAGCCAGGATCGGGACTCCGGATTCTGAATCTCCGCCCCATGCCTGCAAGCTTCACAGTCACGTGCTCTGCGAAAAAAAACTGCACCTGAGGAACCGGCCATGCCGATATGCGTTTTTCGTAGACCTGTCATGCATCATTTTGGTTTCAGAATATTTTCAGGGGCCTCAACAGGAGAGAAAGAAGGCCGTTTTTCCCTCGTTTGGCGCTGCAAAAAGCCTTTGGAATACTCGACAGTTCGCGAATCCTGTCCTAATCGTTTTGCAGCCGATCAGTGCGGCCCCTTGAGGCAGATACAGGTATTTGACAAATGGCGAAAAAAGCTCCAGCCGCGGCGTCCAAGGCTGCGTCTTTCACTTCAGCGGCCCATGCAAAGCCGGGTAAGCCCGACAGCGCCGCTGTAAAGCGCGTCTTCGAGCTGATGCAGGAACACTCGGTCGAACTGGTCGATCTGCGCTTCACCGACCCGAAGGGCAAGTGGCACCATACGACGCAGTGGCACACCACCATTGAAGAAGATACCTTCGTTGAAGGCTTCATGTTCGACGGCTCGTCGATCGCCGGCTGGAAAGCCATCAATGAATCCGACATGGTGCTTCTGCCCGACCCGACCACGGCCGTCATGGACCCGTTCTCGGCCAAGCCGCAGCTGATCCTGATCTGCGATATCGTCGAGCCCCGCACCGGCACCTACTATGCCCGTGACCCGCGCTCGACCGCCAAGCTGCCGAAGCCTATCTGAAGACGACAGGTCTGGGTGATACGGCCTTCTTTGGCCCCGAAGCCGAATTCTTCATCTTCGACAACGTCAAGTTTGGTACGGGCCCGAATTACGGCACCTACCAGCTCGACAGCATCGAAGGCCCTGACGCTTCGATGAAAGACTATCCGGAAGGCAATATGGGCCATCGTCCGGTGGTCAAGGGCGGCTACTTCCCGGTTGCTCCGGTCGACAGCGAAGGCGATCTGCGCGCCGAGATGCTCTCGACCATGGGTGAGATGGGCCTGCCGATCGAAAAGCATCACCATGAAGTGGCACAGTCGCAGCACGAGCTGGGCACCAAGTTCGCCACGCTGGTCCAGTCGGCCGACTTCATGCAGATCTACAAATACTGCGTGCACAACGTCGCCCATTCCTACGGCAAGACGGCCACATTCATGCCGAAGCCCATCGCCGGTGATAACGGCTCGGGCATGCACGTGCATCAGTCGATCTGGCGCGACGGCAAGCCGCTTTTTGCGGGCGACCAGTATGCAGGCCTGTCAGAAGACGCACTGTACTACATCGGCGGAATCATCAAGCACGCCAAGGCACTGAACGCCTTCACGAACCCGTCGACCAACTCCTACAAGCGTCTGATCCCGGGCTTCGAGGCGCCGGTTCTGCTTGCTTACTCGGCAGCCAATCGTTCGGCTTCGTGTCGTATCCCGTATTCGGTCGGCCCGAAAGCAAAGCGTATCGAAGTCCGTTTCCCGGATCCGACCGCCAACCCTTACCTTGCTTTCGCCGCCATGCTGATGGCCGGCCTCGACGGCATCCGTAACAAGATCCATCCGGGCGAAGCTATGGACAAGGATCTGTATGAGCTGCCCAAGGAAGAGCTGCTGCAGATCCCGACGGTCTGCGGTTCGCTCCGTGAGGCTCTTCAGGCCCTCGAAGCAGATTTCTCGTTCCTTCTGGAAGGTGATGTCTTCACCAAGGACCAGATCGACAGCTATATCGAGCTGAAGTGGAAAGAAGTCTACAAATTCGAACACACGCCGCACCCGGCCGAATTCGAAATGTACTACTCGGTCTGATCCGAGACAGAGCCCGGCTTTCGAGCCGGGCTTTTTTTATTGAGGAAGCCCGGAAAGGGCATCATATCCGGCCAAGACAAGGCGCTCGCAATTATCCTTGCCAAAAGACCTTGACGGATTTGCGTTTAACGACGAAAAGCAATCCGTTCCTGCGTTTGCCGGGTTAGCACAGTGGTAGTGCAGCGGTTTTGTAAACCGAAGGTCGGGGGTTCAAATCCCTCACCCGGCACCAGAAATCCTCATAAATCAAGCATTCTGGAAGAGGCCGCCGTGCGAACGAATCGAGCACAGCGCATGGCATGTCGGACAGAAAGCCGGATACGAATCTTAACGTGTTTTAAACTTTAGCTGGGCCGCGAATAGTCCTAGGCGGAACGAACTTTTTACCCTAACGAATCGAGAGATTGGCCTGAGTGCGAGCAGCAACATTCTGCAGATAGGTTGAAGGCCCTGGACATTCCGATAGGGACCCGAAATACTTCAAACATGACATTCACTTGCATTGATCTTTTCGCCGGCTGCGGCGGTTTGTCGCTCGGTCTGGGTAAGGCGGGATTTTCAACGCTGTTTAGCGTAGAAGCTCATCCAGATGCGTTTGCTACTTACAAGCATAACTTGCTTGATCGCCATGCGGGTCGACACGGCTGGCCGGCATGGCTGGAGCAGCGTGCCTGGCTTGCGGAAGAGTTGCTGGCGAAACACGACTCACAGTTGCAGGACTTGTGCGGAAAGGTAGACCTGATCGCAGGGGGGCCACCTTGCCAAGGTTTTAGCATGAACGGATTACGGCGGCCCGATGATCCGCGGAGTAAAATGGTCGATGTCTACCTTCAGTATGTTGCAATTTTACGCCCACGCTTAGTTCTTCTCGAAAATGTTGTCGGCTTTCGCTCGATGAAGCATCGAACTGGCGGCACCTACAGCGAGTACGTGGTTCGCGAGTTAGACCGTTTTGGCTATCAAGTGTGGACGGGTATTGTTAGGGCTGCTGATTGGGGCGTACCGCAGCGTCGACCTCGTTTTATTCTCGTGGCTGCGCCTAAAGCTGCTTTAGCAGGTATAGATCCTTTAGAAAGATTGCGTGTCGCCCGAAAAGCCTTCCTTTCCACGCGTGAGCTTGGTCCAGGCCCGACAGGAACCAGAGCAGCGCTATCCGATCTTGCGGAAACGAGCGATGATTTGATTCTAGATAGTGAGTGGGGCCATAAAGGGTTCAAAACACTGCGCCGAACCAGTGAGCCGCAACATCCCTATCAAAAGTTGATGAGGGACATAAATAACGGTCAGCCAAGTGATATGCGTCTACCACGACATAGCCCAGCCTCGATCGAGAGGATGCGAGATATATTGGAGAACTGTAAGCGTGGAGTGTGTCTTAGTATGGAAGATAGGGCTCGCTTAGGCATCAAGAAACGTTCTACTACCCCGCTCGATCCGAATTCTCCTGCTCCGACAATCAGTACGCTGCCTGATGACTTCGTGCATTATTCGAGACCAAGATCCATGACTGTGCGCGAACATGCGCGCTTACAGTCTTTCCCGGACTGGTTTGAATTCAAAGGGCCTTATACTTCGGGGGGGCATCGAAGAAAGAGCGCTTGCCCGCGTTTTACGCAAGTTGGAAACGCAGTTCCGCCCTTGCTCGCAGAAGCGTTAGGGGAAACACTCATCAGTCTACTTATCGCTCGAAGTGATCAATTTTCTTATGCTTTCGAAAGCCTCTTTGTAGACGGCGAAGTCGCGTCTAATCATTGGGAAGTCTGAAATTTTGATGCCACTATTACCGTCTAGTTTCCAGCCCTCAGCAGTGCGCATTTCTTTGGCATGACCAAGTGCATTACGCCTATTGAGAACGGCGACAACATAATTGCTGGTCTTTCTATTCAGATTTCTCAGCTCATCGATCTGTGCGGTAGAAAGTCGTATACTATTCGGATTACTTAAAATTTTCTTGGATAATCTCCTGAAATGCGCAAATAACTTTGCACTATCGACGGCAAACGTATCTAGGCGCGCTTGTACACTGTTCCCCATGGAGGCCTGATACCTTTTCTTGACCTCATCAATATGTTCAAAGACATCATTATCCATCTCGGTCAATATTGCCGCACAGCTGTCATCTGTCGCACTGAGATAGATGACAGCTTCTTTCATGATTGCGTCGCACTCAGCAACGACGCGCATTGCTAGACCGCGCATGCCAGACAGCCGATCCAGCGTTCGAGCAGTTTGTTCGATAAGTATTCCCGCGCGTTCGATGAAGCGATCACGAGTGCAGCAGTAGACGCCTTCCACCTTTTTTTCCGCAATTTTCAGTAGGAGAGTTTCTTTCTCAAAATTTCCAGAATAGAAAAGAATGGTTGTCGATGGGAATAAATCTCTAATTTTTGGGGCCAAATCATCGCCATTTACTCCTTTAAGGGCAAAATCCAAAAGAATTAAATCGTAGCAATGAAATAGGTTATTCTGTTTTGCAAGTGTTTCTATTTCTTCTCCATTAACAATGTTTTTTATTTCCGCTAGGAAACCGACTTCTTGAATGCATCGCTTAAGATTGGTTTCTTCTTCTGGGCTAAAAGAGTCTTCGATCCACAAGATGCCTAATTCAAGATTCATGATAACTCTCCTGAAATTGTAATCTCAAAATCGGCGCGGCTACCATCGCCAACAAGCTCAATGCTACCATCCATCAACTGAAGAATTTGTTTCGCACTGTAAAGACCTAGTCCTGTTCCATTCGCGGACTCGGTGTACCCGCGTTCGAATATTTTGGTAGGATCGACTCTATCAAGGTTTATACCACGACCATCATCTGTAACTTTGATTACAACCTTTCCTGTTCCTTTGCGAATAGCCTTGAAAGTAATCTCGTTAGCTTTAGCCTTGCGAGCGTTATCTTGCAGATTGTCAATGAGGACAGATATGTCTACCGGCGAAAAGTCTCGCTTTAGGGATATACCGGACGCGTCAAAAATAGCGCGAGGCATACCCGGAACCCCATCAAGGCGAAATTGGAAATACTCGCTAAGAAATCCCAACAAGTCACCATTAATAAGATCTGTCTTAAGATCAACGCGGATGTTAGGTGCGAAAGACAGGACGGCGCTCAGGCGATCACCAGAGAGTGTTGCGTTTGCGATCGATGAGGAAGCGCTTCTTGCAGATTGCCGCACAGAAGCGAGGATGTCTTCGAGATCGTCAAGATCCTCCAACATCTGCGGCATAACTGCTAATTCTAAAATTTCATTAAGCTTGTGTGCCGCGTTTCCCACTGCAGACCGTATATGTCCAGCATGAATGATCGCCTGATGCATGAGTAGTTGGGCGCGCTCTACATCAACCCTCTTGCTGCTACCGAGAAATGCAGCTTGCCGCTCTAAGCTTTCGATGCGAGCATCAGCCCGTGCCCGTTCGGCTATCGCCAGATTGGCAGCCATTTGAGCCTCTCGTCGCTGACTACGAAGCTCTTCGATCCGAGCACGAGCTTGCTCGATTTGGGCAAGAAGGTTCGCGTCTCCTCTACTCTCTGCCGCCGAAACTATCGATTTGAGCGTCTCATCTGTAATTCTATCTGGATCGTCAGAAACCCGAACAATATCCTCATCGTAATAGATGATCTCAATGTCCCGTGAACGAGCCAGATTACCAATTACCCTTAAGATGCGGTCACGCGATTCATCGGTCGCTAGCCCATCGGCTGTATCTCGGTTTTTGTCCAGAGCGTCGGCCCAGTTTACTCCTACGACATATCGTTCGAGCCGAAATACCATTTGTCGTCGGATTGCATCGAACAATGCGCGGCGATTTGCATCATCAACGAGGCCAGCATCGCGGCTCGATACCTCGCGAAATTTTCTGGGCGGAGCGACAACGTCAATACGGCCGAGAAGGTCGCGTGTACCGAGATAACGGCGTTGGCCTTGCTGCTTCCTTCGGTTAAGGCCAAGAGTGTCATCGAATTCTTCGCCTATTGGAAAAATTCGAAACCCATTTAAAAATAGAAATATACTCCCAAATGCGACAGATGTTACCCCCATACGTCTAGCAAAAGTTTTCTTTGCAGAGTTGTTCAGAAAGAAAACACTTCCTTGGACATGGATATTATGAAGCTCCTCATATGGGGACGGCTCCCGAATGGCGTAGATCTTACGCCCTCGATCGAAAAGAATAGTCTCTATGAGGTCATTTTCGATAACAACCTCAATCCGGCTCGTCTTGTCTCGTAGTAGATCTGATATTTCATTTCCAACAGGGCCATTAACACCGTCAATGGTGACGTCATCACTGACTAACCAGGTGGAAACTGTAACGCTTTTTGTCGTACCGAAAGGATCTATCAGCTTGGCAAGATCACGACGTAGTCGCTTGATCTTTTCGATATCCCAAGTCTCATGGGTATCGCTAATGATCAGTACAGTTCCACTGTCTTTTGGAGGACTTGCGTGGATAAGATCAGGAAACTTCGAGACTTGCCCTAAAGCTACACTGATTTGTTGGAATTCGTCTGTAGCATTTTTGTCGAAATCGGACCAGTCAATTTCCAGTTTAGAAACAATATTATCATTTACGGTTTTGCTATATAAATGTAAATTTTCACCTAAAGTGTCGCACGCAAATCGACCTATTCCCTTACTTCCGGCAAACTGACCTGCTGTTTTTATCCGATCTCGGTAATCATTGGGAATATGGATGGATTTTTCAGAATAGGCTACAAACAACCACTTTTCTTTGATGTCTTTGGACGACATACCCCTGCCGTCGTCGACGATCGCAATTATCCCTTTATCGGATGGAATTCGATATCAACGGACGTTGCTCTTGCGTCGAATGAGTTTTTTACCAGCTCGAAAATCGCCACGTACTCGTTTGTGACAAGGTCGCGCCCGATGATATCTTTCAGACGAGAACTAATCCGGAATGACTCAGAGCTTTGCATTTTCCCACGCTATCATATCGAAAAATCGTCACAAAACGTCTTTGACAGATGATACGTGATCGTTCTCCACGACAAGTCAAAACATTGACTATCAATGTCGTATGTCTACGGAGAACAAGGATATCTATGCTCGCGCTGTCCCTACCTCCCCTCACCTCACCGTATTCGGTGTGACAACCAGGCCACGTAGATCTCGGTCGTTTTGACCGAGCTTTGGCCGAGTTGTTGGGACACATCATAGATCGAGGCGCCTTGTTGCAGGGCGCGGATGGCGTAGGTGTGTCTCAGGTCGTGGCAGCGGAAGTGGCAGGCTTTATCCGGTATGGCGCTGGCCAGAAGCACGCGGAAGCGGCCTGGGACGTTGGTGTAGCACTGCCCTGACAGGTTGCGGAAGACGTAGCCGCTCGCGTTTTCCGGGCGGCTGCGTTACAGCTCTCTGGCCAGCCTGGGCGAGAGCCTGACCACGCGGGGCGATCTCGTCTTCGTTATGGCAAAGGTCACGGTGGGGCAGGGGGCTTTGAGGTCCAGCTGCTCCCAGGAGAGCGAGGCGGCTTCTTCCTGCCGGCAGCCGGTCCGGGCCAGAAAGCGGATCATGTCGCGCATGCCGGGTGGGGCGCGGCGCGTCAGGCGTGCAAGGTCGCACAAGACCACAGGCCGAATGGGTTCGCGACGCTCCTTGATCTCCTCCATCTCGTCCGGCACCGGGTTGGCGGTAATCCAGCCAGCACGACGCGCCACGCGCATGATGCGGCCCATCACCAGGTCGCGGCGTATGGTGGCGCCAGAAGTCCTGGTGCGCCGTCTGGCCGCCACAAACTCATGCACATTGCGGGAGGCAATCAGGCTGATATCCCGCCCCGCGAAACAGGGATGAAGCTGCCGCAGGCTCGTTCGATATCGCGTCTGTGTGCTGGGGCGCAGATCAGCAAATTACAGCTCCTCCCACCGCACCACGCGTTTTCCCAGCTCCTGATCTCAGGAAGCTTTATGCCGACGCGCTGGTCCTCCGCCTTTTCGAGCAGCTCTTTGAGGCGCTGCCGGGCTGTACGCCGATCAGTCGTGCGTAGCGATCGGTGGATGTCGCGCCCCCTGATCTGGATCCGAGCGTAATAGGTGCCGTTTGCGGCCTGGTAGAGATTGCTGGACACGACGGCCTGCTGGCCTCCTGATCGAGATAGTCGTCAATCGCTGACGTCGTTATGCGCCAGACGGAACCGACTTTGGCGACGCGCAGGGCGCCTGTGGCGCAAAGCTTCTGAATGAGGCGCGGCGACACGCGCAGCTCGGTTGCCACCTCTGCCGCCGTCTTGCGGGTAGGGGTCATTTCCGGTCTTCCTCGTGGCTACTATTTCTCAGAGCATTGAGCGTTCGAAACTGCGTTTTCAGATCGCGGCAGCGCAGCCAGATACGGGCAGAACTCAGGATCTGATGCAGAAGAAACAGGATCAGGCATGCCATGATCGAATTTCGCGCGATCGCGCTCCAGAGCATTCTGATCATGACCGTCCCAGACGCCCGTGTCGGGCCAGTAGGGCAAGGACGGGATTGGTGTTGGGGGCTTCAGAAATGACGCTGCGCCCTTGGGCGGCGCGTTCCACCTGCTCGGCCTCGTGGCGTTTGTTGGCTGCGGCGTTCTGCCACAAGCGCACGGCCTCGCTGCGTCCGGCAAAGGACGCCTGTTCGGCAAGGCTATCCATATACGCTGCCATGGCACGCATGGACTTCATGGTGTCACGCAAAAGCAGCGCCGGGCGGATTGTCTCTGAGCTTGCCATCTAGCTTCCTCATCGGTGGTGATGAGAAGGATGTAAGCGCCGATTGCTTACATATTAATGAAAACAGTAAGTGAACGATGGATAAATGTAAGAGAAACTTGCTCTACAACCTGCGAGAGAACCACACTACCCGTCCGAGAATCTGGCATCGCTCCGCCTGTACGTCATAGGAAGGGAAGCGGTCGTTCTCAGATTTGATACGTAGTGTAGGCGCGTCCAGGCCACGCACCATTTCAACCCATTTGCAGACGACGCCGTCACCATCGAAAACGACGAAAATTCCCTCCATGGCTACGTTCTTCTTGCGCATATCAACAAGAACGGTGTCACCGCTCCGAAGAAGCGGTTCCATAGACTGACCTTCAATTTCCACCACGCATAAATCTTCAGGCCGCGCGCGAAGGTCTCGTGTCACGAATCCTTCTTCGAACAACTGGGGGTAGCCAAGCAGCCCATCTTCTATCAGTCCGCCGCCTCCAGCACCCGCACTGGCATTGAGCGATCGGACTGGCACGTAGCCAGGAACAGACGACTTAGTAAGAGGGGGAAGATCAGCGGCGACCTGATGGCCACCCTCCAAGGCTGCGACACGCGATTGCAGATAAGCAATCACATCCTGCACCCGGTCAGGAGATGGCAGAGACGAGCCTGCTTTCCATTGGCTTACAGCTTGGCTTGTTACGCCAAACCGCTTGGCTAGTTCTTTGTTCTTCACGCCAGAACGGCGGATTGCGTCAGAAAGGGAGTCGATTGGAGCCATCCTCTCTTTTTATATATGACCCCACTTACAATCCACGTAAGTTATCCTTGCGATTATTGTAAGAGACTCTTACATTTCTTACACGAACGAAGAAGCACTCGAGCAGGTGATAGCCAAGGCAGGGGGTACATCCGCCTTAGCTAAGAAATTGGGCGTCACCTCCCAAGCTGTTAGCCAGTGGAAAAGCGTCCCTGCGCGCCACGCAGCTATCGTCGCAGATATGTTGGATTGTCCGGTGCGAGCATTGCTGTCTGCCCGCCGTACTCCCAACGAAGGCTCGGCCATGAGCACGCCAAGCGAGCTCGTATGAAAATCCGTCATGCCCTGCACGCTATCGGGCGTGTGCTGCGCCGTCAGCCGGAGGAAGTCCGGGCTTTGTGTGCCCTATTGCCCGCTCCTCCGGTTCTATCTCCCGACGTGCGTTATCCCTTTGCACTACCGGATCGTAACGGCTGGATGGCTATCCCTCGCGTCTCTCATCTCGTCCGTACAGAGGCGAACGGATCTCCAGTCAATACAGGCTGGGCGTACTGCAAATGGCGGCATTTCATGGCGCATGTGCTTGTCGCCGGGTGGCCGCAATTCAGCAAGGCGCTGAGCATCCGGAAGTCTGGCGTTGCTGTTACTGGGTGCGAGACAGTGCCTCTCGAATGCCCCTCTGAGGGCAGCAGTAAGGCCGGAAATGACGCCCTGCTCGCCTTTGTCGCGGCGCTCGACAAATACACCGACGAGCTTGATGTTCCGGCCATGATCGCCAGGGCGCACGAGCATTCGTGGATGGATAGCGTGGAGTTCAAGTGTCCGGATCAACCCCGGAATGGCGAGACGCCATGATGCTTTGCAATGTTTCATACCAAAGCCTGCTTGAGCGGAGAGAGATGTCGCCAAATGCATGCATTGTTTCTTCCGAACCCAAGCGTTGGGCGATTTCTTCAAGCGTGTCGTCGGGTGCATTTCTCATCAGAGGAATGATGACTTCACGCAGCACAGCGATCTACCCGTCGAAAATTCTGGCCACGCCCGGCTGACGGATCGAAATGGCTCTTCGTCTATCTGCTGGTCAATCGTATCGGGATGAACAGCAAGCACGCGTCCAACGCTGATGACGCTCAAAAACCGAAATCGCGTTTTGCGCGAGAGCGCAGTAAGCAGAACAATGGTGGACAAGCCGACTAGGTGTGCTCAGCCCAAACGAGACATACTCGGAATCATAGGTTTTTATACGCGTCAATCAGGCGCCTCGCATTGGGCTAGGATTTTTGCTTCAGCATCATACCGGATAAAAAGCCGGATAGGGTATGCCCCATATAGGTTAGAAAACCGCAGTTTTCCGCTATAAAAAGGGGATATTCTAACGGTTTTGTAAACCGAAGGTCGGGGGTTCAGATCCCTCACCCGGCACCAGAATTTCCTGAAAAGATTACCTGCTCTCAGCAGGACGCTCTGCGCGTCTGGCACCGAATGCCATACCAGCGACCATGGCCGCATAGACCAGTCCCATTTCCTTTCTGGAAAACACCAGTTCCCAACCAGGGGTAAAACGCCTGGGGGTGACCTTGTAATCGACAAGAGCAGCAACCGGGCCAAGGGCAAGCGTCACGAGAACGGCTCTGGGCTTTCCGGGATTTTTGCCCAGTGCCAGTTCGTACAGAACGGCCCAGAACAGAAGAGCCGCGTAGTTTGTCGCAAGCCCCGTAACGCTGTGTCTGAGATCCACAGTGTCTCTTTCAGCTGCTTCAGAACCAGCCAGCCAATGGGCCGTACAATTGATCCCCTGGACCGCACGCAATCCGCGCCAGCGAGCAAGAGCAAGAAGCGCGACCGTACAGGTCAGGGTACCGAACAGGCAGATGAGGCAATCCGTGTACGCATGAAGCAGATCCTTGAACAGCGTTAATAAAGGATAAGACAGATGGCACCGCCGATGAGGCCCATCACCCAGAAGATCGACACCATAATACGGTGACGTATGGCGCGCAGTGCCAGCAATCTCATCAGCGGATCGAGAAATCTCTCCCTCGCATCACTGCCCTCCGTATCAGGGTCCAGTCGCTTTTCCAGGCGGTCCTCTCCCCTGACCTGGACCGCCGCACACCAATCCTGGCGCAGCTTTTCGAGTTCGATGCGACGATAGAACGGTTTGCCACGCAGCATCAGCCGTGTCGGACCACAGCGAAAGAAACGCAGAGCCTGAAGAGAGCGGGGGCCAGACCAAGATAGGCAGCAGCCTGAACCGGGCTGAGCAGTTGCTGGACAGGCAGATGTCTGATTCTGGTGCTCCCTGTGTCTTCATCCGACTGCATCATACACCCTGCCTCCCTTTCGCGTGAACGAAAGCAAGGCTCAAGGGTTCAGCCTGCGATCGTATTGCGGCTGAAAATCCCTCTACTCCCGGACCTGATTAGTGATGTGCAGGACTTTTATCCCTCATTTTACATCACATATCTGAAGAGTGTCACCGAGAACGGGAGGATGTGCTTATGGCAACCGGCTGGGCTCCTGATGGGGCCGTTCAGGATCAGATAGACGACACGATTGCTGATGCCGTAAATCGCGCGCGTCACGCCATGCCAAAGGGTGAAAGCGCAGAAGAATGCATTGAATGTGATGAGTCTATTCCTGATGCCCGTCGCAAGGCCGTACCGGGAGTGAAGCTCTGTATCAGCTGTCAGAATATGCGTGACAAGCAGCCGGTCTTTACCGGCATCAATCGTCGCGGCAGCAAGGACAGCCAGTTGAGATGAGCAGAACGCGGCGGATAGGCACTTTTATCGCTGCTTTCGTCGCTCTTGGCCTGCCCCAAGCACAGGCACAGGATACATCTGATTGTATTGATGGTGCTGTAACCCTGCCGCTTCTGGGAGGAAGAGGCGACTCTCCCATTCTGCCAGCAACACTGGATGGGAAAGAAATTGCCCTATATTTCTCCAGTGCTTTTGATGCTCTTTATGTTGGAGATATGGAAGGGTTCGAGACAGAAGATACACACAAGACACTGACCATCACGACAAACCGCGCCCATACGCGAACCCGTCCCGTCATCAGGCGGGACATCTCAGATTAGGCAGCCTCGATCTGCAGACGCCGGATATGATCCGACTGGATGACTATCCGATACAGCATATCGGTTCACGACCCCTGATTGGCACCATAGGCAGCACTTTCTTCGACCGCCTGACCCTTCTGCTCGATATGCCTCATGGCGTCTTTGCGCTCATCCATTTTCGACAGGACCGGTCTGTTCCAGAGCCCCTTCCGATTTTATTGGCGCCGGTGCACAGGTAATGTCGCTATCTGGCAATGATTCCATCACGGCAAAAATCGAGGGCAGGGATCGCGAGATGACACTCGATTCGGATGTGCCTGTCACCACACTCCCTGCGCGATGGCTGTCCGGATCAGAACGTAACGATACCAACCCGACTATTGCCCTTTACGGCGCGCTGCGTACACGGCTTTTCCGGACAACGGTCTCATCCTTCAGGATTGGCGACATCACCCTTGATGGTATGTCTGCCTATGCCCAGCAGGATCTTGGCGTCGGATTGCTTGGTGTCGATTTCTTTCAGTCTCATATGGTTCTGTTCGATTACCCGAACCGCAAAGTCTATCTGCTCTCCGCCCGGTCCCAGATAGCAAGAGTCGGGACGGGGCTGCATTTCGATCGTATTCGTGAAGGGCAGACCCATGTAAGCGAAAGGCCCTGACCCTTCTCTACGAAATGATTCAGATGACCGGGGTCAGCAGGGGTTTGCCCTGGAAAAAGGCCGCAAGATTGTCAAATACCAGACGACCCATTGCATGACGGGTTTCAAATGTCGCAGAGGCACGATGGGGCTGCAGTACGACATTGTCGAGACTGTAGAATGCCTCGGGCACATGAGGCTCTTCAGCAAAGACATCAAGCCCCGCCCCGCGTATCGTATGGCCTTGCAAAGCCGCGATCAACGCCGCTTCATCCACAACCGACCCACGGGCAACATTGATCAGGAAGCCTTCTGCCCCCAGTGCCTCAAGAATACTCTGATCGACCATATGATAGGAACGTGCACCGCCCGAAACGCAAAGCACCAGCACATCCGCCCATTCGGCCAGAACGCGCAAATCGGGATAGAAGGGATATTCCGGCGTATCAGTCTGCTGACGCGAGCTGAAATACGCTACAGCCATATCAAAGGCCAAAGCCCGTTTGGCCACCGCCTTGCCAATAGCGCCAAATCCGGCAATGCCGAGCTTCTTGCCTTTGATGGTCCAGGAATTCGCCACCGGCTCATGGCTCCATTTTCCGGCGCGCACGAAGCGATCATTGCATGAAATACCCCGTACAACATCCAGCATCAGCCGATGGCCATATCGGCGACATCCTCAGTGAGCACGCCCTGAGCTGTGGCAAGACGGATATTCCGGCGCCGGCATTCATCCAGATCGATCTTGTCGATTCCCACCCCGTTGACGGAAATGATTTTCAGGTTGGGCAATCTGTCCATAATCGGTCGTGGCAGGCCGCTTCCCCCTCCTGTGGTCACCCCTTCAATCCGTTCAGCCAGAGTTCCCAGCGTTTCAACAGAAGTAAACTGGTGCAGGCGAAAAGGCGTGCCGAGCTGCTCGTTGAAGCTCTCTGGCATGGGGTCGATCATGAGAATATCGGTCTTGCTGGCCATAACACGTCCATCTTGCGGGTTGTTACCGGGTTTTCGACCCTAGAAAGAACATGGTCGAGACGCTCATCACCTTGGCGTTACGTCGCATGGTAACGCGCCTCATCACCACCGCAAACAATGTTATTTTCAGAGCCGGAAAGGCGCTCCCAGGCGGGTTTCCACAGGGAACAATCCCTCAAATGACACACAGATTTCGGCAGGATCATCCAGAAACAACGTCCCCATGGTCGATCCCGTGGTCACGACATCACCCGCGCGTAGCGGGCGACCGCGCTCTACTGCGTGATTGGCCAGCCAGGTAAGGAGGCGCAGCGGATCGCCGGCCTTGTTACCCCCCTGCTGGTCATAGCTCTTTTCACCATTGACCAGCATGGTCATGGGCAAGGTAGTCGGGGTGAAATCGCGCCAGGACGTCACACCGCGCCCGATAATCAGCGCACCATGGCTCCCCTGATCGGCCAGATGAGACAGATTATGCTGAGAGTCCGGCGTTACGAAACGCGTGTCGAGCAGCTCGATTGCGCCATGAATGGCCCCGATTGCTGTGGCTACTTCTTCAGTTGTCCAGGGTTCAGCCCGTGCCGGAAGGTCACTCCCGAATGAATAGGCGATTTCGGCCTCGACACCATGAAACCGGCAGAAAGACGGTGAAAGCTCATGCCCGCTTTCGAAAACGGTCGCCCGATGCAAAGGTGCGCAGGACGGCGTTGCTGTAGGTGTCGCCGCGCCGACCTTCCAGCCGATGATTTCCCCCTTACCGGACTCGCTCAGCACGCGGGCAACGACGTCCTGCACAGCATAGGCTGCTTTCGGATTGATCGGGACAATCGTCTCGGGAACGACGCGAAGCGGTTTGTTGCTGCGCCGGGCTTCCAGAAACATTGAGGCAAGAAGGACATCGGGAGCAGTCTCGGCTGCTGTCTCAAGCGTGGTCGTGGACATGGGAGCATTCATGAAATCGGTCGTTTCCGTATAATGAGGCGTCAACGAAATATCTCGATCAGGCAGATCTGCACTCCATTCAGCGGACAAAAGCGGAATCGCCCCGATCAGTCAAAAAAACATGACACGGCAGTAAGAATTTGGCCATCTTTCCTTTGTGTTTCATAACTCACCGCAAGAGAGCTCTGGCTCTGCGAAGGCCGACATACCAAGGCCAAGAGCACGAAAGAACTGCAGATCAAAGTTTTGCGACAGGATGCGCGTCGCAGCATGGGTAAGAATCAAGCAGATCACCGCGCCACCCATCCAGAGAGATTTTTTCGTCTGTATTGATATGAAAACAAGATAATATTTTTACATCAATACTTGTATATCAATAATACTGTGATATATTTTCTCTGCATATGTGTGCCATATAAGATATTCCTACTCCTGTGGCAGGACCATGGAACGGGGGCGGGGCTTGCGAGCCTTGTTGACCAAGGTATCGAGCGCGGAAAGAAACCGGGAGCGATCGGCCTTGCCAAAAGCCGCACCACCCGGCGTCATCATGCCTGCCGAACGCAGATCGGTCATAAGGTTACGCATGGCCAGCGCCATGCCGATGGCATCGCCATCGAGAATGCGCCCCTTGGGGTCCAGCACATGCACACCTTTCCCGACACATCGGGCGGCAAGCGGAATATCCGCAGTGATCACAATGTCATTCTCAGCCGCATGTTCGGCTATCCAATCATCGGCCACATCAGGCCCGGCCTCGACAACCACACGCTCGATAAGAGAGGAATCAGGCAAGGCGATCATGCGATTGGACACCACAAAACTGTGCAGTCCATAACGCCCGGCCACGCGATAAACCTCATCCTTGACCGGACAGGCATCAGAATCAATGAAGATACGGGTCATGGCCGCATTGTGCCGCAGCGGGGACGGAGCCGCAAATTCCGCATGTGATCTTCCCTATATCACAGCACATGCAGGCCTGAAAAAGGGCGGGGTCCAAAGACCCCACCCTTCAAACTCAATCGGATCAGAAAGCCTCGTGAGAGCTAGCTCTCAATTACTGTCATCGCTTCCATCGTCATCCGCGTCACTTCCGCTCGGCGCAATAGCAATAAAGATCTGCTGTCCGTCGCGCAGCACGCGCAACAGAATCGGCTGCTTGTTCTTGAGCACACCACGCACAGCAGTCAGAACCGCACGAGGATTATCGACCGCTGTATTACCCACAGCCTGAATGATGTCGCCGGGACGCACACCAGCCTGCTCGGCAGGAGAGCCTGCGGCGATCTGATTGACCACAGCACCCTTGACACTGTCATCAACGCCGAGCTGCTGGCGCATGTCACGAGACAGGGGAGCCAGAGAAATACCGATCTTGCCGCTACCGGATTGCGTGCTGTCATCTCCAGAGGCCGTATCCTGGCCTTCACCATCCTTGGGCATATTGCCGATCTTGGCTTGAATGGTCTGGGTCTTGCCGTCGCGCAGGATGCTCAGCGTGGCATCGCTGCCTGGCTTCATTGAGACAGTATGGACCACCAGATCATGCACACTCTTGATCTTGGCACCATTGAGCGCGATCACCACGTCACCACTCTTCAGGCCAGCCTTGTCAGCAGGGCCACCCGGTGTGACCTGGGCCACCAATGCGCCCTCAGGTGGTGCACCCGGCTCGCTTGGCTTGAGATTCAATGCCTGAGCCAGAGTCGGAGAAATGCGCTGCATCAGCACACCCAGATAGCCTCGCGTGACATGACCTGAGGTACGAAGCTGGTCCACCACACTTCTGACCGTGTTGGACGGAATGGCAAAACCGATGCCGATCGACCCACCTGAAGGCGAAATGATAGCGGCATTCATACCGATCACCTTGCCATTCTGGCTGAAGAGCGGGCCACCCGAATTACCGTGATTGATCGGCGCATCAATCTGGATGAAATCGTCATACGGGCCTGCATTCAGATCGCGCCCACGTGCCGAAACGATACCGGCCGTGACCGTACCGCCAAGACCAAAGGGGTTACCAACAGCCACCACCCATTCACCGGGCTGCACATTGTCGGAGTCGCCCAGCTCGATGAAAGGCAGCTTGCCGTTCGGCTTGATCTTGAGCAGAGCCACATCGGTCTTTGGATCACGTCCCACGATCTTTGCGGGAAGGGTCGTGCCATCATCGAGCGTGACGGTCACCTTGGTTGCGCCATTCACCACATGGTTGTTGGTGACGATGTAGCCATCATTGGAAATGATGAAACCCGAACCACGTGCCTCAACGGTGCGTCGTGGCTGCTGCTGCTGCGGGGCCATCTGGAACGGGAAAGGAAACGGGAACGGCATGCCCTGCGGCATCTGTTGCCCGCCACCTTCTTCCTGCTCGGCAACATCCGCGCGGATACGTGAGGTGATGGAAACGACAGCAGGTTTCACCTGCTTCACCAGATTGACGAAATTCGGCAGGGTCTGAAGCTGGGTCTGGGGCGTGATCAGCCCTTCTGCCCATGCGGGGGAGGAGATACCGGCGCCTATGGACAGCGCAGTGGCCGCGACCAGAGCCAGTGAACGGAATTTCCGTGAAGGCATCGAACGTACAGGCATGGCGTCAGTCATGATCTTTCCAGCTTTGGCACCCGTATGGTGCGTGTGGTTAGTCAAACTTATGAAGCTGCTTCCGGTTCGTCCAGAATAGACAGGTGTAAAAACGTGGTAATCCGTTTCAGAAATCACGCGTTTCCCGCAATGTTATGAAAAACTTCTTCAGCAAGAGGGCATTTTCCTGCTCCTGAACGCCTCCGATGACTTCCGGACGATGCAGACATCCATGCTGCTCAAAAATACGTGGCCCATGATCAACCCCGCCGCCTTTCGGGTCATAGGCGCCGTAAATTACCCGTCCCAGGCGAAAATGTACCATGGCTGAAGCACACATCGGGCATGGTTCGAGCGTGACCACCAATGTGCAATCAGCCAGCGAACGTGTACCCAGTACGGCTGTGGCAGCACGCATGGCCAGAATCTCAGCATGGGCGCTGGGGTCCCGGCGCTGTTCAACCTCATTGCCTGCCCGGGCAATCACGCCCCCTTCCGGTCCGAGCACGACCGCCCCTACAGGCACCTCACCGCGTTCAGCCGCCTCACGGGCAGCTTCCAGCGCTGCGGTCATACCCACGCCTCTTTCTGAAGATTCATTCTTGTGGGTAACGGACTTGCCCCGTCGGGAACTGTCAGACACAGGATCTCCAGCCCGGCTGATACGGGCGCTTTCTGTTTGCCTCAAAACCCTGTTTACATGGTCGGCATGACACGCGCACCTCTCATCGGCCTTACGCTTGATATCGAGCCGGGCGGCCCACGGGCCTTTTCGCGCTTCCCCTACCATGCGCTACGCCAGAACTATTTCAGCGCCCTTGCTACCGCTGGCGCCCTGCCCGTCGGTCTGCCCCACGAGCCTGCTCTGGCCGCTCCGCTGATAGAGCGTCTTGACGGTCTGGTCGTAACAGGCGGAGCCTTTGACCCGGATCCGGCTCTCTACGGTGAGGCCCTTCACCCCCGCACCACACTCAAGCCCGGCCGTACTGATGCCGAGCTTGCCTTTCTGGCCGCCGCCCGAGACCGTGGCCTTCCTGTTCTTGGTATTTGCGGCGGTATGCAGCTCATGGCCATTGCCTGGGGCGGAGCCTTGTTCCAGCATCTGCCTGAACACGCCCCTGGCCCGATTGCCCACGAACAGCCCAACCCGCGTGACGAGGCCGGTCATGACGTGACGATCCTGCCCGGCACACTGCTTTCACGCTGCACCTGCGCGACGAAAATGCGCGTCAATTCGTCGCATCATCAGGGGGTGCGCGACGCAGGCAGCCTGATAATAAGCGCCCGCGCACCCGATGGATTGATCGAGGCCATCGAAACCGATGACGGAATTTTTCGTCTGGGGGTGCAGTGGCACCCGGAATTCGCTATCGATCCGGGCGATGCGCGTCTATTGGCTGGATTCATCGACGCGGCCCGACACGCGACACCACAGGACAGACGAACATGACCGAAGAGAACAAGGGCGAACGCATCGCCAAATGGATGGCCCGCGCTGGCGTAGGCAGCCGACGCGACATCGAACGCATGATCGAGGCCGGGCGCATCCGCATGAACGGATCTTCGGTCGAGCATCCCGCCACTTTCGTGCAGGATGGCGATATCATCCAGCTCGATGGCAAGGTAATCGGCAACAAGGAACACACACGCGTCTGGCGCTATCACAAGCCTGACGGGCTGATGACCACCCATCGCGACCCCCAGGGGCGACCCACCGTATTCGATTCCCTGCCCGAGGGCATGCCACGCGTCGTGAGCGTCGGGCGTCTGGATATCAATTCCGAGGGGTTGCTGCTTCTTACCAATGACGGCGAACTGGCCCGCCGTCTCGAATTGCCGTCAAATGCCTGGATCCGCCGCTACCGCGTGCGCGTGTTCGGCGTGGTGGACGAGCGCAAACTGGCCGCCCTTGCCCATGGATCGGAGTTCGACGGCGTGCGCTACGGCCCCATAGAGGCCGGTCTGGATTCCCAGAAAGGTGATAATGCCTGGCTGACCGTCAGTCTTCAGGAAGGCAAGAATCGCGAAATCCGTCGTGTCATGATGGGGCTCAACCTGCATGTCAGCCGTCTGATCCGCGTCTCATATGGCCCGTTCCAGCTTGGTACCCTGCAGAAACGGGAGATCGAAGAGGTTCAGGGCAAGATCCTGCGCGAGCAGGTGCCCGGTCTCGCCGCCGCTCCGCGTCGCGTCCGCCGCATCGTGAAAGACAAGACTGCCGACATTGTCAGCCCGGAAGCCGAAGAAGAATAATGCGTATCGTCGGCGGTGAACGCAAAGGCGTCGCCCTTCAGTCGCCCCGGGGCGAAACCACCCGCCCCACCTCCGATCGAGCCCGTCAGGCCGTGTTCGACATGCTTGCCCACGCCCCCTGGGCCGGCATGGACTTTCTGCGCGGGGCCCATGTGCTCGACGCCTTTGCCGGCACAGGCGCGCTTGGCCTCGAAGCCCTCTCGCGTGGTGCGGCCTCTGCCATCTTCATGGAACAGGATCGCAGCGCCCGCGCCGTGATCTCGGCCAATATCCGTGCCTGCCGCTTCGACGATCGCGATCTTTCGGTGCTGACATGCGACGTAACGCGCGCGCCACGTGCGTCACGCGCCTGCACGCTCGTCTTTCTCGACCCGCCTTATGGCAAGGATCTGGTACCCGCCGCCCTCAAGGCTCTGACCCGCTCTGGCTGGATCGCACCTGACGCGATCATCGTGGCCGAAACCGCCGTAAAAGACGAACTTGCCATCGAACTGCCTCTGTTGACAGAACGTCGCTTCGGCGTGGCACAAGTCAGGATCTGGCAAGCCTCGTGACACTGGCAGAGCGCACCGATCAAAGTCTCTCAGTGCCGGATCCTGACCCGCAAAGGCCGCAAGTCTCTTCGATCCCCGCTTCTGTCCGCCATATCTCTCTGGGTCTATCATCCTCTTGAGGCAGATCAGCTCCATGCAGACCGCACAATTGGCGGAATTTGGTCCTTTTTTACTCTCGTCTCACCGTGTTGTTCCGCTATAGTTCTGCCGCACGACAGGTATAGTTTCAGACGATGCTCGACGCCCCATGCGCGGGGTGCAACGTATTGCGCAAGCACAGGAAGATGTGAATTTGGCTTTGCTCAGCCGCTGGTTCTCTCCCGCAAACGCCTCGCCCAGACTACGCAGCCAGTTTCATGACCGGCTGACAGAACTTGGCGGGTTTATTCTTCTCGCCCTCGCCCTCGCTCTTGCTGTGGCGTTGTGGAGCTACAATCCCCAGGACCCGTCTTTCGATACCGCCACCACAGCTGTGCCGACCAATCTGCTCGGCCAGCCCGGTGCAACCCTGGCTGACGGACTGGTGCAGTGGCTGGGTCTGGCCAGTGCCATGCCGATTATCGTCATGCTGTGTTGGGCGTGGCAGATCGTGCGCCACCATACGCTCAGTGTGCCAATCCTGCGCTTTATCGCTTTTCTGTGTCTGCTTCCTGTCTCTGCGGCACTGATTGCCACATTGCAGGTTCTGATGCCTGTTCTGACCACAAGCTGGCCTTCACGGGCCGGACTTGGCGGACAGCTCGGACTTGTTCTGGCTGATCATCTGGTCTCGACGGGACGTGCCACGCTCGGCAGCGCGGGCGGTGTCCTCTTTTCGTTTCTTGGCCTGCTGCTTACCATTCTGCTCATTCCACTTGCATTTGGTCTGCGGCGCAGCGAATGGCGCGCGCTCTTTCGGGGAGCCCGCTCGATCGGAAGAAGCTCGGAGCATCTGGCACGTCGCATGGGCAATCGCGCCCGCCAGACAACGCCCCCCGACTGGAGCAGTTACGAGCCGGTCGAGGCGAATGCCTATCGCCATGAGCATCCTTACCCGTCGCCCAGACAGACCGGTGACACCGCTCGACAGCCCTTTATCCCGGCAAATACCGGATGGCTTCAGCCACCGGAAAAAACCGAAGAAATGCTTCCGGTGCTCCAGCACTCGCAGACCCAGCCAGCCTCCACGCAGAGCGCACAACCCGGAAAGAATGCAGCTCCAGCAGCCGAATCATCTGCCCCGGCTAACCCCTATGCCATGCAGCTGGCACAAATTGCCCGCGATCAGGAAAGCGCACCGCGACCGGCTGCCGTAACGCGTTACGCTGAAATCGAGGATGCACCGCCTTATCAGGACGAGCCAGCGCCTGCCCCGCAAGCGCAGGAAGAACCCAAACGTGGATTTTTCGGCTTCGGTCGTACCCGGTCGGAACGCCCGCATCAGGAACAATCCATTCCCGCAGCCCGTCAGGGATGGGAAAGTACAGGCTGGCAGCCGCCATCGCTCGGACTGCTTCGCAAGGCGCCCGCCCATGGAGGCAACGGTCCTTCCAATGAGGTGTTGCAAGCCAATGCGCGTCTGCTGGAACAGGTGCTCTCAGATTATGGCGTCCAGGGACAGATCGGTGATATCCACGCCGGGCCCGTCGTCACACTCTACGAGCTGGAACCGGCACCGGGTATCCGCTCGGCACGCGTCATCGGTCTGGCTGATGATATTGCGCGCTCGCTTTCTGTACTGAGCGTGCGTATCGCCACTGTACCCGGCCGCAACGTGATCGGCATTGAAGTGCCAAACGCGTCACGTGAAACGGTCTATTTCTCGGAATTGCTTGATACTCCCGAGTTTCATGAACCGGGGGCGCAGCTTCGTCTTGCGTTAGGCAAGGATATCGCAGGCAATCCGGTCTATGCCGATTTAGCCAAGATGCCGCATCTGCTGATCGCAGGTACCACGGGCTCCGGTAAATCGGTAGGCGTGAACGCCATGATCCTGTCGCTGCTCTACCGGCTGACACCGGAAGAGTGCCGTCTGATCATGATCGATCCGAAAATTCTCGAACTTTCGATCTATGATGGTATTCCTCACCTGCTGACGCCGGTGGTCACCGAGCCGAACAAGGCCGTTGCCGCGCTCAAATGGACCGTACGCGAGATGGACAAGCGCTACCGCTCCATGGCGCATCTGCAGGTCCGCAACATCACCGGCTATAACCAGCGCGTACGTCAGGTACGCTCCACGGGCGAACTCGTCACACGGCGCGTACAGACGGGCTTCGACCCGGAAACAGGCCAGCCTGTTTTTGACGAGCAACAGCTTGCGCTCGAAACCATGCCTCATATTGTCGTTGTCATCGACGAAATGGCTGATCTGATGATGGTGGCTGGCAAGGAAATCGAAGCCGCCGTGCAGCGCCTGGCGCAAAAGGCCCGTGCGGCAGGTATCCATGTTATCATGGCAACACAGCGCCCTTCCGTGGATGTGATCACCGGCACCATCAAGGCCAATTTTCCGACGCGTATCTCCTTTCAGGTCATCAGCAAATTCGACAGCCGCACCATCCTTGGCGAACAGGGTGCCGAACAGCTCCTCGGCCAGGGTGACATGCTCTACATGCAAGGCGCGGCGCGCATTACCCGTGTGCACGGCCCCTTCGTGACCGACAGCGAAGTCGAGGATGTGGTGGCCGATCTGCGCAGCAAGGGCGAGCCGGTCTATAATGACGAGGTGATCTCCAATCTCGAAGATGAAGCGGCAAGCGCTTCTTCCGGTGGTAATGGTGTGGGTGGCGGCAATTTCGACGCAGAGACGAGTCTGTTTGATCAGGCGGTCGATCTCGTGACCCGTGAAGGCAAGGCCTCGACCTCGTTCATCCAGCGCCATCTCTCCATTGGATATAACCGCGCTGCCAAGATTATCGAGCAGATGGAAAAGGAAGGGATTGTGAGTTCGGCCAATCATGTCGGCAAACGAGAGGTTCTTGCCCGTCGTCAGCGCGACGAGGATTGATCCTTCCCCTCCCCCGATGAATCATTTTCCCTATCCGATCCTGTATCAGAGCCCGCGTCTTGTCGTGATCGACAAGCCTGCGGGATTGCCTGTTCATCCTGGCCCGAAGACGACGCATTCGGTCGAAGCGCTCTTTCCCCTCCTGTCGCGCCGGAAGGATGGTCCCTGGCTGGTTCATCGCCTTGATACCGATACGTCGGGATGCCTCATGATTGCGCTGCGCAAGCAGGCCCTCGTTGAAGCGCAGAAGCTTTTTTCTGCAGGACAGGCTCGCAAAACCTATTGGGCAGTAGTTGAGAATGCGCCTCGTGGCGATGACGGCGTGATCAATACCCCCTTGCGAAAAGTAACGACAAAAGAAGGCTGGCACATGACGGCCGATCCCTCAGGGCAGTCCGCCCGCACCGGCTGGCGTGTTCTGTCGCGCCGTGCGAACCGGGCTTTGCTGGAACTGACATTGTTCACCGGGCGCACCCACCAGGCTCGTGTGCATTGCGCCATTCTGGGATGCCCTATCATCGGTGACGAGCGCTATGGAGGCAAAACCGGAGCGTTGCACCTCATGAGCCGATCACTTGAGCTAACGCTCTCGACCGAGCAGGTTTCGGCTCATGCGCTTCCGTCAGAAACCCTGCGTCGTACCTGTCATGAATTCGGTTTGGTTCTGCCGTAAAACAGAAACCAGAACCGGAATATCCAGGTCTCGGCTGGACGCTGGCGGATAAAGTCAGCTTCCTCACGCAAAAAGACCAATCGCGTCATGAAGCTGTCTTCGAGTACATCTTGCAAACGCGACAGGAACTGACGCTCTTCCGGCTCGATCAGGGTCTGACAATCGGGTTCCTGCAGACGGGAAACAAGGGCCGCAAGTAACGTCATGAATGCTCTCGGACCACGACGCAAAGCGCGTATTCCCCTGATAGCAAGAGAACGTTCAACACCGACAGCATTGCGTCGGTGCTGACGATAGAAACTCACACAACGATCATCAAAAACGACCTGCCCTCCTGCCCCCAGCACCAGAATATAACTCCACCAATCGTGCAGTACCCCTTGTGGCGGCAGAACCGGACGGATCAGAGCTGCAGCCTCCGGTTGAGCAGAACCGTATGACCTGTTGCGATATTCTGAATCAGAGCCGAATGAAAGTCAGGGGTGCGTCTGAGCGCAAGAGAAGGTCCCAGCACCGTCAGCGCCTCATCGGTCAGAAACTGGCGGGCACAATACAGGCTGGTCCTTGCAATGGGACAATCTTCTCTCTTGCCCAGGCGAGCTTCTGAGGCACCCAGACATCGTCCTGGTCAGCAAAGGCAACAAGCGACTCAGACGGAGCGGCATTGAGCAACACAGCATAGGAGCGTGCCACACCAATATTTCCTGGTTCAGGATCAATTTCTATGCAGCGCCCCTGGCCGCGATACTCCTGAAAGGAAAGCATGATGGCACGAGAAGCATCGTGAGAACCATCATCACGCCAGTACAGGCACCAGTCAGTGTCGGACTGGGCCAGAAAACTGTCAAGTTGCTGGTTGAGAAAAGCCTCGCCATTATAGACCGAGAGCAGAATCGTAACGGGCGGCCTCGATGCCGCCCGCTCCGTATCTCTTCCACCCACCGTATACAGATGCGGCGCTGAGGAAATTGTTCTGTTCTGGTCAGTCACCTTCAGGCTGGCTTGGTCGCAAAATGCTCATCGACCGCACGCGCGACGCCATCGCGCCATTCCGGCAGACGAATACCGAAAACCCGTTCGAGCTTGCTGCAATCAAGACGGGAATCCTGAGGACGCTTAGCAGGAGTAGGCCAGTCCTGGGTACGAATGGCCGCCACTTCAACGGGCATGGACTGGCCATGACGGCTGGCTTCCTCAAGAGCTGCGACAGCAAGGCCATGCCAGCTCGTCTCACCCGTGCCACTGGCATGGTAGATACCGGCAAATCTATCCTGCCAGCCCGCTTCGACCTGATCGGCGATCGACAGGATCGCTTTTGCCAGGTCATCAGCACTAGTCGGATTGCCATATTGATCACCCACCACCTTGAGATGGGTATTCTTGGCACCAGCATTGACCATGGTACGCACGAAATTCTTGCAGTGCCCCGAATAGACCCAGGAGGTGCGAAGAACGATGCTGCGCGGATGGGCTTTCAGAACAGCCTGTTCGCCTGCTGCCTTGGTGCGTCCATAAACAGTCTGCGGGGTGACCGGATCAGTCTCTACGTAAGGCGCGCCTTTGTCACCGGCATAGACATAATCGGTCGACACATGAACCAGCGGCACATCGCGCGCAGCGCAAAGACGCGCCAGCTCTGCCGGACCCGTCTCATTGGCGGCCGTCGCACCCTCGATTTCGCTCTCGGCCAGATCGACCGCTGTCCAGGCTGCCGCGTTGACAACCAGAGAAGGGTTGACCCGCTTCAACGTAGCCGCCAGCGTTTCTGGCTGAGCCAGATCGAATTCAGGGCGGCCCACCACCACGACGCGATCGCCTCCGAGCATTTTCAGAGAGGTGGCAAGCTGACCCTGACCACCCGTAACAAGAATGCGTTTTTCCGTTGCCGTGCTCATGAGTAATGGAACCATCCCTTGGCTTCGGTGAAATGCGGAGCGATCTTGTCTTTATCGGACAAAACCACTTCACTTTCGCTGATCGGCCAGTCAATCGCCAGGTGTGGACAGTTCCAGATCACGGCGCGCTCGGATGCCTTGTCATAAAGCGAGGTGCATTTGTACTGCACTTCGGTATTTTCCTGCAGCGTCACAAAGCCATGCAAGAAGCCAGGCGGCACCCAGAGCTGAGACCAGTTTTCTTCCGACAGTTCCGCCGCAACCCATTTACCATAGGTCGGCGAGCCTGTGCGCGCATCAACAGCGACATCCCAGATCGCGCCCTTGGTGCAACGTACGAGCTTGCCCTGAACGAAAGGGGCCACCTGCGAATGCAGACCGCGCAGGACGCCCTTCTGCACCGACAGGCTCTGATTATCCTGAACGAAGGTCAGATCGATGCCCGCATCCACCATCTTCTGATGGTTGTAGGTTTCAGAAAAAAAACCGCGTGAGTCGCTGAAACGCTGCGGCGTAACGAGGATGACGTCAGGAATGGCGAGACGTTCGACTTTCATGGACTGGCTCCTAGTTCCTGCCTGAATGGGTTTGATGAGCAAGCTCAAGCAGCATGCGGCCCAGTTCGGTTTTCTTCTTGGCTTTACCCTGCATAATAAGCTGATCGCGATCGATAAAGCCCATGCGGTAGGCAACTTCTGTGGGCGACCCTACCAGCATTCCCTGACGTGACTGAATGGTCTGCACGAAAAGTCCTGCCTGCATGAGACTATCGGGCATACCGGCATCAAGCCAGGCGCAACCGCGCCCCAGACGATCAACCTGAAGGGATCCCTCTTCCAGGTACATCTGGTTCAGATCGGTAATTTCGAGTTCGCCACGTGGGCTTGGTTTGACCTTCTTGGCGAACTCCACAACACGATGGTCATAGAAATAAAGACCGGTCACGGCCCAGTTGGACTCGGGCTCTGTAGGCTTCTCGACAATGCCGAGGGCTCGACCGCTCTCATCGAAACTAACCACACCGTAACGTTCGGGGTCGCGCACCTGATAGGCGAAAACTGTCGCCCCCTCGGGACGGGAAGCCGCCGCACGCAGCAGCACTCCGAGGTGATCGGCAAAAATCAGATTATCGCCCAGAGCCAGTGCACAGGGTGCACCATCGATCCAGTCTTCTGCAATCAGAAATGCCTGAGCCAGACCATCCGGAGAAGGTTGCTCACGATATTCGAAGCGCACGCCGAACTGTGATCCATCACCAAGAAGACGCCTGAACTGCGGCAGATCATGCGGAGTGGTAATGATCATGATATCCTGAATCCCCGCCAGCATGAGCGTGGTAAGCGGATAGTAGATCATCGGCTTGTCATAGACCGGAAGCAGTTGCTTCGAGGTCGCCAGTGTCATGGGATGCAGGCGCGTGCCCGACCCGCCCGCCAGAAGAATGCCCTTCATCGGTTTGGTCTTTTCAGCGCTCATGCTTTTGTTCCCAGTCTCTGTCCGGTGTAACGACGGGCACGAATGCCTTCCCACCAATGACGGTTGTCGAGATACCATTGAACGGTGCGACGGATGCCCGTTTCGAAATCGTGCTTCGCCTTCCAGTCCAGCGCCTTTTCGGCATGGCTGGGATCGATCTCGTAACGGAAATCATGGCCCGGGCGGTCGGTAACGAAACGGATCAGGCGCTCGCGAGGCCCTGCCGGATCAGGCGACAACTCATCAAGTACGGTGCAGATCGTCTTGACCACATCAAGATTGGTACGTGGCTGACGTGCACCAATCGCATAGGTCTCACCCGGCTGGCCGCGTTCAACTGCTTTTACCAATGCCTCAGCATGATCCTCGACGAACAGCCAGTCACGGATATTCTCGCCCTTGCCGTAAACCGGCAATTCCTTGCCCTCCAGTGCGTTGATCGTTACCAGCGGGATAAGCTTTTCGGGAAAATGCCAGACACCATAATTATTGGTCGTGTTGGTCACGAAAGTAGGCAAGCCATAGGTATGGTACCAGGCACGGACGAGATGATCCGAAGCCGCCTTTGATGCCGAATACGGGCTTCTTGGATCATAAGGGGTTGTCTCGGTGAATGGCGGATCATCGAGTTCGAGATGACCGAACACTTCATCGGTCGAGATATGATGGAAGCGAAATGCCTTCTGGGCTTCTGCGCCAAGCGTCTGCCAGTAGCGGCGGGCAGCCTCGAGAAGCGCATAGGTACCAGTGACATTCGTCTCGACAAACACACCAGGACCATCGATCGAGCGATCAACATGACTCTCTGCTGCAAGATGCATCACGGCATCCGGGCGATATTCGTCAAACAGCTTCTGAAGTTCAACACCATTGACAATATTGACGGCAGCATGGCGATAACGCCTGTCTGCCGACACATCTCCAACTGTTTCTTCCGAGGCTGCATACGTCATGCAATCCACATTGAGAACTTCGTGAGTGGTCTGACGGATCAGATGCCTGACCACAGCAGAACCGATAAACCCGCAACCACCTGTCAACAATATTCGCATCGCCACTCTCAGTCACAGCATTTTCAAAAACGATAAATTCAGATTTCATACCATTTTATTATCCCTCACTACAATCTGTAAGGGAAGAACGAAAAGACGATATACACGACAAAATACAATACCATCATTCACCGCGTTGAAAATGAGGAGAAAAGAAGTTTTTATTCTTTCAGATAAACAAAAATTTGAAATAAATTATTAAAAAATATATGTTTGTATAAAAATAATAATAATTTGTTTTATACGTTTCCTATATAAATTTTAATACACCAAACGCAAACATTTATTAAGTTATTTTATTTTTTAACAATTATTATTTGTTTTTAGCTTAATTTCTATTGAAATATTGTTTTATTATTTCAATATAATTATTGCTGCTTCATATGTTCTATAAATGAAAACATTTACGATATACCTGTGAAATTATATTGATAAACTGCCTATAGTGCCCACTTCCTTAAGTCATATCCGCCTGATGACCCTGAAGGCCGTCAAGGCTGCCAGGCTACCGAAAATCACCACACCCAGAGACTGTCCCACCAATATGCCAATCGGCCCATAGAAAGAGCCAATCCAGACAAAAGGAATTGTACCCAGAGTCGCCCGTCCCCAATTGAAGCCTGTGGAATAGAAAGGATGGCCCAGATTGTTGAACGCTGTATTTGACACGAACAGCAATCCAACAAAAAAATAACTCGCCACCAGCCAACAGCAAAACAATGTGACGATACGGACAGCAACACCTTTCGATGCAAACAGATGCAGGATAGGTGTATGGAATGCGGCCAGAATAGCCCAGGTCAGTATAACACAGAGTGCCGTCAGCTTGAGCGAGGCATAAAGTGTCTCACGCACACGGTCTTTTTTCCCGGCGCCCAGATTTTGCGACATAATCGGCCCGACTGAACCGGTCAGGGCAAACACAAAGGCAAAGGCTACTGGCACAATACGCTCGATCGTTGCCTGACCTGTAATTGCCTCCAGCCCGAAATGTGACATGAAATGCGTGGTAAACAACCCACCTACCGGAGTGGCCAGATTGGTTGCTATGGCAGGCAGAGCAACCGCACCAATTTGCCGCGTTGCCGGAGCGACGGCCCAGAGGCGTGGCCATTCCAGCATCCGATGATCACGCAAACTGAAGAACCCGAAGGCAACAACCGTACCACGGGAGATAATCGTGCTGACAGCTGCACCCGTCAGTCCCAGATTGAAACCAAAAATCAGGATCGGATCCAGAATAGCCGAGACAATGGCGCCCACCACCGTTACCTGCATTGAACGTCGCGCATCTCCCACACAGCGCAGCAACGCCGATTGAGCCATGCCATAACAGACCATCGGCAAGAACGGCGAGACCATATGCAGAAAATGGGCTGCCTGAACGAGGGCTTCTCCTCTGGCACCGAGCAGACTGAGCAAAAACGACGCCAGAACGGCCGTCAGACAGCCTAGAACGGTTGTCACACCGACCATCACCACCATGAAGGCTGATGCAAAACGCCGTGCCCGGATAATCCGTCGCGCCCCGATCAGGCGACCGATAATGGCACCGAGCCCGATCGTCATCCCGATGGATACAGCCACCTGAACATACCCAAGTGCTGCAGCAAACCCGATGGCCGCCGTGAGTGCCGGATCATGCAGATGAGAAATGTACCAGAAATTGAGCAGATCGACCGCAAAAACGGCCATCAGCCCAATCGCCCCCGTCCCTGCCATGACCACGACATGACGCATGATACTGCCATGAACGAATCGTGCAGGTCGGGTCGCCTTGAGATCGACCTCAGGCGCCATAGCCTGTGGTGTCAGGTCATCGGAAGAGGTCTTGTCGGGGGAAGGCGAAGTCAAAGACATGTCCATCCGATCCTGCCCTGTTCGCGAGGCTGTGGGAACGACAGAAATCCGGAATGGAGATTTTTTTATCACTTCCCTTCCGTATTTACAGCACAGCCTCTTGGGGCTCTGTCCTGAGCCCGCAAAGGAGCAGACCTCTGATCCCCTTTTAAAATCAGTCGGCTTTTCAGGAGACAACAGCCCTTTGCCGGGGAGCGGGGCAGAGCCCGCCTCTCCCGGGCCGGAGCGAAATTCCGGCCTATTTACCTGCCTTCACGTCCCTGATCCAGGCATCAACCCGATCGGCCAGCAGGTTCAGCGGCAAAGCCCCACCAGAAAGCACAACATCGTGGAATTTGCGGATATCGAACCAGGCGCCGAGTTCGGTCTTTGCCTTTTCGCGCAGGCGCAGGATCGTCTGCTGACCCAGCATATAACCCAGAGCCTGACCGGGCCAGACGATGTAACGGTCGGTTTCTGCCTGCATGTCAGGCTCGCTGGTGGGCGGATGAGCGTGGAAGAACTCCAGCATCTGGGCGCGGGTCCAGTGCAGATCATGCACGCCTGTATCCAGAACCAGACGGTCGGCACGCAGAAGTTCACCATTCAGGCGGCCATAATCGCTGTAGAGGTCCTTGTAGAAACCCAGTTCCTTGCCAAGGCCTTCGGCATAGAGTGCCCAGCCTTCGATATAGGCATTATAGAAACCCTGCTGGCGGAAAGGCGGCAGGGGCAGCGACTGGGCTGTCGAAATCTGGAAATGATGGCCCGGCACACCTTCATGATAGGCAGTGTCTTCGATCGTGTAGAGATCACGCTTGGCGTAATCGCCGGTATTGACGAATACGATGCCCGGACGTGAGCCGTCGGGCGTACCCTGATGATATTCAGCACCCGCAGCTTCAGCCTCGCGATAGCGCTCGACGGGGCGTACCTCCAGTTTAGTGGTCGGGATCTTGTCAAAATAACGCGTAAGAGCTGGCTCCATCTGCGCGATATATTTACGATAGAGATCAATGATCTGTTCACGTGAGGTCGCATAGAGCTTGGGATCCTTGGCCACAGAAGCACGCAGAGCGGCCAGATCGGCAAAACCAAGCTTGTGGGCAATCTCGGCCATTTCGCCCTCGATCTTCGCAACCTGATCGAGGCCGAGCTGATGGATTTCCTTCGGCGTCATGGTAGTGGTGGTCAGGGTGCGAATATCGTAGCGATAGAGTTCATCGCCACCAGGCAGAGCCCAGACCCCTTCCTGAGCACGACCATGAGCGGCGTAGCCCTGCTTCATGAAAGCCGCCAGACGCTGATAGGCTGGACGCACATCGTGATCGATGGAGGCGAGAATCGCCTTGCGCAGACGCAGCTGATCGGCAGCAGGAACACTGGCAGGAAATTTCGTGACAGGCTCACCAAACGGGCTCTTCTCACCCTCGGGGGCAGCAATCTGCTCGACCTGCTGTTCGGCTTTTTCGAGCAGGAAGCGCGGCGGCATGAGGCCGTCTTTCTCACCCAGTCGGGCCAGGGCGATCACCTGATCAATGGCCTTGGGGATGGCACGCAGACGGGCGAGGTAATCCTCGTAATGCTTCGTGGTATCAAAGGGGATACTGGAGACGAAACCCGGATATTCAAGCTGCGCACCGTTCATCTGGTCGATGGGCATCTCGTAGGTCTTGAGACGGATGCCTTCGAGCGAGTCCTGCAATTGCTGGATGATCATCGCGCGGCTGATCTGGCGCTGGTCATCGAGCGATGAAGGCTTAATAGCCTTGAAGCGCTTGAGATAGCCGGTCAGGACAGGTACCGAACCCTTGATATGGGCGAGAGAAAGATCGCTCCAGCGGTCGTTGTAACGATAATCGCCAATGGAGGTGGCAAGCTCCGGCGCATTCCTGAGCTGATACTGCCATTCCTCGTCGAGCAGCTTGTCAAAGGCCGTCGCCACCTTGCTGTCCGGCGTGGCTACCGGGGCCGGAGAAGCGAGCGCGGTCGTCGCGCCAAGAAGGCAACCGAACCCAAGAAGGGTCAGACGGGATAGACGGGGGGACTTCATCAGCGATGGTTCTCCTGTGCGCGCCGGTTACGCGGCGCGCCAGGAAGGTCAGAACGCCGCGTGCCAGTCTGTCGAGGGAACCTTCATAGCGGTATCGTTACGATGCCACCACCCGCCACCAAGCGCCTGAAACAGGGCGACGCTATCGGTAAAGCGCGTTGCCTTGGCCTGAATGAGGTTGAGGCGTGCCTCGAGTTCGATCTGCACCGCAGCCTGAAGCAGAATCGGGCTGATATCGCCGTAGGACATCTGGCTTTGGGAAATGCGCAGGCTGCGAACGGCAGCATCTTCATTCGCAGCACTGATTGTCAGGGCGTCTGAATCGTCCTGCAGGGCATGAAGCGTATCGGCAACGTTCTGCATCGAGGTCAGCACGGTGTTTTTATATTGTTCGGTGGCCGCCAGAAGATTGTCACGCGCCTGGCGTTCAAGATGCATCAGCTCGAAACCCTGAAAAATAGGCTGTGCCACCATGGCGCCAATCGACCAATTGCCATAACCCGGGGTGAAGAACTGGCTCATGGCATTGATGGCCTGACCCGGCGTGGCTGAAAGCTGCACATTAGGCAGGCGATTGGCAATGGCTACACCAACTTGCGCACTGGCGCTGTGCATCTGTGACTCAGCCGCGCGTATGTCAGGGCGCTGTGCCAGAAGGGCACTTGGCAAGCTGACCGGCAAAGTGGCAGGCAGGCGATAGGTTTCCAGAGGAATCTCGGGCAGAACCTCATTCGGGGTCGTCCCGACAAGGGCAGCAATCTGGTCATGGGCCTGTTCAGCCTGAAGATGCAGCGGCGGCAGGGTGGCCTGTGCCTGAGCGAGAGCGGCCTTCTGGGCCAGAACCTGTGCTTCAGCAATATCGCCAAGTCGGTACTGCTTCTCCATGACATCAAGCAGCTTCTTCTGGGTCGCGATGATGTTGCTGGTAGCCTCGATCTGGGCATTAACACTCGACTGGGTAATGAGCGTGACGATCAGCGTATTGATCAGTGTGTTAGTCGTGGCGATCAGCTGAAAACGCTGCATTTCTGCCTGCGCCGCCTGGTTCTCCACCTGACGACGCAACCCACCCCACAGATCAGGCTGATAGGAAATATTCAGCTGGAGCGTATGAAGATTATAGAGATAGCTGTTGTTTGCAGGAACGGGTGACAAGGCCTGAGATGTCTTGTTGCGTGTTGGATTGAACGAAGCCGATATACTCGGCAGAAGCGGAGCCCCAGCCACCTTGGTCTGTTCATAGGCTGCCTTGAGCGAGGCCTGTGCTGATTTGAGAGACGGGTTGTTCTGCAAGGCACGGACAACAAGAGCATCAAGCTGGGGAGCGCCGAGCGCTTTCCACCATTCCCCGGTCAGATCCGCTCCGACAGTCAGGGTCTGGGCTGCACCAGCCGCACCACTATCTGCCGTACCGTGAATCGAGGCGGGCAAGGCATTACTCTGATACCCTGCATTCCTGAGCATTTCCGGTCGATGGAAGTCGGGACCGATAGCACAACCCGACAGGGCCAAAGCCCCGGCGCAGCCCAGCAAAAGCGATCGTCTCATGATACGCCTCCCGAACGACGCGCCTTGCGACGCTCGATATAATGTTCCATCTCGAAAAAGAAGACGGGCAGCACAAACAGGGTCAGCAGGGTAGCAATGCCCAGCCCTCCCACGACCACAGTCGCCAGACCACGCTGGACATCTGTACCGACACCGGTAGCCAGTGCCGCTGGTAACATGCCAGCGCTGGCTACCGTCGCCGTCATGAGCACAGGCCGAAAACGCTCGCCTGCACCAGCCAGAACAGAGTCGTGAATGCTCAGGCCGGAACGATGATGACGGTTGATGGCCGCAATCATGATGATGCCGTTCTGCACGGCCACACCAAACAACGCGATAAAGCCCACGGCAGTCGCGATATTGAGAGTTTCACCACGCAGATGCAGCGCGATAAGCCCCCCCAATGTGGCAAGGGGCACGACACTCAGAACCAGCACAGCATGACGGAACGTGCCGAATTCCATGAACAGCAGCAACAGCATGATCGAGAACATGACGAGTAGTGCCACACCGAGGCGGGCCTGGGCGCGCTGCTCCTGCTCGAAACTGCCAGCCCATTGCAGGCGATATTTGCGCGGATCGAAATGAACCTGCGAAGCAATGCGTTTCTGGGCGTCTTCCAGATATTGCGAGAGCGGTCTTTGCCCGTTATCGACACGAATGGTGATCTGACGCTCACCCATTTCATGCGCAATATTGCTTTCGCCCATATGCAAGCCAACATTGGCGACCTCTGCCAGAGGTATTGGCGCCCCATCGGTTGAACGCAAAGGCAAAGAACGGATCGAGGCAAGATTGTTCAGATCCTTGCTGCCTACATGAAGCGTCGCATTATAGACCCGATCTTCCACATAGACCTGAGTGATGGCGCCATCGCCGATGGCGTTCTGCACGACCGTACTGATATCAGACACATTGATGCCATAACGTGCCGCCTGCTCACGACGAGGCGTGATCATCAGCTGAGGAATCTGCGGTTCCTGAAAGATCGAGCATCAGCCGTGCCGGGAACATCGTGCAGAATGGCCACGATTTCACGCCCGATACGCCGCAGCTCATGGAAGTCATTGCCATAAACACGCAAAACGAGCGGTGAATGAGCGCCACCGACAAGATCGTTCATGCCGTCCTGAATAGGCTGGCTGATCCCAAAGCTGATCCCGGGAATCTGATAGAGTCGCTCGCGCAGACGCGCGATAAACTGCGCCTTGGTCTCGCCGGTCGCCCATTGATCATAGGGTTTGAGCCCAACAGGCATTTCGATATGCGAGAATGTCCAAGGATCTGTACCGTCATCGTTACGCCCGAGCTGGGTAATGGCGTAGGACGTCTCCGGAAACTCCCTGATGGCCGAGCGTACTTCGCTTGCAATGCGGCTGCCCTCGTCGAGCGAGATACCCGTCGGCAGCTGAACCTGAAGCCAGAGCGCCCCCTCATCAAGATCGGGCAGGAATTCGCGTCCTACCGTTGCGCCCAGAATAAGAACAGCCAGCAGCGCACCACCACCGCCAATATAGGTGACAAGCGGGCGAGCCAGCATGTGGTTCAGGCCACGCTCATAGGCGCGATGCAGCGCCTCAAGAGGGCGATTGTGCCAGATGCGACGGGGCTTGTACAAGGCAAGATAACTGAGCGTCGGAATAAGACAGAGCGCGCAGGCCAATGCACCGATCAGCGCAAAACTGACCGTATAGGCCATGGGACGGAAGAGCTTGCCCTCACTGCCCTCGAACGCAAAGAGCGGGCTATAGGCAACAATAATGATCAGCGTGGAAGAAAAGATCGAACGTCCGGCAATACGGGCAACGCTTAACACCTCGGTGCTGGTCAGTGTCGCTTTTGGCGATTCCTCACGCAGGCGCAGAATGGCCTCGGTGATGACGATGGCCCCATCCACGATCACGCCGAAATCGATGGCGCCGAGCGAGAACAGATTGGCAGCCATACCGAAGAAATGCATCAGCACAAAGACGGTCGAGAGCGCGAGTGGAATGGTAACAGCCGTCACCACGGCACTGCGCGGGCTACCGAGGAAGAGTGTGAGAATAACCAGAACGAGGCCGATACCCTCAACCATGGTCTCGCCGACCTTGTGGGTCGTGGCTTTCACCAGATTATCGCGGTCGATATAGGGCACAAGACGCACATCGAGCGGCTTGAGACGTTCCTGCAACTGGTCAACCACATTATGCACGTTGTCCAGCACCAGAGACGGATTGGCCCCTGACAGCATGGTGACGATACCTTCGATGGTATCGGGGTTGTTGTCCTTGCCCAGAATACCTTCACGAATCTGATGGCCGAACTGCACCTGTCCCAGATCGCTCAGCAGAATGGGTGTGCCATTATGCTGGGCAACCACGATCCGCTTCATGTCATCAAGTGTATGGATCATGCCGACACCGCGCACAATGTAGGATTGCTCACCACGTGTGACACGCCCACCCGCCGCGTTGGCATTGTTGTTCTTGATCGCGTTTACCACGTCATCAGTGCTGAGCCCGTAACGCAGAAGAGCCTCGGGCTTGAGAACAAGCTGGTATTCGCGTGTTAATCCACCGAAATTATTGACGTTCACGATCCCCGGCACCCGCTGGAGCGTCGGGATGACTATCCAGCGCTGCACATCGGAAAGCTGCATCAGATCCATCGAATCCGATTCCAGCGTGTACCGGAAGATCTCACCTGCAGGTCCGGTAATCGGACCGAGCTGGGGCGTCACACCATCAGGCATGCTCGCCGTACCCAGCAATTCAAGCACGAGCTGACGCGCCGTGAAAACATCGACCCCGTCATGAAAGATCAGGGTAATGAGCGAAAGGCCGAAAGTGCTGCTGGAACGGCTTTCGGTTACGCCCGGAACAGCAGCAAGAGCCCGTTCGAGCGGCACCGTGACCTGCTGTTCCATTTCTTCGGCAGCAAGACCTGAAACCTGGGTGGTAACCTGAACGTTGACAGCTCCGAGATCAGGATAGGCTTCAACCGGCAGAACACGCCAGGCATAGCCTCCAGCCAGAGCCAGAAACACGGCACAGATAAAAACGATATGACGGCGCGCAAAGCACCACGAAATCAGGGTCGCGATCACGGATTATAGGACTCTCATCTGCGGCGCTGACAAATCAGTCATTATCATTGAGAAGAATGGCACCACGGGTCACAATCGTCTCACCCGCCTCCAGTCCGGACAGGACACGTACCGTCTCGCCCTCGTCATAACTCACTGTCACAGCGCGCCGACGGAAATGCATGGGTGCTCTGTCCTGCACGAAGACGGTCAGGCGATCATTGTTCATGAGCAGAGCCGTTTTGGGAATAATAACCATTTCCGGCTGTTTTACGGCGATCTCGATATCGGCAAACATGTTCGGGCGAAGCTGACCATCGGTATTGTCGCAACTGATATGAGCAATCACGCGCCGCGTATCGCTGTGCAGGGCCGGTTCAATCGACTGGATTGGCGCCGAGCAATGCCGCCCCGGCAACGCGGTAATCCGGGCTGTCATCTGCTGACCGAGCGAAACAATCCCGACGGAGTCTTCGGGGATTTCAGCATCGATCTGCACCTGCGATATATCGAGTACTACAGTCTGAACTGCGGTCGCATCGGTGACATTGACACCCGGAGCAAGCGTTGTACTGGCGATCAGACCATCGACCGGGGCAATCAGTCGCACCAGACCTTCACCATCCTGATCTGTACGGCTGTTCAGGGATTCAAGACGACGTTCGGCACGCTGACGTTCCGCCTTGGCCTGGGCCAGATCATTAAGGGCGGAATCAAGATCCTTGCGGGCATTACCGCCTATAGCAAGAACATCCTGGGCGCGTTTGACCACACGCTCCTCATAGGTCTGCTGCGCACGGGATTTCATCAGATCGGCATAGGCCTGATCGAGATCGCCCGAGGCCAGCACAGCCAGAACATCTCCTTTATGTACGATCTGTCCGGGTTGCAGATCAGCCTTGATCACATGACCGGTCACAGGCGTCAGGATATTGAAGCTGCGCCTTGGCTCCGCTTCAACCATGCCAGGGATACGCAACCCGTGAGCCAGAATACTGGCTTTGACCGGCTCGACATGAAGTCGTTTCATCAACGGCGAGTCATCCGTGACAATTACCAGACCATTTTCGCGGGTCAGCTGCGCCAGAGGGCGACCGGGACGAGGGCCACCATGCTCGTGAATAATCGTGATAACGATCCCAAGCAGAACGATAGCGATGAACGCTGCCAGACCAAGGCGGCGGATAAGAGGTGCCTGCATTGATCAGACAAGACCATCATAGGAGCGCATGGAAACCTCGGCTCGGGAATTAGAAATATTTTGTTGCATTTGATAGCCGTTCACCCCAGCTTCGCCAAGCGATCTCCAGCCTCAGACCGGTGTTCTAATAGGATAAGCCGACGCAACACGCATGATAATTTCATGTCATATGCGACGCGATCGCTCATTTTGTCGGAACAATGAATTTCAGGGCGTCTTTTCGGGGGCAACCTCGGGACCAAGTGTACGCAGCGACCGTGGCCTTACAGGGCCGCCAAGCACATGGCCAATCGGTGTGAGCGCCCCGATATGATCACAGAAAATCTTGAACACAGCGAGCATGGGAACGGAAAGAAATGCACCGCCAATCCCCCACATCCAGTCCCAGAACAGGAGCGATGCCATGACCAGAACCGGGTTCAGCGTGAAGCGCTTGGCCAGAAGCATGGGGGTGATGGTCTCACCCTCAAGAATGTGAATACAGAGATAGATTGCAGGAGGCAGGAGCGCGAGAAGGAAAGACGGAAAACTGATCAGTGCCACGCAGAAATAGACTACCACGCCTGTTAACGGACCAATGATCGGCACATAATTGAGCAGAAAGGCCAGAACGCCCCAGAGCAGGGGGTTAGGCATGCCGGTAAGCCAGCATTGCAGCAGATTGAGCGCCCCCACGAGAATATTCATGATGGTAATGGTTGCCAGATAAAGCGAGACGTTGCGTTCAATCTGAGTGGTAATCTGGACGATGCGCCGCTTGTCAGAATAAGTCGGCATGATCTCGACAATGCGCCTCAGCAGACTGTCCCCCTCGGTCATGAGGAAGAAGAGCATGAGCAGCATGGTGAACAACTCACCCATGAAAGCCCGTGTCCCGATCAGGAAAGATGACCCCCATATTCGCAGTGTCTCTGCTCCGTTGGAGGCAGAAGACGCTGCGGCGCTCGCCGCGCTGACATGATGGTGACCATTACCGGACATAAGGGCGACCACGCGCAGGTAACCCCGTTGCAGGGAATCGATCGGTCCTTGCAGGAAAGCCAGTTTCTGCTGAAGGGCTGGCAGGCTTTGCGGCACTTTCGTCAACCATGCCGCGGCGGGTACCGAAATGGCTGTCCCGATACATACCACGATCAGAAACATGGCAATGATCAGAAGCAGCGCTGCAATGGGCTTGGGAAGACGCAGCCGCCCATGCACGAAACGCATGGGTCCTATCATGAGCAGATTGACGACCATCGCAAAGACGAAGGGCAGAACGATATCCGCAGCAAAATACAGTGTATAGAACACGGCAAGCAGGGACAGGATCAGAACCCCGACATCGCGTAACCCGAGGCTGTGACGCATCATCGCCTTGCGGATAATACCCGCCTGATGAACATCGCTCTCGATCTCATCGGTTTCACCCGATGCAGGCATGACCTGGGGTGCATCGCGAGAAGGCATATTCCCCTGCTCCGTTTCAGGCAGAGGCGTATCCGAAGTCAGAAGCGGGTCTGACATGGCGGGCGGTTCTTTCCTGAAAGACGGGTTGGAGCGCGTAGCCGGCGCGATCGTCAACGCCGATCAGCTGCCCGGGGTCACAATCGTTGCCATCAACGTGAAGCAGGTTACATTTTATTGGGTTGAATCGCGTTGGCTTGCAACCCATTTTCAGGTTCTATCTTATAGCTATCCCAGCACCCGAACATATTTTGCAAAAGGATATCATCATGGCCTGGAACACCCCGAAGGTTACCGAAATTCCGCTCGGCGCCGAAATCAACTCCTATGTCTGCGGCCAGAAGAAGTAAGTTCTTCATCTGATCGTCGATAAACAACAGCCGCACCCCTCGTGCGGCTGTTGTCGTTTCTGGCCTGTGACTGACTGACCAACCCCGACCATGCTCGATATCATCGTTCTCGGCAGCGGCGCCGGAGGCGGTTTTCCCCAATGGAATTCCAATGCCCCCGCCTGTCGTGCCGCCCGCGAGGGTAAAATTCCGTCCCGTAGCCAGGCGTCCCTCGCTGTCAGCAGTGATGGCCAGAACTGGTTTGTTCTCAATGCCTCGCCTGATCTGCGAGCCCAGATCCTGGCAACGCCTGAATTACAGGCACAGACCGGACTGCGCTCGACCCCGATACAGGGCGTCATTCTGACCAACGGCGAGGTCGATTCCATAACCGGACTGCTGACTCTTCGCGAGCGTGAGCCTTTCAGGCTCTATGCCACACAGGCCACACATACCCAGCTTGATGCCAACCCGATCTTCGAGGCCGTCAATCGCGGGATCGTTCCACGACTGGTGCTGGAAGACCTCTGCCCTGTTGCCCTGCCCAACAAGGATGACACAGAATCCGGATTGATCGTGACGCCCTTCGACGTTCCGGGCAAGGCACCACTCTATGCCGAGCATCTGCCAGTCAGAAAGGCGAGACAATCGGACTCGACATTACTGACGGGCAGCATCGACTGATTTTTCTGCCTGCCTGTGCCGATCTTACCCCGGACATACGCGCCCGTATCCGCAGCGCGGATGCCTCTTCATGGAGGGCACATTATGGCGGGATGACGAGATGATCCACGCCGGGCTCAGTCCCAAGACAGGGCTGCGCATGGGTCATATTTCCATGTCCGGCCCGGAAGGTATCATTGCAACGCTGCATGATGCCCCAGCGCATCGCGTATTCATTCACATCAATAACTCGAACCCCGTCCTCATTCCGGGTTCACCGGAACGCCAGACGGCAGAAGAAGCAGGATGGACCATCGGTGAAGATGGTCTGCGCCTGACATTGGGAGCATCAACATGACGGTTCTTACCCCCGACGCCCTTGAGACCCGCCTGCGTGAAATCGGCGCTGAACGCTATCATAACCGCCACGCCTTTCACCGCGCTTTGCATGATGGCAAGCTCAGCCGCACCCAGGTGCAGGCCTGGGCGCTGAACCGCTATTATTATCAGGCGTCCATTCCCGTGAAGGATGCAACCCTGCTTGCCCGCCTGCCCACTGCTGAACTGCGTCGCGAATGGCGCCGCCGCCTGGAAGACCACGATGGTAACGAACCCGGCTCGGGTGGTATTGCGCGCTGGCTGAAACTGACGGACGGGCTCGGCCTGTCACGCCCCTATGTCGAGAGCCTACAGGGTATGCTACCCGCTACGGGCTTTGCCGTTGAAGCCTATGTGCATTACGTGCGTGATCGCTCCGTTCTGGCCGCCATTGCCTCGTCGCTGACCGAACTCTTCTCACCGACCATCATCAGTGAACGCGTTTCGGGCATGCTGCGTCATTATGATTTCATTTCTGAAGAAACACTGGCCTATTTTGCGCCACGCCTTACCCAGGCACCACGCGATTCAGATTTTGCTCTGGCCTATGTCAAGGAACATGCCCGCACCGCCGAGCAGCAGAAGGAAGTCATCGATGCGCTGATTTTCAAATGCAATGTGCTCTGGACAATGCTCGATGCCCTCGAGCATGTGTATATGGAAGGCCATCCCGCCCCAGGTGCCTTTGCCGGGCTCATACGCCAGAGGCTTTCAGCGATTGAGCATTTCCGAAGACAGCATTCTGAAATTCACACGTGGTCATCGCCTTCAGCATGATCGCGTGCGTGATGTCTGGCTTATCCAGGCACCCGAGAAAGCCTTCATTGCCGATCCGATCGCCGCTGCCATTCTGCAGCTCGTTGATAGTGACCAACCGCTTGGCGTTCTGATCGACACGCTGGCCAAGACCTATCAGGCGCCACGTGAGATCATTGCAGCCGATGTGCAGACCCTGCTCGCGTCGCTCATCGAGCAGAAAGTGCTGGGCGCATGAGTTTCGCGCCGCCTCCGATGAGCCTTCTTGCCGAGTTGACCCATCGCTGCCCGCTCGCCTGCCCCTATTGCTCCAACCCAATCGCCCTCGATCGCCGGGCGTCGGAAATGGAAACGGCGGACTGGCTGCGCGTACTCGACGAAGCGGCTTCTCTGGGTGTGTTGCAGGTTCATTTTTCCGGCGGCGAGCCAATGGCGCGCAACGATCTGCCCGAGCTTGTGCGTCACGCCAGCAAACTCAATCTCTACACCAATCTCATCACGTCGGGCGTGCTCATCAACGACACCACACTCGAGGCTCTAGACACTGCCGGGCTCGACCATATCCAGCTCTCGTTTCAGGATGTTGATGAGGCTGGTGCCGAACGCATTGGCGGTCTGCGCGGCGCTCAGGAAAAGAAACTTAATGCCGCCCGCCTCATCAAGGCACGTGGCATTCCGCTCACCCTCAATTTTGTCGTGCATCGCGAAAATGTAGCGCGTGTGCCCGAAATGCTGGATCTCGCCCATGACCTTGGCGCGGGCCGCGTCGAGATTGCCCACACCCAGTATTATGGCTGGGGCCTGAAGAACCGCGCTCTGCTGATGCCTTCAGCCGAGCAGCTTGAAGCCTCGACCGAAGCAGTCGTGAAAGCACGCGCCCGCTTTGGCAACAGCCTTGCCATCGATTATGTCACCCCTGACTACCACGCCGATCAACCCAAACCCTGCATGGGCGGTTGGGGACAGCGTTTCGTTAACATCACCCCCTCGGGCAAGGTGTTGCCCTGCCATGCCGCCGAGACCATTCCGAATGTGGTCTTTCCCAATGTGGCGACGGAATCGCTCGGTGCGATCTGGCAGGATTCTCCCCTGTTCAATCTGTTTCGTGGCACTGACTGGATGCCCGAACCCTGCCGCAGTTGCAGCCTCAAGGAGGTGGATTGGGGCGGTTGTCGTTGTCAGGCCCTCGCCCTGACCGGCGATGCCTCAGCGACCGACCCCGTCTGTGCCCGTTCAAACCAGCACGCACTGGTTATGGAGGCCTCAACCGCCGGTCACGATGGCGAGTTTCTCTACCGGCGGTTCGGAGCAATCTGAAAAACAGGCGGGGCTCTGCCCCGTTCCCCGCCAAAGGATAATTATCCTTTGGAAACCTGTTTGATCCGAAGCGGGAATCGAAGGGGCTTGTCCTTTAGCGGGTTCAGGGCAGAGCTGAATACCTCTCACCCCGAAAAAGGCCGGGCTACGATCATGATAACGATCACGACCATCAGGAGCGTCGGCACCTCATTGGCGATGCGATAAAACCGCTCCTGATGCAGCCGTTGCTCTGCGGCGAATTCGCGACGCCAGCGGGCGCAGAAACCGTGAAAGCCACAAAGCAGCAGCACGGTAACGAGCTTGATCCACCACCAGGGAGCAGACCAGTCAATCAAGCCCGGGATTGAGGCGAGCATTCCCCCCGAGAGAAGTGTCGCGATCATGGCAGGCGTCATGATGGCACGCAGAAGGCGACGTTCCATGATCTGGAAGCGGGCGCTCTCATCCGTGCCGGGGGCAACCTGGGAATGATAGACGAAAAGGCGGGGCAGATAGAAATTACCCGCCATCCAGGAGGTAAAAGCCAGGATATGCAGCACTTTGAGCCAGGGAAACCAGGGCATGAGGGCACTCATCTCGCCTGCTCCTTCAGTACATCGGCAAGAACGGGCACGAGCTCGTCCAAGTGGGCAATGCGCCTCAATCCGGTCCAGTCATGGGCAGGAGGCGGACCTTCGGCCCTGAGCAGGATACAGGCCATACCCGCATCATGCGCAGCCTGAACGCCGGTATCGGAATCCTCGATCACCACACAGCATGACGGGTCGATGTTTTCCTCTGCTGCAGCATGAAGGAAGACATAAGGATCCGGCTTGGGCCGCATCATGTCGCGTGCTGAATGGACCCTGTGACGTGGAAAGAGAGGAGAGAAACCGACGCGGTCGAATTTCACTTCCATTTCCGGCCAGGAGGAGTTCGAACCAACCCGGAAAGGAAGACCAAGTGCAGTAACGCCCTCAAGCATGGTGGCAGCCCCATCAATGGGCACCGCCTCGTCGCGCATCAGCTCGACCAGCTTGTCCTGCATGATAGCCACATAATCAGCACCGAGATCATGCCCTGTTTCGGCTTCAAGCTCGTGTTTGACTTGAGCCAGCGCCTTGCCGGCAAAACGCTCGATTGACTCTTCATCGCTGACGCCAATGCCATGCTCGCGGGCCACACGCGCCACAAGACGGCAGGAGGGTCCCTCGCTGTCGATCAGCACGCCATCGCAATCAAAGATCACAAGGCGCAATGCACCCGAGGGAGACAGGGCATGGGCCATGGTTCTCAGCCGATATCACGTACGGCGTTGACAAGGGCCCCGACATGCTCCGGCGGCGTCTCGGGCATTACGCCATGACCGAGATTGAACACATGCGGACGGCCCTTGAGAGCATTTCTGATCGTATGCGCCTCATCAATGAGCGCCTGACCGCCGTTTTTGAGAATGATCGGATCGAGATTGCCTTGCAGCGCCAGCGTGTCGGGGCAGAGCGTGGCCATCTGGGTCATATCGACGGAGGTGTCACAGGCCAGGGCATCCACGCCGGTTTCACGGGCATATTCAATCGCCATCAGACCGGCGAGACGCGGAAAGCCTATGATTTTCACGCCAGGTCGAGCCGCACGGATGCCCTGCACGATGGCGCGTGTGGGAGCGATCACATGCTGGCGGAACTGCGACGGTGGCAACAGACCGGCCCAGCTGTCGAACAGCATGACGGCTTCGGCGCCCGCATCGATCTGACCGATCAGCATGTCGGTGGTGGCCTGTGTCAGCAGATCGATGAGATCGCCATACAGGGCAGGGTCCTGCAGGGCCATGGCGCGTGTCACGCCGAACTCACGCGAGCTGCCGCCATCGACCATGTAGCAGGAAACTGTGAAGGGACTGCCCGCAAAACCGAGAAGCGTCGTAGGCTTGGGAAGCTCACGGGCCAGAATGCGCAACGTCTCCTGGATAGGCGCGACGATTTCGGCTACGCGTGACGGAGAAAGCGCATCGAGAGCGGCGCGATTGCGGATCGGCTCCATGACCGGGCCTCGGCCTTCGATGAATTTCAGGTCCTGACCCATGGCCCAGGGCAGGACCAGAATGTCGGAGAACAGAATGGCGCCATCCATGGCGTAACGGCGAATAGGCTGAAGGGTCAGCTCTGCCGCGATGTCGGGTGTGGTACAGCGCGTCAGGAAATCGGCCTTGGCGCGCTCTGCACGAAATTCCGGCAGATAGCGTCCAGCCTGACGCATCAGCCAGATCGGGGGAGGCCAGACAGCCTCTCCCTGGAGGACACGCAGAAGCGGTTTTACAGGCTTTGGCAGAGGTGAGATTTCGCTATCCATACCGATCAATAATCATAAAAGAAAAAAGAAAGATATCCTGTCGGATAGGTTGATCCCTGTGGATGACGGGGTACCCATCTTTCCGAAAACGTACACCAAGTTACCAACACTGTGTACAAACGATTAAGCCTTTGGTTTGAGGCATTTGCGGAGGTTATCCCGAAATACCCACAGAAGGGCTGTGTACAACCCACTGCTACAGCGGGAAACCGTACAATCCACGGTACTCGGTACGCCTTCCGCAGAATGCTCGTACAATCCCCATGTACCCCAGTACTGACGGTACTCATTCACCCCTGTGACACAAGGAGACTCGCCATGGAGTCGAATAGCCCGAATCCGGGTGTACAGCGCCTGTTTCTTGCCAGTGGATCCAAGGCACGTCTTGCTTTGCTCCAGGATGCAGGACTTGAAGTGACGGCCTGCCCCGTTGCGGTGGATGAGGTCATACTACGTGAGGAAATGAGGGCTCGGGGAACAGATCACGGCACTGTCGCTCTGGCGCTCGCAAATGCCAAAGCTCTAGGTTTCTTCAGGAATCATGGTTTTATGAGCGCCGATTTTGTTATTGCGGCAGACCAGATTCTCGAGTGCGAAAACACCGGTTTCGACAAGCCGGAGTCACTCGAAATGGCGCGTGATCAGCTTTGCCGTCTGAGGGGGCGTACACACAGGCTTCAGACAGCCCTTGTCCTGTACAGAAACGGAGAAAAGCTGTGGGAGCATCTTGCGACGCCGGAACTGACGATGCGTGCATTCAGCGATGCATTCCTGGATGCTTATCTGCAGCGTGAAGGTGAAGCCCTTCTGGCCTGTGTAGGGGCGTACAGACTCGAAGGGATGGGTGTACAGCTTTTTGAGTCGATCCATGGTGATCATGACGCGATACTGGGTCTGCCCCGATTGCCGCTGCTGGATGTACTGCGTAATCACGGACTGGCAAAAAAATAGTCCTGCGGGGGGCTTGTCAGGGCACAAGCCCCCCGCTATACCCGCGCCACTGGCCTGACCCAAGGGGCCGGTTCTGATACGGCGGGGCCATAGCTCAGTTGGGAGAGCGCCTGAATGGCATTCAGGAGGTCGTCGGTTCGATTCCGATTGGCTCCACCATCAAAATTCCAGAAAATAGAGCACAGACGAGCAACGCGCCGGTAATGACACGGCGCTTTCTGGCGTTTTCCGGATCAAAAAAGCGTATCTTTCTGCCTTCCCAGTATCGACCGTTTCATATCGGGTTCATCATCTACCTGAGCCGGATAATGCCTTTTCAGAAAATGGTTGATATATAAACCATATTGGTGTTCTTCCGTCTGACCGAGGAAACGAAATCAGATGATACAGCCATGATCCCTTTACGTTCTATTCCTTCATGCAAGGTTACCGCGTTGTGGCGTCTTGTCCCGTTGCCTGTCCTGACGCTTAGTGGCTGTACACGGGCACCTTTGCAGGATGTACTCGGCTCCTTTTTTCCGTCGTGGATGCTTTGCGCTACGCTGGGTGCTGTCGGCGCTGCGCTTTTGCGTGCCTTGCTGGGGGTATTCAACCTCCAGCAATCTGTTCCGGCGCCGATGTTGACCTATCTTGCCTTCATGGTAGCCGTCACCTTTCTGGTGTGGCTGGTTTTTTTCGGTCATTGAGCCGATGCCTGCCCCCTGTGGATCGGCCGATACTGTCAATCTCTCGTTGAGCGGTCGTCTTTTCCTGATCGGCCGGCACCTGCCGATCGCCAAGAGTTTGCGAGCGGTGCACTCATGAGTTCCTTACTTCACGTATCGGGGGTATTGCGCTCCTGGTTTTGTCTCTGGCTGCCTGTGTCGTCACCGGCTTTATGGTTCTGGAACGTCTTCATTCCCGCCCAAGAACAGAAGATGCCTATATTGCCGCCAATATTGTGCATCTGGCACCGGAGGTGAGCGGTCGTATCGTGTCTTTGCCGGTTCATGACAATGACAAGGTCAGGCGTGGACAGATACTCTATGTAATCGATCCCGAGCTATACCTATCGCGTGCAGCAGGCACAGGCGCAGGTTGACGGGCTTCAGGCGCAGATCGATGTTCAGACCAGTCAGGTCAGCTCACAGATTTCTCATGCCGGCGCGGAAGCCAGTGCTGTGCAGAGCGCTCGTGCCAGACTGGCACTTGCCCAGGCAACCCAGAACCGCCTGACTCCCCTTGCAGCACAGGGTTTTGTAACCCGTGAGGCGCTTGATCAGGCCCGAACAGAGACCCGGAGTGCCGAGCATCGCTGCAACAGGCCTTGCAATCGGCTGTTGCAGCGCGTCAGGCCGTACGTAGCGTGGCGCCTCTGCGTGCAGATCTGGCGGCTGCAAAAGCCCAGCTTCGTGAAGCGGAGCGCGATTTGCGCCTGACGACGGTGCGTGCGCCCTGCGATGGCATCGTGACGGATCTTAATATCAGCGCAGGTGAATATGCCACGACCGGTAAACCGGTCTTCACCCTGGTTGACAGCGAAGTCTGGTGGGCCATTGCGAATTTTCGTGAGACACAGCTTGTGGGACTGCTGCCAGGACAGAAGGTCAAGGTCTATGCCATGGCTCAGCCTGGTATGCCTATTACAGGCACGCTGGAAAGCCTGAATGCCGGTGTCGTGCCAGATGAAGGAACGAGTGCCAATGGCCTGCCCAAGGTGCCTCGTACACTGAACTGGGTGCGTATTGCCCAGCGTTTTCCGGTTCGTATCCGGCTTGATAACCCGCCTTCGGACCTGATGCGTATCGGAGCAACTGTTGTTGTGGTTGTCATGCGATGAGCGCGAGCCAGCTGGGCGCTGCAGGGGGGCACAGCCGGAAATGGCATGCAGATCCTCCTTCCACCTTTGCCTTTCTGAAAAAGGAGATGGCCCCGACGCCCGGTCGTGCCCGTAATACGGTGCTGCTGGTTGTGCAGGTCATTGTCACGATCCTGATCGGTGAAACCTTCCGGGTGCCCGATCTGCCCGTGCTGGTTTTCATCTGCTTTTTTCTTTCAGGGAATGACGCTGCGTCCAATACAAGCACTGCCCTTATGGGCGGTGCCGTGATTGTGGCAGGGACAGCCCTGACGATCCTGCTGATGATGGCAAGTCTGTCAGAGCCGGGACTCAGACTGCCTCTCATGCTGCTTCTGACGCTGGCTGCCGGTTTTCTGTCCCAGGCGATGACCATGGGATCACTCGCCAATATCCTGCTCTTCTGGATCGTCTACATGTCCATGAGCGCGGATATGCTTGAAACGGTCGGTTATTCTCTTGATGGCTTTATAGGCAATACGACCGATAGCGCTGTTCCCGATGCAGCCTTCATGCCTCCCGAGGAGGCAATGCTTCACACACTCCTCTGGGTAGGGGCTGTTTTCATCATCGCCCTTGCGATTATTGCAGTCGTCAATCGTCTTGCCGGTCATGATCCGCTGACAATGCTGCGAGAAGGTCTGGCACAGCGTTTTGAGGCCGTTGCACGCGCCTGCGAGACCGGTGCGGAGCCTCAGACGAAGGAAATGGGTGCAATCAGGGGGCTGGCAGCGCAGGGCGTGGCGACACTGCGCCATTTTCATGATCTGAGCGTAAAAATTCACCCTGAGATGTCAAGCCATCATGTTGGTCTAGCCATGATCCGCACGACGGCGCGTCTTGTCATGATCACACTGGCCTGGAGCCAGCTGGGGGCCGGAAGAGGTACAAGATTTCTCAATCGTACGGGTCAGATCATTGCACAATGCGGGCAAGTCCATACTCACGGGCGTGAACGGGCGCCTGCTATCGATTTTGATGAAGCGGAGCTTGAAAGCCTTGCTGCCGAGTTTCACGATGATCCGACGCTTTATCCTCTGGCCATCGAGTTCATACGCAGTCTGACCATTATTCATGGTCTGCTCATGCGTCCGGAGACGACGGCATCAAGTTTTGCGCCGGAAATCAGAGCGGCAGCACAGGGATTTTTCAGACCGGATGCTTTCACAAATCCGGCTTATCCCCGTTCTGCCATACGGATCGCGATCAGCGTCGTCATCTGCTACGCCATTACGCGTTTCACCTCATGGCCAGGTATCCAGACCTGCGTCGTCACCTGTTTTCTCGTTTCTCTCGGGACGGTTGGCGACACGGTGCACAAGATGCTGCTTCGCGTGATTGGCGCCATGATTGGTGCCGTGTTTGGTATAGGGACGATCCTGACCCTTATGCCGTCGCTTACTGATTGCCTTGATCTGATTCTGGTCGTGATTCCTGTGGCAATGTTTGCTGGCTGGGTCAAAAGCGGAAGCGAACGCATTTCCTATGCAGGGGTGCAGATTGCCATGGCCTATTTTATGACAATTCTGCAGGGATATGGTCCGACACTTGATATGGAGACGGCGCGAAATCGTGTCGTTGGCATTATTATCGGCAATATCGTGGTCTACCTTGTTTCGGCAGCCCTATGGCCAGTCAGCGCAACAAATGTCGCGCGCAAGCATCTGGTAAGCGCTGTCAGGAAACTGGGTGATCTGATCGTGATGCGTCGCGAGCGTGGTGACATTGCCGTTGATATCCGACAGGAGTTCGAACGAGAGAAATTCGGCAGCGCCATCGCAGCAACGCGGACCTCGCTACGCAATGCACCTTTTGAGGAAGAACGTCTCAAGGGAAATGCGTCCATTCCCGATGTCACGCAATCCCTGGTGACAGATATCCAGCTGCTTTCCATTCCTGTTGCGGTCATTTCTGATGTCAGACGCGAGCCTGATGAGAGGGCACAGCATTACATCGAGACAATACGCCTCTGGCTGGATGAGCTGGCTCAATGGCTTGAGGATGGTCGTGATGGTCTTGCCCTGCAGACGAGGCTTCCTGTCCTTCCCCATATGGAAGACGATCCCCAGCGCATGGTCTGGTTTGGTCTGCTTGATGAACGCCTGCGCGGCATCGTGCTGAATTACGATCCCGATGCGCGTGGACAGGTCGAAGCCGCATGATGAACTGTTCTGCTTCCCGGATTTTTCTGATGACACGCCATATTCTTCCTCTTTTCGTCGTCGCGTCGCTGCTTTCCGGGTGCAACGATACGCGTGATCTTGCACCGGAAACGGCAGACCATGCGTGGCATCCGAAGACCAGCACAGGACTCGTTCTGCCTCCGGATATACGCAATCCGCCGGTGTCAGCCGGGATTGAGCCAGATCACGCAATGGCACCCCATTCTGGTCCGGTCTTGCCTGAAGCAATCGACAAGGCAGTTTCCCTCCCTCAGCTGATCGATCTTGCAGAGCGTAACAATCCGCGCACCCGTATCGCCTGGGAATCTGCCAGACAGGCTGCAATCAATGTCGGTATGTCACGCGCGGCCATGCTGCCACAGCTGACTTTTTCTGCCATGGGCGGGTTTCAGCGTATGGCCCTGCCCTTGCCTAACTACCTGTCGAGCCGTGGCTATCTGACATCGAATGGGGCAGCCGCCTTCCCCAAGCTTGAACTCGATTACCTTCTGCTCGATTTCGGGCGGACACGTGCGCAGATACAGGAAGCGAAGTTCGAAACCCTGGCGGCCAATTTCGGCTTCTCAGCCGTGCATCAGCAGCTCATTCTGGATGTGATCAGCGCTTATCACCAATATCAGGCAGCACAGGCCATCGTGGTGGCCTCGCATCATGCTGTGGATAACATGGCCCTGCTTCTGCGTGCAGCGCAGTCACGCCACGATAATGGTGAGGCTACAATCGTGGATGTGGCGACAGCCCAGCGTAATCTGGCTCAGGCGCGTTTCGATCTCGACAAGGCTGATGATGCCGAACATGCTGCGCGCCATGCTCTGCTGGAGGTAACAGGTCTGCCTGCAACGCTTACCATGCAGATTGAACCTGTTCCGGCGCGTGATCTGCCGCATAGTTCGCCCGACCAGATCAAACAGCTCGTTAACCAGGCGCTTGCCTCTCGTCCCGATCTTCTGGCTGATATTGCCAAATTACGGGCTTCGGACCAGGCTGTTCTGGCGTCAAAAGCGGCGCTTCGTCCGCGTATCTCTTTTGCAGGTTCCGCTTCGGGCTATCTGGGTGCGCTAAAAACCTATGGCACGGGGCGTTCTGCTCCCGCTTCAGCCATTGCCCAGCCAGAAGCGACTGCTCTTCTGCAGATCAGCTGGCCGATCTACCAGGGCGGATTGCGGGCCAATGCCATTCATATGGCTGAATCCCGTCGCGATGCGGCAGAAGCAACCCTTCTGAAGGATCGTCTGAGCGTCGAGCGTCAGGTAGCAGACAGTCAGGACGCGCTAGAGACTGCACTGGCTCAGGTCAAATCGGCTCAGGTGCTCAATGACGCTGCAAGAACGGCCAATGAGGGCGCAAGTCAGGCTTATGCGAATGGTGTCGGAACCATGACAGACGCCTCGACTGCCGCTGCAGCCCTGTTCGAAGCTCAGGCGTCGCTCGCAGTCAGTATTGCCCAGGCCTTTACCAAGGCGGCCTCTCTCGCTCATGCCACAGGACAGCTCGATCTGGTGAACAATGTGCCGGATGGTCTGTCCGAGGCGACTCCATGAGAGGGATGACAGCCGATACGCCGACTATGGGGCGTATGATGGCTCTGATTGCCCGGCGATGGCGACAGATACTGGATACAGAGCTCAGACCCCATGATCTGACGGATGCTACTTGGCAACCTCTGCTGGAACTCAAACGTCATGGCAGGCCGCTTCACCCGAAGGAAATCGCCGACGCATTACTGCTCGACAAATCCTCAATGGTGCGCATTCTGCGCACGCTTGAGGAAAAGGGCTTTGTTACCAGAGAACCGGATGAAGCGGATCGCCGGGCATTTTTCGTCACTCTGACCAGAGAGGGCGAAGCCCGTCTCCAGGAAGTCATGCGTCTGTCACGCGAGATCGAGATGCGCGCGATCTCAGGCGTAGCGGAGGAGGATCTGGCCGCTACGCGCCGCGTGCTGAAAGCCATTCATGACGAAATCCAGTCAGTGGAGACGCTTCCGTAGGCTCCGCTGTATAGCGGGTCATGTCTCGCTCTGAAGCACGGCTTTGAGCGCAGCCAGTGTCAGGCGCACCTTGTGCAGCTCGGCATTATAGCCCATCGCGCCAAGACGCCAGATTCTGCCTGCCAGCGGGCCAAAGGCCGTGCCAATCTCGATCTGGTATTCTTCGCGCATGCGGCTACGCACACGCTCGCCATTGATTCCTTCGGGGATATACACGCCGGTTACGTTGCTCATCCGGTAAGAATCCTGACCGTAGAGCGTAAGGCCGAGGTCGCGTAGCCCTTCCGACATGGCCTTGCCAGCCGCAATATGGCGGGCAAAACGGTTTTCCAGCCCTTCTTCCAGAACCAGACGGGCGCATTCACGCGCTGCATACAGCATCGACGTGGCTTCGGTGTGATGGTTCAGGCGTTTCTCAGACCAGTAATCCATCACCATCGCCAGATCGAAATAATTCGAACGGATAAAAGGGCGTATGCCGTCGCTGATATCGTCGCGACGAATGCCGCTTTCGACTTTGCGTCGTGAGAAAATGAATTCTGCAGCCCTGTCGGAGACGGTTATGGGGGCGCTACCCGGCGGGCCACCCATGCATTTCTGAAGCCCGGCGGAAATCACATCGATTTCCCACTCATCGGTGCGCACCGGCATGCCACCCAGTGTTGCCGTGGCATCGATATAGGAAAGGGCACCGTATTTGTGACAGAGCGCGCCAACCCCTTCGAGGGGCTGGGCTGTGGTCGTGGAGGTGTCGCCATGAATGGCAGCGAAGACAGCAGGGCGATGTTCGGCAAGTGCAGCTTCGATCTGCTCTAGCGTCGCAACCTGCCCCCATTCGAGATCGATGGTGGCGATGTCGGCACCCAGACGTTCGGCGATTTCACCCAGCAACATGCCAAACCGGCCCGAGCGGATGAGCAGCACTTTAGCACCAGGTTCGATCAGCGAGGTGAGTGCGGCTTCGATCCCGGCACGCGCCGAGCCGTCGATCAGGAATGTCCAGCGGTTTGTGGTCATGAAGACCTGACGATACAGATCCATCGTCTGGTTCATGTATTCCGTCATCTCGGGGTCAAACTGGCCGAGCATATCGGCGCCCATGGCTCGTAATACGCGCGGATGCACATTTATGGGGCCTGGTCCCATCAGCAGGCGCTGGGGGGGATCGATCTCACCATAGAAGTTGCTCATCGTTCTTCTCCAACGCGTGTGATGAAACTGACCAGCGTGCGATGCGCCGCCTCGACATCGTCATTCTCGACGGATTCCGCTGGGTTGTGGCTGATACCGCCTGCACAGCGGATGAACAGCATGGTCATGGGCGCCAGATGGGCCATGATCATCGCATCATGCCCGGCCTGGCTCAGCAGGACTGGCGGGGTGTAACCCATGGTGTCGATAATGGCCTTACGCAGGATCGCATTCAGCGCCTCGTCGCACAGGGCGCCTTGTAGATCCTGCACCTGTTCGACTGAAAGTGTGATGTTACGTTTGAGGCTGATGGCCTCCAGTGCTTCAAGAATTTGCCTTGCGGCGTTTTCACGCACACCCGGTGTGACTGCACGGATATCGACCGTCATGATGACATGACCCGGCACCACATTGGGCGCGCCGTTTTCGACGGTGAGAAAGCCGACAGTCGTGACCAGATCGTCAGGCCCGGCCGCGCCAATAGCTTCTATGGCTGTAATGGATTCGGCCGCAGCAGCAAGTGCGTCCCGCCGTTCATGCATGGCCGTGCCGGCATGGGCTGCCTGTCCCTCCAGCGTGATACGATAGCGATATTGGGAAGCAATACCGCGCACCAGACCGAGAGGGAGAGCGGCCCGCTCGAGATGGGGTGCCTGCTCGATATGCGCCTCGACATAGGCCAGCACGTTTTCGCGTCGCGCCGTCTTGAAACGCGTTGTGGAAAGCCCCCAATCGGCCAGAGCCTTGCGTAGCGTAATGCCGTCGCGATCAGTCACGCTGTCATCAATGGTCTGGGCCAGGCCGGCAGCCGAGCGCGACCCCATCATATAGGTTGAAAAACGCGAGCCTTCTTCATCGCCAAAGCCGATCACCTCAAGCGCGAAGGGAAAACGCCGGTTGTGCCGATGGAAATGGGCGACAGCCTCGATGCCAAGCGTGACGCCAAGTATGCCGTCATAACGTCCGCCATCGCGCACGCTATCGACATGCGAACCGATAAGGAGAACCGGCGCATCTGGCGTCGTTCCTGCATAATGACCAATGATAGTGCCGACCGCATCCGTCTCGACGCTCATGCCGGCTTCGTCCATCCACCCGGCCAGACGCCCGAGTGTCGCCCGATGGGCGGGGCCGAGATAGGGGCGAAACAGCCCATCAGCCTGATCGCTATAGGGGATCCCCGAG
>NZ_BAJV01000013.1 GCF_000613885.1 Asaia prunellae JCM 25354 | reverse complement strand
AAAACTCAGCACCTGACTGTCTCGTTCCAAGCGGTCGAGTGCCTCGTGATCTTGAGCGTAATAACGCTCTCCGTTCGGTAAAAGCTGTCCGACACGGTCGTGGATATCCGGTCTTTGCCGACGTTCAATTTTGCTGGCATTGTTTCGAACAGCTTCTTTCGTAGGAGAATTCATGGAGGAGATCGGTGACAGCATTAAGCGCAACATGGACTTTTCCATCCGTAATCTTTGCCTTTGATATCCGACCAGAGACATTCACGCCCGTAACTGAATGACCGCTAGGCAGAGAACTCAGGAAAGAATAATGCCGACTACACAATTCCCCTCCCAGCAGGTCGGAGATTTCACAGTCACGGCGATCAGCGACGGCACTCTGAGCGCCAGTCTTGATCTCCTCTCGAATATCGAGCCCTCGGATGCCGCGCGGATGGAAGATGAAGCGGGGGTGAAGGATACCTCCTCCATTCATATAAACTGCTTTCTGGTACGCGGAGGTGGTCGCACGGTCCTGATTGACGCCGGGGCTGGTGGTTTCAGGCAATGGGGAGGTCTTTTGGCGTCCAATCTTCCGCAGGCCGGAGTGCAGTTTTCTGGGGTCGACACAATTCTGCTGACGCATGCTCATCCAGATCATGTTGCTGGGCTTTTGGATAAAAACGGGGAGGTCGTCTTTCCGAATGCCGAGCTTGTCGTCCACAGGCGAGAAATCGAGTTCTGGCAGGATGATGGCAATCTGAGCCGCGCAAGTGAGCGGGCGCGTGGGAACTTTTTCATGGCGCGTCAGATATTCGAGAATTACCGGAACAGGTTACGTCTTTTTGAAGGTGGCGAGGTATCCCCCGGCCTGACAGCCGTGCCTCTTCCGGGACATACGGCGGGGCATACCGGCTATCGTGTTGAATCCGATGGTCGAAGCCTTCTGATCTGGGGGGACATCGTTCATTTCCCAGAGATCCAGATCCCACGCCCTGATGTGTCAATTGCTTTCGACCTGGACCCGAGCCTTGCAGCTGAGACACGAGCACGGCTGCTCGACCTCGTTAGTTCTGAACGGGTGCTGATTGCTGGAATGCATCTCCGCAAAGATGGTTTTGGACGCATTGAACGAAAAAATCAGCAGTATAGCCTTGTCTATGAGGGCTGATACAGGGAGAGAAGAAATATTGTTTTCAAAATCTCTCTCCTGATGCCCCAATATTCAGGAGTTACATTTGTCTCAGCGTGTCAAATACTGCGAAAAATCGGTAATTCCGATATAGTTTATGGTTTTGAGAAGCGACCTCTCTTTCAGGCAGGAGAGGTCGTTTTTGGTTTGAGCCAGTGAAACAAAGGCCCAGTCAGGAGGGTAGAAATGACGGCCAGGACCATCAGGGAGGCAAAGGCAAATTCTGACAACATACCCTGTTCGTGCAGAATGGTTGCAGCCACAATCTCCATCAGTCCTTTACACTGCAGCAAGGCTCCCAAGCCGAGTGTCTGACGACGTGACAGACCCTGGGAGGGCGGAAAGATGTATATTGAACCCATTTTGACCACGATCGAAATGGCCACAAGTGAAAGAGAAGCCAGCACTGAAGGCCAGGTGAGGGCATCACCATTGATATGCAGGCCGCTATGGCCGAAGAAGAGCGGGGCTACCCATACGAGTGCAGAGGTCGAGATAGCTCGAAGGGCAGACGTCTCACCCATGAAGGTGGCATGAACGCCCCGGCGAAATAAGCCCCGATCAGTTCATGCAACCCGAGCGTCATGCTCGCCCAGGAACCCAGGCTCAGATAAAGTGGAACGACAGCCCAGACCAGAAAGCGTGGCGGATTTCGAAAGTGTCGGGATGCCAATGATCCACCGGCAGCCAGAAGTATCAGTAGAATCACTGCGCCTGCTTCCCTTACTCCCCAGCTATGCATGGCAGCCTGACGTTCTGCGGCAATCTGTAAAACGGCCAGACCGATCCATAATGTGGCGTCATCAATAACAGCGAGTTTCAGAGCAAGCTGGCCGATGGGTTTGTCTGCAACAGGAAGCTCACGGACAATGCCGATGAGTACGGGAAGTGCGCTGACAGCGATGCAAAGACCGATGGAGGCCGCAGCGATAAAAGGTGTTACGGAAGGTGCATGCCATCCGGGAAGAGGCAGAAAGAAGAAATAGACAAGCAGGGAACCAATCAGAAACGGACCGCCGAGGGCGATAGCGGCGCCACCCAGCAAGCGAAGCAGGCCCGGTTTGGGAAGGGTATTTGCTGAGGGTTCTCCTTCCGGATGCTGCCACATTTCCATGCCGGCGGTGAAGGCCAGAACAAGTACGGCAATCCACCCGATCGTATCACCATAAAAGGACGGGATACCGATTTTCTGCAGTGGCAGATGCCATACAGCTGCCATGATACCAATCAGGATCGGTATAACGGCAATGGGTATGATACGTCCAAGCAGGCGCCACAGCATCCAGGGGACGCAGACAAAAATACCAATATCTGCCAGGACCGCAGTCAGATCGTTCATACCCACCCTTCCGATGTTTTGCCTCAGGATAGCTTGGTTGTGGATGGGAGCGCAAACCAGGCGTCAGAAACCATGGACCAGTGCCCTATACTGCTCAGCAGTTTTCTTTCTGATCAGAAACACATTAAATATAGATATTGAATAATTACGACATATATTGACTCAATATTTAATATACATGACTGATAGTGGAAATTTTCTGACAGGGGCAATCATGCACCAGATATAAAAATATACAGGCATCCGAAAGAGGGTCGTTACGGTGCAGCTCTGACTGTCATCGGGGCTATGATATGGCTATTGCTGATCCTGAGCTTTCTTATTCAGCCGCGCGGAATCGTGTTCCTGATTTTCGCTGTTATCTATGGCGTTATAGCCTGGGTTTTACTCAAATTTCTTGCAGCATTGTTTCGGGCGCATATGTTTGGCAATATGGTTGCTCTGACTGATGAGCAGTTTCCAGAACTTTATACGGTTTTCGTAGAAGTGAGCCAGAAACTGGGGTTATCTGAGATTCCTCAAGCATTTATCTATAATTCTCATGGCGTAATGAATGCGCTTGCCTTGCGTCTTTCGCGAGGGCGCTATGTTCTGCTGACCTCCGCGATCGTTGAAGCCGAAGAGGATGCACAGCTCCGGTTCGTGATGGGCCATGAGATTGCCCATCATGTTCTGGGTCATCTTAACTCGCTCAAGGAGTTTGTGCGTATGCCGGCAAGCTTCGTTCCCTTTCTTTATCCGGCTTATTCCCGCGCGCGCGAATACAGCTGTGACGCTGTCGGTGCGTCACTGGTCGACAACAAGAGAGATGCACAGACTGCGTTGCAGATGATTGCTTGTGGCGCAAAAAGGCTGAATCACAGCATGAATCCCGCTGCTTTTGTCGCACAGGAGAGGCATGTGCCCGGTTTTGCCGGTTTCTGTCGCGAGATCCTGATGACTCATCCGAGAATGACACGTCGTGTAAATCGGCTGATTTCTCTTTTTCCCGAAGGTAAAGAGCCGCGTGCGTAACAGGATGAACTGGCTCGACAACCGCCAGTTCAGAAGTTCTACCGTGTACGGTCTCAGGGGCGGAGAGGTTTTCTGCCCCTGAGGTAAGTCATATTGTCCTGCGTTCTATTGGGATTAAAATCCAGCCTGCATGCTGACCGAGAATGATCGCGGCGCACCAATCAGGACTTCGGATGGATAACTCGTGTCAGCCCACTGGACAAAATGCTTGTTGCCGATGTTGTCAATGCGGCCATAAAGCGTGAAGTTTTTGCGGATATGCCATGCTGTAAAGACGTTCACCAAGGCATAATCCTTGAGTGAGAGCGTATTGGCGAAATCGCCTTTACGTGCCGAAACATAGCGCATGCCTGTACCCAGATCGACAGGCAGGTCAAATGCAGAAGACCATACTGCCCAGAGATTGGCTGTTACTGCAGGGATGTTTGGTATCTGATTACCAGAGGCGTTGATTGTGGCATCTGGATAGAAAGTACCGTAATGCGCGTCTGTATATGCAACATTACTCGAGAAATACCAATATTTGTTCAGATGCCAGTCTATTTGCGCCTCAACGCCACGTGAGTGCTGGCTTCCGGCTGTTGATATGGTGTCCTGGCCAGTCTGAACCAGAATTCTGGTACGGCGGATATCGAAAAGCGAGAGTGTGGCAATGACATGCCCGGAGAACGTTTTGGCCTTGATACCGATTTCACCTTGGCGTGAATGACTCAGGCCGCTGAACTGACCCCGATTGGCGATGAACAGATTGGAACCTGGCGGATCTTCCGCTGTCGTATAGACGCCGTAAAGGCTTACTGAAGGGAAAAGATCGTAAACCGGCCCCAGGCGGAAATTGGCAGGATTATAATGACCCTTGAAGCTTGTAGAGGTACTGAACTGACCACTCTGGTTGTAATTCTGCCTGTCGAGAGAAAGCCAGTCATAGCGAAAGCCACCGACCAGACGAAGTTTGGGTGTGAGCGAGAGCATGTCTTCGAGGAACATGCCTGCATCGATCATGGTTGTCGGAGATTTCCGGTAGGGGTACTCACCCTCGAAGGCACCCAGAACTCCGCGCTCAGGGCTGACCAGTGAGACACTATCGGCATAACTGGCATCGGGAAAACCACGATTGCGGATAAACCGTATGTAATAGCGTCTCCGCCAATCACCAGACGGTTTTTCAGCCCGAACAGTCTGCTGTCGAACCGGGCATCGACTGTATCACCGACCTGATGCTGGTTTTGATAGACATAGAAGCGGTCCCGGCCAATTCGTCCAGGCAGGATCTGGTTCCCATGAGCATCAACAGCGTTCAGACCTGAGACATAGCTGTAGGTTTCTGCATTGTCCCATCGTCTTTTTGCATAGGTGAAATAAGCCTTGTCATGGAGGGTGATGCGATCGTTGAGGATCCAGTTAATATGCAGGGTCGGAGTGGCGTTGACCGAACTGGCGCGCGGATTGGCGACATTGTAGTTGCGCCAAAGGGATGACTTGCTGATGACGAGACCGTTTGACGAGTGGAGAAGCCCGCCAGTTGCATCCTGAACGGCAGTGCCGGGGATGAGGGGCGCACCGTAATAGGTCGAGAGTTCGTCTGTCAGGTAATCCATCCCCAGCCGCACAGAGAAATTCCTGACCGGATGCCAAAGGAGGGTTGTCGTCCAGTCGTTGCTATGGGGATTGGCGCCCTTCACGTAACCGTCTGACGAGGTGCGGCTGAAGTCGCTGCGTAGTGCAAGACTGGGAGATAACGGAATGGAACCGCCTATTCCGGCGTTCCAGCTGTTGAAGCTGCCGTAGGATACCAACGTATCCAGATGGGCATGATCAGGATCGGGACTACGTGTCCGCATATCGACCGTGCCGCCCACGGCGCCTTGCCCATAGAGAACGGAAGAAGGGCCTTTGAGTACTTCGACCGCTTCAAGATTAAAGGCATTGAGCGGGCGGTTGACCATGGTCGTAGGACCGAAATAGAAGCCGTCGCGTAGGATAAGGATCTGGTTCCCGCTGAAGCCACGCATCATGAGTTGCGCCGGATTGCCTGGTGAGCCGCCTGACGTTACCCCGGGGGCCGCGTCAGCAGCCTGCTCGGCCTGGGCATAGCCGCGCTGGGATATGATCTTCCGGTCGATCACGGCGATCGATGCGGGGTTATGTTGCAGACTCAGCCGAGTTTACCGCCAATGGCCGGTCGGGCATTCAGCGGTGCTCTGGCCGTGGGCTGTAATGTATTCATCGGCCGTGTTCTGGTCCTGTGCGGCTGCCTGAGAGAAAGAGAGAAGGGGCAACCCTGCAAGGAGAAGCGATCTGAAGGGGCGCAAAGGGCGCATGATGGTGGATCTATCCCGGTTTCACATCACTACGATGGGCGGGTTTGCACCTGCCACCTTCGGGACACCCCGCCCGTTGGTTCTCGTCCGTGACCATGCGTGATGGCAGGTCTCCTGACTTGTGCGTCACTGACTGATAACAGGCCTTCCCGGAGGGATAATCCAGTGGCTGGGTCGGTATGACCCGCGTTATCATTCTCGACACCTACAGTTGCGGGGGCAGTCATGGCCTTGGACCATGTTCCCTTTTCATCCCGGCAGGCGGGAACCATCGCCCGCGACCCTAGCGTCAGTATCTGCTCTGTCAATTCACGACAGGGATCAATCTCATCATATTTGTTACACCATGAGGCAGCAACGGTTCATTCCTTACCCCGGTGGCACGCTGCGCTAATACTCTCCGCCCAAAAAATGGATTCCGGCCTGTTTTATGTCGCGCACCTGTCACCGACGAGCAGACATTATCTGCGCGCAGGTGGTGCCTGACCCATGTGCGGATCAGAGTGGCTTGGTTGGCCGGTCTGTACATGGCCTGCAAGTGCAAGGAGGGTTTTTCCTGATTCATCTTTCAGTTCGAGATGATACCAGTGATGGCTGGTAGTGAGATTGCTGATTTCAAAAAGGCCCGGGTTCCTGTCGATGACTTGTTCATCAATCTTCCCGCTATAATGATTCAGAACCTGCGCTTTGACGGCTGATGGCGCAGTACAGGAGAGAACTAGCCTTGATGTCTTGAGAGGTGTCTCAAGAGAAAAACCGATGCCGGTTTCTGGTCGGAAAAAACGGTAGAAGCCATCTGGTCCATAAACTTCAACGATGCCCCTGCTTATGCAGGGAAACGCGCTGGATTGCCCTGCTGCAACGGTGAGATGCTCGCTGGCCTTGCCGGTCTGGCGGATACGGAACACCACACCCTGAGTTCCGGTATTGATGAAGCGGAGTTTTGCAGGCTCATCGGGACGGACTTCGACATCGAAACGATAGGGCAGGGCACGGCTTGGTCTCTGTCCTGCTTCCTGTACTGGCAGGCTCCCTTTTTCCGGTACGAGCGGGGGTGGGTGAGCGCAGGACAGGCGTGTCTGCGGTAGGTAGTCATCGGTATTGGGAAGCTCGGCAGTCCATGCGGCATCGGGATTTTCGAAATCAAAAGCTGAAGTGAGATCGCCGCAAACAGCGCGTCTCCAGGGTGTGATGGTCGGACACATGACACCAAACCGCTTCTCCAGAAACCGGATCACCGAAGTATGGTCGAAAACCTGCGAATTGACCCAGCCGCCTTTTGTCCAGGGCGAAATGATCAGGGCAGGCACACGCGGGCCAAGCCCCACGGGTTCACCATGATAATCCTCGCCTGTTGTCGGGACTGTCTGACCTCCCTGATTGGCCAGTGATGGTACCGGTGGCGGCACGTGGTCAAAGAAGCCGTCATTCTCGTCGTAATTGAGGATGAAGACGGTTTTCGCCCAGGTCTCGGGGTGACGGACAAAGATATCGATCAGCTTCGAGATCAGATGTTCGCCAAATCCGGGCGGTGCTTCAGGGTGTTCTGACAAGGCAGCCGGGGGTACAATCCAGGAGACTTGAGGCAGGGTGCCACTGGTAATGTCATGCTCGAACGCATCGAGCAGATAGCGGCCTTCAAGTTCGTGCATGTTCTCCTTGTTCGAACCGGGAACAATGGAGCGGGCGTTCTGATAGCGCCAGTCCTTATGGTCGAGATTACGGAACTGGCGGAACGAGGCGAGGGGGTTATCACCGAAATTGTCGTATTCCTGGTAGAATTTCCAGCTTACCCCGGCTTCCTGCAATCGTTCGGGATAGGTCGTCCAGTCAAACGGGATGAATTTGGGATTGTCATGCGCCATGTCGGCCGACCAGTTGCCGTCATCGACATTATCGACAGCCTGTTTGCCAGTTGCACCGACCGAAAGCCCGCTCGTACCGGTGAAGAAATAGAGGCGGTTCGGGTTGGTCGGCCCGAAGAGTGAGGCATGATAGGCGTCACAGATGGTGAATGCGTCTGCCAGCGCATAGTAATACGGTATTTCCTTGCGGGTGAAATAGCCCATGGTCATGGGTGTTTTATGGGGCACCCAGCTATCCCATTCGTTCCACGCTGCCTGTGTGCCTTTCCAGCTATGATCGAGACTTTTCAGACAGGCTGCTGATGTGTGAACGGTGTCGAAAAGAAATGGCCAGATAGCGCGGCCGTTTCCGTCCTTCTGTGCGAAAACCGAGCTGCCATCAGCCTGAATTTCGGCGTGCGGGTCACCATATCCACGTACGCCACGCAGAGAGCCGAAGTAATGATCAAAAGCACGGTTTTCCTGCATCAGGATCACGACGTGTTTTACATCCATGATTGTGCCCGTTTCACGATGGGCAGGAATAGCCAGTGCCTGTCTCAGATTTTCAGGGAGCATGGCCCCAGCCAGAGTAGCAGCACCAAGACCGAGGAAATGCCGACGGCTGGGTTTCATGACGGTTGCTCCGTTTTCTTAGTTGAAGTGCTTGCGGATCGTGAAGAAGACCATGCGTGGTGCAGCCGCCTGCAACGTCTGGAATGTCCTGGACGGATCCGAATTGATAAAGCCGTTGCTCCCGACCGTTGCGATATAGCGTTTGTCGAAGAGGTTGGTGACGTTGATCTGCGTATCCAGGCCGCGCAGCCAGAAATTCTGGCTCTTGAAGCGGTAACCGACATTCAGGTTGAAGACGTCATTTGCCGGAACGTACGCGTCATTGGTATAGGTGTAATAACGACGATCCTGGATCTGCATGAGGACATTGCCCCAGATCTGACCGTCATCATAGCCTACCTGCAGGTTGGCGAGATTGCGCGGCATGCCGACCACATTCTTGCCCTTGATGGCAGCAGAGACCGTACCATTCGCCATCACGTCGTCCTGATAAAACGAGTTGTTGAAAGCGTAGGAGGCGAAAATCGACCAGTTCGGGGCGAACTGCCAGTTCACGGCTGTATCGATGCCGCGTGAAATCACCCCACCGACATTCGAAAGTACAGAGGCATTTCCCTGAATGCCTACGCCCTGCGTGACCGAGAGAAGGCGGTTTTCGAACTGTACATAGTAGCCGGTTACCGTCGCCTGGAAAGTCTTGGTATGGTAACGATAGCCAAGTTCTTCGGTATTCGACATTTCAGGCTTCAGGCGTCCCTGAAGCGCCTGGAAGCCTGCCACAGTGGTCGAGAACGGCCCCGAAGTCTGGGCGCTGTCAAAGGCCGCCATGTTGCGGCTGTAATCAAGGAAGATCTCGTGATTATGGTTGAAGCGGTAATTCGCGCCAACCTGTGGCAGGAAACCGTTCGAGGCATTAAGCGACCCTGACGGATAGGCTGTTGGAACTGCCGTGCCGAGATAACTGCCGTCCATGGCGCGTGCCGTATTGTCGACAATCAGCGATTTGAATCCGTAATTGACCTTGAGTTTCGGCGTGATTTTCCAGGTGTCGCCCAGATGCACCTGATAGGTCTTGGTATTGAAGGCGCTCTGCCACTGTGTTGCGAAAGCATTGTTCTTGTACCAGTGGGTCGAAGACGGTGAGCCGTCCAGCGCGAGCGGGTAGAAGCGGCGCGCCTGATTGAAATTGTTGTTTTCGAACCAGAAGCCACCTTCGATGGCGTGGTTGGCGATCTTGTACGTCAGGCTGCCAATGAAACCGGCACGATGGATGTCATACTCGGTTGTACGGGTCGAGAGTGGCGAGCCGCCTAGCTGGGCCGGGGTGGCTGTATAGGGTGTTACCCAGACGCCTTCGCCCGAATTGGTGTGTCCATAGCCCATGACATAACCAGAGAGCCGGTTATTGACCCGGAAATCGAGCTTGCCGTAACCCAGCGCGTCTTCGCGCAGACCACCCGCATTATAATAGACTGTGTCTTGGTTCTGGATCCCTTTGGGAAAGGCCGTGCTATTCTGGTAGGCATAGGCGATCTGCTTCGCCAGTGCATAATTGCCGGTGATATTGTCGAGATTGTAGCCGTAGTTCCTGATCTGGGAGAGGGACAGATCCTGATAGTCGTTTTCGGCGCGCTTGGACCAGTCACCGAATACCGTGAGCTTGAGATGTTCGCCCAGCGGCTGGACGAATTTGGCATTGGCCTGATCCTGTCTCTGAACGCCGTCGCCCTTCCACTTGTTAGCGTCCTGATGGTTGTATGAGACGTAGAACTTCCCGCCAGTCTTGAGCAAGCCGCTATTGATGCGGGCAAAGGTACGCCACGTCGAGGCCGAACCAATGGTACCACTCACATCCGCCCCGAATTTATCGGAGGGATCAATAGAGGTGAATTGCAGCGCGCCGCCGAGGTCATTCGAGGCGGCAACGCCTACGGCACCCGCGCCCTGGGTCAGTGTGGCAGGCCCATTATTCTCTGTCTGGAGAGCGCGTCCGATCGAAAGGCCGTTATCGTTGCCATAGGCCAGATTGCCGAGTGGCACGCCATCAAAGGTAAAGCCGAGACGGCTCTGATCAAACCCGCGAATGATGATCTGCTGTGACCATTCATAGGAACCGAGTGGATCGGACGAGGTAAACATCACGCCTGGCAGTTTCGAGAGTGCCTTGAAGGGGCTGGTTCCCGGTGTGTATTCCTGTATCGCCGTGCGCGAGATAGTCTGGGTCTCACGCGCCTGACCGGCACCAAGAACAATGATCGACTCAGGGGACTTGCTTTCTATTTCCCTTGAACGGGGCTTACTGCCCCGGCTGGATGGGCCTTTTGTCGCTGATTTCTGTTTCTGATGCACAGGAGCTGAACCGGGCACCGGAGCGGCAGGAACTTCCTGGGCATACGCGTCTTTGGTAATTGCGCAGCAATGACCAATGCCGAAAGGCTGGCAGAAAGAACGAGACTGTGTCTGAATTTCATCGAAGAGGCCGTTTTTTCGTGAACGAATGACGGTCCGTCAATATCGGCATAAGGCAGCAGACTGTATTATGATTTTATTAAATAGTTACTGAAACAAAACAGTCATTTCGTAGTCACATAATTGTCTTTTATGGCATAGTGGAAATTGTTTCTTGTACGTTTTATAAAACAGGATAATGCGATCCTGGTGCCTGTCGGATGAGATTGCGCGCAAGCGTGATAAAATTCTTCTTGCACTGGCCCATAGGTAACCGTGTGAAAGCGATAAGAAGCGGGGCGGTCAGACCATGGATGGGGGCAAGCGGGCGAATAGCACTCTGATCGCTTGTAAACCGGGCCATTGAGGCAGGAAAAACGGAAAGACCCATACCCGCTTCAATCAGATTGAGGGCTGAGATCATTTGCGGCACGACATGTGCCTCACGGGGTTCATACCCCTCGACCCGGCATGCTTCCAGTACTCTGGCATGAAATCCCGGGTTATGCGGATTCCGGTACATGACGAAATCGGCGTCCTTCAGCATCGCCAGAGAGACGGCTTGATCTGCCGATGTGGTGGCAAGGACATGATCGCGGGGGAAGGCCACGATCATGGGCTCGTCGAAAAGCAGTTCGGTTTTCACGCCCAGAGGCAATTCACCAGGTGTTCTGACAAAGGCAACATCCAGTCGGCCGGTGGCAACCTCCGACAGAAGCGGGCTCGTATTGTTTTCACGAAATGTCAGCTCGGCACCCGGCCATGTCTGCTGAAAAGCCCGAAGCATGGGGGCGACCATAGAATGGCTGATGGCCGATGGCGTAAAGCCGACGGCGAGGTGACCGAGTTCGCCTCTTGAGGTACGTGCGACCTTGTCCAGCATGGCGTCATGGTGATCAAGCAAGGTCTGTGCCTCCTTTGCCATGGCCATCCCCGCATCTGTCAGGCGCACCCCTCTGGGTAATCGTTCAAAAAGACGTGCGCCGAGTGCGGTCTCAAGAGCGGCGATCTGTCTCGTTACGGGGGGTTGTGCCATGCCGAGCAGGCTTGCGGCCTTACTGATGTTACCTTCATTCGCCACGGCAAGAAATGTTCTCAGGAGACGCAGTTCAATCATTCTTCAGATCCATACCTGTTCGGTATAGATTACATTAATGACATGTAATGTTAACCCGGACTAGATGGCTGCTGTGTGCAGGGCATCGACCGTACCAGAAAGATGCCGCCCGAAATCTGGAGGAATTTGTCCTATGTTCGCTCCGATCAGGACAGGTCTGGCAGTTATTTTCGCCTTTCATGCCATCCCTGTCATATCCAGCCTGGCTGCCGATGCTCATGAAACACGTGTCATGTGTTCGGGTGGCTTTTCCGCCGCTCTTCAGCGTCTGGCTCCGGTCTTTGAAAAAATGGCAGTCATCTTGTCGTTATTCGTGGCCCATCCATGGGCACAACCCACGATGCCATACCAGCGCGTCTCGCCCGTGGTGAGAAATGCGATGTTCTGATCATGGTCGGCTCAGCGCTTGATGCCCTCCATGCCAGGGGTTTGACCGGGGAGACAAAGATACTGGCAGATTCCCGTATCGGCCTGGTGGTCAAAGCAGGAACCGTGCATCCGGATATCTCCTCTGATGCCGCGCTTCGTAAAACCCTGCTGGCAGCGCCATCAGTCGCATTTTCTGACAGTGCAAGTGGTGTTTATGTCTCTCATACGCTGTTTGACCGTCTCGGTATTGCGCGTCAGATGGCGTCAAAAGCCAGACAGATACAGGAAACGCCTGTTGCGGAGATTGTCGCCAGGGGCGATGCGGCTCTGGGCCTCCAGCAGATCAGCGAGATTATCCCGGTGGCCGGGGCCTCACTTGTCGGGCCGATTCCCGAAGACCTCCAGAAAATCACTCATTTTTCCGCAGCGCTTTGTCGTGATTCCCCCAATCCGGAGGGAGGCAAGGCACTGATACACTATTTGTCCTCAGCACAGAACGCTGACGAGATCCGTGCCACGGGGCTCGATCCGGTGCAGACCCGTGCTTGGGGTCCGATCCATGACTGAGACCGATTTTCCAGTGGAGAATGTCTCCCGCCGGTCCATCCTGACCAATGCCCTGCGTGCGGCCTCAGGCAATTTTCTCGAAATGTATGATTTTTCAGTCTTCGGTTATTATGCCGAATATATTGCACACGCCTTTTTTCCCGGTGCCAGCCCGGCGGCTTCGCTGATGATGGTGTTTGCGACATTTGGGGCTGCTTTCCTGATGCGGCCATTGGGCGCTCTCGTGCTGGGAACCTATGTTGACCGGATAGGTGTGCGCCGTGGCCTGATACTGACCCTGTCCCTTATGGCCTTTGGCACATTGATGCTGGCATTGACGCCCTCCTACAGGCGGATTGGCCTGCTGGCGCCATTGCTTGTCTTGTTCGGGCGGCTCGTGCAGGGGTTCTCAGCCGGCGCCGAGGTCGGTTCCACATCAGTTTATCTGAGCGCGCTTGCGCCACCTCGGTGGCGCGGATTACTCGTCGCCTTCCAGTCGGCATCACAGCAGGTGGCCGTGATGTTTGCGGCATTGGTTGGCGTTGTGCTTTCCGGACATCTGACATCCGAACAGATGGATCAATGGGGCTGGCGTGTTCCCCTGTTGATCGGTTGTGTCATTGTGCCGCTTCTCTTTCTTCTGCGTCGTTCGCTTGCAGAACCAGAGGCTTCGGGGGCGCATGCAAGAACCGGACACGGGGTAGCGGTAACCTTTGTCAAGCTTCTCCGGAACTGGCGTCTGGCAGTCAGCGGTTGTCTCATGGTTTTCATGACAACAGTATCATTCTACATGATTACTGCCTACACGCCGTCTTACGGAAGCGCTGTTCTGCATCTGTCATCCACAACCGGGCTTACAGTTACTTTTTTTGTTGGTCTTTCCAACCTTGTCTGGCTCCTTGTCTCCGGAGCCCTGTCAGACAGGATAGGCCGTCGTCCGATCATGGCAGGTGCGACGATTGCCAGCATACTGACAGTCTATCCTGCACTGTGCTGGCTCACAGCTGCACCATCCTTCACCCGCATGCTTGTGACACTTCTATGGCTCTCCTGTCTCTATGGACTGTATAACGGTGCGCTTGTGGTATTCCTTACGGAATATGTTCCCAAAGAAATCAGAACGGCCGGTTTTTCGGTCGTCTACAGCCTGGCCACCTGTGTTGGCGGTTTTACGCCTGCCTTGTGTACCCTGCTGATCCACCATACCGGCAACAGGGCTATTCCGGGATTATGGATGTCTGTGGCCGCTCTTATCAGTCTGTTGGCCATTCCCCGGAAAAGCAGGAGCGTCAGCCATCTGGTCCTGCTGATTCTGATCCTGGGTATTACAGGCAGTTTCCAGCCTCGTCAGGCGCAGGCGCAGGCCATCAATGGGGGGCTGGCCCTTAGTCCAAGTCTGGCTCTGGCCACACCGCTCGCGCCGGATCTGCCGTTCTTTCCTGGTATCATGATGCCAGTAGTACATCCTATCTACGGCGATCCCTGGCATTTGAGGAACAGGCTGAGGGATCGGGGTATCGATGTGCTGCTGGATATGCGTAACGAATTCAGTGCAAATGCGACGGGCGGAACGCGCCGTACCTCGTCTATGGTGAATCAGCTTGGTCTTGAGACGGATATTGACTGGAACCGGCTGGCCCGTATTCCCGGTCTTTCGACCTCGGTCGTGGTCGTCAATCGATCCGGCGCCAATACAAGTCCGAATTTCGGTGATTCTTTCGTGCGATCGCAGGATATTCTGCGTTCTTCAAGCGGTGGGGCTGCCGCTCATCTGGTGCTTGCCTATGCGGAAGAAAAAATTGCCCATGGCAGACTTGCCATTCAGCTGGGGCGTGAACCGGTCGCCCTCAATTTTGCGGCATCCCCCCTGAATTGTGCGTTTATGACCAATGCCATTTGCGGCAACCCCAAAGTACTGACCGGAAGAGACCCCGGTTTCAGCGTTTATCCGAATTCGACCTGGGCAGGGCGTATCATTGCCTACCCTTTGCGCAATCTCTACGTACAGGCAGGCCTTTTTGCCTATGACCCCGGATCTGATGCCGGTCCGAAATTCAATCATACAGGCTGGCAACTGAACTCGTCACGTCTGACTGGCACGACAAGCGTTGGTGAAATAGGATATATTCCAAGCTTCGGGCCACACAGGCTTATCGGTCATTACAAGATCGGTATGGCTTCCATTCATGCCCCATTGAATCATGTTTCCGAAGCTGCTGACGGCTCAGCGCTCGGCGTGACAGGCCGTACCCCACGCCACATGAATGGCCGTCTGAAAGCATGGATATTGTTTGACCAGATGCTTCTCCGGCACGGCAAAGGGATAGATTCAGGCTGATCCTGATGGGAGGATATGCCCATAATCAGCCTTCTGTCTCCACCTACGGAGACGAACATTATGTCGGGCTTCTTGATCGTGGTTTCATCAGGAGCCGACCGGGCGATACAATCGGCATCCTCTATGCCAATGTCGCTGTTACGGGAGCTCTGAACGAAACCCAGCGCCTTCAGCTGAAAAATCACCGCCCATTTTCGAACGGTGCAACCGGCGTTCAGAAATCAGAGACTGTCTTTTCTCTTTTTTACGATATGCATGTCATGACTGGTCTCAATCTGGCCCCGGATTTCCAGTATATCATTCATCCCAATGCACAGCGTAATATTCGCGATGCCGTAGTGTTCGGGTTTCGCACCAGAATATCGCTCTGATCGGATGGGCTTCTGATCGAACGGGGTTTTGCGAAAGCCCTGTCCGATCTGACGACAGAACTGAACAAAAATGAAAGAGCAGTGCTAGCGCCTGGTGGATCTGCTTTTTTCTGTGCGACTGATGAATATGTCTATGACAAGAATACCCAGAGCATATACCGCAATATCACGCCAGTCGAAATGACTCCCAAGCAGAAAGCGGCCAGTCTGAGTCTGGCGTATGGTCTCAAGTACAGTCGGATGAAGCAGCTTCAGTGCTTCACTGGCTGACGCTCCGATAAAAGCGATGGCAAGGCGCCGCAGGCGGTGGGAAGGGTGCGTGAGCAGGGCTGCCATGCAGTCGAAAAGACACCCCCACAAAAATGAGCCGCCCCATTTTCTGATCCAGGGGGTGAGCCCGAGCGGTGCAAGGCGACAGGCCAGGCCAGCCAGGATGATAAAAGCCAGGATAACAAGAAGACGGCGAGACCGTTTTCCGGGCAGGATATGGTTCCGGGTCATCACGACTGGGGTTTTACAGCCCTATCAGGCCGAAGCAGCAGTGTTACGGTAATGAACGCGACATAGAGCAACAGATACCAGGAAACGAGTTTCTGCGGATGAACAACCCAAGTGAAATGTCGATGGGCATAGAGCCATGTACCGGTGAACGTTCCTATGTTTTCCGCAATCCAGAGCGCTATACTGGCCAGAAATGCCGCGAGCGGCAGGGGCATACGCCACCTTGTTTCAATAATACGGTAGCTTATCCAGCATCGGCCATAAACCAGAAGCGTGGCCAGAACGAGTATCCATCGAAGATCGGGTATGTAGTGATGAGTAAAGAAATTGGCGTAGATGCCTGTTGCCAGTAAAAGGGACAGGGTGAAGCTGGGATAGGGATGAAAATGCATGCTGAATAATCTGATCACCCGGGCAATATAGCTGCCAACAGAAGCGTACATGAAACCGGAGAAAAGAGGGACATGCATGATCTTGAAAAAACCCGGCTCCGGATAAGCCCATGAGCCAGCTGACACCTTGAACCATTCCATTGCGGTGCCGGTAATGTGAAAGACCAGAATGATCATCGCCTCCTGTTTCGTTTCAAGGCGAAACCGGAGAAACAGGGCTTGTGTCACTATCGCAAAGACGAAAAGCGCGTCGTAACGATGAACTGACCAGTGCGACGACCAGATGAAATGGGTGACCAGTATGGCCCCCAGCATGAGACCACCAAACAGACATGCCCAACCCTGCTTGAGCACAAAAAGCAGGAACATCCCGGGAAAGCCATGCAGATAACGTCTGGCCCACTGGCCGAGCCGGTATTCAAGCCGGGTTTCGGTATCCGGTGGTTTTGGAGCGTGCATGGTGCGGTCCCTGTTTTTGATCCGCACCTGCCGCAACATACGCCCTGATGCAAGGGTGTACGAAGCGTGTCCGAAGACCTAGCGGGACAGCGCGAAGCTTAGCCCGCCCATGACGGTGAGTCCCTGATTGGGAATGGTGGAGATGGCATTTGTATAATAGCGGCGGTTCGTGACGTTATCAGCATTGACGAACATCTGGATCTGCCTGGTCAGCTGGTAGGAGCTGAACAGATCGAACACGACATAACCGCCCTGCTTCGGATAAAGGGCCGAACTGCTTGAAGGCTGACCCAGTGTTTGTGTCGCAGCACGGATACGTCCGCCGATCGACAGTTTGTTATCAAGCAGGTGCAGGCCGACCGTTCCTGCCAGAACCGAGCGTGGAGGCGTGGTGAGGAGTGCGCCAAATCCGGTATAGTCGGGGTAGGGCAGTTTGGTACTGGTGTTGGTGTAGGAGAGGGTCGCGAAGACAAAACGGTTATCGTATTTGGCCTGCCCCTCAAAACCGCGAGTATAGGTGTTGCCCGCCATGTTCTGGTAGAAATAACCCAGATTGGGAATGAAAGAACCCTTGTCAGGCCGACCGGTGACGCGCGTCTGGGCAATATAGTTCTTGATGCGCGTGTCAAAATAGTCACCGTCGAACTCGACCTTGTCGCCATCCATCAATACGTCACGATAATGCAGCTTGGCACCCAGCTCCCACCCATAGGTCTGCTCGGGAGCAAGATTGGGATTGGGGACGAATTTGAGGAAGCTCAGACCTGGATGAGAGCTTGCCATGAACATTTCGGTGATGGCGGGTGGACGGAAGCCGAGCCCGTAGCTGCCATAAAGCTGCAATCCACGAACGGGCGTGACGGCAAGTGTCACCTTGGGATTTACGGCATCCGAACTGCCGGAGGCGTGGAAGGCACCGGCAGGAACCTGGGTGAAACCGGACGCCAAATTAACGCCACTGCCTGACGAGTGGTAGCTGTCATAGCGCAGCGCACCGGTGAGCTGCACGATCTTCCAGTTCAGCGCCAGCTGCGTGAAGGCGCTGCCCACACCGCGATTGCCCGTAGGTGTAGAACCGGTATAGCCGGTCTGGTCCTTGGTATCGACCGAGTCATGATAATACTCGCCTCCATAGTTGAGCGAGGCCAGAACCGGCCCAAGGGAAAACTGCGAGGTATTATCGGCTTCAAAACCCAGTGTGGTCAGATTGTATTTCGTCATATTGGCTGCAGCTATCGTCATGGCGCGATAGGCAGGCATGGCGTTATCCAGCCCTGTGGAGACCACATAGCCCTTTACATGCAAGGCTACGAGTTTGTTGTCGTGAGGGGTGAATCGGTATTCGATGTTGCCCTGATTATTCTGGATCTTGTTGGAGCCGGGGATGCTCTCTGTCCCCTGACCGAACTGGTTATGATAGATTACCGTACCGAGAGTCAGGCTTTGATCAATACCGGGTTTGATATCGATCTTGAACAGACCCGACTGCATGCGCTGATAGGATTGGGGAATACGTGTACCGTCGCCATCCTCATAATTGCCTGAACTGCGCATGCTGAATGCAGCTGCGATACCGAGCCATGGGCGGATGTGAATACCCGCGCCAACCATGCCCGATCCGTCATAGTTGTTGGATCCGCCTAGCGCTCTCGCCATCACGCCGTAATGTTTTCCTGATTCCACGATGTCATCGACACCCAGTGTATGCATATTGACCACACCGGCGATGGCACCCGAACCATCTGCTGTAGCCACTGTTCCACGAGAGACATCGAGCCCCGCCAGAAGAGCCGGATCAACATAGACACTGCCATTGGCACCATGACTGCTGGTCTGGAAGTCCTGTCTCGCGCCATCGACCATGACGTTTACCCGCCCGAAATCCTGCATGCCGCGGATAGAGATGGCGAGAGAAGGGGAGCCATCATTCTGGAAGTAGACCCCCGGTAAACCGGTCAGGATCATGTAGGGCTCAGTCGGCTGAACCCGCAGCATGTCCTGACGGGTCAGTGTGGTGGTTGCCTGGGGTACAACAAGATCCGTAGCGCCGTGAACCTTGACACTGGGGAGAACAATCTCACCCGAGCTTGCTCTGGCGGTGCTGGCAGGTTGTCTGTGTGATGAAAGGGGCGCGCCGGAGGTGGAAGTATGGCTTGTCGCAGACAGGCTTCGTTGTCCCTGTTTTCCCTGGCTTTTCTCGTTCGTGTCACGATCCTGGGCCTGTGTCGGCCCTGGAAGTAGGGTGATCAGGGCGAGAGCGGAGGACAGAGAAAGCACCTGACGTGTTGAGATCATCGGTTCGGCCTTACGACACGTTAATGGAACGCTGCGAGTGCTTATTGAGAATGACTCTCACTTGCAAGGTGTAAAAACTTCCTTTAAAGCTCCGCCGCATCGAGTGAGGAAAAGAAGCAACAGCTTCGGTCTCGTACCATCGGTAACAAGGGGAGGGGTCATGAGCATCAGATTGTTCAGCCGACGTCAGTTCGGGCTTTCGGCCCTCGCTACGGGCGTTACAGGTGCTGCGGCCCGTGCAGCGCGCGCCGGTGAAACACGCAGTGTCCAGATCGAGGATTGCCGTGGACGACGCATAAAGCTGGGTTCGATGGCACGCATCGTTTCGATCGGTGGTACGATTACTGAAACGCTTTATGCTCTTGGCGCTTCTGACAGGATTGTCGGGGTCGATATTACCTCGACTTATCCTGTTGCCGCTTTGCGTGAAAAAAAATCCGTCGGCTATATGCGTCAGCTCTCTTCTGAAGGCATTCTGTCTCTCAAGCCCGATCTCGTTCTGGCTATGAATGATTCCGGCCCGGCCAATGCCATTGATCAGGTCATGGAATCCTCCACGCCTATCGTCATGATCGACTCCACCCCTTCACTGGATGGTGTGCGTAACCGGATTCTGACCCTGTCGCGCATCATTGGTGAGGAAGAAAAAGGCGCGGGGATGGTTGTGCGTCTGGACAACCAGCTGCGTACACTCAAGGCATGGAAGGAACTCCATCCCGAAAAGGCGCGCGTTCTTTTCGTCATGCGTGTAGTCAATGGACGGCCCATGGCTGCGGGTACAGGGACAGCAGCCGATGCCATTATCAATCTGGCCGGTGCGACCAATGCCGGTGCTGGTATGAGCGGTTACAAGGCGCTTGAACGAGAAGCCCTGATTGCGCTCAAGCCCGATGTGATCCTAATGATGAGTCAGGGCGGACAGGCAATGCGTGACGCGCTTCTTGCGGATGAGGCTGTCATGCTTACTCCGGCAGGGCAGCACAAGGCGATTGTCGATATGGAGGGTGAAAAGCTTCTCGGGTTTGGTCCCCGTACTGCTGAAGCCGCCCTCGAACTTGCCCAGCAGGTTGTGAACCATACTCATCCCGCATGAATGTCTCGCGCCTTTCCATAATCCCGGCATTCACGTTTCTGGTTCTGGCCCTTTTGGGAAGCATACTGCTCTCTCTTGCCTCAGGAGCGACGGGTTTCGGTTTTCATCCCGAAGGGATAGACGATCCCGCTGTAACCCGACTGATCATCATGGGTATCCGTCTTCCGCGCATTGTTCTGGCCGTTCTGGTCGGGGCCGGGCTTGGGGCGGCGGGCGCTGTCATGCAGGGTCTGTTTCGTAATCCTCTGGCAGATCCGGGGCTTATCGGTGTCTCCTCCGGTGCAGCTCTGGGAGCCACAGTGATGATCATTGAAGGCGTGAGCTGGTTTGGCCCCGGTATAATGGCACGCTGGGGGATACCGGCGGGTGGTATGATTGGCGCCTGTATCATGACCACTATCCTGCAGCGCTTTTCATCCCGTCAGGAAAGGTATCAACTTCCCGCCTTGTGCTTGCAGGGGTGGCTCTCGGTGCTTTGGCATCGGCAGCAACAGGAATTCTGCTTTACCGGGCGAATGACGCGGCTCTGCGTGATCTGACATTCTGGACCATGGGCAGTCTCGCCGGTGTACGCTGGCGTGAAATCGAGATTCTGGCGCCATTCACGCTTTTGTCGCTGACCCTTCTTATGGCGCTGTCCCGGCCGCTCAATCTTCTTCTCCTGGGCGAGGAGAATGCAGCTCTCATGGGGTGTCGTGTCGGCCGTGTGAAGTTTCTCTGCCTGCTGGCTGTGACATTATCGGTCGGTTCGGGTGTGGCGTTTTCGGGGGTGATCGGTTTTGTGGGCGTTATTGTGCCGCATCTGGTCAGGCTGGTGAGTGGGCCGGACCACCGTTTTCTCGTTCCTTGCAGCGCATTGCTCGGTGCTCTGCTGCTGGTGCTTTCAGATACACTGGCCCGCCTGATTGCCATTCCCTCCGATGTTCCGGTGGGAATCATCACTGCAGGTATGGGGCCCCGGCTTTCATCTGGTTGCTGATGCGCAGAAGTGACCAGGAAATCCCGTCATGACACTGGCCCTCACGGATATCAGTGTGATGTATCAGGGTCGTTTTCTGCTCGACAAGGTCTCCCTGAGTCTGTCTCCGGGAGAACTCGTTGCTGTAATAGGCCCCAATGGAGCTGGGAAAAGTACATTGATGCGTGTTGCAGCAGGTCTGCTGACACCATGTAATGGTCTGGTCGAAATCAATTCGTTGCCACTCGACAGATATACGCCGCGCAAACTTGCATCGGTGAGAGCCATGCTGACACAGGACCAGACCCTTGAGGCGCGTTTTTCTGTCAGGGAGCTCGCCCGGTTTGGTGTGCCGGAATGTCACCGGTCGGAAGAGCGCGAACGTCTGGCACAGCTTGTCGGACAGACACTGGATGAGGTTGGGCTGGGCAGGTTCATTGAACGCGACGTAACCACTCTCTCAGGCGGGGAACGTCAGCGCGCTCATCTGTCCCGTGTGCTGGTACAGCTGCGCTGGCATGGAGATAATGGATACCTGCTGCTGGACGAGCCTGTTTCGGCACAGGATATTGCCCATCAGGGGCTCATACTGTCCTTGGCGCGGGCGCATACAGGCAAAGGCGGGGCGTGTCTGGCAATTCTGCACGACCTGAACTGGGCAGCCGCTTTTGCTGACCGGATTGTGGTGCTGGACAAAGGGCGGATCTATGATTCCGGCCCAGTCGGGAAGGTTATCACATCCAGAATGCTCTTTGACGTGTTCGGTCTGTCCGATACCGTTCTGGGGCATCATCATGAGACGGGGCGGCCTTTTCTGCTGCCGCACGATCTCATGCTGCCCGGTTCATCATGAAGTAAAAGGGTTCATCAATGTATATCGCAATGAACAGGTTTCAGGTTCTGCCCGAGAGTGAAGACGCTTTTCGCCAACGCTGGCTGGACCGGGAAGTGCTGCTGACCACAGTCTCTGGATTCAAGTCTTTCGCATTGCTTCGTGGTCCTGTGAAGGACGACCATATTCTCTGGTCTTCCCATACGCTCTGGGAAAGCAAGGAAGCATTCACGGCCTGGACACAGTCCGAACAGTTTCGCAAGGCCCATGCAGGGGCTGGTGGTAACAAGCCCCTGACGCTTGGCCCGCCGGTATTCGAAGGGTTTGAAGTGGTTCAGCACATCGAAAACTGATACAGCCGCTCCACCTGCCATTTACGCCCCGGTCCAGGGCGTAAATGGCTCAGCTCAGTGTCGCCAGAACAAGGTCAAAGGCACGATCAACCGTGGCGAGACGTACCGTTTCCCGATCACCGGTAAAATATACTGTCTCATGTATCGGAGTTTTTGCGCCATGCATGACGCAGAGACAGACCGTTCCGACCGGCTTTGCTTCTGTTCCGCCACCCGGTCCGGCTATACCCGTCACGGCAATCGCAATTGTTGCTTCTTCGGCACAATCCAGCGCACCCATGGCCATTTCCACAGCAACGGCTTCGCTGACGGCGCCCTGCGAAGCGAGGGTACGTGATGAGACTTCAAGCACGCTTGTTTTCAGACTGTTTGAATAGGTAACCAGGCCGCCTTCCACAACGTCTGAAGATCCGGCCTGCGCGGTCAGAAAAGCGGCAATCAGCCACCGGTACAACTTTCCGCCGTGACAAGACGCTCACCTTGTTGCCGCAGGATATGCAGGACACGGGCGGCTTTCTCGTTCAGGGCCGCGGTTACCTGATCAGCCATGAGCGCCATTCTCCAGAACACGATAAAGTGCCATATTTTCCTCTACGCGCTGGATATAGGAGCGGGTTTCCTCGTAAGGAATGCTCTCAATCCAGTCGATCAGGCCGATCTGGGTAAGGGGTTGAGGGAGTGGCAGACTGGCCAGCCAGAGATCCGTGCGATGCGGCCCGGCATTATATGCGGAGAGAACAAGCGGTACGACATTGTTGAAACGCGTCATGAGCTGCGAGAGGTAGGTCCGTCCCAGTGTCAGATTGGTTGCCGGATCACGCAGACCACTGATACTTGTATCGATGCCTCTGAGTCCGGCCCGGCGTGCCACGTCCTGGGCAGTACCGGTCTGAAGCTGCATCAGCTATGGCGCGGGCAGGGCTGCTTATATGCGCGTTGAAACTGCTTTCCTGACGTGCAACACCAAGAGCGAGACCTCGGGGCAGGGAATCACCCTCGGCCTGTGCAGCATCAAGGACCGGCCAGCCTTCGGGATAGAGTGCTGCGCCAAGCCTGCCTGTGCGACGTGCAGCGAAAACCGCCGGTTCGAACGAATTGATCGAAAGGGCAAAACGGGCCAGGGCAGCCTGACCGGGGGCGTCCTGAACGGCGCTATAGGCGAGCATCAGGAATTCGCGCGCATGGTCGTCATCACCGCGCTCATGAAGGAGACGGCCCGCCTCGATCAGGTCAGCACGAGAAACAGGACCGCTTTGCAGGACAGGAATATGGCTCAGTGCAGCAGCAAGTCCGGGGATATCGCCTCCGCCAGGGAGAAGCGTGTCGTCGCGGCCTGCCAGAGCAGCAAGGGCGATTTGCCCGTAATAGGTCGTCGGCATTGAGCCTGCATGACGATAGGCCTCATCCGCCTGCGCCCTGTTGCCCGTATCGGCAAAGCTTCTGCCCAGCCAGTAGTACCCGCGGCTTTTTGTGATCAGGCTGGTTTGCCGTGACAATTCACTGAATGCATTGCGGGCCTGTGGTGCATTTTTCAGAAAACGCAGATCAATCCAGCCCCTCAGGAACGACGCTTCAAGGCGTGGCGTCGCACTTGTGGCTAGCGTCGTATCATCGGCAAGCATACGTGCCTGCGATACAGACCCCTGGACAAGAAAGGCCCGCGCAAGACCCAGCCTTTCATTCGTCCAGTCCGAAGATGGTGCGCGTTTCTGTCCTGCGAAACCTTCCTCCTGCCAGAGAGCATAGGCTGTCTCGAGGTCAGGGATGCGGCGCAGCTGTCTGAGGCGCGCAATCATGACCTGCGGTTCTGCGCGCTGTGATGGGGGCAGGGCGGCGAACTGAGCAGCTGCATCGGGTGCGTTCGACTGGAGTGCGATCAGTGCGCGACCCAACGCCTGACGTTGTGGCGCAAGAAGTGAAACCTGCCGGGAGGCTGCCGTGAACTGGCGGGTGCGGATCTGACGCTGAAAACGCGCCCAGTGATCTTCAGGAGTGAGAGACGTGCTGTACTCAGCAAGAATCAGGCTGGAATCCGTTTCACGGTCGGCACCATTGCGCCAGATGCGTCTGGCCTGACTGGATGCGTCGGGTAGTAACGTGGCGCAGCGAATAAATGCCTGAACGCTGGTCAGTGGTTCTCTCGGGCAGAGTTCCGGGAGCTCGGCATCGCTTGTGCGGGTAGCGAGGGCCTGCTGGTAGCGCGCGATCATGACCGCGCGCTCGGGCCAGTTCGGTGTCTGATCAAGAAAATCGGCATAGGCGCGTGCGCCTGGCGATGCCCCTGCCTGAACGAGCGCAAGCCACTGATCCAGTCGTGAGGCAACATCACCCGAAGCTGGCCTGGAGATGGCACCAGGAGTCTCGGGTACCGCGTCATTCTGGTTCAGGGCTTCAGATGCCGGAGGCTGGCTCTGCTCCTGGGCCTGTGAGCTGCATCCGGCCAACAGGATGAGTGATCCGGTCAGGAGAAAGGATTTAACCCGCGACATGATGCACAACCTCCATACTGCCTTTGTAAATCAGCTCGCACGCAACAAAAGCAACGATGGCGAGGCCGAGCCAGGCGATCCACTGGTAACGGTTCAACAGATTGGCCACCAGCGTCGCAGCTGCTCCCATCAGCACGACCGAGAAAGCCAGGCCAGTCACAAGCACGTAAGGGTGACCAAGTGCGGCACCGGCAACGGCAAGCACATTGTCGAGGCTCATGGAGAGATCGGCTATGATGATACGGAAAATCGCCTTCGACAAAGAACCACTCTGGGCGTCATCTGTCATTTCCTCAGGGTGGCGTAGCTCCTGATACATCTTCCAGCAAACCCAGAGCAGCAAAAATCCACCAGCGAGGGTGAGACCCAGAACGGCGAGCAGGCGCGAGGCAACAAGGGCCAGAACAATACGTATGAGTGCGGCCGCAACAACGCCAACCATGATGGCCTTGCGTCTTTGCTGGGCTGGCAGTCCCCGCACGACCATGCCGATCACAACGGCGTTATCCCCGGCGAGGGTGATGTCGATCAGTATAACCTGTGCGAGCGCAATCAGGGCGTGCCAGGTAAGATCAGGCGCCACATCAACCTCCAGTTTTTTCGTGCAGGGCCGATGCTAGTCAAAGCCCAGACCAAGCGCAATTCGCCATGCAGCACGCACAGCCTGGAGATACCATCCAGATCTAGAGTGTCCTGCGCGCTCATCTTGCGGTAAGAGGGGCCTCCTCTCGACCCGTCCTTGTGAGTTGCGTCGATCATATCAAGGAGTTTGCACGCCCATGGTGCCTCGTTACAGCCGTCCCGAAATGACCGCCATCTGGTCTCCCACCAATCGCTATCGCATCTGGTTCGAGATCGAGGCGCTGGCATGTGAGGCGATGGCAGAACTGGGCGACATGCCAAAAGAGGCTGCCAAAGTCATTCGTGAGCGTGGCGATGCTGCCATGGCAGCGTTCTCGGATGCTGATGTGGCGCGCATTGACGAAATCGAAGCTGTGACCCGTCACGATGTCATCGCGTTTCTTACATGGCTTGCCGAAAAGATCGGACCTGAGAGTCGTTTCGTTCATCTCGGCATGACATCATCCGACGTTCTCGATACCTGCTTTTCGGTCCAGCTCGTTCAGGCGTCCGATCTGCTGCTGAAGGATATCGACGATGTTCTCGCCGCGCTCAAGAAGCAGGCTTATGCGCACAAGAATACCATCACGATTGGTCGTTCCCATGCCATTCATGCCGAGCCTACGAGCTTTGGACTGAAAATTGCCGGGCACTATGCAGAATTTGCCCGCAATCGCGAGCGTCTTCTGGCCGCACGCAAGGAGATTGCCATCTGTGCGATTTCCGGTGCGGTCGGCACCTATGCCCATGTTGATCCGCGTGTGGAAGAATTTGTGGCGGAGCGTCTCGGGCTTGTGGCAGAGGATGTGTCCACACAGGTTATTCCGCGTGATCGTCATGCAGCCTTTTTCTGTGCTCTTGGTGTGATCGCCAGCGGGATTGAGCGCCTTTCGGTTGAAGTGCGTCATCTTCAGCGCTCCGAAGTGCGCGAGGCGGAAGAATTCTTCCATCCGGGCCAGAAAGGCAGCTCGGCGATGCCTCACAAGCGCAATCCGGTTCTGTCCGAAAATCTGACGGGTCTTGCGCGTCTGGTTCGCTCTCATGTGGTGCCTGCGCTTGAGAACGTGGCATTGTGGCATGAGCGCGATATCAGTCATTCTTCTGTCGAGCGTAATATCGGACCTGATGCGACGATTGGGCTCGATTTCGCGCTGATGCGTCTTGCCGGCATGATGGACAAGCTGGTGGTCTATCCCGAGCGCATGATGGCCAATCTCGAATCGCTTGGAGGCGTGGTCCATTCTGGTGAGGTGCTGCTTGCCCTGGCCCGTTCGGGCATCTCACGTGAGGATGCCTATCGTATCGTGCAACGGAATGCGATGGAGACCTGGACGAAGCTTGGTGAGCCCGACGGACGGAGTTTCCGCGAAAATCTTGATCAGGATCCGGAGGTTGCGGGGCGTGTCGATGGCAAGATTCTGGATGAGGCAATGGACTGCACACGCCATCTTGTTGCCGTAGACCGCATTTTCAACAAGATTTTTGGTTAAGATCACATATTGGGTGTTGACGTTGTCCCAGTGTCGTGTGGAAGTAACCTGGTTGTAATCTCAGATGAATATCTGGTGAGTTCTAAAACCAAGGCTCTGTAATGGCTTCCACATCACGTCCCCGAGGGCATGCCCTTACCAACTTTATTGCCGTGATCGCCGCCACTGGCGGCCTACTGTTTGGTTATGATACCGGTATTATCTCCGCCGCCCTGCTGCAACTCACACCACAGTTCCAGCTGACGACGGAGAGCGCCGAAATTGTCACTTCAGCGGTTATTCTCGGCGCGCTGATTGGCTGTATCTCGGCAGCCCCTCTCTCTGACAGGCTTGGTCGCCGCCGGACGATTATCGCAGCGGCAACGCTGTTTCTGATCGGAACAGTTATCGTCACTTTCGCGCATACTGTCTCTGTTCTGACTTTTGCACGTCTCATTCTTGGTCTGGCTATCGGCGCATCATCGCAGATCGTGCCAATCTACATCGCTGAGATTGCGCCGCCGGAACGTCGTGGTTCGCTTGTGGTCGCTTTCCAGTTTGCGATTGCTTTTGGCCAGTTAATTTCCTTTATCACCGGCTATCTTCTGCAGGATTATTCCTGGCGCCTGATGTTCGGTCTCGGTGTTATTCCTGCGGTTATCCTGTTCGTTGGCATGCTCTTCCTGCCCAACAGCCCCCGCTGGCTGGCCATGCAGGGTGAGTTCGAGCGTGCCCGCGAAGTGCTGCGCAGCGTTCGCAAGACAGATGCCGAAGCAGATCGTGAGCTGCAGGACATCCAGGACCAGCATGACGAGAAAGCTCCGCTTTCCGAGGTGTTCAAGCCCTGGGTCCGTCCGGCGACGATTGCTGCTGTTGGTATCGCGCTGCTTTGCCAGCTCACCGGTATCAATGCGGTCATGTATTATGCGCCGACCATCTTTGCCGATGCCGGGTTCGGTCAGTCTTCAGCACTGCTGACTTCTGTCGCTGTTGGTGTTTCCATGGTCGGTACAGTGGCATTCGGTGGCTGGGCAGTGGATGCCTGGGGGCGTCGCACCCTGATGCTCCGTATGATCCCGGGGGCGGTTGTGTCGCTCGTCCTGCTCGGTTTCATGTTCTTTACGGGGCAGACCCATGGCTGGGGCGCTTTTGTTACGGCCGCTGCGGTTGTTGGCTATGTCGTGTTCAATGTCGGCAGTCTTTCGGTCGCGATCTGGCTGGTTGGCGCTGAAGTATTTCCCCTTTCCTGCCGTGGTACGGGTATGAGCCTTGTCGCCGCCAGCCATTGGGGGGCTGATCTGATCATCTCGCTGACCACGCTCAGCATGGTGAAGGCGCTGGGTGCAGGTGGAACGTTCTGGCTGTTCGCTGCTGTCAATGCTCTCTCCTTCTTCTTTGTGCTACGTTATGTGCCCGAAACGCGTGGTCGTTCATTGGAGCAGCTTGAAGCCTCCTTGCGTGACGGAACTTTTGCGCCAGTGGCCCACGCCAAGGCGCAGGTCTCGACACGCTAGACAAACCGCCTCCTTTTGCGGAGGCAGATCGGATCGATCATGGGTATGAACGGCGGGGCTGCGCTGCTATATGCGTCGCAACGCCGTTTTACCTTTTTTGAAAGATCGTCATGGCACGCCGTCGTCAGCTCTATGAAGGAAAAGCCAAGATCCTGTTCGAGGGACCTGAACCAGGGACACTCGTTCAGTATTTCAAGGACGATGCTTCTGCCGGAAACGGCGTGAAGAAGGGCATCATCACCGGCAAGGGCGTGCTGAACAATCGTATCAGCGAACACCTCATGCTGCGCCTGCATGAAATCGGTATTCCAACCCATTTTGTCCGTCGCCTCAACATGCGTGAACAGCTGATCCGTGAAGTCGAGATCATTCCGCTCGAAGTGGTGGTGCGCAATGTAGCTGCGGGTTCGATCGCCAAGCGCCTTGGCCTTGCGGAAGGCACGCGTCTGCCGCGCTCGATCCTGGAATATTACTACAAGAACGATGCGCTCAACGACCCGATGGTATCGGAAGAGCACGTTACGGCTTTCGGTTGGGCCAATGCGCAGGATCTCGACGAGATCAACGCTTATGCGCTGCGTACCAACGATTTTCTCACAGGCATGTTCCAGGGTATTGGCATCCAGCTTGTTGATTTCAAGCTCGAGTTTGGCCGGCTGTGGGAAAATGATGAGATGCGCATCGTTCTGGCCGATGAAATTTCTCCCGATAACTGTCGCCTGTGGGACACCAAGACGAGCGAGAAGCTCGACAAGGACCGTTTCCGCCGGGATATGGGACGTGTCGAGGAAGCCTATCAGGAAGTGGCTCGCCGCCTGGGCATCCTGCCCGAAGCAGGGAATGGCGATCTTAAAGGACCGGAGGTCATGCAATGAAAATTCGCGTCAATGTCATGCTGAAGGAAGGCGTGCTCGATCCCCAAGGTAAGGCCATCGGCCATGCTCTCGATGTGCTCGGTTTTGCCAATGTCGGTGAAGTGCGCGTCGGCAAGACCATTGAACTCGATCTGGCGACAGACGATCGTGCAGCGGCTCTTTCACAGGGCGAGGCTATGGCTCGTGAATTGCTGGCAAATCTTGTTATCGAGGATTTTGCAGTCGAGGTTGTTGGATGAGCCCGAAAAAAGCCCTCCTGACGGCAATGGCACTTGCATTGCCTATGGGCGCGTTTGCCGGTGTGGCGCAGGCCGATGAGCATCGTCTCTCTTCCATGCAGGCGGGGCGTTTCGGTCAGATCTGCTCCAAGCCGCAGGGCAAGGCGGTGTGTGATGCCTATATCACTGGCATGGCGGATTCTGGAGCGCTTTCCGCACTGAATGCGAAAAGCAATGGCGACGCAGCATCGACGGCAGGTTTCTGTGTTCCGGATGCCGAGACGACAGATGCCATGCGAGGCAAGGTTCTCTCCTGGCTCAAAGCTCATCAGGATGTTCTGAAATACCCGGTGGGCAAGTCAGTCTTTGCCGCGCTGCATGAAGCTTATCCATGCTCGGGGCAGGGGGGTAAATGATGAAAGCCGGTATTGTCGTCTTTCCGGGTACAAACCGTGAGCGCGATATGGAGCAGGCCCTGCGTCTGGTCAGTGGCAAAGCGCCGACCATGCTATGGCATCGCGACACGTTTTTGCCTGACCTCGATCTGATCGTGCTTCCCGGCGGGTTCAGTTTTGGCGATTATCTGCGTTCAGGCGCCATGGGAGCTCATTCGCCGATTTTGCGCGAGGTGCGCGCTTTCGCCGAACGTGGCGGTTATGTGCTGGGCGTTTGTAATGGCTTCCAGATTTTGACCGAAGCGCAGCTTCTGCCCGGCGCGCTTTTGCGCAATGCGGGTATGCGCTTCCTCTCGCAGGATGGCTATCTCCGCGTTGAGAACAACGACACGGCTTTTACCCGTGACTGGGCAAAGGGCGATGTCTTTCGGGCACCGCTTGCTCATGGTGATGGCAACTACACGGCAGCGGAAGACGAACTTGATCGTCTTGAGGGCGAGGGCCGCGTGGCCTTTCGCTATGTCTGCGCGAAGGGGGGGCTGGATGCAAAAAGCCGTATCAGCAACCCGAATGGCAGCCAGCGCTCCATTGCCGGTGTTCTGAGTGCCAATAAGCGTGTCTGCGGGCTGATGCCGCACCCTGAAAACCTGGTTGATCCCGACCTTGGTGCAACAGATGGCGTGCCACTGTTCTCGGGTCTGGTGAAGAGTCTCGTCGCATGAGCATGATCGTCAACGCTGAACTCGCCGCGCGCTTCGGTCTTTCCGCTGAGGAATACCAGAAGGTTCTCGACATCATGGGCCGTGTGCCAAGCCTGACCGAGCTTGGCATTTTTTCGGTCATGTGGTCTGAGCATTGCTCCTACAAATCGTCACGGGTCCATCTCAAGACGCTGCCGACAAAGGCTCCCTGGGTCATCCACGGTCCCGGCGAAAATGCCGGTGTGGTTGATATCGGAGACGGGCTTGCTGCTGTCTTCAAGATGGAGAGCCACAACCATCCGTCTTTCATCGAACCCTATCAGGGTGCAGCGACCGGGGTCGGTGGTATTCTGCGTGATGTGTTCACCATGGGGGCCCGTCCGGTCGCCAATCTGAACGCACTCCGCTTCGGCGACCCGTCGCTACCCGTTACGCAGCGCGTGATCGATGGTGTTGTGCGTGGTATTGGCGGCTACGGTAACTGCGTGGGCGTGCCGACGGTCGGTGGTGAGATCAATTTCCATCCGGCTTATAACGGTAACCCTCTGGTCAATGCCATGACGGTTGGCATTGCCTCTCAGGACAAGATCTTTCTCTCCGCAGCTGCCGGTATTGGTAATCCGGTGGTCTATGTCGGCTCCAAGACCGGTCGTGACGGCATTCATGGCGCCACCATGTCCTCGGCAGAATTCGACGAACATGCCGCCTCCAAGCGCCCGACGGTGCAGGTAGGTGACCCGTTCACCGAGAAGCTGCTGATCGAGGCCTGTCTCGAACTGATGGCAACCGACGCGATCGTGGCCATCCAGGACATGGGTGCTGCCGGTCTGACTTCGTCAGCGGTTGAAATGGCTGGTAAGGGCGGTGTGGGTATCGAGCTTGATCTCGACCATGTGCCGCAGCGCGAAACCGGCATGACCGCCTATGAAATGATGCTGTCCGAGAGCCAGGAGCGTATGCTCATGGTGCTCAAGCCCGACCGTACCGATGTGGCACGTGCCATTTTCGAGAAATGGGACCTCGATTTCGCGATCGTAGGCGTGCTTACCGACACGGCGCATATCACGGTCAAGCATCTGGCAAGGTCGAGGCGGATATTCCTCTTGCACCGCTGGCTGATGAGGCACCGCTTTATCATCGCCCGATGACCCATGCCGAACCACCGGCACGTCTCGGTACGGTAGCTGATCCGGCCGGTATCGAACATGCACTGCTTACTCTGCTGGGTTGCCCCGATCTCGCCTCGCGCGCCTGGGTATGGAACCAGTATGACAGTGGTGTCGGTGGTCAGACGGCGCGTCGTCCCGGTGCTGCCGATGCGGCCATTGTACGTGTGGAGGGAACGAAGCGCGGTCTGGCCATGACGACAGATTGTACGCCACGTTACTGTCAGGCTGATCCGCGTGCCGGTGGTGCGCAGGCAGTCGCTGAAGCATGGCGTAACATCACGGCAACAGGAGCTCTGCCTCTGGCCGTGACGGATAACCTGAATTTCGGCAATCCCGAGAAGCCGGAAATCATGGGTCAGTTCGCTGATGCTATCAAGGGCATGGGTGAAGCCTGCCGTGCGCTTGATTTCCCGGTCGTGAGCGGGAATGTGTCACTCTACAACCAGACAAGCCATCCGAGCGGACTGAGCCAGCCCATCCTGCCTACTCCGGCAATAGGCGCGATCGGTGTGATCGAGGACGTAACCAGGGCCATTGGTCTTGGTATGCCTGACCATGCCGAGCTGGTTCTGATTGGTGAGATCCGCGGTGAACTCGGCCAGTCACTCTGGCTGCGCGAAATCTGCCATCGTGAAGAGGGTGCGCCTCCGATCGTCGATCTCCATGCCGAGCGCCGTAACGGCGATTTTGTGCGGAGTATGATCGCGAAAGGCTGTGTCGAGGCCTGCCACGACATTGCCGATGGTGGCCTGCTTGTGGCTGTTGCCGAAATGGTCATGGCGAGCGGAGTTGGCTGCCATCTCGACAAGCCGCATTACGGGACGAGCTCCATGCCTATTACTTCGGTGAGGACCAGGCATGCTACGTGATCGCCACGAAGCATGCTGCCGCCCTGATCGATGCGGCGGAAAAGGCGCATGTTCCTGTGCGTCATCTGGGTCGTACCGGTGGTACCAGTCTGGTACTCAAGGATGGTATGTCGCTTTCAGCTGAACGTATGCGCGAAGTGAATGCTGAATTTTTCCCCAAGCTGATGGAGCGCTGATTTATGCCCATGAGTGCAGAGGAAATCGAACGCACAATCAAGGCAGCCCTGCCTGATGCTGTGATCGAGATACAGGACCTTGCCGGAGACGGCGATCATTACGCAGCAACCGTGACCAGCACCGCCTTTGCGGGGCTGCCACGAGTGCGTCAGCACAAGCTGGTTTATGACGCGTTTGGCGGGCGTATGGGAACAGAGCTTCACGCTTTGGCTCTCAAGACACAAATTCCCTGACAATCCAGACTTGCTGGGTCTATAATCAAGCATTATAGACCCAGTACGACTCTCGCGAACAGGAGCGAACCATGGCCGAAGTCATTTTCCAGCAAATTCAGCAGCTTATTGATGCAAATCCTGTCATGCTTTTCATGAAGGGTGACAAGCTGTTCCCGCAATGCGGTTTTTCGGCTCGAGTTGTTCAGATCCTCGGCCATATGGGCGTTGATTTCGAAACAGCCAATGTTCTGGCCAGCCCCGAAATCCGTCAGGGTATCAAGGATTTTTCCCAGTGGCCGACAGTGCCGCAGCTTTATGTCAAGGGCGAGTTTATTGGCGGTTGCGATATTGTAACTGACATGTTCCAGAGCGGTGAACTGGAGTCTCTCTTCGAAGAGAAGAATATCACCAAAAAAGTGGCCTGATTCTGCCTTAATCGCGCCATAAATAATGCGTTCTGCCATCGTTTTGACCTAAACTGTGGCAGGATTGCAACGCGGGATTTTCGACTGAAAAAATCTGCTTTAGGCCTCTTGTTGCGGTGCGTGTCTCCTGCCTAACCTCCCTCGGAACATCCAGAGGGAATAAAAAATGCGGCGTCTTTCGGTTCTCAAGCTCGTTACTTCTGTCGTTGCTGCTGGAGCCTCCTTTGCTTCACACAGTGCAAGTGCGAGAGAGATCACCGACTGGGAAGCCTCAAAGCTTACCCTTGATGCCCTGACCGCTACGCCTGTTTATCATCGTCCGGCAGCAAGCCATACGCATCGCAGCGTCACAATCCATCAGGCTGCTGCCCATCATGCAGCTATGCCCTCACGTCATTCTCTGGTTCATACAGTCGTGTACCATGCAAAGGCTCCTGTCAGCAGCAAGGCTCATCACGTTCGTCGCCACGGCTGATCAAAAGCGCCTCCCTGGTTCTTGGGGGGGAGAGAAATTTTCTTCCTGTCTCACTCGTTGCCGGTCTTCCGGAAACGAGGAGAAATCCCGCGTTTTCTGAAGCATCTAAAGAGCTCGCAGCACGTCTGCCAGCCAACGCATATGTCCTGATGAATCATGAAGAGCGACGTCGAAGCGTGTTTCGTTTCGCCGCCATGAAACTCTGGTCTGGACAAGGTAATCTGCAGCGCTCACCAGCCGTCTCTGTTGCGCAGGCGTGAGCGCAAAAGCCGCGTCATCAAGAGTGCGACGCTGCTTTACTTCAACGAAAATCAGGCGTGTCGCCGATGTGGCGACGATATCGATCTCGCCGCAGGGTGTCCTGCACCGTCTGGCCAGAATGATACAGCCTTTATCTACAAGATAATCGCAGCTTTTCTGTTCAGCTTCCAGCCCGGCAGCATAGGCGCTTCGGCCTTTATCCCGCCGGGTGAAAATCATGCGCTTCGTGACAGAAGTCGTGCCGCGTCTACGGCAAAATAGCTCAGTACACCGTTGCATCCGGCGCGTCTGAAGGCGAGAAGACTTTCAAGAATGGCCCGGTCGCGATCAAGCCAGCCATTCTGGATGGCTGCCATGAGCATCGCATATTCACCGGAAACCTGATAGGCAAAGGTCGGTACGGCAAAGCTGTCCCGAACCCGTCTGATGATATCAAGATAGGGCATGCCGGGCTTGACCATGACCATGTCGGCACCTTCCTGAAGGTCCTGAGCGACCTCTCTCAAGGCTTCGTCGGTGTTTGCCGGATCCATCTGGTAGGTTTTTTTGTCGCCTTTGAGCAAACCGCCTGAACCGAGCGCATCCCGGAATGGTCCGTAGAACGCGGATGCGTATTTGGCAGCATAGGACATGATCCGGGTGTTTTCGTATCCCGCCTCGTCGAGTGCCACTCTGATGGCGCCAATGCGTCCATCCATCATGTCGGAAGGAGCGATGATATCGACACCTGCAGCCGCCTGATTGACTGCCTGACGAGCCAGAAGCTGAACCGAGGCATCATTGACGACATAGTCGTTTTCTATCAGACCGTCGTGACCATGATCTGTATAGGGATCAAGCGCTACATCGCCGATCACGCCGAGATCAGGATAGAGTCGTTTGATCTCTCTTGTCGCACGGCACATCAGATTGTCGGGGTTTGTGGCTTCGCTGCCTCTTGCATCGCGTATGGCAGGTGGTGTGATCGGGAAAATCGCTACGGCCGGAATGCCCAGTGAAACAGCCTCAGCAAGATGATCCTCGAGCAGATCGACACTGACTCGTTCCACGCCTGGCATGGAGCCGACCTGGGTACGTATCTTCGAGCCGTCACAGACAAAGGTGGGCCAGATAAGATTATCGACTGTCAGAGTGGTTTCAGCGACCAGCCGGCGAGTGAACCCGTCAAAGCGGTTTCGGCGCGGACGGCTGAGCGGATAAGCACCGGTGATCATCGAGAGATATCCCCTGTTGTGAGTTTGCTTCTCTTGTATCCATAGGTGGCATAGACAACCAGCCCGGCTGCAAGCCACACGATCAGGCGTAACCAGGTCAGGTTATCGAGGGACATCATGACCAGACCACAGCTGATGATGCCGCAGACTGGCATGAGTAGGCCACCTGGCGCCTTGAATGCCCTGGGACGATCCGGTTCACGCAGACGAAGGATCAGCACACCCACACAGACAAGCACGAAAGCCAGCAGCGTACCGATCGAGGTCATGTTGCCCAGTACCGAGATTGGCACCAGCCCGGCGAGAAGGCATGTGACGACAAGAAAGATCAGATGAGAAAAAGCAGGGGCCCGGGTGCGTGGGCTCAATCGGCCGAAAACCGAGGGAAGGAGCCCGTCACGCGACATAGCGTAGAAAACACGCACCTGGCCCATCATGAGGCCCATCAACACCGAGATATATCCGAACAGGATGCTGAATTTCAGGGCTCCCTGGAGCCAGAACAGATGGGTAACGTCGATGGCGGTCGCAACAGGGCTGCCATCGTTTTCCATCTGGCGATAATCCACCACACCCGTCAGGACGAAGGCAAAGGCGATATAGATGATCGTGCAGATCACGAGACTGCCCAATATGCCAATGGGCATTGTGCGCTCGGGCTGTTTGGCCTCCTGTGCCGTTGTCGCAATGATATCAAAGCCAAGATAGGCAAAGAAGATCATCCCCGCAGCTCGCATGATCCCGGATAATCCGAAATGACCGAACTCCCCGGTATTGGGAGGGATGAAAGGCGTGTAATGCGCACTCTGTATATAGGGGGTGCAGAACAGGATGAAAGCACCGACCACGGCGAGTTTGAGCACCACCACAACAGCGTTGATACGCGTGGATTCGGTGATTCCTCGCAACAGGAGCATGACAATGAAGACGATTGCCGCCATGGCGGGCAGATTGATCCAGCCATGAGCCGTGGTGCCGTCTGCTAACGTCACCATTGTCATGGGTGAAGCCATCCACCTTGGATCGGGATGAAGATTCCATTGTCCAAGGATGGAAGCCAGATAGCTCGACCAGCTCGATGCCACGGCTGCGGCTCCGACTGTGTATTCCAGAACGAGATCCCAGCCGATTGTCCAGGCAACAAGCTCTCCAAGCGTTGCATAGGCATAGGAATACGCCGAGCCTGCCGTTGGAATCATGCTTGCCAGCTCGGCATAGCAGAAGGCTGCAAATCCGCAGGCAATTGCAGCTACAATGAAAGCGAGAATGACCGCAGGCCCCGCATTATGGGCGGCGGCGATGCCAGTCAATGAAAAGAGCCCGGCCCCGACAGTCGTTCCGACACCTAATGCAATCAGAGAGAACGGGCCGATCACACGCTTCATACCCTGTTCGGCGGAGGTGTCGGAGATACTGGCAATCGGTTTACGCCGCCACAGAGCGGCGAGGGGCTGGGCCATTCAGTCTTCCTCTAAAACGGGGTTATCCGTGCTAAACGGGTTGGCGGTGGGGGGAAATCTGGGATATTGGCGTTCGTGATACGCCATTTTATGCGTCCGCGCGCCCCCTCTGGGAGAGAAAAGAATGTCAATTCGCGAGAACATGTCTGCCCAGCACAATTTCTTTCATCGCGGTCTGAACGAGGCCGATCCCGAGGTTGCAGCAATCCTCAATGCAGAGCTGATACGTCAGCAGGACGGGATTGAACTGATCGCGTCCGAAAACATCACGTCTTTCGCCGTACTCGAAGCTCAGGGCTCGGTCCTGACCAACAAATATGCTGAAGGCCTGCCGGGCAAGCGCTATTATGGCGGCTGCGTCGATGTGGACCGTGTCGAAAATCTTGCGATTGAGCGCATCAAGGCACTGTTTGGTGTCGAGTTTGCCAATGTACAGCCGCATTCAGGCGCAAACGCCAATCAGGCCGCCTTCATGGCGCTTGGCAAGCCGGGTGATACCGTGCTCGGTATGAGCCTTGCTGCTGGTGGTCATCTGACTCATGGCGCAGCTCCGAACTATTCGGGCAAATGGTTCAATGCTGTTCAATACGGTGTGCGCGCTGAGGATGGCACACTGGATTATGAGGAAATGGAGCGTCTTGCACGCGAGCATAAACCGACGATCATCGTTGCCGGTGGCTCTGCCTATCCACGTCATATCGACTTTGCGCGCTTCCGTCGCATCGCTGACGAGGTTGGGGCCTATCTCATGGTCGATATGGCCCATTTTGCCGGACTGGTTGCTGCAGGTCTGTTTCCGAGTCCTGTGCCTCACGCCCATATCGTGACCAGCACCACCCACAAAACCCTGCGCGGCCCACGCGGCGGAATTGTACTGACCAATGATCCGGACATTGCCAGGAAAGTAAACTCGGCTGTGTTCCCTGGTCTTCAGGGTGGTCCGCTCATGCATGTCATTGCAGGAAAGGCTGTTGCCTTTGGCGAAGCTCAGGGAGAAAAATTCAGGGCCTACCAGACAGCCGTTGCAGAAAATGCGCGCGTTCTGGCTGAAGAACTCGTTGCCCGTGGTTTCGACATTGTGACCGGCGGTACCGATTGCCATCTCGTACTCGTCGATCTGCGTCCGAAAAAGGTTACCGGCAAGATTGCCGAAGCGGCTCTCGAACGGGCCGGTATCACCGCCAACAAGAATGCCATTCCCTTTGATCCCGAGAAGCCTTTCGTTACTTCCGGTATTCGTCTCGGCAGCCCGGCAGCGACGTCACGTGGCTTTGGCAAGGAAGAATTCCGTACGATTGCGCGCATGATCGATGAGGTTCTGAGTGCATTCGGTACGGATCAGCAGGATGCAGTCGAAGAACGCGTGCACGAAGAGGTCAAGACACTCTGCCGTCGTTTTCCGATCTATGATGTCGCCTATCCGGGCGCCTGAAAAACAGGGTAAATCACAGGCGTTCTTCTTACAGACGCCGTGCCAGACGCACGGCGAGCTGACCCCGTCTGACGCAGAGATTGGGCATGATGAGAACGCAGTGATCGTAAGGCGTAAAGATTTCGTCATCGCCATCCGTGGCGATGACGGTACCGGCTGATTCGATAATATGTCCTCCCTTGTACGGTCTGGTGAAGGCAAAGCTGGCACTGCGCGCAACAATATTGTCTGTCACTGTGGCATGACAGGTCAGGCCATGCTCTGCTCGTGAGGTATCGAAATAGAGATGGGCTGCTTTTTCAACAAACAGCCTGATCACTCTGATGCTGGTCTCGACTGTTTCCTGCTGCCAGTGCTGTCCTGCTTCAAGAAGAACGCTTCCCCGGCTTTTGCCAGGACTGATGAAACGTTCATGTTCGATCAGTCGCGATCCTCCCATATGTCCCAAATCGGTCAGAGTCAGGAATTGTGTGTCCTCACGTGAGGAGAGCATCTCTGCGAGCGCAATGCTGCTTCTGGTTGAAGGCGAGATATAAAGCGGCGTCGAATCCCATAGCATGGAGTGCAGATCGAGCAGCAGGTCGGTACGCTGGATGATCGGCAACAGTTCCAGAGCGCGTTCCATCTCGCTGGAACCGGATGGCTGATGGAGACGGTCTGCTGACCAGACCCGGTTAAGGTCTTCGCTGATAAAACGTGACGCTGTCGGATTATTCGGCTGAAAATGCCTGAAGGCGTTTATGTTGGCGAATACAAATCGCATCACGCCGCAAATTGGACGAATATCTTCCCGCAGAAGCCGGTCCATGGCCAAGGCACCTGCGAACTCATTCCCGTGGATCAGTGATACAACCGTAATTTCCGGCCCCGGCCGACCGCTATCGCGTTCGATAACCCCGGCAATACCGTTATTGCCATTCTCCCATGGAGTGAGATCGGGAGGGTCGATAAAAACAGGAAAATCAGGTAAACGGCGGGGTGAGGCAAGAACAGGCGATAGACGCTGTCGTTTCTTGCGTATCGGGTGATGATCGCGTGGTGAAGCCCCACAGCTCATGAGGCAAGGCACACCTGACGGATAAGACGTTTGATCATGGTATCGCAGCGTTCCAGCTGGTCGCGTTCGATCCACTCATCCGGCTTATGAGCCTGGGCAATATCACCTGGACCGCAAACGATCGTCGGCAGTCCAGCCTGTTGATAGATTCCGGCCTCTGTACCGTAGGAAACATAGCCCGAGCTGTTCTTGCCGGTAATCTGCTGGAGCAGGGAAACGAGTGGCGATTGCGCATCAAGGGCGAGGGGAGGAAGATCGACAAGTGCTGAGTAGCTCAGGCCGCATTCTGCTCCTGATGCACGCAATGCCTCATCAATAGGGGCGAGGCGGTGGCGTATACCTGCAAAAATGGTCTCGTTGTTCTCGCCCGGGACAGCACGCCATTCCACCTCGAAACTTGCCTGCTCCGGTACGATGTTGAGAATGCTGCCCCCTTGAGCCAGTCCAACCTGAAGAGTTGTATGTTCTGGCTGAAAACCGCTGACATAAGGACCTTTGCGTTCGAATTCGTCAGCCATGTCTGCAAGAGCAGAAATAGCGCGGCCCATGGCATGCAGCGCATTGGCGCCAAGCGCAGGTTGCGATGAATGCGCGGGCCGCCCCCTGATATCGACACGGATGGTGAACCGCCCCTTATGGGCTATGACCGGAGAGAGCTGCGTTGGTTCACCGATAACGCACATATCGGGCATCAGCTGACGCGATTTTACATCCTCGATCAGATAGCGTGCCCCATTGCAGGTAATTTCCTCATCAAAGGTGAAAAAGAGGTGCAGCGGCTTTTGCAGCGTCTGTGCCTTGACAGAAGGAATGGCCGCCAGCATTGCCGCGACAAAACCTTTCATATCGGCAGCACCACGAGCATACAGCTTCCCATTGAACTCGGTCAGGGTGAAAGGATTACGTGACCACTCCTGTCCTTCAACGGGGACACAATCCATGTGGCCAGACAAAGCCAGTCCACCTCTTTCCTGTGGCCCGAGAATGGCGTGCAGGTTCACTTGCCGTCTTCGGGACCATGACTGCGTGTGTGGGATACGCCATGCATATCAAGCCAGGACTCGATCCACTCGACCAGCGCCACATTTGCGTTGCGGCTTGTTGTATCGAACGAAACGAGTTTCTCCAGTATCGCGACGGTATCCATCTGTTCGGCCTTGGAAAGGATCATAACGAGGAGTTTAGACCCCTGTTATGACAAATCTCAAGGCCCGATCCGCTCAGGAAACAACGCTGATACGGTAGCCAATCTCTTTCTCTATCGCCCTTAGCAAAACGCGCTCGTCCCGTGTGCAGAAGGCAAGGGCAGCCCCTCTCTTTCCGGCGCGAGCGGTACGACCGATACGATGTACGTAGGTCTCAGCTTTTTCGGGAAGATCGTAATTGATGACCAATGCGACATCATCAATATCGAGCCCGCGCGCGGCGACATCGGTTGTAAGCAGGATCTGGCTCTGCCTTCCCGCAAGGAATCAACGGCCTTCTGTCTCGCGCCCTGGGCCAGATCCCCGTGCAGGACCGCTATTGACAACCCTGCCTTGCGAAGATGTTTCCCTGTCTGATCGACTGAGGCTTTCGTGCGTAGAAACACGATCTGACGGCCTTTTGTTTCGGTGCATATCTGGGTGAGAGTCGCCAGTTTCTCTTCGGCCTCGACGAACATGGCGCGTTGTTTGATCCGGCGCGGTGTTACAGTCTGGCTGGCAAATTCCAGCGTGACAGGCTTGTAAAGGAGACGGTTTGCCAGAGCTCGTCCTGCAGGTGGCAATGTTGCAGAGCAGAGCATGGCCTGGCGCTGATCAGGAAGATGAGGAATGATCTCGTCCATGGCTGTGAGAAAATCCTCATCAAGCATCTGGTCGACTTCATCAATCACAAGCAGGGTTGTGGCATCCAGCCGGCATGCACCGCTCATAAGCAGATCGATCAGACGGCCCGGGGTGGCAACGGCAATATCGACCCCCTCAGCCAGAGCATCAATCTGGGCGTCCTTGGGCAGGCCACCGCAGAGCAGGCGCGTTCGGAAGGCAAGGCGTCGGCCTATCTGACGACAGACCCCGGCGATCTGTGTCACGAGTTCACGTGTTGGCGCGAGAATCAGCACTCTCGGTGCGCCGGGTTCACGGGAGGCCTTTGATGCCAGAAGGTGCTGAAAAGCCGGTGCTGCATAGGCAGCCGTTTTGCCTGATCCTGTCTGGGCAATCAGAAGCACATCCTTGCCATTCAGTACCTCTGGCCAGACGCGGTTCTGCACATCATTGGGTTTCTCAATGCCGATCTGCTTTAGTCCGGCGATGATCAGAGGGTCAAAATTGGCGGTTATGGTCGAGGGAGCATCAGTCATGGCTGCTTCTTGCCAAAGTTCTGCGAGTGAAGGAATTGTTCAGTTATGAGTGTAGCCATCATTGCTGAAGATTTTGCCGGAATGCGCGCCCAGGCGAGCGGTCTGGTCGAACGTGCCGGACTTGACTGGCACTTTCATCCTGTTCGGATCGAAGGGGTCTGGCGGCGTATTCCCACACGGTTCTGCCCTGATCCCCTCCGGGCCACGTCGCCGATCATGCTGCCTTCTGGCACCGATATGCTAGTGAGTGTGGGAGGCACTGGTGGCGCTGTCGCTGCGGCACTGCGAAAGAAGACGGGCCTCAGGCTCGTCCAGATCCAGAATCCGCGCATGGCAGCCGACCGTTTTGATCTGATCATAGCTAATGTGCATGACTTCATCTCGGGAGATAATATCATATCGCTCCGTACGGCCCTCCATGGTGTGACTAGATCGAAGCTCGATCTGGCCCGAATGCAATGGCAGGCCCGTCTCTCAGTGCCGGGCAAGGCCCTGCTTAGCGTGCTGATCGGCGGAGCCAATGGTCGTTTCAGCTTCGGGGTTCGAGAGGCGGAAATACTGGCGGCACAGCTGATTGCGATCATGAACAATGCTCCGGTCTCTGTTGCCATGACACCATCCCGGCGTACTGACCCCGGGGCTTTGCAGACACTCAAAGATCGCCTTGCATCCTGTCCGGTCCGAATATGGGACGGGGAGGGGGAAAACCCCTATCACGGGCTGCTCGCCTGTGCGGATGCGATAGCTGTGACGACCGACAGCGTTTCGATGATCTCCGAAGCTTCGGCCACCGATGTTCCCGTGATGATTATCGATCTTCCTGGCAGGTCACGCCGGATTTCAGCCTTTGTGGCTGCATTGGCCCAAGCCGATCGCGTGAGACCTTTCAGGGGCGAATGGGCACCATGGCCAGTTACGGCGCTTGACGATACCGGCAGAGGGCAGATGAGATGATTCGGCGTTTCGCACTCCGGTAAGGGGAGCGGGGTCCGCAACGAAGAAACGGGTACAGGACGACCATGCTCGATATCATCACCTTCGACGCTCAGGGCGGCGGAAACATCCTCTACAAGGCGCTTGCCCATCCGGTGGCAAGTGAAGCCCTGAGGAGGCTGGAAACGACACTGGGAGAAGGCGGCGCTTTCGCGGTTTATGACCCTGGTAACTGGTTACGTACTCTCGTCGCACTCTACCCGGGTCTGAAGCCCGATATGGGTGTCTACACCCATGATAGTGAGCAGATCGGTCAACCTGACGGTCTTGGTGGTGAAAAGCTGGCATTGACCGATCTGGTTGAAAGCGGCGCAAAAATCGTGCTCGCGCTCTCGTTCGAACATGAAAAAATGCTTTCACGTCTGGCGCGTGTAACCCATTCTGACCAACAGATCCTCTCACTTGAGCCTGCCAGACTTCCTGACTGGATGCTCAGTAACCCGCGAAACTATCTGGACAAGCTGAATTTCGCGACAAATTTTGCGTTCTTCCGGGAAGATGACCGTTTTAGTACGCGTCTGGTAACTGCCAATTACTGGTGTAATTACGACGCGGTCGATGTGCGCTACTGGATGCGTCTTTATGACGACAAGGGAATGATTCTGGCGGAGTGGCAGGAAGAGGTGCCAGATGCGCCTGCTGGTATAGTCGTGGACAGCGCCGTCATACGTGAGTGCTTCGATCTGCCGGCATTCTGTGGCCAGCTTTTCATTCATATTCTGGGTGCGCGCGGACATGATGTTGTGAAATATGCGCTCGACACATACGGCAAAGGCAGTGAACAGAGTCTTTCTGTTACCCATGATGCCAATGCCTGGCCATCGCCGCGCTTTGCAACCCTTCCGGCACCAAGAGAGGGTGAGAAGCTGGTCCTCTGGATCCAGAACAGTCATGCGACGCCAATTCCGGCAGGCGCCATCACGCTCAACCAGATGGGCGAAGAAAAGCATTTTGCCGTACCGGTTGCTGTGGGACCATTTTCGACCTGCGCGCTCGATGTCGGTGCTCTAGCGGCAGGAATCACGTGGCCCGCGCAGCTTGAGCTGCGTTCGGGAAACCATCTTGTCAGGCCCCGCTACGAGATCACCCAAGGGAAGTTGACGCGTATTGCGCATCTGAATGTGGAGCGGCGTGATCTTTCACCAGAACCGGCTTTACGCAAACTGCCGAAATCGATGGGACGCGGTTTTATTCTTCCGTTTCCCATTCTTGATCCTGAGCATTTCACCAGTGTTGTTCAGCCCAACCCGATGTCAGAGAAAATATCCAGTCTCCCCCTTCGACTGGATGTTTTCGATGAATCAGGCACGCTTGTGACCCAGAAATTCCTCGGTAATCTGCCGCGCAACCATGAGACGGCCATCTCTCTGCACGAACTGACTGATCGTGCCGGCCACGCTGATCTTGTCTATGATTTTCGGGACGGAGGTGAAGGCGATGGCTGGATGCATGCTCTGATGCGCTACGAAAGTCGTGTGAACGGGCACGCCGCTGAGACCAGTTTTGGCGGTCATATTTTCAACACGCTCATGACATGGCGCTCCGAGCCGCAATCCTATTCTGGCCCGCCACCGGGCCTTACCACGCGCCTTTTTCTAAAACTGGGGCAGGAGGGGCATGAAAGTTTTTCCTGCCTTATCCATCCGGCTTCGGTGGAAGGCACTGATTCTTCAGACACCATTCTTCATCTTTATTCCAATACGGGTGTCGAGCTTGAAAGACGCAAGATCAGCATCAACCCGTCAGGTTCCTTCATGGTATGGCCGCATGAGATTTTCGGCGCGAGAAGCTCTCAGAAGCAGGTATCGGCGGCTATGTGCTGATCCGGGATATGTCTTGCCGTCTGTTCGGTTATCATGGCCAAAGAAATGCTGTGGGTGGCTTCTCTCTCGACCATATGTTCGGGTTCTGATCCGTTTTTTTGGTTTTGCGCCTTGTCGCGTCTCTCGCCCTTTGCTAGAGACGCTTCACCGCAGGATGGGTGCGTAGCTCAGCGGTAGAGCACTGCCTTCACACGGCAGGGGTCACAGGTTCAATCCCTGTCGCACCCACCATCCTCACCCGCAGAAATCCGCCGTTTTTTGATATTAAGCGTTCCGGGTTTTGGTTCATTCTGATACGTTTCAAGCCAAGTTATATCGTGTCAAGCTGTGCCAAATCCGTGCCACTTTTCGCGAGTCTTTTCCCTTTTTATTGACCCGTCAGACTGCGCCATTTCTGGGCGGCCTGCGGCGGTAGAACATTAGCTTGCCGCCAGTTAAAGCCACCTTGCATGTCAGGCGGTAAGGCAAGACGTGCAATCATACCTGAGCGTGTCTCGTTTTCTTCTCTGGCGTGCCTATCCAAGCGGGCAAGGGTACGACGAGGCAAGGTAATATTGATCCGTTCAGCTGATTCATTAGCTGAATGCTATCGCTGGCGCGCTTCCGATGAACGCCAAAGCCCCGATTACATCTATCTCTGAGGAGCCCGATTTAAGATTATCAACAAAGAATACGACGATAGAGCCGAGTGAACGGCATGGCCATGAGCATGTCTTCCGAGTGCCGGCAAGAGAACAAGTGTGGATCGACAGCCGCTGTTCGAGACCATGTGACATTGTAGGTCCTTTTCTGGATGATCGGCGAGATCTCGGTGTCTTCGTCTCAGCTATACGCGCTTTGGATCCGGCAACAAACGCCACCACTGAACTTAATTTCCTACGAGGAAAACTGGATGGGTGGCATATCCCCGACGGCGCAGGCCTACGATGGACTAACGGCCACGCAGCCTTACCCCTCACGCACCGCACGTCATCTGGCTGGCTTACTATCCAAATTTCCGTTGCAGCGATCGTGGCTTATCAGAATTCGCCTCGAAACTGAGCAGTTCCAATATTGGTATCGCGATGAAAGCTGCCAAGGTCACGTATCAAACTGAAACGTAAGGCCGACAAGAGTGGGGCATACCTGCGCCTTCATCGTGGCGCAGGTATCGGATTAAGCAACGACAGGGCGCTTTCTGTTTCTCATCACCCTTTCTAAATTCTGTAATCGCGTCAGAATTTCCGTCTCTTCCCAGATTTCCAATACGTCTAGGTAGCGCCATACCTGCATCATGACCTGAGCAGCTAGCTTAAGCCGCTGACGCTGAACGTCGAGATCGCGGTTGTCGCCTTGCGCTATGGCGAGACCGGCATGAAGCGCCGATCCTATGTTCCTGCTTACTTCTTCCGCACTCATGCGTTGCGGAGAGGTGCAACCGGATGCCGCCAGCGCACTTATGACGCCTTCTCCTTCGGGCGGGAGAAAGACACCACGTTTGCCGTGGCTCTTGGGAAAGAACCGCTGCAGACGATCCATCCTGCTATTCGTCAGCCAGAACAGATCACTCATCTTCAGTCGCCTTGCAGAACCTGAACCAGATTTCTGCTATCTGATCAATGGGTACTGACCCTAGACAAGCAATGAGATTGCGCGCACCCTTATTACAAAGGGAGGATACTATGCGCCATTATGATGATGAAGACGGAACCCAAGCAGAAATTCGTGAACTGATTGTCGAGATAAAAAATGATGTAGAACGTTTGAATATCGCCGCAGATCAATTGGAAGTACCTGATGACATCAAGCATATGATTGCTTCTCTGGCAGATAAAATCAGTGGTATTTCCTCGTTGATGCATTAAGTCATTTCCGGATAAAACGGGATGATCGGTCGAAAGAATATAAAACTCTAAGAATTAGTCTGTTTTTTAATGTGTATATTGTAATATTTTTTAGTAATTACTTATGATTTTTCCCAAAAATATATGAGAACAACGTTATATAACGACAATATGATCTTGCCCTAATGCTCGGAATAAAGACGGATAGATTTCGGGAATCCTGCCTCTCAATCCGTTATCTGCAAGGGAAAAATAAAGAGGGATCTCCGCTTGCAGGCTGTGATCCCTTTTTACATTATACTTTCATTACCCGACCTTATGTTTGCTCAGATAAGAACGTGTTCGGAATATACCTTAGAAATCACTTGAAATTGTTGCCAGTGCGGCGAAAGGTGAGGCGATTTTGTAGGTGGGGACCGAACCGGAAATTGTATTGCCGAAGACACCTGTTGTTGTCTTGGCATTGGCCTGAGGTGACTGGACCCAGTTCAGATAGCGGTTATCGCTGATGTTTTGCAAGTTGAGACGCAAGACCGGACTTTTGAATATGCTGACTTTCGGGAAGCGGTAACCAACGCCAATATTCATCCTCACATAGCCTGGAATGCTCTGATCATTCATGAATGTTGCGTATTGGCGCGCTACATATTTCAGGTTGAAATTGGCAAAGCGCTTGCCGTCGTCATAATCAAGCCCGAGACCAACCTGCCAGTCAGGGGCCTGAGGGGCTTTTTTGCCTTTGCTTCGCACATAATCGGCTCCCGCTCCTGATCCTGCTGGCAGGTTGCTGTCCGTGACTGCGTGGAGATATTCAACCGAAACATAAGGACGGATATTGTGAATGGGCCTAGTGCCGAATTCTGCGTCAAATCCGTCTGAATGCATACCACCTGCATTGATGTTGGTTGAATAAAATGACCCGGTAAGCTCATCCTGGATGGACTGCGTATAAAGCCGATTGGTAAAATTATAATGGAAATATGTAATCGATGTGGAAATCAGGTTATCCTGATAGCGCCAGCCAGCTTCTTCTGAAATGGAAATTTCAGCTTTCTGGTCAGGATTGGCAAGGGTCGAATACACGCCGGTTTTCTGGTTGAAACTTCCCGCATCATAAAGAGCGTAGTTCTGTGGCATGCGAAAGTTGGTGGCAACAGAGACGAAAACCTGATTGTGCTCGTTGAGCTTGTATCGCACGGCTGCAGTTGGCAGGGCCTGATTGTAATTCGTCGATACGTATTTGTTGCGTACATCAGGCAGATAATTCGTACCCGAGCGTTTGACAATGGCGTATTTCAGACCGGCATCAATGGTCAGTTTTCCGTGCATGAGTGCAAGGCTGTCACCGATGAAAGGTGTGTGCACCTGCGTCATGGTCAATGTATTGCGATACTGTGCCTTATCACCGTTACTGAGAATTACATTATTCGAATCACCCCATTGATTCAGGGGGGTACCGTCTGCTCCCAGCAAGCTCCATGGGGCGGTCTGACGCTGTTTGGCATACTCAAACCAATAGCCGATCATAAGACGATTGATGCCGGTCGTCAGAGTCAGCTTTGTGGTAGCGCCGGGTCGATATGTCTCGGTCAAGGAAGGATTATAAAGCATCTGCATACCCTTGCCGACCCCGTCAACCGTCCCTGCAAGAGTCTGTTTGCCCCATACGAACTTGGACATGTCAGCGTAGCGCCCGCCGCCGCCATTACCATAACCATACCAGAAATAGGGGGTTTCAGTCAGGACAAGATGATCGTTGAGTTTGAATGTTGAAGGCATTGACGAGAAGATATTTGTGAAAGGGTTGGGGCGTGTCTTGTAATAATTTATCGATCCGGCTTTGGATGGAACGTAGTAATTCGCATCATACACAGTGTTGTCCGGATCAGTCGCTGACAGACCGCTGGAACCGACCGGATTCTTGAAACCTGTTCCCCATTTATCCCAACTCGCTTTGCTGACATTGGGATAGGCATTGTTCTGGATATTGTTGCCGACTACGGCAAGAGAGATACGATTGCCTTCACCCCAGTCATTGACGATCTTCATCTCGCCGTGTTTCTTGTTTTCCCAGCCTGGACCACGCCAATGATCCTCACGAGCCTGTGAATACGAGAAATAGGCACGCAGATTTGTGTCAGCAATCCGGCCTGTATCAAAGCGAAGAAAACCGCGTGTCGCATTGAATGAGCCGTAGGTCATATCGACCATTCCACCCATCTTGTTCTTGGGATCGATCATATACATGTCGACCACGCCACCAGAGGAACTGATGTGAGGGCTGTCGAGATCCGCCGATCCCTGAGCCAGTCGCACCGTCTTGAGATTTTCTGAATCCGCAATCTGTTGAGGATAGACAGCAAAGTTGCCGATATCGTTGATCGGAAATCCTTCCAGGGTAAAGCCCATCTGTGATTCGGTCAGGCCGCGCACTGAAAGATTCCCGCCTGTCAGGCCCAGAGAATCAGTATCAGCCACATTAGCCCCAGGCAGGAGGGCAATAAGTTGCATGGGATTAAGTGCCGGATTTTGTTTTGCTATGAAGTCACGTGTCACGGCAGAGACGGATTTGGGGCTGTCAGACGGGGTCATAAGTCCTCCGCCGAAGGCACGTCTTGTCACACCATCGCCGTAAGTATGCCCGGTTACTTCAATGCGCTCATCTGTTGGAGCCGTGGCGCCGAGCATTGAAGGGGCGGAGCTTTCTGCCGAGCGCTGGTGCGCGGCATTGTCCTGAGCTGTCTGACCTGCGCTCCGACCTGATGTATGCCTTGCTTCCTTTGCCTGAGCATCTGGCAGAAGCGAGACCATGAGGGCAGTCGTACCGCAAAGAAGCGCCATACGTGAGAACATGTTGTCGATCTTCCAAGCAAATAAACAGAAACAGGAAACATATCGTTACAATTCTGCGTACTGCAGGAGAAGAACGGGCTGTTCTTTCCTGAGGTTGGGTGGCGCAGGACTGTTAGCTATGTCGCTGTTGAGGTCTGTCTAACGGGTAAGATATGACAGCGATGTGAAATGCTGGGCCAATAATAATGAGTACAGGAGCCTATGTCAGAAAAGACACAGTTGACATAATTTGCCATATTTACTTAGTCTTGTCTTGCGTGATGGCAAGTAAAGGTTTTGGGTTATCTCAGGCGATAAGGGGATCGACACCGGATTCTGCGGGACGGTCGTTTATCGGAGAGCAGGAATCAAATAGCAGATCATCTGAAGTAACAGCCAACATGGCCAGCGCCATTTCGCGTTCTCCCATGATAACATGATCAGCACCGAGTTCCTTGAGGTGTTCAACGGCGCTATCAAAATGAGCGCGTGCGATGATCGTCAGATCCGGCTTGATGGCTTTTGCCTGAGCAATAATCTGTCCTGCTTCGAAAGGCTCCGGGATGGCGACCATAAGCAGGCGTGCCTTGTCGAGTGCCATGGCCTTGAGGGTGCGAGCTTCAGCGGCATTTCCGACCAGAAGCTCAATCGTGCCTTCAAGCGCGAGAGAATCGGCAAGCTTGCCTGTTTCCACTACCAGGACCGGCCAGCCATTCTGAAGCAGTCCTTCGACTACAAGACGACCAACACGGCCACATCCAACCACGACGGCATGGTTTTCCAGATGCGTGGGCGTGGGCGGAGGAAGCAGAATGCCCGGTTCATTTTCGCTGGATGCATCTGGAGAGGCCGTGTGGCGCGTAATCCATGCCTCAATACGTTGTGTGACGATAAGAATGAACGGGTTGCTGAGAATCGACAGGATCGAAGCCCCCAGAATCAGATCCTGCGCACGATTGTCCAGCACACCCATTTTTATACCGAGTGCGGCCAGAATAAACGAGAACTCTCCAATCTGGGCGAGGCCGCTTGCGATGAAAAGCGTGGTATTCCAAGGCTGGCGCAGCAGTTTGAGAATGGCGATGACGGCAAGCGGTGTCCCGATGAGAATGACGAGAAATGTCAGCAGTAACGGTAGTGGTTGTCTGATCAGAACCAGAGGGTTGAACAACATGCCGACCGAGATGAAGAATAATACGGCAAAGGCGTCTCGCAGTGGCAAGGTCTCGGCGGCAGCACGATGGGAAAGCTCGGATTCACTGAGCACCATACCCGCTACGAAAGCGCCGAGCGCGAAACTGACATCGAACCACTCCGTCGCAATGAAGGCAACGCCGAGAGCCAGGGCAAGCAACGCGAGGCGGAAGAGCTCACGCGATCCGGTATGGGCAACATAATGCAGGATAGCCGGAATGACCCGGCGGCCAATGACGAGCATCAGGGCCATGAACGCCACAACCTTGCCCAGAGTCAGCGCTATAGTAAGAGAGAGACTGACGAGATTGATGGCTTCGTGCGACCCGCTTTTCATTATGGGGGTGAAGAGCGGCAGCAGGACGAGGGCGAGAACGGTAACCAGATCCTGTATTACCAGCCATCCGACCGAAAGCCGGCCACGTTCGGTCTCGATAAGACGTTGCTCCTGCAACGTTCTGAGAAGAACGACCGTGCTGGCCACGCTAAGGGCAATGCCAAAAATGATACAGGCGCCAATGGACATGCCGAGGATCCAGCCGACGCCGGCACCGATCGTGACTGACGCCACGACCTGCATCAGGGCTCCTGGAACAGCGATGGCCCGAACGGAGATAAGGTCCTTGAGCGAAAAGTGGAGACCGACACCAAACATCAGCAGGATGATGCCAATCTCGGAGAGTTCCGAGGCAAGAGGCTGGTCAGCAACGAAACCGGGCGTGAAAGGGCCGACAGCAATTCCTGCCAGAAGGTAGCCGACCAGAGGAGAAATTCGTATCCGTTGCGCTATGGTCCCGAGAATGAAGGCAAGCCCGAGGCCGATAACGAGAATGCCAATCAAGGGGGTATCATGGCTCATTGGAATACAAGGTCCTGTAATGGCATTGCGAAATAGACTGTCATGCAAGGATCATCGATTAGGCTTTCCATTGCAATCTTTGCAGCTGACAAAACCGGCTCTATCGTGGAAAATAATACAAAAAAACAATAATTTGCAGCATAAACTGGTGAGAATTACCTTTTTTTTGCAAAATGCTTCTGACCCTGTCAGGCTGCCGGAAAATGAAGAGAGAGGGGACAGCATGATTGATCATGTGACTGTCGCCCTTCTGAACGATCACTGATTGTAGCGCGTCGGAAACTCACAACGACTGAAGGTCTCTACCTGAACGGGTCCAGAACTCGATAGAGAGAACGTATCGTTTGAGCATGCTCCGTATGGTCTGTCGGTCCGGGGTTGCATTATGTCGGTTTTGCAAAAAAAAGTAAAAGAAACATACCTGCGCTTCAAAGGTATTTCGTCGAATTTTGCGCTTTTCCTGACGCAGATCTGGTGCATAATTGCGCTAACGGTACGAATTTGTATCCCGCTACAGAGTGCTTTGTCGGAACGGAGAAAGAATGGCCCGGTTTTACCGTCCTGCCGGAGATTGTCCCGTATCTCCGGAGCGACAATCGCTCCTGACTCGGCGTGCTCTTCTTGCTGCTACGCCGCTTGCGGCTCTGCCTGTTTCGGCACGAGCCGGATCGCGCTTTCCTCCGATTGCCGAAGAAGAACTTCTGGTGGCCTTTGGTCACACCAGTCCTGTCAATGATGGCGGCTGGTCGCAGATGCATGACAAGGCCATAAAGGCACTTAAAACCTCTTTTCCGAAAATGCGCTCGCTTTATGTCGAGAGCGTACCTTACTCTGCCGATGCAACGCGCCTTTTCCGCCAGTTTGTGGCGGAGGGGGCCCAGATGGTCATTGCCACTTCGACTTATGGCGATTTCATCAGGGACGTTGCCGATCAGGCCCCTGATGTCGGTTTTCTGGAATGCAACGGCAATACCGTGACGGGCAATCTTGGCTGGTACTACATCACGCATTGGTATGCGAGCTACGTGATCGGGATCGCAGCGGCGCGCCTGAGCCCCAACGGGCGTCTGGGGTACGTGGCCTCTTTTCCAACCTCTTCAGTCATTGCCAGTGCCAATGCGACGCTCCTCGGTGCGCGCTCGATCAACCCTAAAGCAACAATGCGCGTTATTTCCATCAATTCCTGGTTCGATCCCCAAGCAGCTGCAGCGCAGGGGCGGCGCTGATCGATAGTGGCTGTGAATTTCTGTGCGGCATCATGGATGATCCTGGCTATCTGCGTGTCGCACAGGAGCGCAAGGTCTGGGCAGCGATGTGGAACACCGATATGCGCCAGTTCGGGCCTGAGGCTTATGTCAGCTCGGTGGTGCTGGATTTTGAACCTTATTATCGTGAGATCATTGCAGCACGCCTTGCAGGCTCGTGGCGTCCGGCAGGAAAATTTCTGACCTTGGGCAATGGTGTGGACCGTGATGCCTGGGGGGCGCGCGTGCCGCTGAACGTGCGGCGGGAAGCGGATAATGTACGTGACAGGATGCTGAAGGGTTGGTCTCCTTTTGTGGGACCGATCCGGGATTCAGAAGGTCGGGTTCGCGTGGCTGCAGGACGGATCATGACGGATTGGGAGATCTTTCACTGGAATTGGCAGGTCGAGGGAGTATCAGGACTTGTCTGATCTGCTTAGGGGGGGCGAGATACGCCCGGCTGATCTGCCCGCAGGTGCACCACCGCTTCTGACTCTCGCCGGCATAGCCAAATATTTCCCTGGTGTTGTCGCCAACAAGGATGTTTCGATAGATTTCTATCCCGGCGAGATCCATGCCCTGCTTGGCGAGAACGGGGCAGGGAAATCCACCTGATGAATATCGTCACAGGGCTTTATCAACCTGATGAAGGCGAACTTATTCTGGACGGGTATGGTGTCTGCTTTGACACGCCGGAAGCCGCTATTGCTGCCGGGATCGGTATGGTGCACCAGCACTTCAAACTGGTATCGCGTTTCACTGTTGCTGAAAATCTGGCACTTGGCTGGCGTGAGATCGGAATCTGGCTCTCTGTCAGGGAGATGGTCCGTCGGGCCGAAGCTGAAGCGGCACGCTATGGTCTGGATATCAGGCCGGAGGCGACGATCGATAGCCTGACATCAGGCGAGCAGCAGCGTGTTGAAATCGTGCGTGTTCTTTCTCGTGGGGCGCGTCTGCTGATCCTGGATGAACCGACTGCCGTTCTGAGTCCACTTGAGGTGGGCGAGCTCTATGTCGCTTTGCGTCGCTTTCGCGATGAGGGTGGTGCGGTCATTCTCATCAGTCACAAGCTTGACGAGATCATGAAGCTTGCTGATCGCGTAACGGTCCTGCGTCACGGCCGCGTTTCGGGAACACATCTTGTTGCTCAGACCGAGCCTGCAACCCTCGTGACGGAGATGATCGGTCGACCTGTCGAGCAGAAAAGCGATTATCCACGCAAGATGCCGCGTTCAGGTGACCAATGTGTCATACGACTGGATGAAGTATCCTGTCAGGATGGAACCGGTCGTGATGGCCTGCTGCCGTGTTCCCTGGACATCCGTTCCGGTGAGATACTGGGCATTGCAGGGGTAACAGGCAATGGCCAGGTCGAGCTGGCCGATCTTCTGACCGGGCTGCGCAGTCCGGGGGCGGGTCGCATTATCGTGGATGGGCGGGATATGCGCGGGCAGGGGCCGAATGCATTTCGCGAGGCCGGAATAGGCTACGTACCTGAGGACAGGCTTCACAAGGCGCTCGCCCCCTCTTTGAGTGTTACCGAAAATGCTGTCATGCGGATGTTTCGTATCGGCCCTGTAGGCGGTCGTCTTGCTTTTCATGCTAACGAAGCGCTGCGTTTTACCCGTACCTTGCTGGATCGGGCGCAGGTCAGTCTTGATGAACCTGCCACGCCTATCAGATCGCTTTCGGGGGGAAACCAGCAAAGGCTCGTTCTTGCGCGGGAGCGCATGATCAGTCACCGGCTTCTTGTAGCATCCTATCCCAGTCGCGGGCTTGATATTGGCGCCATTGCACTCATGCGGGAGACGCTGGCCGATATACGGGACGAGGGGAAGGCCGTGGTGCTGATCTCCGAGGATCTGGATGAGCTGATGGCATTAAGTGATCGGATGGCGGTGCTTTGCAGCGGGAGGCTGATGACCGTTCTGGACAGGGCTGCGTATGACCGTGCCCGGATTGGTGCGCTGATGAGTGGTCGTGACAAGGGAGATGCGCCGTGACCTGTCATATACGCCTGTCAGTCGTACCGAAACGACGCATTTTCGTCGGTCGTGCGCTGGCACTGCTGTTTGTATTTGTCGTATTGATGCTTGTGCTCGCGGTTCTGGGCCTGAGACTGGGAATGGTTGCAACTCTGGTTGTAACCTCGACCTTTGGCACCGCATTTGGCCTGGAGAATCTTGCCCTTTACATGACACCGTTGCTCATGACCGGAGCTGCTGTGTGGTTGGCCCTTCGCGCAGGACTGTGGAATATCGGGGCTGAAGGGCAGTTTCTCGCTGGTGCGGCAGCGGCAGCGGCAGCAGGGTTGTTTCTGCCATTTCCTGCTCTGGTAACGCTGCCACTGGCTGCGTGTGCAGGTATGATAGCCGGTGCGTGCTGGAGTGCCGTGCCCGCGGCGGGACGAGCCTGGCTTGGGGTCAGCGAGATTATCACGACGCTTCTTCTGAATTTCATAGCCTCGTACCTTGTCTATTATCTCGTCACCGGCCCCTGGGCAGACCGCATAACAGGTGCACAGGTTTCAACCGAGCGGATACAGGCCGTTATTCCGGTCATCTACGGTGCGGTTCACTGGGGCGGACCAATCGCACTGGCGTTTGTGATGGCCCTCGGCCTGATGCTTGGACGAAGCCGTTTTGGTTATGAGCTGACGTTGAGCGGCGCAAATCCTCAGGCGGCACATTATGCCGGGGTGTCAGTCGCGCCCCGTCTTTTTCTGGCTCTGTTGTGCTCTGGTGCTCTGGCGGGTCTCGGAGGATGATGGAGGCCCTTGGTACAGTGCATCGTCTGCAGGGTGGTCTGGCGCATGGCTATGGCTATCTGGGCATTGTGGTTGCGTTGCTTGCCAGGCAATCGGCTTATGCCCTGATTCCGGCCTCGTTTCTGATGGCGGTCATTCTCAATACGGGCATAGTGCTGCAGACCCTTCAGGTCAGTGCATCGTCGGTTCTGGCTATCACGGGATTGCTGGTCTTCGCGATTGCCGTCAGTGACGAACTTGCAGCCTATGTGCGGCTGGAGAAACAGAAATGACACTCCTGGTCCCGCTTGTCCTGCACGCTCTCGCCTATGGCAGTATTCTCGCTCTGGCAGCGCAGGGGGAAGTCCTGGCAGAGAGGGCAGGGGTTATCAATCTCGGTGTTGAAGGGCTCATGGCCCTTGGCGCCGTCATTGCGGTTCTTGCCACCGATGCCTCGCTGTCTCCCTGGCTTGGATGTCTTGCCGCACTGGCAGTCGGTGCAGGTGGAGCGCTTGTTCTGGGTCTTGCCACCATCAATGGCTCTGCCAATCAGACGCTCTGCGGTGTGGCACTGACCTTTCTCGGTCTCGGGTTGAGTGCCGTGATCGGGCATGGCGTCGCGGGTTTGCCGGTCGTCGTGCATTTTGCGTCATGGCCTGTGCCCGGACTTTCCCGACTGCCCTTTATCGGTCAATTGTTCGACCAGAGCCTTTTGTTTATCTCGCCTTTGGGCTTCTGCCGTTCCTTTGTCATATGGTGCTGTTCCGCACCCGCTTTGGTCTCAGCCTTCGAGCCGTAGGTGAAAACCCCGGCGCAGCTGATGCCGTGGGTATACCAGTCAGGCGTTTTCGTCTCGGTGCCGTTGTGACCGGCGGTGCGCTTGCCGGTCTGGCTGGCGCAGATATGATCCTTTCGGTCATGCCGGTCTGGTCCGAAGGAATGATTGCCGGACGAGGGTGGATTGCGGTGGCTCTGGTGATATTCTGCGGTTATCGCCCTGTTGCAGCTGCGGCCTCGTCGTTGTTTTTCGGTCTGGTGATGTCACTCAGTTTTTTCGGTCAGGCTCAGGGCTGGCCCATCCCTCCGGCCGTTCTCAACATGACACCTTATCTCGGCACCATTCTTTTCATGATCATTCCTGCATTGCTGTTTCCTCGCGTGCGTCGGCTCATGGCGGCGCCCGCGGCGCTCGGCACGCCATATTTCAGAGAGGAACGCTGAGTTCTTGTATCATCCCCTGATAGGGATTCCATGTTGATTCAGTCAGCCGAAAGAGGCGTATCTGTTTCATTTCTTCTCCCACGCGCTGTCGAATAGATCGTTGCCAGAAGAAGAATAAGGGCATAGCCGATGAACAGGGTGAAATTGTAATAGGCAACAGCGATGAAGCTCACGAGCGCACCCATCATGGCTATGATCGGAAGCACTGGATAGGCAGGAGTCTTGTAGCTACGGGGTAAACCGGGTTCACGCTTCCGAAGGACAAAAAGACTGATCATACTGGCGCCATACATGGTCAAGGCGCCAAAAACAGACAGCGTTACCAGAATGGCTGTTAGTGATTGTCCCTGGATGGAGACAAAACTGTCGGCGTAGATTGCAATAATGCCTATGATCCCTCCAGCCAGTGTAGCCCGATGCGGGGTGTGAAAGCGGCCATGAAGTTTTCCGAGAAAGCCGGGCAGGATACGGGCACGAGCGAGAGCAAAGATCTGGCGCGCAAACCCCATGATGATGCCGTGAAGCGAGGCGACGAGCCCGAACAGTCCGAGCCAGACCAGCATTGAAAGCCAGGGGCTGTGCTGCCCCACGACACGTTTCATGGCTTCTGGCAGAGGATCGTTGAGATTGGCCAGGCTTGTCCAGTCACCCGATGCGCCAGCAAAGATCATGACACCAAAGGCGAGCGCGACCAGGGTCAGGACGCCAGCACAATAGGCAACCGGGATAGCGCGTTTCGGATTGCGTGTCTCCTCTGCGGCCATGGCCACCCCTTCGATAGCAAGGAAAAACCAGATGGCGAAGGGTATGGCCGCAAAAATGCCTTCTATGGCTTGCCACCCGAAATGTGGTGCAGCTCCCCAGCCCATATGGATGAAATTATCCCAGGAAAAAGAAGGGGCGACCACCGCCATGAAAACCAGCAATTCGATAATGGCAGCAATAGTGATAAAGAGCTCGAAGGTCGCTGCGATATGCACTCCGACAATATTGAGCGTCATGAAGATAAGGTAGGCCCCGGTTGCCGCGAGTTTAGGCGGAATTTCGGGAAACTGGACATTCAGATAGGCGCCGATGGCCAATGCAATGGCCGGAGGGGCAAATATGAACTCTACCAGTGTGGCAAGGCCGGTAAGTGTGCCACCAAACCGACCCAGAGCACGTTCTGCGTAGGCAAAAGGTCCACCGGCATGGGGAATTGCACAGGTAAGTTCGGTAAAGCTGAAAATGAATGCTGTGTACATGATCGAAACGAAACAGGTGGCTATCAGAAAGCCGAGTGTCCCTGCCGTGGCCCAACCATAACTCCAGCCGAAATACTCGCCTGAAATGACAAGCCCTACTGCAATGCCCCAGAGATGAAACGCCCCCAGTTTTCTTTCGAGTGCAGGGTGCTGATCGTTCATGGCGACTATGATCCTTCAGGCGGTACAATCGCCGGTTTTGAGACGGGCTCTCTTTGGAGGGGAGCAGCTCCAGGCGCGCGTTCCTTGAGATCGACCCCGGTGAGTCCGAGTTTTCTTGCCTCGAGCATCAGCCAGACCAGCTTCGCACAGGCCTCGTCTGTGGTAAGGCCGTGTGTGTGGATGTTCGACAGGCAATTGCGCCGTGAGTCCGGGCATCCGGGGTAGGGAGCCCAGGTAAGATAGACTCCCATACTATCTGGCACAGTCAGCCCGGGTCGCTCGCCAATCATCACAGCGACCATGCGCGCCTGCAACGCAGTGGCGATGTCGTCGCCAATAGCCACACGCCCTTGTGTGGCAATAACAGGTGGCGCGATATGCCACGATGGCAAGGCGCGACAGCACGCATGATAAAGGGCAGGACCCTGTCTGGTGACAGCCTGTGCGGAAAGGCCATCGGCAAGGACGAACACAAGATCCCAGGGGCCGGGTGTCAAAGCGGAGCGGCATTCTGCTGCGAGTTGACGTCCAAGATCGGGGCGACTGAGATAAAGGTTCCGATCGGATGCCGCACTTGCGACAATGAGCGGCTCGGCCGGTCTGAGAGCATCAGTAAGCACGTCAAGGGCAAATGGCGTGTGGACGGTATCACGTGCCATGGCGTGAGCGGCCTGAAATTCGAGGACATCTCGTGTTGTCTGTGCATTGCCGGTCCGGGCGAGACCAATTCGGGCCTGGGTGAGTTCGCGTAAATCCTGCCACACATCCCGGATTGCAGGCGTTTCGTTCCGGTGCCGGATCATGAGCCTAGGCCGATCATGCGTGAGAGGCTTGTTTCACGTAGCGAAGGGGAAAGCGCGCGAGCTTGGCGGCATCATACAATCCCATTTTTTCCAGCCAGGCAGCAAATTCCGGAGCTGGCTTGAGATTGAGCAGGCTGCGTGTGGTCAGGATATCGCTGAAGGCCAGACTCTGGTAATTCAACATTACATCATCAGCACCAGGTACGCCGATCAGAAATGTCACCCCTGCTGTTCCAAGCAGAAGCATGAGTGTGTCCATATCATCCTGATCAGCCTCGGCATGATTGGTGTAGCAAACATCACAGCCCATCGGCACACCAAGTAATTTGGCACAGAAATGGTCTTCCAGCCCGGCCCGGATGATCTGTTTGCCGTCATAGAGATATTCTGGTCCGATAAACCCGACGACAGTGTTGACCAGAAGAGGGTTGAAAGCCCGGGCCACAGCATAAGCACGCGTTTCGACGCTTTGCTGATCGATGCCGTAATGCGCTCCTGCCGAGAGTGCCGCTCCCTGACCGGTTTCGAAATACATGAGATTATCGCCAAGGGTACCGCGTTTGAGGCTTCTGGCGGCTTCATGGGCTTCTCGAAGGATATCGAGTGTAATACCAAATCCTTCATTGGCTTTCTGCGTTCCGGCAATGGACTGGAAAACAAGATCGACAGCGCCGCCCCGATTGATGATTTCCAGTGTGTTTGTTACGTGGGTCAGCACACAGCTCTGTGTTGGAATCTGGTGATTCTGCCTGATCGTATCCAGCATATCGAGCAGGGCCAGGCCATTCTCGACATTATCGCCTGCCGGGTTCACACCAATCACGGCATCGCCACTACCGTAAAGCAATCCGTCCAGCGTCGAGAGCGCTATGCCTCTCAGATCATCTGTGGGATGATTTGGCTGAAGACGCGAAGCCAGCACACCTTTCTGTCCGATTGTATTGCGGAAACGAGTGATAATCTCGATTTTGCTGGCGACTGAAATAAGATCCTGATTACGCATGATCTTGCTCACGGCGGCCGCCATTTCAGGCGTCACGCCAGATGCAATGGCGGCCAGGCGTGCTGGGCTGGCATCATGAGAGAGCAGCCAGTCACGGAATCCCCCGACCGTCATGGACGCAACAGGCGCAAAGGCGGTTATGTCGTGTTGGTCGATAATCAGACGGGTTACATCGTCTTCTTCGTAAGGAACGAGCGCTTCCGTAAGGAAATGTGAAAGCGGGAGATCGGCGAGAGCCAGGCGCGCTGCAACCCTTTCCGTAGCAGAAATCGCTGCCAGACCTGCCAGTACATCACCCGATCGACAGGGAGAGGCACTGGCCATGAGATGACGCAGATCTCTGAAGACAAAGCGTTGGCCAGAGAGCGTTGCACAGTAGCTCAAATCGTCTCTTCCTCTGTGTGACGCAACAAAACACAATCAGTGATACATGTTCTGCAGAGAATAACGCAGCCTCTGAAAGGCCTTGTCAAGAAAATCACGATTAAATGTACTGATGAACGATCAAGCAATAAGCCAAGAAGGTATCAGCTCTCTGCACCATCGAGGGTTAATGAGTATTGTATCTTTTGGTTTCAAATTCTCATAAAGAATGAAATGACTGGGGGAATAGTCCCGGAAGCCAGAGAGTTATCTGATAGTATACATTTCAGTACGATCACTAACTCCGGAGCTGAAGTGAACTCCCTGTGATGAGAGGGTGGTTGTGCTTACAAACCAACCATTAACGTCATATAATAATGTGATTTATCACAGGGAGAATGATCGTGGGGATAAGTTTCTCAGGCTCCGATATCGATTTCGATTTCAGCTTGATGGCAGGGTTGCGCTGGTGACCGGTGGTGCGTCGGGTATCGGCGCAGCAATTGCCTCCGCCTATATACGCAAGGGAGCAAAAGTAGCTGTCGTTGATGTCAATCAGGACAATGCATCGGCCAAGGCCAAGGAGCTTGGCGAAGCGGCGAAGCATTTTCCTGTGATGTTTCCAGTCCGGATTCTGTACAGAAAATGGTAAAGGAGGTTGTGACTGCGTTCGGCCGGATCGATATTCTCGTCAACTGTGCCGGGGTCGTATTTCTCGCACCTGCAGAAACTCTTCCTCTCGATTACTGGGACAAGACGATCGCAATTAATCTGAGAGGCAGTTTTCTGGTTACTCAGGCTGTCGGTCAGGTCATGATCAGGAATGGCAAGGGAGGGCGCATTATCAACCTTGCTTCTCAGGCTGGCACGGTCGCCATCGAAGAGCATGTTGCTTACTGTGCGTCGAAATTCGGTGTGATCGGTATGTCCAAGACATTTGCTGCTGAATGGGGAAAACACGGTATTACCGTTAATACAATTTCACCGACCGTGGTTTTGACTGAACTGGGCAAGAAAGCCTGGGCTGGCGAAAAGGGCGAGGCTGCTATTCGTCGTATTCCTGCAGGGCGCTTCGCCATTCCTGAAGAGATAGCCGCTGCTGCGGTGTTTCTCGCTTCGTCAGGGGCATCAATGATTAACGGGGCCGACCTCCTGATCGATGGCGGCTATACAATCCTGTGAAGAACCTTTATGCTACCCGCTGTTCAGAGTGGCCATTTACATGAAGAATTGACGGGGTTTTCTCCTGAGGACCATCCTCTGTCAGCAAGAGAAAACCCTTCGCTGTGATCAGAAATCTGCTGCAAGTGTCGCCATGATTGTGAACGCGGACCCCACAACGAAAATAGGGCTGGATGCGCTGACCTTGTTGCCGAAAATGCCTGTGCGAGGTTGGGCGGTCAGGCCAAATCCGCCCAAGCCTGAGAGGTAGTTTATTCCACCCAGATTGGTCAGGCTCAGTACGGCGCGAGGATGAACCCGTGACCCGATAACAGGTAGTTTACGTCCCATGGAAAGGTCTGCCGTGACAAAAGCCGGGATACTCTGATCATTCATCAACGTCGAAAACTGTGAATCCTGATAACGCAGATTGAAGTTACCAAACCATACGGAATCATCAAAGGTCAGACCTAACGCGCCAGTGTATTTTGGTGATCCGGGTGCGGACTTGCCCGTGGTTGACAGGTAGTCATTGCCTGTACTGACGTTATTGCCCAGCCTTGTGTGCAGATACTGGCCGGACAAGTAGGCGCTCAGGTGATGCCATGGTCTCGTTGCGAGTTCTGCCTGGACACCCCATACTTCTTCACCGCCCGCCATGATCTGGCTACTGACAAGAATGGTACTGCCGGGCTGGTAGGCCAGGCTCGAAATCTGGTGATTGGTGAGATTGTAGTGGAAGCCTGCGACAGAAGCTGTGATTTTTCCGTTGTGACGGATGCCAAGCTCCTCACCGATGAAATATTCCGGATTCAGATTGTTCGGCGGAATCGTCGTGGGGTAGGGACTGGTGTTGCCAAAAGCAGGCACGTAGGCCGCATATCCTGCCGGAAGACGATAGGACGTGGTTGCATTCAGATAGACCTGGTTGGCTTTCGTTATCTGATAGCGGGCCAGGATTTGCGGAGTAGGAATGAAATTATTGCGTGATACCTTGTAGGGGTTTGCACCCGGAACAGATTCTGACGTCATACGTGATACCATGGTCGCCTTGAAGCCGGCATCGATCAGTAATCTGTCATTCAGCAAGCGCAGCTTGTCATCGAAACCGAGTGCATTAAGCTGCTGGTTCTGATTGATGTTGTACCCAGTAACGAGCTGCCCGTTAGCCGTAAGAGGGTTTTTCCAGGTGACCGAGCCATCATTGCCCACCACAAATCGATCCTGGCGTTCCTGATGATCGGCGAATGAATAGAAATAAAAGAAGGTCAGTGTATTACGACGTGTTTTCCAGTCCAGTGACATGGTGACACCGGAACTCCGTTGCTCCCAAGGATGAACACTCTGCACCAGCAACATGCGGTTCTGGCCTTTGTAACCGTCCAGATAATCGTATTTCTGGGTACCGATATATCCATTTGCTGTTGGTACAGCCATGCCATAATTGTTTGGCCCCATCTGGCTGATGCCATAGGGTGTAACATGCAACAGCCAATGATCGCCTAGCTCGATGTCATTTCGTATTGTCCCGAAAGCAACGTTTGTGAAGCGTTCATTCAGGCGGTAATAGGCATAATTACCTGGGGTGTAGGGTGATGTATAATTGAAGCTCGTGCCGTATTGCTGCCATTGTGCAAGATTGGGATAGCGATAAATCGTTTGTCGTCCCTGATTATAGCCGAAAATAACGTCGCTGACCGAATGACGTGACCAGTGTTTTTCAATATTGGCGTCAACGTGGTAACGCGTGACATTGCCTGGTCCTCGCCAGAGATTGGCAGAAGAATGCGAGAACGAGGCATAGGCCGTGTGTTGCTGTGACCGATTTCCCCTGTATTGAGACGAAGAAATTCCTTTTGTAGACTATGTGTTCCTCCCCCAAGGGAGATAAACCCGCCAGACTTATCCGTGGGTCTCAGGGCCTTCATCGTTACCTGGGCACCGTCCGCGTTATAAAGAGGTGATGTCAGATCGACTGAGCTTGTGTGACACTGACGGAGGCAAGGTTTTCGTTGTCAATCATCGCGGCATTCCAAGGCGAATAACTGAACACATCTGCCGTCGGAATACCCTCAAACACAAATCCGATCTGGCTTTGATCAAGACCGCGGATGTGCAGCGTTTCGGCCTGGGTGCTGAGCGGAGATTCATTGCCTGCCTGGATGCCGGGCAGACTGGCAATCAGGCTGGTAGGGCTCAGGGTCGGTGCCTGTCTGGCAATATATTCCTGCGTTACTTCACTGATGGCACGCGGTGAAGTCTGGATTTTCATCATACCGCCACCAACGATACGTCTTTTTTCACGAATACTGATCTGCTCAGGATTTTTTTCGGTTCGGGAATGGGATGATTTCTCTTTCTCCATGCTGGCTTGTACTTGCTCGGAAACAAAGACGATCGGAGCAAAAGCTATAAGAGAGACCACATATCGTTTTTTTGACATGATTGATTACACCGTCCCTGTTTTTACATTGAATAAAATAAACACGGACTATCACTGATTGTTAATGATTATAACAAAGATATAGTCGTATACTCAGGTGGAATTTTGCATATTTATATTATTATGGAAATTTTTTATTGATGTAATATTTATTTACTATTTGTTTATATGATATTAAATATTGATGAACACAAAGATTTTTGTGGTGTTCCCCTCATTTCCTGTCGCTGACTCTAGTTTGTATTCATCAGACATCAGGATTTTGTCATGAAATTTCACCGCCATTACAGAAAACAATATCTGATCAAGTGTTCCCTAATGGTTTCCATGCTTTTCTCGCCTTCTTTGACTTATGCAGAAGAGGCTCGAAATCCGCCAAGCGGTATGGATACTCAGGTGCGCATAAACCAGATTCAGGTCATTGGCACACATAACAGCTACAGACGCGAGATCTCACCGGTAACTCTGAGATGGTTGACGGGGCTTTCACCGCAGGCCGCCATAGCGCTCGATTACCGCCATGATACCCTTACAGCGCAGCTCGGTCATGGTGTCCGTCAGCTGGAACTCGATATTTATGCGGATACAGAGGGTGGTCGTTATGCCCACCCCAAAGGTCCGGAATGGGAGCGCAAGGCCGGGCTTGTTCCGGAAAACGATCCGACACCACCTGAAGCAATGCAGGGTACCGATTTCAAGGTCATGCATATTCTCGATATCGACCAGAGATCAAACTGCCAGCCTCTTCGTGCCTGCCTGGAAGAGATCAGATCCTGGTCCGACGCCCACCCGGATCATGTCCCTGTTTTTATAGATCTGGAAACCAAACAGGATATACCATTCGGAGGGGACAAGCTCTCGTTTACAAAACCGGAAGTTTTTACTTCTGCAACCTACGACAAGCTCGATACCGAATTAATGGAAGTTTTTGGCAGGAACCATCTCATTACTCCCGACGACGTTCGGGGAGGATCCTCGACCCTGGATGAGGGAGTGCGGACTCATGGCTGGCCTGATCTTGCCCATGCGCGGGGTAAGGTCGTTTTCCTGTTTGACCGGCCACACGATACAGCGCGTTATACGAAAGACCATCCTGCCTTACGCAATCGCATCATATTTACCAATGCCAGACCCGGCGATCCGGACTGCGGTTTTACTGAGATCAATGAAGGCTTTATCGGCGCCAAGGGTAACGGGAGTGAAGCAGTAGACAACAAGGCTGCTGCCATCTCCATTTCTCGCCTGGTGCGTCAGGGCTATCTGGTTCGTACACGGGCCGATGCCAACACGATTGAGGCAAGGACGAACGCCCTGGAACGGCGTGAGGTCGCGTTTAAATCGGGTGCGCAGCTGATCAGTACTGACTACCCGGGCTTCGAGCCTGCTCCCTGGCATGGTTACGTCGTCAGTTTTGGGGACAAGCTTGTAGCGAGATGCAATCCGGTCAATGCACCAGAAATCTGTCGAAGCGAAGCTCTGGAAAAATAGACGCAATCATAGACATTGCGTATTCAGGGTTCAGGTTTTGATCAGGGAGAAGGGTCTGTGTCTCGACCCATACACCATATATCTGGACCAGAGCCTGAACCAGCCAGGGTATGCGAAATACTGCCGGTTTCCGCCTCGATTTCCTGACGCCTCAAGCTACCTAACCGGCTGCTGACACATGAATCTGTTGTCTCAAAACCACATATTGTCATGCTTTGTCGGGAAGTGGTCATCTATTGCAAAATCTGGAACAGAATTAATAACGTGAAAACAGCAACTTAAGTCTTGCGTCATAAATCTGTCATATCAGAGTCATGAAAGCTTCGCAGGCAGGAAAGCCTGTCAGTCAGTAAGTGAGGCTCACACCCACCGCAGCATCGGAAGATGATACTGAGATGACCTTACCTCTTCGCGCCTGTTGCCTGTTGCTGGCATCGGTGTCCGTGGCGTCCCTCGCCAGCGCAACACCAGTCCATGCAGCGAGCCTCGATCAGATGAGTCTGATGGAGAAGCAGATCAAGGCCATGCAGTCGCAACTCGCTGATATGAAGCGGGAGCATCAGCGTGAGATGAAACGCATTCATTCCCAGTTGGCACAGCAACGCCAGTCTGAAGAAAATGATCCCTATGGAGCGCGTAATGCCTATCGTGGCGCACCGCCTCATGGGGCGGGTGCAGCTGCAACCGGGAGTGGTTTCTCAACGGCTTCGGCTTCCGGTCCCAATAGCAATGTGTTGCTGCCACCGGTTAATGCTGCCACGCCTTATGGCCAGCTGACGGGCACACCAACCGGACGCGTTACTGACCTTTACGGCCCTCTTCATCGTGGCCAGATCCAGATCGGTGGGGTGCGTATTACTCTGGGTGGCTATGTTGAAGCTGCGACAATGTTTAGATCGCGGAACAACGTTTCCGATATTTCTTCGAACTTTGGCACTATTCCATTCGCAAACAGCCCGAACTACCATATCAACGAATTCCATGAATCGGCACGGCAGAGCCGACTGGCAGCGCTTGTTGAGGGCGATATCACCAGAAACCTGCGCGCCCAGGCTTATATCGAGACCGATTTCCAGGGATCAGGATCATCCTCCAATTCCCGTCAGTCGAATTCCTACGTGCTGCGTGAGCGCGTATTCTATGGTCAGCTGATTGATGATGCTGATCAGCTGACCCTTCTTGGCGGTCAGAACTGGTCGTTACTGACCATGTTCAACCATGGCATGCGCGCTCGTGACGAGCAGGTCCCGCTCTCGATCGATGCCCAGTATATTCCCGGCTTCAACTGGACGCGCAACACACAGATCCGCCTTGTCAAAGGGTTTGACCACGGTCGTTACAACCTTGGTGTCTCCGTGGAAAATCCGCAGCAGGTCATCGCCGTCGGATCGGGTGGTCAGTATCTTCCTCTCGGCGCGACTTCCGGCACCTATCAGAATGCCGGTGTCAACGTAAACAACCCGTCCACCAACTATTCGACGGACATCGCGCCTGATATCATCGGCAAGGTTGCGGCTGATCCAGGCTGGGGCCACTATGAGCTGACCGGTTTGCTTCGCTTTGCCCATAGCCGTGTCTCCTACACAGGCGCCGGCCAGAGCAGCACCAAGGTTGCCGGCGGCGGTGGCGGCGGTCTGATTCTGCCGGTCGAGAAATCGCACAAGATATTTTTCCAGGCCTCCGGGCTCGTCGGCACTGGTATTGGCCGCTACGGCACTTCCAATATTCCTGATGTGACCATCGACCAGAAGGGGCAGGTCAAGCCGATGCCAGCTGCAAACGTGCTGGTAGGCCTCTACGGGAATGCTACCAAGGCACTGCAGCTCTATGCTTATGGTGGTATGGAGATGGTTCGTTCGCGTTCATATTTTGATGCAGGCGGTAAACATTACGGCTACGGAAATCCGCTCTATAATGTAGGCGGATGCGATATCGAAGGTGCTGCTTCGAGTGCCTGCCAGACAAGCATCAATCGTGTCGTTCAAGGGACGGCCGGCTTCTGGTGGACTTATCTTCATGGCGATTACGGCACTCTTCGTGTCGGCGCACAGTATTCCTATACTTACGTCTCATCTTTCAGTGGTGTCGGCGGTACCCCGCATACCAACGACAACATGGTTTTCCTGTCGCTGCGCTATCTGCCTTTCCAGTAAGAGCCCAGTCGTTCCACGTAAAAAGAGCCAGAGTATTTCATACCCTGGCTCTTTCTGTTTCACTATAGCCTGTATCTGACCGGTTCAGAAACCTGAAGAAAGAGAGACCACGCCTGCGAAGCCACCTCCCACAAAATAGGTGGGCGCCTTACCGGCGATAGTGGTGCCAAAAACGCCTTTGGTGGCATTCCGGTTGAGAGACACACCATTTACTCCAGAGAGATAACCGGATCGTCCCAGGTTGATCAGATTGAGCTGAAGCTGGGGTGTTTTGAGGCTGGTGGTCGTCTGCAAACGATAACCCAGAGAGAGATTGGCGGTGGCAAAGCCTGGAATACGCTCGTCATTCATGAAGGTCGCATAGGTGGGGCCAACATAATGGCCATCGAACAGTCCAAAGAACCGGCCATCATCGTAGGACAGACCGAGCGAGCCCGACAGGGTTGGTGTGCGAACTGGCCGCTTTCCCTTGGTGGGGAGATAATCAGCGCCAGACTGAATATTATTATCGATCGTTGCGTGGATATACTGTCCTGAAAGGTAGGGGCTGAATCCGTGCCATGGCTTGAGTCCAAGCTCAAACTGTGCGCCACGAGCCGTCTGACCACCCCCATTGATGGACTCACTGGTCATTACGCCGTTGAGCACAGTGGTGGTCGCAACCTGCCGATTGGTAAAATTATAATTGAAGACTGCGACCGAAACCGAGAGCAGGCCGTGATGTCGAAAACCCAGCTCTTCTCCAATAGAATATTCCGGCTTGACATCCGAGGATGCGATACGCGTTTGTCGACCTGTCCCGATACTGAAACGGTCCTGATAACTCGAGATGCCGGAAGGCGCACGAAACCCTGTCGTGCCGTTGATGTAAACCTGATCCCGGGGTGTAAGCCTGAATGATGCGGAGAACTGGGGAAGGGGAGAAACATAGCTTGCCCCGTTGCGGAAGCGTGCACCGGGAAGAAGATTGGTGACCGAACGCGATACCATGACCATACGCAGTCCAGCCGAAAGAACCAGTTTGCGATCAAGAAGACTCAACCGGTCAGTCAGAGAAATTGAATTGATCTGTTGTAACAGCCTCGCGTCATATGAAGAAAGTGGAGAACCGGCAGCCGTCAGTATGGGATAGGCGCCCCATTGATTGGATACTCCGCCATCTGCGTCGGGCAGGACATATCGGGACAGGCTTGAGAAATCGTAATAGGAATACCAGTAGCCCAGTGAAAGACGGTTTTTCCCTGTCTCGTAATGCAGGGCACTGTTCAGGCCTGGATGGGACTGGTGATAGTTATCTGTGGCTACAGAAGCAAAGCTGCTACCCTGTGAGGCGGGAACCTGCAAAACGCCCGCCGGGCGATTGCCGTTATAGCTTCCCGTGCGGCTCAACGTTGTCCCATAGCTGTCATATCCCCAGACATAGATGAAGTAAGGCGTGAGATCTAAACTCACGTGCTGGCTTAATTTCAGGGAAACCGGCGCAGAGAGAAAACTTTGCGCACGCGCGTTCTCCTGGAATCTGAAGTAGTTGCTGTCGCCTGGAACATACCGGCTTGTATAATTTGCCTTTGTGCCCATGCGCTGCCACTGCGACAGTGTTGGGGGCAGAAGATAGTAACCCCGCTCGCGATTGAAGGAAAAAATCAGGGATGCAGAGCTTTTCTGGCCCCACTCCTTCATCAGACGCATGTCGGTATGAAAGCGGCGCGACGTACCTGCACCACGCCACTGGTCTGCGCCACGATATGAGAAGGAAGCAAAACCTTTTATTCCTGTTTCCCCCAGACGGCCTGTTTCAAGACGAAGAAACTCACGATTCAGGGAATATGATCCCCAGGACCCACCAATATACCCCCCACGCTCGTCAGACGGTTTTCGCATCCTGACAGACATCTCGCCTCCCACTGCATTATAGAGGGGGGATGCCGTTTCGGCTGCGCCCTGCGCCAGGGTAATCGATGCGATGTTTTCGTTATCTGCCGTGGCGGAAGCATAGGGCACAAGAAATAACGGGGGGGCAGCGGGGACGTTTTCAAACAGATAACCGATTTCCGTCTGATCAAGCCCGCGTATGGAAAGCCCTTGCTGCTCGTCATTCGTCCCGAGTGGATCATTGCCCGAGTATACGACGCCAGGCAGATCGGCAATCATGGCGACAGGAGAGAGTGTGGGCGACTGCCTGGCTATAAAATCCCTGCTCAAACCGCTTTGCGAGCGTGCGGCGTTTTGAGCGGGCATCAGACCACCACCACTGGTTCGGCCTGTTGTGCCATCGGCATTGGCCGGACGACGGCGTACCGTTACAATTTCATGTCTGGACTTGCCGTCTAGCACGCCCTTGGACGGAGTTGCCTTTTCATTGCTACGATCAACTGCCTCTTTCTCTTCGCCCAGAGCCGGACAGGGCTCAACTGAGAGCAGGCAGAGAAGAGAAGTTGTGAAGAGAAGCGCGTATTTCGACAAGCCTGAACGTCCGGTGAAGCTGGGCAGATGAAATCGGGATAGGGAATACGCGTTTCTGTGTAAAATGATATATTATAACAAATCTTGCCTCCTTCTCAGGGATGCTGCACTGGCAATCCTGTTACGGCAGAGCGCTGGCTACTTTGGCGCCAAGACATGAAATCATGGGGATGTTGCGCTGGAGCTCGGTGGTTGACCACCGGGGGATTGGCCGAATTTTCGATGCTGATCACGTGGCATGGGAAAAATCGGACAATTTTTTCAAAATAAAACCGGAGTATACAGGTCGTATTTTTTCACTCTGGACGCAAAAGGGTCGAGGTTGTAACTCTTTGCGGTCAATATCTGACAGATGAAGGAACAGAGCAATCGGAAGGGCTGCTTCATACCAGCGAGACACGAAGGCGGGTGTGACTGCACGACGTCTTTTCGTGGCTTTTCCGGTATTGATTGCCTTTTTGATTTCACTCACGCTTCAAAGTCTCGCTCAACCTGATGAGACACCCCGTTCTGAGATCGAGCGTCTGACAGGCGTCGATATTGCTGCGTCAGTGGACACTCCGGACTGCGATACCGGCATGATGATGCCGATGATCATGACGCACAGGAACGAAAAACCTGGTTCCGGGCGCCATCATCACGACGCTACCTGCGCACTCTGCCCCTTGCTGCAAGTGGGTTTCTTCATTCTCGCTGCGGTTGTGCTGAGTCTTTTCTCTCGCACATTACGCCTCTGCCAGATTGTAACTCTGCATCACTGTCGAGCGCCGCCAGACAAGAGATGGCTGCTTCCTCCGGCTCATGCTCCACCACTGACCTGATCGTATCACTGCGCCCTCTGTCGCCCTCATATCCGGTGTTCCCGGTGATGAGGGTACCGGGAAACTGCTGATTCAATGATTGGGAATTTTGATATGATGCTGCCTTGTTCAGGCGGGTCGCTTCCACTTGCGCGCCTTGTGCTCGGATGCACTTCTGTTCTTGCTCTTCTGTTTTCTTTTGATGCCCATGCTGCATCGGATATATCAGCCGCCTCACCGGGTGATGACGATGGCCCGGTAGAATATCTCAAGGTAGAAGGTATCCGTCGCACAGCGATTCATTCGCCGGATACCGCCTCCCTGCTCAAGGGGGCTCTGGGTTACAGTATGTATTCTGCCGGTGGCATCTCGGCTCTTCCCGTGCTGAACGGCATGGCAGATGATCGCGTCGCCACGATAGTGGATGGCGTGCGCATTGCCTCAGCTTGTCCAAACCACATGAACCCGGCCATGTCCTATATCGATCCGGATAGTGTTTCGACTGCCGAAGCTGTTGCAGGAATAACATCGGTCAGTATTGGCGGCGACAGTACGGGTGGTACAGTCAAGGTCGAAAGGCGTGATCCCCTTTTTGCCAAGAGCGGCAAAATTCTCGTTACCGGCCATGTAAGGGGTGATTATCGCAGTAACGGCGGCGGTTCCGGGGCCTCAGGAACCGTAACGGTTGCCAATGACATATTCAGCCTTCGTTATACCGGTTCCTACAGCCATGCCAGCAACTATCATACGGGTGGCAATGGGCGCCAGGTACGTTCGACCAGCTATCTTTCTTTCAATCATGCTGTCACGGCCGGGCTGAAAAAAGACAATCATCTCCTCGCATTGACATTTGGTCAGCAGGACATCCCGTATGAGGGATTCCCCAATCAATACATGGATATGACCAATAACCGCTCAACCTTCGTCAATGGTAAATACCGGGGAGAATTCAGCTGGGCCACGCTCGATGTGAGAGGCTTCTGGCAGCGTGTTGATCATGTCATGAACATGATGAACGACAAGGGCGGGCACAGTGCGAGCACTGGTATGCCCATGAATACCGATGCCCGGACGGCGGGTTACGCGATCGATCTGACTATTCCGCTTTCGACCCGGCACAGCATCAAAGTCGGCAGCAGTTTCGATCATAACGGGCTCAATGACTGGTGGCCTCCGTTGACGGGAAGCATGATGATGGGGCCCGGCACATTCCACAATATCAATAACGGGCATCGCGATCGTCTTGGTCATTACATCGAATGGAATGCTCAATGGACACGTCGTTTCTCGACACAACTTGGATTGAGAAACGATCTGGTCATGATGAATACCGGCAAGGTTGCACCCTACTCCTGGTCGGGCATGATGCAGATGGCTGACATCATGGCAGCCAGGCGCTTTAATGCTGCGTCTCGTGGACGGACTGATACCAATTTCGATGTAACGGCAACAGCCCGCTGGCATGTGCTTGATAGCCTCATGATAGAAGGCGGTTATGCACGCAAGACGCGCTCTCCTAACCTTTACGAACGGTATGCATGGGGGCGGGGTACTATGGCCATGCGTATGATCGGATGGTTTGGTGATGGCAATGGTTATGTCGGCAATCTGAATCTGCATCCTGAAATTGCCAATACCGCCAGCATGACCGTGACATGGCATGATCAAAGGGGAGGGGTGGAGCCTGAGGCTTCAGCCGTTTTACACCTATACGGAGGGCTATATTAATGTTGTCCGCGTTGGTGCCCAGAGCAACGGACTGTCATTGCTGCAATTCGTCAACCATAACGCCCAGAGTTATGGGCTGAACGGATCGGGGCAGTACCGTCTGTGGAATTCAGAGCGTTTCGGGCAGGGCAAGGTTGTCAGCACCTTCAGTTGGGTGCGCGGACAGGATTTCGTCACCCATTCAGCTCTACCATCAGATGCCGGTCAACGGGACGATCGGGTTGCATGAGACCTGGCAGAATCTGACGGGTCGTATGGATATTACACTGGTCAAGAAAAAATCGACTGTTGACTGGCTGCGCAATGAGCCAAGAACCCCTGGCTATGCCTTGCTAGGGCTGGGCGCGAGTTATCGCTGGCGCAAACTCACACTCGACGCCAGCATCGAGAACGTGATGAACCAGAAATATTACCTGCCTTTGGGTGGGTTGTCGCTCGGCGATTATAAACAGACCGGGGTTCTGGGACACTGGCGGGGCTGGGGCGCTCATTCAATCTGAGTCTGACCGCCGCATTCTGATTTTCAGGCTTTGAGTGCTCTTCAAGGCTTGGCGTCGTGACGCCGATAGAGTATCGCGCCTGATTGAGGCCGCGTTCGTTCATGGAATGATCATGGGGGAGCGCGCGACAATCTGGTTGTCAGCACTATTCGTTCCGTGCGGTGACAATAGGGGGCAGAGGGCACTTTTCCTAAAACAGATGCAGGCATGAAGGAGGGAAAATGACGGAACTGGATGATGGGTACCGAACAGCTGCAGTACCCGCTCAACGCATGCCTCTTCAGGCCATGGTTCTGCTTTCTCTGGCGGCCTTTGTCACGCTTCTGACCGAAATCATGCCTGCCGGATTGCTGTCAGCTCTTTCCAGGGGATTGGGAGTTACACAGGCTGTCGGAGGGCAGTTCATCACGGCTTTTGCCCTGGGAGCCCTTTGCTCAGCGTTACCGTCTACGGCATTTACCCACCGTATGGCTCGCAAGAGATTGCTCCTTGCTGGTCTCGTAGGGTTCACACTGGTCAATATAGGCAATGCGCTTGTCAGCAGTTTCACACTGGCGCTTTGTCTGCGCTTCATGGCTGGTGCCTGCGGCGGTCTGGTCTGGGCGATGTTCGCCGGATATGCAACCAGGCTTGCCCCGGAGGGGCAGCGGGGGCGCGCCATAGCCCTTGCCGGATCCGGCGTGACCCTTGCTCTTGTCCTTGGGGCGCCTCTGAGTGCCTTCATCGGGCAGATGATTGGTTGGCGAGGTGCTTTCGCGACGCTCGGCGTTCTCTCATTCATACTGTTATGCTGGTCAGGAGCTGTTCTGCCTGATGCTCCTGGAAGTCAGGGAACCGTGAGATTCAGCCTTTTCGGTACACTGCGCATATCAGGGATTCTGGCCAATCTGACGCTCATCTTCAGTTTCGTCGCAGCGCATAGCCTGCTTTACGTCTATATCGAGCCGCTTCTCGTACCGTCTGGCCTGAGTTCCCATGTGGATGGACTTCTTCTGCTTTTCGGTGGAGGATCAGTTGGAGGTCTGGTTGTTACAGGGATGTTGATTGATCGACATCTCGGCCCGTTGATATCGGTCAGCATTCTCATCTTTGCTGCGGCTCTTGTGGTGCTGGCCTGTGGTCTTGCTCATCCGATCCCGGTAGTTCTGGCAATTCTCATCTGGGGTGTTACAACCGGCGGGTTTGCCGCGCTGACACAGAATGCAATGGCACATATAGGTGGGAACGCCATTGATGTGGCCCAGGCTATGGCCACCACAGCCTGGAACCTGGCGGTCTCATCCGGAGGGCTGCTCGGAGGCGTGCTCCTTACTCATGGTTCTGTAGTCACCTTGCCTCAGGTAGCCATTGCGCTTCTGTTCGTTGGCCTGGCTGCTTCATCAGTGGATTGCGTCCCCTGCTCGGCCAGTCAGGATCCCGATAAGTTTCAGAGAGTCTTTACGTGCGTCAGACGAAGTCGGCGCTTTCTGATGGCTTTGATACCGAGACTTGCGGCGGAGACAATGACAACAGTCGCTGCGATGCTTAGTGCCAGAGATTGCATATCCGTCATGGCGTAGTGTTCGTGTATTGGGCCCCACCATCTCATGGTAAATTCTCCCTTATCCTGAGGGTGTCGGCGGTTTGGCCCTTATCTGGCTCTTCGAGGCCCTTGATAAGAGGCTGGACCGCGCGACTGGGGAAACAATGCGCCCCGAACGTATCGCCGTCAATATTTATAAAATAATCATAACGTTAAAATTAGTATAGTTTGATATAAATCAAGAAATATGGTTTTGATCTAGATCAAATATACTATTTGTTAATTTTTCCGGATTTATGTACAATAGTCACAATATATGAAAAGCCTTTGAGGCGTCCACGGATAATTATCAAGTCTCCACGCAATGATTTATAATATACCAAGGTATATTAGCCGGAAACCAAAGAGAATATGGCTGCCAACGTCTCCGTCTATTAGGACGACCCTTACAGGAGGGTCGTATGATGATCGATCGGAAAAACATAAATCTCCTCGCGCTTCTCGAAGTTTTTTTTTCGCGTTCGCCTGGGTACTTCGCCAGTTCTGTGGGATGGATCTCGATCTCGCTTGCCTTCTTTTCCGCCACGGCTTCTGTTGCCTGCGCCGCGGAAGGCGGGAAAAACCAGACATCGGACACGACGCGGGGGAACAAGACATCTTCTCAGGTGAAAGAGAAAAGCAGAACAGCAGTTACTGCCGAAATAATACAGGTGGCACGCAACCCTCATCATACCATCCGCCCAAACGAAACCATCCTGACTCCTTCGGACTGGCGCAATGTTCTGAGTGGGTCGAACCCCCTTGCGCTTCTGTCACAAGCGCCGGGTGTCTCGTATACGGCATCAGATGCCTATGGCCTCGATGAGTCCGATGCGAGCCTGTTTCTGCGCGGTTTCCATATGAATGAGCTGGGTATTCTTTTTGAGAACATTCCTCTTAACGAGACAAGCTTCGGTACGTTGAATGGTACGAATGTCGGGAATATCAGTGTGCCTGACACAATCGGCTCGGTTTACGTCTCTCCCGGCACATCCAGAGAGAATACATTTTCGAACAGCAATAATGGTGGTGAGATACGTTACAATCTGCTTGCTCCTGCAGACAAAACCGGGCTTTCTGTCAATCAGGGTATAGGCAGCAATAATACGCTTGTAACTACCCTGGTAGGGCAAAGCGGTCAGATTGGCACCTCGGGACCGAAGCTGATGGCCGGCTTCCAGCGTATCAGTAAAGACAAATACCAGGGCGCTGGTAGCCAGTATATGGTGCGTGGCAATGTCAAGGCCACCCAGGACGTAGACTGGGGAACATTTTCGGCTTTTTTCTCTGCGTCCAATGCGCGTATCTGGGGCTATAATGATGTCTCGTTCGGGATGGTTGACCGGCTTGGCTGGCGCGGTTCAGATTACAGCTACCCTGATTATGCCAGCGCCTACCATGCTGCTCTGCCTGAGAATGCAGATGAGTCCTGCGGGGTCTATACATGCGCAGAGAGGGCTGCCCTGACCCCTTATGACAGTGGACAGGTATCACGTGACCTGATTGGTTCACTTGCTCATGATTTCCGCATATCCAGGGCGCTGACGGGCAAAGCCGTGTTTTACGGTGCCACAACCTACACCAACGCCAGTGTATCAGATCCGACAACGCCATCCGAAACCGGCGCGCCCTTCTCCGAACAGGTCTGGCATTCGGGGGTGAGGCGCTTCGGGGGGTCTTTCGAACTGGATTATCATATCGGCCGTCATCATCTTTCGGCCGGAATCTGGCAGGAGAAGGCGCATTCCGACGCGAACCAGGCATGGTATAACGAACCCCTGCTTGGTCACGGTGCGCCACTCAAGGCGATCGGTCCATTTACTACTTATGGTCCGGCTTTCCAGATGGCCAATCTTTCAACATGGAACACTACGTCCCAACAGATCTTTCTGCATGATAACTGGAAAATCAACGATGTCCTGATGCTGGGCGCTGGATTCAAAGCCGTGAATTTTGTTTCCGATGGTGGTGGTACAGGTGTCGATGATGCACCGTATGGGCGGCTGCGATCTCAGGCGGGGTTTCTGCCTCATCTATCGGTACTCTGGCGATACAATAACAGCGATGATCTCTTCATCGACGCTGCACAAACGCAAAGCGCTTATCGTCTCTCTCCCAGAGGTAATATCGGCTATTCCGCATCAATATGGTCTGCGTCAGACCAGGAAAGCTTCAATCAGGCCCTGGCCCGTATCAGGCCTGAACGTGATACGACCGTGACGATTGGCGGTCATCTGAAACGACATTGGCTGACGCTCTCATGGGACGGCTATTTCAGCCTGGTGGAAAACCGTCTTGTGTCTGCATCAGTTGGAACGCTTCACAGCCCGGTCAACACAGTCGGCACGGTACGCGCCTCTCATATCTGGGGTGGTGATGTCGCTGCAAGCCTGCCAATAGGGCAACATCTTACCCTGCGTCAGTCTCTCTCGGTCAGCCGCTTCCGTTATGGTGGCGATCTTTTTATCGATGATGAAAAATTCGCACTCAGGGGTAAGGCGCAACCAGGCTACCCGGAACTGAGCCTTCAGACGAGCGCGCTGTTCCATATATCGCATCTGGAAGTGGGCGCGACGAATATCGTCTATCTCAACCGCCCGTTCTCCTATACCAACGATATCACGGGACCGAATTACTGGAACATGACCGCTTTTGCGTCGTGGAAATTCGAGCGTCATGGCATGGTACCGCCTGTCACGGCACGGTTTGATGTTTACAATCTCATGAATAGCAAGATGATCGGCAACCTGAATGTCGATGGTGCGCCGTTCTCAGGAGATTACCAGACAATGCAACGTTCTGCACCGCGTCAGATGGTCATCAGTCTTGGAACAAGTTTCTGAAGAGGGCGTCATGCAGGGTCACCGCTTTACATGCTATTTTCATCCATTCTGTCTTGTGGTGATCATTGTTGCCATTTTCGTAGCCGATACGCTGACCCATTATGAAGTCGCAATGCCGGTGTTGTATACGGTTGTCATTCTCTATGCCGCACTGGTCATAAGGCGCGGCTATATTGGCCTTCTTACTCTCATCTGCCTTGCACTCACGGGCGTGAGTTTTTTCTTTACTGTCAGAGGAAACATACCAAGTGGCTTGATCAATCTGGGTCTGAGCACAGCTGCCATTGTTATTACGGCTTTTCTTTCATTCAGGATGCTTCTTGCCAAAGATCTCGCGCTGAGCACACAGGAGCGCCTGGCACGCATTACTACCGCCCAGACACTGAGTGGACTGACCACGTCCATCGTACATGAACTCAATCAGCCTCTGGCTGCCGTCACGATGAGCAGTCAGGCCTGCAAGAGATGGCTCTCCCTTTCACCCCCCGATTTCGAGCGTGCACGCAATGCGCTTTCGCGGATTGATGCTGATGCAACGCGCGCAGCTGCCATTCTGTCCCGTATGCGTGCCCTCACAAAGGGAGGTACTCCAGAAGCGCAACGTTTTTCGCTTGGGCAGCTGTCGGCGAAGTACTCGCGATGCTGCGCGGGCGACTTGATCAGCATGGCATCACCCATCGTTTTGTCGAGATGCATGATCCGGTCATGGCCTTTGCTGATCCAGTCCAGATCCAGCAGATCACGGGCAATCTGCTTTCCAATGCAATTGACGCAATCATTGCAACCAAACAGGCAGGTGGTCATATCGAGACACGCATCTGGCTGGAGGAAGGTCATGCCTGCTGTCGGATCGAAGATAATGGTGTGGGTATACCGCCAGGTCTTGCTGCGCATCTTTTCGAAGCATTCTGGACAAGCAAGGAAGAGGGGACTGGTATCGGTCTTGCAATAAGCCGCAATCTCGTTGAAGCGAATAAAGGGCAGATCTGGGTCATGCAGGACCAGAAGAAAGGTACAGCATTCTGTTTCAGAATACCGGCTTCAGTGAGCCGGTCAGGCAAAGAGGAGGGATAATCGTGACACCCCTTCCCAAGATACAGGGGCAGTACCCTTGTGTTGATATTATTGATGATGATGAGTCGATCCGTCAGGCACTGGAAGATCTGCTTATGTCAGTAGGTCATAAAGTCAGATGTTTTCCAGATGCGGAGTCCTATTTGCGCGCCACAGCACCATATGGTCCTTGTTGCCTTATTCTCGACATCAGGATGCCCGGTCTCTCCGGGATGGATTTTCACCGGCGCCTGAGAGAACAGAACATGCTGACTCCCGTGATCTTCATCACCGGACACGGAGATATCGCTATGGGTGTCGAGGCGATGAAGAATGGTGCCATAGAGTTTCTGACCAAGCCTTTCCGCGAGCTTGATCTGCTTGATGCCATCAACCGCGGTCTGGCCAAGGATGAGGTACGGCTGAAAGTCCGGCAGGAAAACGCATCTCTTCTGAGACGCTGGGAGGGGCTGACTGATGGAGAAAAAGCGGTTGCCTTGCGCGTGGTGGAAGGCTTTCTCAACAAACAGACCGCTGCAGAACTCGATCTGAGCGAGATTACGGTAAAGGTCCGACGCGCCAATCTGATGCGAAAAATGGAGGCCGCCACGTTACCTGATCTCGTCAGGCAACTGGACCGGCTTCGTGCATGCCCTGAGTTTGATAAGACTGGGCGTGGTTGAAGCAACGCAAAAGGGCGCGTCAAGCGCCCTTTCCGTCAGTGTTAACGCCGGAAATTATGTGATTTTATGAACAGAGTCAGTTTTTAGGCCAGCCACTGATCACGGCATCCTTTACCGATTGAGGTAGAGGTACATAATCAAGCTTTACGGCATCAGGATTGCCATTCTTCAACGCATAACCAAAAAAATCCTTTACGGCCTTGCTTTGTGCAGGATCTTTCGGATCTGTCGGTACGAGCACGAAAGTCGCACTCATGATTGGCCATGCATTGGCGCCAGCGATATCAAGCAGGTCAACAGCATAATGATCGGCATGGGTCCAATCGGCATGCGCTGCCGAGGCTGCAAAGCTGGCTGAGCTAGGGCTGATAAAGGCACCATCATGATCCCGCAGCTGCGCCATATTCAGATGATTGCGGCTGGCATAGGCATATTCAACATAGCCGATACCCCCCTCAGATTCCTTTACACCGGCCGCAACACCATCATTGCCCCGGGCGCCGGCACCGCCTGCCCAGGCAATGGAAGTACCGGCACCGAACTTGCCTTTCCATGTATCGGAGACCTTGGAAAGATAGGAGGTAAATACGAAGCTTGTTCCGGAAGCATCGGCACGGTGGATTGGAGCAACGTCAGAATCAGGCAGTTTGAGGCCCGGATTCAGTGCTGCGATACGAGGGTCGTTCCAGGTCGAGATCGTGCCATCGTACAGACCCGCGATGGTCGGGCCGTCAAGTCTGAGTTTTCCGGGCTCGATCCCGGGCACATTCACGATCACAACAATCCCACCCATGACCGTAGGAAACTGATAGAGCTTGTTGCTCTCCAGCTTGGCTGCTTGCATAGGCTTGTCAGATGCGCCGAAATCGACTGTGCGCGCTATTGCCTGATTCTGTCCGGCACCGGAGCCGACACTCTGGTAATTGACTGACGTACCTATTGCCTTTTGTACCGTCTCACCCCAGGCGCCATAGATCGGTGCGGCGAAGCTCGATCCCGCCCCGGTGATGGTGGCTGCGTTCGATACACCGCAGCTTAAGGCCAGGGAGAGAGAAAGAGCACCGAAAATACGCGAAAGCTGCATTGTGTGACCTCGACAGATCTGGATGACCGGCCTTACCTATCGGTCGCTGAAATGGAAAGATACACAAATAAGATGATAGTTTTGTGAAACGCTGTCTGGTTCTGAACAGGTCTGAACGTGCTGATTTCGCATAGTACTCTGATTACTGATCTTCGTAATCAGACACAGAGAAGACCCCCTCAGGAAAGGGGGCATCTGTCGCGTGAAAGAAGAAAATCAGAAAGTAACCCCGGTCTCCAGATCAAGTAGCAAGGCATTCTTGTAACGGTTGGTACCGCCTGGATGCCAGATATATTGAAGGCCGGGACGGATGGTCAGCCAGGGTGTGGGACGCCAGCCGTAATTGAGTTCGCCAGCGTGTTCGCCGCTGGGTTTCAGCAGGCCCGTATCGCCTCCCTGCTGTGCCTGCAAGGCACTGACATAGGAACCGAGTTTTGGGTTTACGAAATTGAATTTGCCACCAAGGCTGATTGTATCGTTCGGACGATTCCAGAATGTCCCTTTGCGCACAATACCCCAGGTGATGAAGTAAGGCGCAATTGCCGTGCGTGGATCACCCCATGTGAAGGAGAGGAACGCCACTGTGGAACGCGATGAATCGCCTTTGTCACGCTGAAGCATCTGGTCGGCCATGAACCACCCGCCGTAACGGCCACGTACTTTTTCGATGGGTAATGTGCCGAGCACAGCGTTGGGCAGCTCAAACCCTGCAAGCTGTGAGTAGACGTTCTTGACCTCGGACGTATCCCAGTACCCGCCGAACTTGACGTTGGTCGGCAATCGCCCAGCGCTGTCAGTGCCGCCAAAATGGTAGCCGACCTGGAAGGGCAGGTAGGCACCCGTTGAATTGTGTAGCCCGAGTTTCCAGGCGTAACCCGTATTGGAAATGGTCGGATCAACGTTATAGATGCCGGCTGAGACCAGCATACGTTCGTCGCCGAAGGGATAGAGTTTGAGAAAGGCGCCCGGATGCGCGGTCGGGTAATAGCCATAGCCGGAATTGCTTGCCAGAGCCTGCGGCATACCGCAGATCGCATTTGACTCAAACTGGCAGTAAAGGCTCATGCCCCAGTGCATGGTGGACTGACCGAAATCGTTTTCGGTGTTGATCCAGCCTATCTCGGTATCCGCATAGCGGTTCCACTGCATTTCCCATGAGAGGCGGGTAAAACGGATCGTCTCACCAGAGCCGAAGATCTGCTGCGGGCTGTTAAGAGTAGACAGCTTTTGACCAATACCCAGACCAGCACGTTCTGTCAGCAGAATATGGAACATGCCGTAATTATGGCCGGTCAACTGGGCGAAATTAACGTCTGCCCCGATACCGACCTCATGCGCATACCGCACAACCTGGGTTTTTCCACCTACTGGGTTGCCGGCACTATCCTGCAGATAATGACCCTGAGGGGTGATACCCATATTCTGCAGTTTCGTACGCAATCCTCCCCAGTCACCTGTCATTGTGGGTTGCTTCAGCCAGTCCGAGAAGCTTTTGGGAAGCAGGGCTTCGTCCCCGGGGACAGGAATGAAAGGATGACGTACCGTACCCAGAGTGGGTTGGGACCGATCATAAGGACTACCGAACAAACTGGCCGGACTGTCTTTGGCTGATCCCGGCTGAATGTTTGTCGGGGATTGTTTTTCGGTTGGATCAAGCGTTGCCGCTGTCTCGTTACTGGAACTCGTTTGCTGGCTTGCATCTTCGGCATAGGCCTGAGCCCCCAGAAAGCAGCTTCCCAGCAACGTTCCGGCGACCCAGAGAGAACGAAGCCCTCGACTTCTTGAAACAGGCATGTTTGTCCGCATTCTCTGGTCTGAGAGTTGGCCCTTGAGGGCTGATCAGCTTCGTCCTACCGATATTTCATTTTATGACAAGGGGATTGACATTTAACGCTGCGGACCCACCATTTGGGTTTGCTTGAGTGATTTTTGCGCAACACAAAATGTCACACTGATTATTTATATAAATCGAAAAAACCGTTAGGTATTTGTTGTATTATGTTAACGGTTTTGGCTGGTACAAAACCGAATATACCATTGTCCCGTACCCCTGAAGACATGGAAACCTGATAGTTTTTAACTATATGAGAATGTCGATCGTAACAGGTTGACGATTTTTGGTGATGATTTTTTTTACAAATTTTGTCTTCCGGGGACGCCTGAAAATTCGGAAGTGCCTGAGAGTACGAGAATCGCTGGCAGGAGTACCGAGTACTCAGATGTCGCTGCATTACGGGAGAAATTCCGTCATTTGTGTCTTGGGGCGTGGGTATATATCCCCACGCCGCAGCAGATAGCGAATCATCCCCTCAGAACCAGCTTCTGACTCCGAATGTCAGGCGCAGATTACCAGCGCTTTCATTCTGCTCACGCGCAAAGCGGCGCGCCTGTTCTAACGCACCCCCATATGTAAGAGCGATATAGGGGGCAAATTTGCGCCAGAATTCGTAACGCAGTCTCAATCCGGTATCAATTTCGGATAAGCCGGCGCCATTCCCGCGGAGCCTATCGGCTTTCGAATAGAGATTAAGCTCTATCTGAGGCTGCAGGATCAGACGGTTCGTAATCGGTATATCGTAAGATCCCTGAAAACGACCGGCAAATCGTCCACGATCACTGACATAAGCCGTTGCCTGAACTTCAAACTGATAGAGGGCCAGCCCCTGTATCCCGAATGCCCCCCAGGTTCTGGTTGGTCCACTATCGAGATCGACGCGTACGCCACCCTGAATGTCGAAATAGGTCGAGACAGACCGACTATAAAGAAACTCCTGAACACCGTCGCTCATGCGTCCCCTTGTCAGGCTACCCTCGGAACGCAGCCAAAGCCGGTTATAATCCCCTCCGACCCAGGCTTCACCATCCCATCGGAAGGTGGAATTTGCTCCCGCCACGCGCCCTTCAAACTGGTTGAGCAGACCATGGACCATATGCCCTGATCCATGACCGGCATGATGCCATCTATATAGCTCGGCATGGTCCCGTGAGCTGTTGTGGTGACAGTCTGGGCCTTGGCCTGGCAGAGGAAAAAAGAGGCGAGTGCCATGACTAGGGTTTTCAGAGACAGGCGGCTCATGACACCACCACCGTTCTGAACATGCCCAGATGCATATGGTAGATCAGATGACAGTGAAATGCCCACATTCCGGGTGTGTCTGCCGTTACGAGATAACTCAGTCTCGAGCCTGGCTGGGAGATGATCGTATGCTTGTTGGGTCGGCTATCACCCTGGCCGTTTTCCAGCTCGCTCCAGAAACCATGGAGATGAATGGGGTGTTCCATCATCGTATCGTTGATGAGTGTGATGCGGACACGTTCATTGAGTGTCAGATGGATCGGATCGGCTTCCGAAAATTTTTTCGCGTCGAACCCCCAGATATAGCGCATCATGTTGCCGGTCAGATGCAGGACAATTTCGCGCGTCGGCGGACGCAGGTCAGGTGCAGGGCTCAATGCGCGGAGCATGGCATAGGTCAGAACCCTGCGACCATTGTTTCCCAGTCCATCTCCAGGCTCGGCCAAGCGGTTGACCGGATCCAGGGCGACATTCTGGTTCTCCACATTTCTAGGAGGTGGGCCTGGATCCTCAACTACGAGATGGGAAGACGCAGAAGATCTGTTTTCATGGGTTGACGGCGCGGAATGGGATGATGTCATGCCGCTCATGCCGCTCATGCCGCTCATGCCGCTCATGCCAGGGCTTTGCGCTTCCATCCGGCCCATACCCATGTCGATCATACTGCGCACAGGACGCGGATCCATGGGTGGGATCGGCCCTGTCATGCCCTTACGCGGCGCGAGTGTGCCGCGCGCATAGCCGGTACGATCTTCAGCCTGCACAAAAATTGTCCAGGCCCGATCCTCTGTTGGTTGTACGATCAGATCATAGGTTTCTGCCGGAGCAATGCGAAATTCGTCGACAGGAACAGGTTCTACATCCTGACCATCCGCTGCAATAATGGAGAAGGACAAACCCGGGATACGAAAATCAAATAATGTCATGGCCGAGGCATTGATCACCCTCAGGCGGATCTTTTCGCCTGGTGAAAAAAGAGCCGTCCAGTTAGCATCGGGTGAGTGGCCATTGATCAGATAGCTGTAGATCACTCCGCTGACATCAGAGATGTCCGTTGCAGACATTCGCATACGCGACCACATGAGCCGGTTGTCAATCGCATTGCCCAAGCCATTCTGTCGGGCTTCATGAAAGAGCGATGCGACAGTGCGCTGGCGAAAATTATAATAATCGTCCTGCTGTTTGAGATTGCTTATGATGTCATGCGGGGCGACATCGCTCCAGTCTGACAGCACCATGACATAATCCCGGGCACAGTCGTATGGGCGGGTCGGGGCATCTCTGGGATCGATCACAATCGCACCGAAAAGCCCCTGTGCTTCCTGCATCCCTGAATGGCTATGATACCAGTAGGTCCCTGACTGCCGAAGCGGGAAACGATAGGTAAAGCTGCCCTTTGCCGGTATGCCGGCAAAGCTTACGCCGGGCACGCCATCCATATCAGCCGGCAGACGAATGCCATGCCAGTGAATTGATGTCTGCGTATCAAGCCTGTTGATGACCTCGATCATCATGTCATCGCCTTCGCGCCAGCGTAGTGTTGGCGCCGGGACACTGCCATTGACAGTATATCCCTTGCTCTCGCGTGAACCGATGACCCAAGGACGGGTTTCGATGGTCAGCGTATGCCGGGATGACGCAACGGGTGGTATGGCTGAAGCCTCTACCAGGGAAGAAAGGCGGGTATCTGGCTCTGCTTTGGTGCAGGCCACAAGGCCGAGGCCACCCAATCCCGTGACAAAATGCCTGCGGGAGAGTGTGGCCCCATGACGGGGACGTGTATTCATGAAACGGATCCTGAGCGGATGAACAGGACATGGCCTGGCAGACATGCTGCGGCCATGGGAGGTCAGAGCGTCAGGTAATTTCTGGGCGGTCTCGGGTCAGGGGGAGATCTGCATCCGTCAAGGGCAAAGCTGCGCGTTATTTCGAATCCCGTGCGAACACTTGCAAACGGTGTGGCAAGTCCGCTGATACTCGGCGCTGCAAAGCCTGAAAGGCAGGAAGGCGAGGGCAGGCAGCCACTACAGCCATGCTCATGCGTAGTATGATGCACAGGTATCTTCTCATGCGTCATACAGTTTGAACCGACCATACTGACTTGTTGCGGGACGGCATGATTGTGATCGCATGCAGAACGCGCTGCCTGTGCGGGCAGAATGCCGCGCAGAGCAAGGCAGAACGTCGTAAGAAGAACGATCACAAAATAACGACGCGACCTCAGCATGAGCCCCTTATGGTTGTGAAACTTCCCCACTGTCTCAGAGCTGCGAGTTGATTGCAACAGCTTTGATGCCTAACTATTGGCTCTCATGGGCCAGTGGAGAAAAACATCATGAGTGACGTATTGCATTTCAAGGTAGAAGGTATGTCCTGTGGCGGCTGCTCCAGCAAGCTGCAAAAGAACCTGTCGGAAATTCCGGGCGTGGAGAGCGTCAGTGCCAGTCATGAGACCGGTGCGGTCGATGTAACCTGTGGTACGAAACCGGTACCGAGAAGCGCGATCGAGACAGTCATCGAAGAAACCGGTTTCGACGTCGTCCGCTGCTGAGACGCCACCGGGCTGGGAGTTCCGGATGAAAACAGATCTCAGCCTGCAATAGTATCGCAATCTAACGGATATCAGGAACCGAGGCTCATGTCTGTCCAGATTTTCGATCTCGAAGTGACCGGCATGAGCTGTGCAGCGTGCGCAGCCAGACTTGAGAAAATGCTCAATCGCCAGATGGACCTCGAAGCCAGTGTTAATTTCGCTTCGTCGCGCGCCGTCATCAGGCGAGCTTCGGATGCTCCCGACCTGGCTGCCATAGAGAAAATCGTGGAAAAGACCGGTTTTGGTCTGGCGCATCGCGAAACTGCGCTCGAAATAACCGGCATGAGTTGCGCCGCATGTTCAACGCGTATCGAGAAAATACTCAACCGTCTTCCCGGTGTAACTGCATCTGTTAATCTGGCAACCGGGCAGGCACATATCCAGAGCCTGTCCGGGACAATCACTGATTCAGATCTTATCAGATCAGTTGAAAAGGCTGGTTTCTCGGCGGTGCTCCTGCAGGAGCAGCAGAAAACCCTGAAGGCTCCCTCCGAGCATCGTCGGGCACTGGTTGATCTCGTCGTGGCAGCTGTTTTCTGCTTGCCGTTTGTTGTCGAGATGACCGGCATGGCCTTCGGGAGGCACGCTCTGGTTCCGCTCTGGTTACAGTGTTTCTGCGCGTCGGTTATACAATTCTACTCGGCCCGTCACTTCTATCGCAGTGCATGGCATGCTCTGCGCACGGGATCGGCCAACATGAACGTGCTTGTCTGTCTCGGGACGAGCATTGCCTATGGCTTCAGCCTTTCTGTTACGCTCTTTGATCTGGATCAGCCTGTCTATTTTGAGGCCGGTGCCTTTGTTATCTTTCTGGTCTCTGTCGGGCGCCTGCTAGAAGAGCGCGCACGGCGCAAGGCGGCTTCTGGTCTGGAGGCGCTACTCGGTCTCAGACCGGAAACAGCCAATCGTGTCGAAGGAGAGCAGATTGTCATTTGTCCGGTTGCTTCGCTGAGACCGGGAGATGTGTTTCTGCTTAAACCCGGTGAGGTCGTGCCGGTCGATGGTGAAGTTATTGATGGCGAAACCGAGATCAATGAATCCATGCTGACTGGTGAGGCCACCCCCGTGTTTCGCCGCACAGGCGATACAGTCTATGCAGGAACCCTGAATACGACAGGTGTATTACGCGCTCGTGCGACCGCTCTGGGAAGTGAAACAGCGCTGGCGCGTATCGTGGCGCTGGTTTCACGGGCTCAGGGTTCCAAGGCACCGATACAGAGGCTGGCTGACCAGGTATCGGCAATTTTCGTTCCAGCCATCATCGTTATCGCATTACTGACCTTCGTGATCGGATGGTATGTAACAGCCAGTGCAGGCTGGAGCCTTGTTTCCGCTATATCAGTGCTGGTTATTGCCTGCCCATGTTCACTCGGACTCGCAACACCTACCGCCCTCATGGTGGGTACCGGCAAGGCGGCCTCTGCCGGCATTCTCTTCCGTAACGCCGAAGCACTGGAAAGAGCCTGCCGCCTGACTGTGCTGGCATTTGACAAGACAGGTACCATTACACTCGGCGCACCAGCTGTGTGTGACATCGTGCCAGCTTCTGGCCTGACAACCGAAGAGCTGCTGACGATTGCTGCCGCATTGGAGGCAAATTCCGAACATCCGCTTGGCCGGGCAATCGTTGAGGAAGCGAGGGCACGAGATATAGGGCGTTCAATGCAGCTGGAGCGTTTCCGCGCTGTGCCAGGCAAGGGAATTGAAGCCTGGCAGGGAAGTGATCGCTACCTGATCGGCACGCAGGATTATCTGCGAGAGGAGAGCATCGGGCTGAGTCAGGCCACTCTACCACATGGAGCCGTTACGCAGGCTCTTGTAGCACGGAATGATGTTTTTCTCGGGACAATCACGCTTGCTGACCAGATGCGCCCTGAAGCCAAGGCCATGATCAGTTGGTTGCACGAACAGGATATCCGGTCCGTGATGCTTACGGGTGATAGTCAGGAAGCAGCCGATTCAATCGCGTCACAAGCAGGTATCAATCAGGTCTCTGCCAGACTTCGCCCGGAGGGAAAGGTCGCGGCCATAGAAGCATTGCGTGGACCCGGACAGGTAGTCGGGATGACAGGTGACGGGATCAATGACGCACCTGCGCTTGCTGCGGCTGATATCAGCATTGCGATAGGGTCAGGATCAGCAGCCGCTATGGAAACGGCTGATCTGGTACTGATGAGCCCGGACTTGCGTGCCATTCAGGATGCGCTTTCGCTCTCACGTGCGACCGTAAGAAAGATAAAACAAAATCTTTTCTTTGCTTTCGGCTACAATCTTGCAGCAATCCCCCTCGCTGCCTGCGGGTTCCTCAGTCCTGCTATTGCAGGCGGAGCCATGGCGCTCAGCTCTGTTTCGGTCGTGAGTAATTCACTGCTACTCAACCGCTGGCGGTCCCGACGCAATACTTAATAGATAAAAATAGACATCAAATAGCTATGATTTGTAAAACAAATACTATAATAAATTTATAATTGTGTTTTTCTAACTATTTCAGGAGCGGAAAAAGCTCTGCTACGACTTCGTATTCCGGAACATCCTAGAGAAATTTGATCCTCTAACAATATAGCGGAAAATCCCTGACTTCTTCGCCGCTTTGCGGCAGCCAGTTGCGATAAAGATAGAGGGATTCTAGTTCAAGATTGTCCGTATTACCGGCAACGCGCATCATCGCATAACGACCGAGGGAATGATGCCTGTCTTCATAACGTCGTTATACCAACTCCTGTTTGTTAAAGCCCATGTGCCCAGCGCCGGACAGATCACTCCGAAAATCTAGGCCGAACGTGTGCGCTGATCAGCAGGCACGCATGGACGGGTGCCGCACCTGGCCCAGCGACGCGTCAGCTTCGTTTTCTGACCGATCCTCGCCTCGTCGCCCCACCAGAGTTCGATGGCCTTGCCGGAATGCCGGGCCCGGCATCCCGGCTATGACGTCGGGGAAGCTTTTAAAAAGGTTCTAGGCCTCGGGATCCTAGGCATGGTGCCGGGGACGTCCCGTCAGAAGGCGGAAATCGAGGCCCCCGATAACAGCGCTCAGCTGGCTGCGCGAAAGAAAGACGCCGAATTGCTCATAAAGTCATTGCCCCAGATCAGCCCGCCGCCAGCGCACCATCCCATGCACGGCAGCGATCGGGTCGTCCTCGATCGGGCGCATCAGGCTTCCAACATGGCTGGTGTCAGGCGGGTAACGACACCGCCCCATGATGATCCCGCACGCCATCAGGGCCCTCGGCGTTGAAACGCACCACCTAGTCCCGCACAATCTGCCGATCTGTCCCTGCCAGTCGTACCGCGTCTCCGCGTGAAGCACATCCTAGATCGGCGCCAGCGCCAGAGCACGCAGTACCGCCGCATCGTAATCCTCACGCAACACTAATGCCCCGCCCATTCGGATGCCTCCCGCCCGGTTCGGCATCCTGTAAATCACAATGTCAAGGTTTCTTATTAATGCCAGTGATGAAGGGGTTAATATTTAACGCGAGTTGAAGGGGCTAAAGTCAATGATAGGCCATGTTCTATCTAATATTTCTCCATACTGCTTTGCTTCTTTGCTCTTTGCCAGATCCAACATAATACTTAGTGCTGCTACAAGCAGAGGCTGATTCGTCTTTGACAAAAATTCCACGTAATGCTTGATTCCTCCTGGATCTGGAGCTCTTCCAAGTATTTTTTGATATGCATCATGTATAAATGTTATGCTAGACACCCGGTAGTCCTGAATTGAGGACCCTTTCAATTTTTCCTCATTTTCTCTGACTATATCAACTATAGATAAAGAACTTTTTATATTGTTATCCTTGTTTATAGCAGGAAGCAATTTTGTTTCCTGATCGAGTGGTCGATTGTTTTCTGGTGGAGCTCCGTTTTCCAAAGATCTGATAAGATCTTCTTTACTTACTACAAATGCTTGATCAATTTGGTAATCAGATGCTGGAGCTTTTCCAAAATTTTCCGAATTTCGATCCATGATATCATTGGATATATCATAATTTTCGATATAAAATTCACGTTCAATAAACAAGTATGTTTTTCTGTGAGGTGCAATTTCGAATGTTAGAGATGACAAATCTCCGAAAACCAGATTCGCATTACCCAAAATCTCTTTTGTTACGATATCATTGGACTTTATTATCTTTGCTTTATTAAAAAAATTATCAATATTAAGTTCGGTCTGAGATGGATGCAGAAGGTAAGTTATGTTTTCCATATCAGGAAGAGTGATTATTGCCTCTCTGCGTAGGCCCCAAGAGAAAATAACAACAATATTCAGATCGACAATATCATCTGATGTGTCATTCTCAATACTCTGAAATTCTCTTGCCTTAGGATAATCACCAAGACGAAATTTTAATTTTTCTTCGGGATAGAGGCGCTGAAGACGCTCAAGCCACATTAGGCTTGGAGCGAAATAATAATCATACGTAAGAAATGCTTCACTATGAGTAAACGATTTGAATGGAGATATACCGTGCTCTACTCCTATAAGAATATAGCTCCAGCGTGGGCGAATAATATTTAACATCTCTACACTTCTACCTGGAGATGCACACACTATTACAGGAAATTTAGAGGTAATTAATGTTTCTAATTCTTTTACGCAATCTTTACTTTCTTTGGAGATCAAAATTAATTGGGCATCATTTTTTATTATGCAAGCCTCTTCCCAGATGGGGCGAAGGCTCATGAGATCTTTCTCTTCCGCAGCGAAGAATATAAGGTCAATAGAATCAGAATTTTTTTTCATGATAATCTCTCGAAATAAAATTAATAATTTGCTATTACTTTGTCTATTGCTTTTTCATGAAAAGAGTTCTCAATAGAATATGAAAAGTTTGTCGCAATATTGTTTTTCAAGAAGGTTGTCGATATTCCTTCTGTTCTAGGCAAATACATAACTTGACATATATCTGCAAGAAAATCGAACTCACCTACCCAGTCATCACCCATAGTAAAAATATTAATATTATACTTAGTTATATCAATTCTTTTTTGCTCCCAATCTGTTTCCGGAAAGGTACCATCAACGTACTGACAAGACGAAAGTATTTCACAGCGTTCCTCAAATGAATTTACAGATTTTTTATTTTTCTTTTTATTGAACTCATCAGTTGATACTCCCACCAAAAGGCGGTCCCCGAGCATTTTCGCTCGCTTAAGTAGGCGAACGTGACCTACATGGAAAAGATCAAAGGTACCATAAGTAACAACTGTAACCATTCAGCAATATCCTTTAACTGTGGGATTGGCAGATCTTTGAAATTTTTATATCACAAAACTTTCACAAAACGGAAATACAAAAAGATTATTTTATCAGACAAATCATTTAAGGTACCGACTGGCCCAAGAAGATTTTTTGGTCTCGAAAAACACACAATGCTTCTGTGAAATATAATGTTGGGTTACATAGGGGTCTGCGATCTATTCGGACCGGGAATGATCCAGATCAATACCTACAATAACCATAAGCTGACAGGACGATCCAAGATTAAAACAAACATATCATTAACTCTAAATATGACATTGGAAATTATTCGTATTATCATCAATACTAAATAAGTATATTTAATATCAGTGATAATATTTATTTATTATTTGATAAAGTTTGGTTGAACCTGGCAAGGTTAGATTACCCTAGGCTCAGGACACATAGCCGGAACATGACGGTAGCGGCGAGGCAGACGGCTGAGAAGAAGACGGTCGGGCATCTGTCGTAGCGTTTGGCGACGCGCCTCCAGTCCTTGAGCCGGCCGGACATGATCTCGATACAATTGCGGCGCCGGTATTGGCGTTTGTCGTAATTCACGGGCGTCGTGCGGGATCTCCGGCCTGGAATGCAGGGTCTGATCCCCGTTTCCTCCAGCCTGTCCCTGAACCAGTTGGTATCATAGCCGCGATCAGCCAGGAGCCATCTTGCGGTGCGCATTCAGGTGGGTCGCGTCCATCATGATCGTCTGGTAATCCAGTCTGCCGGTCGCCAGACCATCCATCATCCGGGCAAAGATCCCCATGCCGCCTCAACGTTTCCAGCGATTGTAGAGCGTCTTATGCGAGCTACACTCTTGCGGAGCATCCCGCCAGCGCAGCCCGTTGCGGTTCACGAAGATGATCCCGCTCAATACACGCCGGTCATCAACGCGCGGCCTGCCATGGCCCCATGGAAAAGCGCTCCAGACGCGCCATCTGCTCGTCCGTCAGCCAGTACAGGTCGCTCATCTTCAGTCTCCTTGCAAAGCCTGAAACAGATCTACCCACCCAAATCAATCAGTCCTGAGCCTAGGGCATCATATGATAACAACGTTTATAGTAAATTGATTTTCAATAAGCGTTGGGTACTTCTCCGTGACAGTTTCTGATCTATTATCTGTTTTCAATAATGTAGATCTAATTGGGAATTTGGTCTCCTGATTGTCAGAAGCTGGCATCATTGGTAAATCTCCGAACTGCTTGTGATATCTCTCCCGACGGGGTTTATCATACCGTTACATTTGATGGTCGAACGATATGGATAAGAGATATGGTTCGTGACGCGCATCAACTCGATACACATTCCCTGACTTTCAGTATTATCACGACGGGGCACCCCCAGATGAACGTCAAAGTCGAGTTGGTGGGTGGCCGTCTTCGTACCGTAACTGCTGTAGGCAGGGATGGTCATGTCTATATTGAGCATGGTCATACGCTCTCAAATGATAAACCAGCCCTCATTCTTGAGAAATGTTCGTCCTCTACCCCTGCTTCCTGGGAATGACGAAAATCTGGACCCACGGCCCAGATCATTGGTTTTCGGGTTCATCTGCCATGATTATTACCGGAAAAACCATGCTGTTTGCCTGAGAGCTGTGTCATCTTGCCCTCTTGGAACACAAAAGGCCTAGCGAGTAGAACAAGATGCATTTCTGCACGGTCGATTATGGTAAAACACACATTCTTTCAGCAACTCAGGCAGTCAGGCTACCGCAAGCCCGGAATCTGTTTCTATTCGGCCCAATTCAGTGAGTGATAAGGTCTAATGTGATGGTACCGCCCCCCGGAGTTATTTCAACGGCGCACTCATCGAAGCTTGGTGGTCCGTATCGCAGTCTGGGATTTCGGGAAAATCCGATCGGCTCTCGTGGTATTCCGATGAAAGTACGGTTCAGTTTACCGTCACCATTACGGTCCTGAAAGGCTTGGACTGCATAGATTCCTGCCGGAATATCGGCAAAGCGCACACTGACTTCAGGCGCGCCGGATTTGATCTGGGCATTATAACGGCAATGTGGATCGAGAAATTCATTTTCCGTACAAAGAGCGACGAGAATGGTGCCTGTGTCATCCGGTATATTACGGATAACCGCTGTAACAGGTGCAGCAAAGGCTGGTAGAGAGAGCTGACAGCAGACGGCTCCGACAATCAGTCGCAGGGTGTAATCGAAATTATGTCTCATAATAACGTCCCTTCCAGGTAACGGGGCGTCTGACGAGATGACGCACGCGGGCATGGAACTGAATCCAGAGCAATACAAATGTTCCGACGGGACTGAAAAGAACACTCAGGATGCTTTGCTTGCAGCGCAAGGCAACAATGAGCCTGAAAACAAGACTGGCCAGTCTCGCGAACCAGATTACAGGAGAGCCACGCATGATAAACGGCAGGATATGTCCTCCTGCCAGAAGCACCGTCCAGATTGGCAGTGCAATCGACCCTGCGAGACCCTCGACGGCATTTTTCATCAGTCCGGCATAGACTTCGCCTGCACTGCGATACATCCGGCAGCGAGCAATATCTGTCGCGTCGATCAGCTTGGTGGCATAGCCATGACGGCGCAGCGAGCGGGCCAGAGAAAGTCCATCGTGAAGCTGCTTTCTGATGGCTTCATGTCCGCCAGCGTGTCGGTATGCCGCTGCTTTAACAAGCACGAGCTGACCGCAGGCGGCTGCCAGTGCAGGCGATCTGCCTGTATCAAAGCGAAGCGGCAAATAGCCAAAAAGCAGGGCATTGATGAAGGGCAGGAGCAGCCATTCCAGAAAGGTGCGGGTTTCCTGGCGGGGAACGCCGCTGACAAGGGCCGCATCATCATGGCTATGAACGTAGGCCATAAGACGTGAGATGGCATCGGGCATGAGACGCACATCGGCATCCAGAAAGAGAAGCCATTCCTGAGAAGCGTTTTGGGCGAGCTGCGCACAGGCATGACTTTTGCCGCACCATCCGGCAGGCAGATCAGCGCCGGAGATGATACGGATTTTCTCCGAAGTCACTTCCTGGATTCTAACAAGTGTATCGTCCGACGAATGATCATCAAGGACGATCACTTCATGGACGAAATCCCCGTTTTCAAGTACGGCATCGAGTGCGCCTCTTATCTGCGTGGACTCATTTCGTGCCGGAATGAGTACCGATAGGCCCTGTTTTGCCGGAATGGCCTTGCGCGACAGGCGGGCAAGGGGGCGCATATTAGTCAGCGCCATGGCAAGGGGAAACAAGGACAAGGCCGCTGGAACAAGGCCAAGCCATCGTTGTTTCCTGATATTATGGAACATGGCGTGGATCATGCTTACGTCCCTTCAGACCTGACAGGGCATGTTGAAGAGACCCGTATAACCCTCCCATACCAGCCTTCCCTTGCAGCAGGGTCTGAAAGCAGTCTGCTTCCCGTGTAATCACCTGATTGGTCAGGTCGTTACAAGTGGCTTCGAGAACTTGCGCCAGCTGTTTCGTCAGGAATGCGATGGAGCAGTTAGTTCCTTCAAACGGCTCGCCAAAGCGAATGACGATATCAGGGCGACTCTCTGCGGTAAAAGTATAGTCCAGAGCTACGGGCAGAATGAGGGCTTGAGGGTTGCGTTTGGCGATATGGGCAAGACCTGGTTGCAGCAGGCATGGGCGCGTCCGGACATCGGTGAATGCGCCCTGAGCGGTTATCCAGAAGGCGCCACCGGCCCGCAGAATACTTTGGGAAGCATTGAGCAAGGCTCTGATTGAGGATCTGGATTGTGAATCAAGAGGCAGAAACCCCGCTTTGCGAAGCAGGGGATACCGCTCGATCGACCGGGCGTCGATCGGACCGAAACCTGGTTTCCCACCCATGAAACTCTGCTGGATGAGTGAGAAAACCGCCGGGTCCCACCAGGAGGGATGGTTGGCATAGAGTATGATGCCACGGCCCCGCTCGATTGACGGAAAGACACCGCTATAGCGCACCAGGTTGAAATTCTGTCTGATACGTTGTCGAAGAGCACGAGCAACCCAATATGTAATAAAAGGCGAGCGACCAAAGGCCGTTGCAAGATCAGACGGCATGGGAAGAGACATAATCCGGATTTTTACGTCGATCCTGATCAAGGCAATCTGCGGCAATCCAGCCGGACATCAATGCCATGGGCATGCCAGGTCCGGGATGTGCACTGCCACCTGCCATGTAGAGCCCGGCAAGGCCATCTGAACGATTTGCAGGCTTGAACCCTCCAGCAAGACGACCATGACTGGCCAAACCGTAGATTGCCCCTGCCTGCGGGGAGTAACGCCTATGAATATCCATCGGTGTCAGATGGTGTTCTGTTACGATGCGGGATTCCAGATCCGGCATCCCACCGGATCGTTTGAGTTTGTCCAGAATGATCTGACGATATTCCGGGTAGAGTTCTGTCCAGTTCTGACCCGGTCGGAGATAAGGGGTATGTACCAGCACATAAAGTGCTTCGCCACCAGCTGGTGCCGTCTCCGGTTCGGTACGGGCCGGTGCCGCAAGATAACAGGTTGGATCCGGAGCGGGACGACCATGTTTGTAGATCGCTTCAAATTCTTCTTCGGCATTGCGTGAGAAGACAAAATTATGATGTGCGAGATGCTCGTATCGCCGGTCAAGACCAAGATAGAGTACGACACCGGAGCAGGCGGGTTCGCGATGTTTCCACTGGCGCATGAACTGTCTGTAAGCGCGTGGTGCTTTGTCCCGGTCGATCAGTTGCCGCATCGTACGCACCGTATCCATATTCGATACGACAGCAGATGCGGCCAATACTTCGCCCTGCTCGGTCACGACGCCATGAACCCTTCGTGCATCATGCAGAATGCGTGAGATGCGGCAATTCGTGCGAAATATCACGCCATTTTCTTCGGCAAGACGCCGCAGGGCCTGGGGCACGGCGCGGGTGCCGCCTATCGGATACCAGATACCCTCATCCATCTGCATGTGGGCAATACCGGTCAGCACAGCCGGAGCCTGTAGTGGGTTTGAACCGACATATTGCGTGAAATGATCGAAAATCTGGACAGCCTGGGGATTACCAATACGCTTGCGTATTTCGCTTCCGAGTGTCGCGTGCATACGCAGAGCAAGAACGTCGCGGATGGTTTCGGGTGAAAGAGCCTCGCGTAGATTGAGTGTATCTTTCAGCCCACCAACGGATTTCCAGAAAACAAAGCGGCGTGAGATCTCATGCAGCTTCTCGCTTACTGCAAGAAGATTTTCGTAACCTTTACCATCGCCGGAATAACGTTTTTCCAGCTCTGCCGCCATGAGGGTGACATTTTCAACGAGATCGATGGGCGATCCATTATCAAAGAAGCAACGCCATTGAGGATCGAGACGTCGCAGATCAAGCCTTTCGTCGAGGCGTAGTCCGCTTTCACCAAAGATACGTCCGAGCACGGAAGGAAGAGTGAGGATTGTTGGCCCCATATCGAACCGGAAACCATCCTGCTGCCATTCCGCAGCCTTGCCACCCGTCCAGTCATTGGCCTCGCAAACGACGACCTTGTGTCCTCTTGCGCTTAGTGTACAGGCGGACGCCAGACCACCCAACCCGGCACCAATTATGATCACAGGCGCGCGCTCGGCACCTCTGACTCCGGTGTTTGCTTTGTGAGCTGCGGTCATCCGCGTGAGCACTCCGGCATCAGTGTGAGATCGGACATTTTGGTCTCGGTCATGGGCGACCGCGTTTTTGCGAGATCGTTGATCAGAAGATCGGCGCTTATTCTTGCTCCTTCAAAAATGACGGGCAGACCACTTCCGGGGTGAGTACCGCCACCGGCGAGATAGACTCCGGCGACATCCTCGAACCGGTTGTGAGGGCGTCTGTGCAACATCTGACCAAGTGAATGCGCAAGATTGAAGACGGCTCCACGATGGACGTCATGATTTTCCTGCCAGTCACGCGGCGTGACGGTTTTTTCGACCATGATCCGTTCTTCAATCTCGCCAAATCCAGCGTCTCTCAGCCGGTCGAAAACGATACGGCGGGCACGCTCGGTCGATCTGGTATCCCACTCCAGACCATCTTCGCGAAGATGGCCAACGGGCATCAGCACATAAAGGGCAGTGCAGCCTTCAGGTGCGAGACTGGGATCGGTAACGCCTGCATTCTGGACATAGAGCGATGCCCGGCTGGATATCTGTTTTCCTTCCTCGATCTCGGTGAAGTTGCTCTCGTAATCTCTGGAAAGAAAGATCGTATGATGCGCTTTTTCCGGCATCTCACCGCGTAAACCGAGATACATCATGAAGGTCGAACAGGAGTATTTCTTCCTCGCCAGAGCCTCATTGCTCCATTTGCGACGTGCCTTGTCAGGCAGCAAGGTTTGGATTGTCCGGGCAAAATCGCCATTGACGACCACGGCATCGATAGGCTGGGATCCCGAGGAGGACCGGACACCTACGGCTCTGCCATCTCTGGTATCGATTGTCTCGACACCCGTATTGAGCCTGATCGTCACCCCGAGTTTCTCAGCTGCCTTGGCCATGGCTGACATGACGGCACCTGTGCCACCCTGCGGATGATAGATGCCGTATTCGTGTTCCATGAAACTCAGGATCGTGAAAAGCGACGGACACCTGTAAGGCGACATGCCCAGATATTTACTCTGGAAGGAAAAGGCCAGCCTAGTCCTCGGATCCTTGAAATAGCGTGACAGATCCTTGTCAATGGAAGAAAGGGGCGAGAGCACCGGCAAAGCCCGTATCATGTCGGGTTTGATCATATCCAGCCATGAATTGAAGGGGCGCTGGAGGGGAGAAATAAAGCGTGCAAACTTGCCACGGTTATTTTCAAGGAACCGGTGAACCTGACGGGAGTCCTCGACGGAGATCTTTGCAATCTCCTTCTCAAGCGCTTGAGGATCTGTTGTCAGACTCAGCGACGGACCGTCCTCAAAAACGAGATCGTAAAGATGCTCAAGCCTTGTCAGTTTTACCATCTCGTCAAAGGCAAAGCCGCATCGACTGAATATCTCTCTGATGATGTCGGGATACAGAAAAAATGTTGGGCCGGTATCGAAACGAAAGCCCTCAATTTCGAGGCATGACGAACGCCCGCCGATCTTGTCGCCTTTCTCGTAGAGCGTAACTTTTGCGCCAGCGTGAGCGAGCAACATGGCGGAGGCGAGGCCGCCGGGGCCGGCACCTATGACGGCGATATGTTTGGAGGCAAGCGACGGATCGGCAAGGATTGATGCTGGAAGGAGTGAGAGGGCCATTTGGCGGAAGATCCTTCCTGACAGACGAACCCGATCGGAACCCGCTCGCGGAAGCGTCATAAGTTATTGGGCCGCTGCGCCATATCTTGCATAATGCGCAGACATGACAGTTGGGCCTATCGGCTCAACGAATTGTGATCGTTTGGGTTCCAGACAGCGCCGCAATTATCTTCCGTGCCAGAATCTGACCCTTGTCAGAAGATGAAAGGCACCTTTCCTTCGCATCGAAACAGAGACCGGGCGTGTCAAAGCCAGTAACCCCTCTCTGCCACGGGTTACCCCATAACCGCTCGCACGTGCTCCACCGAAAGGAAGTCTCGGATCGGCACTCGGAACAATGAGGTCATTGATTGTGATCGTGCCTGCCGGCAATTTTTGAGCCAGTTTTCTAGCTTCTTTTTCGTCGCCAAAGATGCTTGCGCCCAGAGCATGTCGTGCCCTGTCTTCGAGCTGGACAGCTTCGTCAGTGTCATCCACGGCAATCAGGGCTAGCCATGGCGCGAAGAGATCAATATCGACCAGATGAGCCTGCGAGGCCTCAATGACGAGGAGTGTAGCCGGGCCGACCTGTCTCGTACGCCCACCTGATCGGGTTATAGTGTGGATGAGATCGATGAGCTTTCGATCCTGCCCAGGTTTGATATTCCCTTCGTTGCGAGCAAGAAGTGCTGACAGACGTGCCTCAAGCATATCCAGACGATGTCTGGGTACGAAGACCCGCCTTGGTGCAATGCAGGTAGCCCCCCTGTTGAGGGTCAGGCCAAAATGCAGTGCGTTTGCAACCAGAGGAATATTGGCGGAGGGGAGAACGAAAACGGGATCAGCGCCTGAAAGCTCCAGGATGGTTGGTGTGAGTGTTCTGGCTGCCGTCTGGACAACCTTTTTTCCTGTTTCTTCCGAGCCTGTGAGCATAATCAGATCGAACCCTGCTTCCGTTGCTTCCGGACCTGCATCTTCCGGAACAAGTCGGATAATGCCGTCAGGAAATCCGGCACGCATGAGCAATGTCACAAAATGCTCCAGCAGGGCCGTGCGCCCCGGTGCGGGTTTCAGCGCGACAGCATTGCCTGCAACCAGCGCCTGGAGGCACTGCACCGCAGCCAGCATTAAAGGGTAATTATCTGGCGCCAGTATGAGTACGGTTCCCAGAGCTTTACGCCTGACAAAGCTTTTCACTCCCCAGAGCCAGACAGGTCGCCCGAATGAAGAGAGGGAAACAGTCTTGAGAAGACTGCCGGCTTCTCTTTCCAGGAAGCGAACAGCAGCCAGAAGCGGCATGATTTCCGAAGTAATTACATCCGCAGGAGCATGATCGGGAGTCAGATTCACAAAGCTGCGCGTATTAAGGAACAGTGCTCTGCGCAAGCGGCGAAGGGGTCTAATCCGCTGGCTGAGGGGGGTAGCTTCCCAGATTGATTGCTTCTGGCGAAGCGTATCGATCAGAACATGGGAAGCGCATTCTTCAGGATAAATACAGGACGGTCCGTCTTCATCTGATCGGTGCCCAGTCTCTTTGCCGCGTGTCATTATCTGCCCTCATCATCCTGTAGCAGGAACCGTAATTCCGGGAGAGGGTTGCACGAAGAAAGACTGGTGCCCCAGCCGCTTCGCGAAGCGGCTGGGGTGGGAAACCTCACATCGCGGATTCGAAGACACCTATGATCTGATCAAGCGTTGCCTTGCGTGGATTGGTCAGCATACAGGCATCTTTCTGGGCATTTTCAGCCATGACACGGTGGTCTTTGGCTTTCACACCAAGTTCCGAAAGTCCCGCAGGAATACCAAGAGACCGAGCCATATGGCTTATTGCATCAATAGCAGCCTCGGCGGCTTCATCACGGCTCATCAGATCGGTAGGGACCCCAAGCAAACGGGCAATACGTGCATAGCGATCTGCAGCAGAGATAAGATTGAAACGACAGACATGGGGGAGAAGTACAGCATTGCATACGCCATGGGGCAGATTATAGAAACCGCCCAGTTGATGTGCCATAGCGTGAACATAGCCCAGAGACGCGTTGTTGAACGCCATGCCTGCGAGGTATTGCGCATAGCACATGGCTATCCGGGCCTCCATATTCTCGCCGTGGCCTACAGCCTTTGCCAGATGTTCTGCGATCAGGCTGATAGCTTTCTCGGCACAGGCGTCGGTAATGGGCGTTGCCGCAGTGGAAACATAGGCCTCAACCGCGTGAGTAAGGGCATCCATACCTGTTGCGGCAGTCAGACCAGGAGGCATGGCAACCATCAGGGCGGGATCGTCAATGGCAATCAGGGGGGTGCATCGCCAGTCGACGATTGCCATTTTCACATGGGTCTGCGAATTTGTGATGATACAGAAACGCGTCATTTCCGAAGCCGTACCGGCTGTCGTGTTAATGGCGATCAAGGGCGTCATGGGAACTCTGGACTGGTCAACCCCTTCGTAATCCCGGATGTTTCCTCCTCCGGCAGTCACCAGACCAATACCTTTGGCGCAATCATGCGCTGAGCCACCGCCGAGCGAAACAATAAAATCACAACCGCTTTCCTGAAACAGGCGAACACCGTCATGAACATTGGTGTCAGTCGGATTTGGCTCCGCTCCTGCAAAAATGACGGTTTCCAGCCCATCCTCAAGCAGATAACCTGAGATCAAGTCGGCCACACCCATTTTCTTGAGGCCGGCATCAGTAACGATCAGCGCTTTTTTCGCCCCCAGAGCCTTGGCGCGGCTGCCTGCCTGCTTGGCACAGCCAGAACCGATGAGTGTTACACAAGGGATGAAGAAACTGTCGGTGTGATCAGCAAGTGCAAGATGCGCCATTATCTGGGCCCTCCTATCTGACAAGGATCTCGGGCATTCTGCGCGACGCACGGAGAGCACCCGACACTCTGTCAACGCACAGAGCGGGCCATACGATCGATAATCCCCTAATCAATAAAACTCGATTATACGGATGCCATATAATTGTATTACAAATAAATGATGAATTGAGAATTTATATTCTTGTGAATTCCAATGTGTACTGCGGTAGTCTTGTTTCTACTTCCGTTGAAAATATCCGGTAATCGCGGCATGGAGGACATGAAATCAGGGATTGATAATCGTAATGCCGTCAGGAGGGTTGAGATCCATGGATGTCAGAAGCGGGATGGCATCCTGAAGCGTGACAGTGTTTCCCAATAGTTGTTCAGGCTTGAGGGTTCCTGCAAGAATCATCTTCAGCATATCCTCGTAACGCCAGGCCTGCATGCCGTGGCTACCAACAATTTCAAGCTCATGCGCGATTATCTGCGCCATTGGTACTTCTGCACGAGTGTCGTCACCAAGCATCAGACCCACCTGAACGTGACGACCACGACGCCGAAGGCTGCACACTGAATTGTAGCATGTTTCACGACTGCCAAGCGCATCGATCGATGCATGGACTCCTCCGCGACTTATATCGCGTATGGCTTCGGAGACAGAGGGTACCATTCTGGAATTCACCGTGGCACAGGCGCCCAGTTCCCGGGCTCGTACTAGCTTGGATTCCGCAATGTCAATGGCGATTACCTGAGCTCCCAGTGCAGAGGCGATCATGATGGCAGAAAGGCCTACTCCTCCTGCACCATGTACCGCTACCCATTCACCTCCGCGTACACGTCCCTGGTCAACGACGGCACGAAAGGAGGTGGCAAAACGACAGCCAAGGCTGGCAGCCGTCGCATAATTCATATCCTCAGGCAAGCGCACCAGATTGTTATCTGCCCGGCCTATTGCCACGTATTCTGCAAAGGAACCCCAGTGAGTAAAGCCCGGTTGGAACTGCGTTTCACATACTTGCTGATTACCTGATTGGCACTCGGAGCATCGACCGCAGGCGGCAATAAACGGAACGGTCACCCGATCTCCTGAGCGGAACCGCGTAACAGACGACCCAGTCTCCACCACAACACCCGCGAACTCGTGTCCGGGGACATGGGGCAGTTTTATATCGCTGTCATGGCCTTTCCAGCCATGCCAATCGCTCCGGCAAAGACCGGTTGCCTCAACCTTGATGATGACGCCATCAGAACCAGGTTCTGGATCGCGTACATCGGTGATAACCGGCACCTGTCCGAACGCTTCAACAAGCATGGCTTTCATTTGCAAATACTCTTTGAGTTCTGACTGTTACAATGAGTATACGCCATATATTTTACGGACGCATATACTCAGCGTTATCAGAATAATGTGCCTATCATATGCACAGCCGAAAGATTTTCTGAGCATGATAAACATCAACCCAGAGGATGTTACCGTCAGATCAGAAAGCGAAACAGATCAGCGCAAAGCAATATGACTGAGGGAGAGACTCATCTCTCCCTCAATCCTGCGTCAGAGCGCAGCAAGCAGCGCCTTGGTCAACTCGGCAGTGCCGGTTTCACCGCCCAGGTCGCGCGTACGCACACCATCGACACGAATGACACGGTCAATGGCATGATCCACACGTTGTGACAGATCCTGACGCCCAACATGGGCAAGCATCATGCTGGCAGCCATCAGCAGGGCAAGCGGATTGGCAACACCCTTACCGGCAATATCCGGGGCAGAGCCATGAACTGCCTCGAAGATTGCGGCATTCGGGCCAATATTTGCGCCTGGAGCCATACCCAGACCGCCAACCAGACCAGCCGTCAGGTCAGACAGGATATCGCCAAAAAGGTTGGTGGTGACAATAACGTCATACTGCCATGGGTCAGTAACGAGCTGCATGGCACAGGCATCAACGATGCGTTCCTCGACAGCGACCTTGCCTTCATATTCCTTGGCAACCTTACGACCTTCCTCAAGGAAGATGCCGCTGAAAATCTTGAGAATATTGGCTTTGTGAACCAGAGTGACCTTCTTGCGGCCGTTGGCAACAGCATAGTCGAAGGCAAAGCGTACAATACGGGCGCACTCACGACGCGAGTTGAATCCTGCACCATAGGCAAGCCCCTTGGGGTCATCACCTTCAGGCAGGTAATGCTCCATGGCGGCGTATAGCCCTTCGATATTCTCTCGCACGACCACGAGATCAATCTTGTCGAAACGTCCACCCGGTACAACCGTCCGCGTCGGGCGCAGATTGGCGTACAGACCGAACTCCTGACGCATGGTCACATTGACCGATTTGAACCCGGCTCCAACGGGGGTTGTCAGCGGCCCCTTGAGAGCAAGACCGGTCTTGCGGATGCTGTCCAGTGTTGGCTGGGGCAGGGGGGCGCCAAATTTCTCGATTGCCCCCAGACCACCTGACTGGTGATCCCATTCGAAAGGCGCTCCGATCTTGGCCAAAATTTCAACGACCGAAGCGGTGATCTCGGGTCCGATGCCGTCACCTTCGATGAGCGTCGCAGGGATCATGTGATCAGCCATTCTGTCTTTCCTTTGTCAGTTCGTAATCGGCGCACAGGCGTCGGCGAGCCAGTTCCTGTCCGATTGATCCAGAAGCGGCCCGATGCGCGTGAGCGTAGACTCATGATAGGCATTGAGCCAGCGCAGCTCTTCGGGTTCCAGTAACGATGCGATGATCAACCTGCGATCGAATGGTGCAAAACCCAGCACCTCAAATTCCAAAAAGGGGCTCCTTGCCTCGATCGAGGCAGGGCGGACCAGCAGCAGGTTCTCAAGACGTATGCCGTATTCCCCCGGGAGATAAAAACCAGGTTCGTCAGACAGGATCATTCCGGCTTCAAGACCGACAGGACGTGCAACCGAACTGATATTCTGGGGACCCTCATGTACTGAGAGATAGCTGCCTATTCCGTGGCCTGTACCGTGATCGTAGTCGAGACCAGCCTGCCACAGCGCATAGCGTGCCAGGGCATCGAGGCGATGTCCGGTTGTTCCTGCCGGAAAGCGGGCGCGGGCGAGGGTAATGTTGCCTTTCAGAACGCGTGTGAAGGCCTCGCAAAGCGTCGCAGGTGGGGCTTCGGGACCATTCCAGATTGTACGGGTTACATCTGTTGTACCGGCGCTATACTGGCCGCCACTATCGATAAGATAAACCTGATTGGCTTGAAGTACTCTGTCTTCTCCCGGCAGGGCCCGGTAATGGGGCAGGGCGGCATTGGGTCCGACTGCCGAGATCGCGGGAAAGCTCTCGCCATGGTATTCGGACGAAGCCGAACGGAAGCCATCAAGAAGTTCAGCCAGCCTGGTTTCATGCTGCCCGGTACCTTCGCGCTCAACGAAATGCAGAAACCGGCATAGTGCGGCAGAATCCGTCAGATGTACTGCCCGGGCACCATTCTGTTCGGTTTCGTTCTTGCAGGCACGGGGCAGGGCGCAAAGGTCAGCACCGCGCGCCAGTTTGGCTCCCGCTCCAGAGAGCATCTGGATGAACCATAATCCTGTTTGTGCGGGGTCAAAGCGAACGACCTGTCCTCCAAGCGCCCTGAGGCGCTCGGGAAGGTCTGACGGCGGCAGGACCGAAACATTGCGGAATGACGTGGCGGCTTCAGGACTGACGCGGCTGATATCGACAAAAACCTCAAGTGAGGCATCCTGATGAAGAATCGCAAATGCCAGAATGACCGGCGTATGGGGTACGTCATCACCGCGGATATTTAGGAGCCAGGCAAGAGAGGTCGGGTCACAGACAAGCATGGCATCCTGGCCTGCCTTGCGTAGCGCCCCGCCGATCCTGCGTCTTTTGGAAAGACTGTTTTCTCCGCTGAACCTGTCATCCTGAAAGCGGACAATACTCTCTGGCGGGGTGGGCTGATCACTCCAGGATGCATCCACCGGATTGCGTTCGAGAGACACGAACTCATGATCCGTCCCGACCAGGGCGTTGAGCTGTAGCTCGCTGACAAGTCTGGGATCATAGCCGATCCTGAGACCTTGCCGTGGATAGCCAGCCACGCTGCGGGCGGCTTGTTTGTGATATGGAGGCGCTCCCACTGGCTTGCATCCACCTGATCACATATCTGGCTCGTATAACGCCCGTCCGAAAATACGGCGGCCTTGTCGTGCAGCAGGATCGCCATACCCGCCGAACCTGTGAAACCTGTCAGCCATGCAAGGCGCTCGGCATAGGGGGCCACATATTCGCCCATGAACTCATCGCCACGGGGGAGGAGAAAGCCGTCCACCTGGCTTGCTTCAAGTTCCTTCCTGACGAGGGCCTGGCGGTTGGCAAGAGGGATGAGGCTCATCGCATGGTCTTTCAAACAGGATCTGATAGTCAGTGGCTTTCGAAAAGCCGATACATGAAAACGAGGTCGAGCCAGCGCCCGAATTTTCTGCCCATCTGTGGCAGAGGTGTGCTTTCGCTGAAACCTGCCGCCCGGTGAAGGGCGATGGATGCCGTATTGCTGGCGGTAATGGCACCGACCAGCACATGCATGCCCGATTTTTCTGCGTGACAGACCATCGCGTCGAGCAGCAGACGCCCTATTCCACGACGCTGGGCGTTGCGCGAGACATAGACAGAATGCTCGACCGTCTGGGCATAACCTTCATAGACGCGAAAAGGGCCATATGAGGCAAAGCCAAGAATATCGTCCCCTTCCACGGCCACAACCACAGGAAAGTTCTTCGCCTGCCGGTCATGCATCCAGTCACGACGTTCTTCAAGCGTGCGTGGCGATGTGGCCCAGATTGCCTCGGAGGTGGCAATTGCGTCATTGGTAATGGCAAGAATATCCGGCAGATCGGCCTCAGTTGCGTCGCGCAGCTCAATCACGGCGGCGTAACACCAGTGTGGACCACTCGCCCTCGTAATATTGTTTTTCCAGGACGAGGCCCTGCCGTCTGTGTGCTGCCAGCACCATGCGCGCCTGTGTGGTCAGAAGTCCCGCCAGAATGACCGTGCCCCCTGGCGCCAGATGGCTCGCAAGTGAACGGGCCATTTTGCAGAGTGGCCGCGCAAGGATATTGGCGAAGACCAGATCATACGGTGCCTTGGCCCGTACGGCAGGGGTCAGCCAGCCATTGCCGAGACGGGCGTCAAGCAAGGGGCCAATGAAATTCAGCTTCGCGTTGCTGGCCGCGACACGCACAGACCAGGGTTCGATATCAACAGCCAGAACCCGTTTGTGAAAGAGCTGTGCCGCAGCCATGGCCAGAATACCTGATCCACATCCCATATCGAGAATACGCGCCGGCTTGCGCCAGGCCATGTCCTCCAGAGCACGCAGACAGCCACGCGTGGAGCCATGTTCACCTGAACCAAAGGCGATCCCGGCATCGAGCGTAATTGTCAGACGATCGCGTGTGTGACTGGGGGCGAGATGCGTGCCACGAATGGCAAAGCGCTTTCCTACATTCTGCTGCGGGAATGCTTCATAGGTGCGTGCCAGCCATCCTTCGGCTTCGGTACGTTCACGTGTCAGCTCTGCGTCTACACCGGTCATCAGACGCGCAAGGGTCAGGGCGCGGGCGAGCTCCTCTTCGCCGTGACCAACATTCTTTACCCCTTCAACACGCCAGATATTCTGGTCTTCATTGGCTTCGAAAATACCTACAGTGGTACAGACGGTCAGCATGGCCTGTTCGAAAAGCGGCACTGCTTCATCGGCAACAGTGACGGAAATAGTTTCAAGCGCCGAAGCGTGTCGTCTGGATGCGCTCACGAGACCTGTTCCACAAAATGCGCCATGATGCGTTTTTCGCCCGCCTTTTCGAAGTTGATATGCAGCCTGTCGGAGTCGACACCCAAAACGGTGCCATAACCGAATTTCTGATGGAATACGCGAGAACCAATGGCAATCCCTTGAACCGCATCCGGGGTGATGTCGGTCATGCGCGGGGCGGGGCGGCTATAGCCGCTTCTTGTGCTCGTCACTGGTCCTGATGCAAAGATCGAATTCTGCGCTGCCAGCTGACGACGCTCCTGCATCGCCTGTCCGCTGTGCTCGACCGTCTCGGAGGGGATTTCGTCGATGAAGCGGCTGGGCATTGAGTCCTGCCAGTTCGCATAGATACGCCGTCTTGCTGCATGGAGAATGACAGCGCGTTTGCGGGCACGGGTAATACCCACATAGGCCAGACGACGCTCCTCTTCCAGACTCTTTAGGCCACCTTCATCGAGACTGCGCTGGGAAGGAAAGACGCCTTCCTCCCAGCCTGGCAGGAAGACCGTATCAAACTCCAGCCCTTTGGCGCCATGCAGTGTCATCAGGCTCACCGTATCGACGCTCGACTGATTTTCTGTTTCAAACACGAGTGCCACATGCTCGAGAAAGCCTTCAAGCGTCGCGAAATCTCCGATCGCGCGCAGCAGTTCCTTGATGTTGTCCAGCCTGCCTGGCGCTTCAGGTGTCTTGTCGTCACGCCACATCTGGAGATAGCCGCTCTCTTCCAGCAACTGCTCGGTAGCGACAACGTGACCTTCGCGTTCACGTGTTTCCCGAGCGTGCCGGAAGGCTTCCATAAGCCCGGACAGGGCTTCACGACCCTTACCCTTGACCAGACCGGTCTCGAGGGCATGAATCACACCAGCACTCAGGGGCGCATTCAGAAGCCGTGCCTCATGGTGAAGTTTTTGCAAACCGGCTGCACCGATACCTCGCTTTGGAACATTGATGATGCGTTCAAGCGCCAAGTCATCTGCAGGTTGAGCGAGGACGCGCATATAGGCCATGGCATCGCGGATTTCAGCACGCTCGTAAAAGCGCAATCCGCCAACGACGCGATAAGGCAGACCGAGCGTCAGGAATCGTTCTTCAAAGGGGCGCGTCTGAAAGCCTGCCCGCATCAATATGGCAATCTCGGAAAGCGGATGTCCGTCTGCACGAAGGCGTTCGATTGCTCCGGCAGTAATGCGGGCCTCTTCATCCGAATCCCAGACGCTGATGATCTGGACTTTCTCGCCCTGAGCATCATCGCGCCCTGATCGTAAAGTCTTGCCCAGACGACCCGAATTATGCGCGATCAGTCCGGAGGCTGCGGCGAGAATCTGGGCTGTGGAACGGTAGTTACGCTCAAGCCGTACTACCTTGGCTCCCGGAAAATCCTTTTCGAAACGCAGGATATTCTCGATTTCTGCACCTCGCCAGGAATAGATAGACTGGTCATCATCGCCTACACAGGCAATATTCGACGGTCCATGCTCCCGTTTAGCCAGAAGACGAAGCCAGAGATACTGTATGGTGTTCGTATCCTGATATTCGTCGACCAGAATATAGCGGAAGAGGCGATGATATTGTGACAGAACATCCGGCTGCGTACGCAAAATCTCAAGCGTATGGAGCATCAGGTCGCCGAAATCGCAGGCGTTTACCGCTTTCAGTCGATCCTGATAGGCTACATAAAGCTTGCGTGCATGCCCACCCGCAAAATCAGTGTCTTCCGCAGGTGTTACCTGTTCTGGCGTCAGACCCCGATCCTTCCAGCGCTGGAAAATGCCGAGCAGAGCCTGCGGTGGCCAGCGCTTTGTGTCGAGGCGATAGGGCTCCATGATCTGTCTGACAAGACGGATCTGATCATCCGTATCGAGAATGGTAAACCCTGTGGTCAGTCCGACATATTCGGCATGACGACGCAACATGCGTGCGCAGAGCGCATGAAAGGTGCCAAGCCATAATCCGTCAGCAGGCTCACCCAGCAGTGCCCCGACACGCTCGCGCATTTCACGCGCCGCCTTGTTGGTAAAGGTTACAGCCAGAATCTGGTAAGGTCGGGCGCGGCCTTCCAGAAGAATATGGGCAAAGCGCGTCGTCAGGACACGTGTCTTGCCGGTTCCCGCTCCAGCGAGAATGAGCAGCGGCCCTTCTGTCGTCTCGATCGCTTCACGCTGCTCGGGATTGAGCCGGTCAAGATACTCAGGGGATGAGGGTGATATAAGGGATTGCGTCACCTGTCTGATATAGAATGTAATGCCCTAATGGCCAAATCCTCATTTCTCTCTACCGGGAAGAAGCTGATCCACGGCACCGGCCCGCAAGGCATCGTGAACGCATGCGTCATCGCGTCCTTGGGGTCGGCGCTGAAACCCTCGCTGATTACGAATTGCTGGAAATGCTGCTTTATTATAGCATTCCGCGACGCGATACGAAGCCACTCGCCAAGGCGCTTCTCAATCGTTTCGGGAGTCTTGCAGCAGTTTTCGAGGCTTCCGGTCGTGATCTCAGAACTCTAGGCTTGAGTGAACGAACGGTGCTCCTGCTCAAGTTTCCGCCCGTCGTAGCGGAACGCCTTGCTCTGGCTGAAGAACGGTTACGCCCAAAGCTCGGAAGCTGGGAGCAGCTTTGTGCCTATCTTTCCGGCACTATGGCAAGCGCTGTTCCAGAGCAGTTCCGCTTACTCTATCTCGACAATCGCAACAGGTTGCTTGCTGATGAGCCGGTAGATGATTTTGCCTCAACCGCCCTCATCTTTCGTCGCGCGCTTGCCTTGCAGGCTGTGGCCCTGATCGGCGTTCAGAAAACTCTGGGGAATTTTCATGCCACCACTTCACCTCTGACGCTTTTTGCCCGACGTTTGCGTGAAGAGGCAGGCATTCTTTCGATGGTTCTGCATGATGTAGTGATCGTCTCTGAAAGACGACATCCGCTCAGCCTGAGGCAAAAGGGCCTGTTCTGACCGGAAAAGCATCAGCTGCGTGAAAGTGCTCTCAACTGCCCGTCGATCGCAAGGGGCAGATCATCGGGAGAACTGACCAGAAGATCTGCTCCCGCCTCTGTCAGTTCATCCTTCCCACCATACCCCCACAAGACCCCGATCGCTCTCAGTCTGTTCGCATGAGCACCGAAAATATCGAACCGTCTGTCACCGATCATGAGGGTACGTGCCGGATCAAGCCCCTCCTGATGTATGATACGGGCAATCATTTCAGGTTTTTCGCCACCAGTGTCATCATCTGCAGCGCCGTGAACGGTGTCGAAACATTCATCAAGTCCGTGATTTTTAAGAATACTGAGCGCGAGCGACGCTGGTTTGGACGTCGCCGTGAAAATTCTGACTGGTGATCGCTCCAGACGCCTCAGCAAAATACTGAACTGTGGAAACAATGGCGTCTGGAAACGACCGGTTTCTTCATAAAAGCGGCGATAAAGAGCAACAGCCTTATCCACCGCGTGTCCCCATAAACTCCGATGACTTCTGCCATCAGTTCAGCCAATGGCGGCCCGACAACCCAGGTCAGGTCAATCGTCTTGTCAGGTATGTGCCCAAGTTCTGAGACAACCTTGTGTAGTGTTTCGATAATACCAACTCTGGAGTCGATAATTGTTCCATCCAGATCAAATAAAATCGAATGACCGCTCGTATATTCCTCGAACTCTGACATAATAATTTTATTGAACTCCGACGGAGAAACGATTGAAAGAAGTAGATGACGATAGGGTCTCTAATCGTCAGGATACCGACACGGAATATACAGATCCCGATCCAGTGATGATAGGGTGGGCTGATATTCCCCATCGAGCCCTGATCGCAGACCATGGCTCAGTGTTATCTGATGAGGTGTTGTTGCGCCTTTTTTGTGATGCGCTTTCCATCAAACAAGAGCAACAGCAAAGTCTGATAGAAACCATCATAGTAAGATTTGGCTCACTCGCTGCTGTTTTCTCTGCCAATGATCGCGCATTGAGTGGCCTTGTGCATATTGGCCTGCCTATGCGCGTGGCTTTGCGTATCATCCATGAAGCCGCCATCCGGGTAAGCCGTGCTCGTCTTGATCATGAGAATATATTCAACAACCGGAAGTTCATGTTCGATTATCTCATCTCACGTCTTGCGCGAGAGCCGATTGAACAGTTCCGTATTCTTTTTCTGGATGAAAAAAACCGTCTTTTGGCTGACGAAACGCAGTCGCGTGGTACGGTCAACCATACACCGGTTTACCCCAGGGAAGTAGCACGTCGCGCCATGGAGCTAGGTGCCAAAAGCGTCATTCTTGTGCATAATCATCCGAGCGGTGATCCGACACCATCCCGTGACGATATTGTTATGACACATGATATGCAGAAGGCGATGGGTCTTATTGCCGTTT
>NZ_BAJV01000014.1 GCF_000613885.1 Asaia prunellae JCM 25354 | reverse complement strand
CCTGAACCACGGGCATCCAGTAGGCATACTATCTACCCGACAGGCTCACCCGGCAGAGCAATCAGCATCAGACACACCATCGTCATTTCCATATCCTGCTTCATAGGCCTGGAACCAGAAGACAAAGCGACGTACGCCTTCTTCAAGACTGACCACCGGACGCCATCCGGTAAGCGCTGTCATCTTTTCATGAGAAGACCATGTCGCTTCAACATCAGAAAGTGGGCGGCGTCTTGCCTCGATCACGGCCTTGCATCCGAGCTCCTTTTCGAGCAACGCCACAAGATGGCTGACGGCAGTCGGTGAGTCACTGCCCAGATTCAGTACACGTGAAATGCCTTTTTCGGGCTCATTGACAAGAGCCGCGATCACGCCGGAAACGATATCGTCGATATAGGTGAAGTCACGAGCAAGACCCTCTCCCGCGTAAAGCGTCAGGGGCTTACCTGCCGTGATGGCGCGCGCAAACTTGTAATAGGCCATATCCGGTCGCCCCCAAGGACCATACGCCGTAAAGAAGCGCAGTCCAGTCTGACGCAGACCATAGAGATGAGCATAAGCATGAGCCGTCAACTCGCCTGCCCGTTTTGTAACAGCATAAAACGAGCCAGGCCGATCGACAGCGTCACTCTCCCTGAATGGCATTGTCTCGTTCAGACCATAGACAGAAGACGACGAAGCATAAACGATGTGGCGAAGTGCCGTGAGATGCCGTGCTGCTTCCAGCAGGACAACATGCCCCATCATATTAGCCGTAATATAGGCACAAGGGTCTGCCAACGAATAACGAACTCCCGCCTGCGCCGCGAGATGTACAATATGCGTCACGTCGGAATGTTCCGCCAGAATGGCCTCCACATCCTCTCGTACGCTCAGATCCCCCTGCCGGAAAACGAAGCCTGCCTGTGGCGCGAGCTGCGCCAGGCGATCCTTTTTCAACTGAACACTGTAATAGTCGTTCAGTGAATCAAAGCCAATTACCTCATGCCCCTGACGCAACAGGGACTCGGCAACATGATAGCCTACAAAACCTGCAGCGCCTGTCAGGAAAACCTTCATCTTGATCAGCGTACTACTTGCAAGACTTTGGAAGAGACCAGATCACCTACCACAATACCGTATTTCTCCATTGTCCCGGCAGCGACTTCCAGCACAGCCGCAGAATCCCCGTTGCCAGTCAGGCGTCGCTCACTGAAGGGCACGGCTTTCTCGACAATCGCCTGGATATGTCCATCCGTCCCGATAAAGACAATATCGAGCGATACAGGGGTATCATGCATCCACATTGCCGCAGCCTCGGGGGGGGTGAAGAGGAAAAGCATTCCGGTACCATCCGGCACCGAATTGCGGGAACTCTCTCCTGCTTCCTTTTCCTTCCCGGTCCGCGCAACCTCAACCATGAAATCATGCTTGTGGCCCTGATGATCCGTAATTGTCAGCGGCGCTTTTTCCAGAGATTTCTGCGCCATACCGGATTTGAGGTCCTCAGCCTGTGCGGAGAGAACAGGCTGGCCAAGGATGACCCCTGCCAGAAGCAGCCCCTTTGCAAAGATTGTTGTCATGTCTGCACTCGCGGCTTTCAATTCAGGAAAGGATTATTCTGTCGTTCCTCGCCAATCGTGGTCGGCAGACCATGACCGGGCAAGACAACGAAATCATCAGGAAGGGAAAGCAGCGTACGCTTTATTCCAGCGATCAGGCTTTCATGATCGCCATAAGGGAAATCGGTACGACCAACAACACCGCGGAACAGGGTGTCTCCTACAATCGCGAGTTTATCTTCGCGACATACATAGACAACATGGCCTGGTGTATGGCCAGGACAATGTGCCACTTCAAATCTGACACCGGAGAAGTCGAGTGTCTCGCCATCCTCCACATACCGGTCAGGGCAAGCATCCTGCAGGTCAAACAAACCGAAAGCCTGAGCCTGGACAGCAACAGACTTCAGGAGGAATTCGTCACGTCTGTCAGGACCAATCATGCTGAGCGGAGCATGTTGCCGCCTCATCAGGCCCGAACGTAACGCATCAGCGCCGCTACATGATCAAAATGACCATGGGTGAGAAGGATGGCATCGACGGTCATCCCGTCGAGTATCTGAAGCAACTCCTGCACATCGCCCCCTGGATCAACCACAATGGCACGTCCGGTTTCAGGGCTTTCAAGTACTGTGCAGTTCTGGCGTAAGGGTGTCACCTTTACAGTGCGGGCACGCAACACCGGTTCTCCTTCGCGGTCATGAACAAGGATTGATCCCTGTGGGCCTTAGAGCGCGATACAGCGCTGTAGTCACTCAGGCAAGCAATCACCTATCGTTCAGGATTGACCCGATGCCCCACCCGGATCAGAGTCCGGCCGGGCGCGCAAGATGAACATTGCCCGGCAACACAAGACTTTACAGGAGACGACCATGAGCCGCATCATCCGTACGGAACCTAATCCCGTCATGTCGAAAGCCGTCGAGTATCACGGCTTCGTTTTTACCCAAGGCGTTGTTGCCCGCAATCTGGATGCTGATTTTGCAGCTCAGACAGCTGACGTACTTGAACAGCTCGATATCCTGCTCGAACAGCATGGAACGGATAATACCCGCATCCTGCAGGCTCAGATCTGGCTCAAGAATATCTCTGATCGCGACGCCTGAATGCACAATGGACAAAATGGCTGCCGAAAGACTCGGCCCCCGCGCGTGCCTGCGTCGAGGCCGTGCTGGCTGATCCGCGCATGCTGGTCGAGATCATGCTTATTACAACTAAGTAAGGTCTCTTGATCTTTCCCTAAGGCATTACAAGATTTTCTTGGGGAAAGTTCAAAAAATTGCCACGAGTCCGCTTTAGATGGGTTGCATCTTAGAGGTGAACATAGTTACCTAGATGCAACACAAACGGGCAGGTGCGGAATCAATGAACGTGAGACAGAAAAGTTGCCTCAAACTTCTACGCAGGCCTTTTTTTTCGTCTCTGACAATGTTGTCGGTCTTGGTTGGAACGGTGGTTCTTGCTCCAAAAGCCGAAGCCCGTCACAAGACATTCACGCATAACGCTCATGCCCACCGTGTAGTCAGCGCACGCCAGGGTGCCATTCGCCAGACGCGCTTTACTCCGCGCCATCATCGTTCGGGCGGTCATGTCATCCAGTGCGTTGCCTATGCCAAAGCTGCTTCCGACGTCGTTCTGAGCGGCAACGCTCGTGATTGGTGGGAGAACTCCCGCGGCGTCTATGCTCGCGGCTCCGCACCTGAACCCGGCTCTGTACTGAACTTTCGCGCGATTCGTCGGATGCCCTATGGTCATGTCGCCGTTGTCCGGGCCATTGAAGACAATCGTACAATTGTCATCGATCAGTCCCACTGGGCCCAGAACGGGGTCGCAAAAAATGTGCGCGTCATCGACGTCTCTCCCAATAATGACTGGTCTGCTGTTCGTGTTGCGCTCAACAGCAAGACCGAAACCTATGGTAGCATTTATCCGACCTACGGTTTCATCTATGGCCGTCCGGATGACGGTGTGATGATGCTAATAATACGCCTGCCCCGGCACATCGTTCCATTCATTCACGTTCTGTTAAGACGCAAAGCTTCGACGCGCTGCAGCACCCGATGCATTCAACAGAAGTCGCAGAAGCCCCGGATGATGCTTTCAGCATCGAAGGACCGAATCGTAATCTGCGCTAGAAAACGATTTTTCGATTACATTGCCCCAAGGCGACTCGGAAACGGGTCGCCTTTTTTATTGTTCCGGATTTTCACTTTTCGAGAGAATTCTTTTCCATCGCTACAACCTATGGTCGTGCGGCTCGATGATAAGGGTGGCCGGAACTGATAGCGCGTGCACGATAGATCTGTTCAGCCAGAAGCAAGCGCACAATCATATGTGGCCAGGTCATACGGCCAAAGGAAATACGAAAATCGGCCCTATCGATCACGCTTGCTTCAAGGCCTTCGGCACCACCAATAACGAAAGATATCTGTTTACCTGTCACCAGCCAGCTCTCAAGCATGGTCGAGAACTGCTGAGAATCAAGTAAACTGCCTCCCTCATCAAGGGCGACCATGATACTGCCCTCAGGGCAGGCAGCAAGAATCGCTGCCGCATCCCTGCGACGTATCTCCACGGCGCTTCCACGCGACTCGCCAATCTCGACCAGCTCAACCCTGGGGCGGGTACGTTCGGCATAGCGATCGAACAGCTCCCGCTCAGGCCCTCTTTTCAATCGACCGACAGCAACAATCCTGAGCATAAACGGTCAGAGGTCCGTTGTATCGGCTTCGTCTGTCACATTGTCATCGAGATCCTTGCCCCACATCCGTTCGAGGGCATAGAGCGCGCGACTTTCCGGCTTGAAAAGATGCACCACAATATCACCGGTATCGAGCAGTACCCAATCAGTGCCGTTCGCGCCCTCAATGGTGATGCGCTTGATGCCGATTTCGTTCAGCTTGTCCTCAACATGCGATGCCATGGCCGCGATCTGACGATCAGCAATACCAGTGGCAATCACCATATGATCAGCGAAGCTGGCACGACCACGCAGATCGAGCGTGATAATATCCTCGGCCTTGTCTTCATCGAGACTGGCCGTGATAACGCCAAGCGCCTTTTCTACCAGTTCGCGGCCAACTGTCTCACGCGGTGCGGCGGCAGCGCGCGTTTTGCGCGGACCTGCAGCAGCAGCCTTTTTACGGGGCGTTCCGGCAGTTTTCAGGGTTGCGGTCTTTTCGCCCGTGGCAGGCTTTGTCTCACCAGCGGACGCACGGCTGCGACGGGCTGGGATGGTCGTCTCGTCGGACGGTTTTCTGGCGATGGTTCGACACTCCGGTCAATTGATTAGAGAGCGCGCGGCGGGATAATTTCCAGAATCCCTGAGCGCTGTCGCTGATATACCGTTTTGCGGTGCTGGAAGAAAAGCCCAGACACCACCTTTAGAGCGGGACATGATCGGCCCCTGTCTTGGCGGGACGCGCAAATGACTGAGTGCATGGGTCGCGCGGCCTGAAAGAGCGGACCGGTTACTCCCTGGGCGCGGTACCACCGCTATCGGTACATGCATTGCCAGATCGCGCCAGCGCCGCCAGCGTGTAAGTGTTACCAGGCCATCAGCACCCATCAGCCATACAAAACGCGCTTGTGGAAAACGCAGACGCAGCAGAGCAATCGTCTCGACCGTATAGCGCTTGTTCAGCCTGGCCTCGATATCTGTTGCGATGATATGCCGCCCATCAGCGAGAACATGCGCCGAGGCAAGCCGATCATTGAATGGGGCCATACCGAGTCGCGGCTTGAGCGGATTGCCGGGCGAGACCATGAGCCATACCTGGTCGAGGCGAAGATGGGTCAGGGCATAGCGCGCCAGCTGGAGATGCCCCGCATGGGCAGGATTGAAAGACCCTCCCAGCAGACCAATCGAAATTGCCCGGTTATCGCCATATTTTGGAATTTGTGGCACGTCAGGGGCGCGTCTGGCCGGTGCCGCGTACCTCATAACGGAAGGTCGTGAGTTGCTCGAGACCGACCGGGCCGCGTGCGTGAATCTTGCCGGTGGCGATCCCGATCTCAGCGCCGAATCCGAATTCCCCGCCATCGCAGAACTGCGTCGAGGCATTCCACATTACCACCGCACTATCCGTGCCATTCAGAAAGCGCTCTGCAACCTCGGCATTGGCAGTAATGATGGCCTCCGTATGACCACTCCCGAAACGGGTAATATGGGCCAGGGCCGAATCGACTCCATCTACCACTGCAACAGAAAGTCGTGCATCCAGCCACTCTGTGGCGAAATCATCCGAGCTTGCCGGTTCAAGATCATGCACGATACTGCGCGCCGTCTCATCACCTAAAATCGCGCAGCCGAGCGCATGCAGATCCTGCACCAGAACCGGTAACAGATCCGCTGCAATTTCCCTGTCAATCAGCAGGGTTTCGGTAGCACCGCAGATACCTGTGCGCCTCATCTTGGCATTCGCCAGGATTTCCCGTGCCATGCCAAAATCCGCATCTTTGTGGATATAAGTATGACAAAGCCCGTCAGCATGAGCCAGCACCGGAACGCGGGCGTCCCGCTGTACCCGCTCGACCAGGGATTTTCCTCCGCGAGGGATGATCATATCAATCTCACCTGCTGCACTCAGCATGGACGCCACATGAGCACGGTCAGCATCAGGTACGATCTGTACACAATCACGTGGTAACCCCGCCTGCTCCAGACCTTCCTGGATACAGGACTGGATACAACGTGCCGAATTGAGGCTTTCTGATCCTCCTCTCAGAATGACGGCATTGCCGGATTTTATACAAAGCCCGGCGGCATCCGCCCCGACATTAGGGCGGCTTTCATAGATCATGCCAATCACCCCAAGCGGGGTGGCTACTCTGCGCAGCAATAGTCCATTGGGACGGGTCCACTCCGCCATAATGCGCCCAACGGGATCGGGCAGCAGCGCAATCGCCTCGAGCCCTTTCGCCATTGCCTCTATCCGCGCCGGTGTAAGGGTAAGACGATCAATAAAGGCGGCGCTGGCCTTGGACGACGCGACATCACGAGCATTGGCAACGAGAATATCGGCAGAATGCGTTCGCAGGGACACTGCCGCTGAGCGTAGCGCAGCATTACGCTGACTTTCGGGAGCAATAGCGAGAATGCGAGCAGATGCACGGGCCGGGCCGGTCAGGGTCTTGAAATCGGTCTGTTGTCTAGCGGCTTCCATCCTCGCACTCTCCTGTCTGCCATGCACCAGGCGCCCCTTTCAGCCCTTTGGCCGGAAAAGAACGATCACGCTATGTATCACTCCTGCACAGCTTGAAAAGATCGGCCCACAGCCAAACCTGCTGCAACGTTCCGGGCACAACGCGTCAGGGAGGCAGAAGCTTCCGACAGAGCTTCTTCCAGCGAACAGGGACGATCGAGACTGCTGAACAGCGCATCAAAGCCAAGCTCGTAGAGTTTTTCACAATCCCTGCCCAATGTGCCGGCAAAAGCCAGAACCGGTTTGTCTGCCTGTCTGGCCAGTGTCGCAATGGCATAAGGCGCCTTACCTTGTACTGTCTGACCATCGAGGCGCCCCTCTCCCGTGATCACCAGATCCACCTGGTGTACCAGCTCATGCACACCAAGAAGACGGGCAATGGTATCAGCACCCGGTACTAGTTCAGCGCCACATAAAGCGACCAGCCCTAGGGCGGTACCACCTGCTGCGCCCATCCCTGCAACAGAGGACAAATCACGCCCGCATCGTTCTTCAAGCAGGCTGGACAGCCGCGCGAGAGACGCATCCAGGATCGTGATCATGGGAGGGGTTGCCCCTTTCTGCGGTCCGAAAACGGCCGCAGCGCCTTTCTCGCCCAGCAAAGGCGCTTTCACATCACACAGGATCTCGATCCTGCATGCTGCAAGTCGCGGATCAAGCCCGGCATCATCGAGAGTAACCACATTCCCCAAGGGACCGCCGCCGCAGGCAATCTCCTGCTCACATGCATCACGCAACTGGACACCGAGCGCCTGCAACAGCCCTGCCCCGCCATCGCATGTCGCACTTCCCCCTAGGGCCAGGATGATATGAGAGCATCCCATATCAAGGGCTGCCAGTATCAGCTCGCCAACCCCGCGCGTCGTTGTGAAGAGAGGCATGCGCGATTCAGGAGGCACCTGTGCCAATCCCGCAGCTTCGGCCAGCTCAACAAGAGCCGAGCGCCCTTCATTCAGAACCGCGAACCGCGCCTCAACCGGCACACCAAGAGGTCCGCAGACCATACGCGTTTCAAGATGCCCGCCCAGCGTGCGCGCCATGATGACGGCAGTACCTTCGCCCCCGTCTGCCATGGGAAAAGCGTGATAGCGCGCCTGTGGGAAAATTTCGGAGAAACCGCCGATGATCGCCTTAACTACAGCCTCGGCGGTCAGGCTTTCCTTGAAGGAATCACAGGCAACAAGAATTTCCATGACGCACTCCATAACAACGCGTCATTCTTGCGTGTAATGCTGAGCGGTCAAGTAGCGACCGCCGGCATCGGATGAAAACGTCAGACGTTGAAGCGGAACAACAGGACGTCGCCATCCTGCACCACATATTCCTTGCCTTCGATACGCAGCTTGCCGGCTTCCTTGGCGCCGGACTCACCGCCACAGGCAATGTAATCGTCATAAGCCACGGTTTCGCAGGCAATGAAGCCACGCTCGAAGTCATTATGAATAACAGCGGCGGCCTGGGGCGCCTTTGTGCCCTTGGTAATGGTCCAGGCGCGGGTTTCCTTGGGACCAACCGTGAAATAGGTGCTGAGCCCGAGCAGGCCATATCCGGCGGCAATCACGCGATCCAGCCCCGAATTTGTCAGCCCCAGCCCTTCAAGAAACTCGGCGCGCTCTTCCTGCGGCAGCTGGCTGACCTCGGCCTCAATCGCGGCTGACACAACCACCATGGCAGCACCCTCGGCCTCGGCGCGCTTGCGTACCGCTTCGGAATGGCTGTTGCCGGTAGCGGCAGAACCTTCCTCGACATTGCAAACATAAAGCACCGGTTTGGTGGTCATGAGCTGCAGGCGACGGGCCGTTTCTTCCTCACCTTTGGGCACGGCTGTGCGGGCCGGCTTGCCCTCGCGCAGGGCGGCAATGATCGGGTCCATGATCGTGAGCTGCTGCTGCGCCTCACGGTCATTGCCGCGTGCCCGCTTCTGCAGCGACACCTGACGCTTTTCGAGCGAGTCCAGATCGGCCAGCATCAACTCGGTTTCGATGATCTCGGCATCGCGAACGGGGTCTACACCGCCTTCGACATGAGTAATGTCGTCATCGACGAAGCAGCGCAGCACATGAATGATCGCGTCCACCTCGCGGATATTGGCAAGAAACTGGTTGCCCAGACCTTCACCACGCGACGCCCCACGCACCAGCCCGGCAATATCGACGAATTCGAGGCTGGTCGGCAGGATCTTCTGCGACTTGCCTATACGAGCCAGATTATCGAGACGCGGATCGGGCACGGCCACGCGACCCACATTGGGCTCGATGGTGCAGAACGGATAATTCGCCGCCTGGGCTGCTGCCGTTTCCGTCAGCGCATTGAACAGGGTGGATTTGCCCACATTGGGAAGCCCCACGATGCCACAATTGAAGCCCATCAGCGTTTCTCCCCGCACAGCATGGCGATTTTTGTCATTGTCGCTTCCGGTTCCCCTTTGGCCAGCAGGGGCGATGCCGTTGCGACGGCATCGAGAAGCTCTTCAAGTTCGTTCTGTTCGGCCTTGGCGAAATCGCCCAGCACATGACCCGTCACACGGTCCTTATGACCGGGATGGCCGATGCCTAGACGCACGCGCTGGTAGTTCTGGTCCCCCAGCATCCTGTCCATTGAGCGAAGGCCATTATGCCCCGCTGCGCCACCACCGCGTTTGACACGCACCTTGCAGAAAGCAAGATCGAGCTCGTCATGAAACGCCGTGATGTCAGAGACCGGAATCTTGAAGAACCGCGCAGCCTGCTGCACGCTCTCGCCGGATAAATTCATATAGGTCATGGGCTTGAGCAGAAGAACCTTTTGTCCCTCAATGCTGCCCTCGGCCGTCTCTCCCTTGAAGCGCGCACGCCAGGGAGAAAACCGGTAGTGTTCGGCAATACGATCGACAGCCATGAAGCCGATATTGTGGCGCTGTCTGCGCATGCCGGGCTCGGGGTTACCGAGCCCGGTCCAGAGTAGCATTGCGGCCACCCTGAGCGGTCTTACTTCTTCTTCGCAGGAGCGGCAGCTTCAGCAGCGGCCTTCGCAGCGGCTTCAGCTTCCATCTCGGCATCAACCGTCGGCGGTGCGATGGTAGCGATGACGAAGTTCGGCAGCTGCAGAACCGGCGTCACGTTCTCGGTGCCGGTCAGGTCGTCCCAACGCACGTTGTCGTGGATGTCGAGCGCGCTCAGATCAACCGTGAAGCTGGACGGAATGCTGTCAACGTCAGCCATGACGTCCACCGTATGGCGAACCAGGTTCAGCACGCCGCCGCGCTTGATGCCAGGAGCCTTGTCTTCGCCCGTCACATGAATGGCGACGGTCACGTGGACCTTCTCGCCAGCCGCAAGGCGCTGGAAATCGACATGGATCGGAGCGTCGGTCACGGGGTGCAGCTGCACTTCACGCAGCAGGGCGCGTACGGTGCCCCCTTCGAGCGGCAGTTCATACAGGCGCGAACGCCAGCCACCACGGACCATTTCCTTGTGGATGATGCGCGGGTCGATCGCGATCAGCGCCGGCTCCTGCTTGCCACCATACACAACACCCGGCACCAGACCGGCACGTCTCGTTGCGCGCGCTGCCCCCTTACCAGCCTTCGCGCGCGTAGAGACTTCGAGGGACGTCATATTTGTCACGGTATTCTCCCAGATTCATTGCACTCATGGCCTCCAGGGGTGCCTGAGTGATGGGGCGCCTTACCGGAAACGGGGGGGTAAAGCAATGTTCTTCGGGATTCGGAGGAGGATTCTTCTCGAGGCTCTGTCCTGAAACCCGCAAAGGCGCGTAGCCCCTTTGATCCCGGCTCTCATTCAGACAGGAATGAAAGAGAACTGTCCCGCTCCGAAGCGCGGGGCAGTGCCCCGCATCACTCACTCGTAAGCGGTGAGAATCCAGCCATTCTCTGTCGGGTCGCAGTAAAGTGGCACGGCATTGGCCAGACGTACATTGATCGGCAGGCTCATCGCAGCACGCAACGCACGGAAAAGCGCGCCATGGGCCACGATCATGGGAATACCATCCTGTTCGAGCGCACGATTGACAGCTTCCGCCGCACGGGTCTTGAGCCCTTCGAAGGTCTCGCAGCCCTCAGGCGTGAACTGGCCTTCGATCCATGGATCATACCAGTCACCCATGGGCTCACCTTCCATCACGCCGAAGCAGACTTCCTCAAGCCCCTGATCGGTCACCAGCGGCAGGGTGATGCCGCTTGAAACGGCGATCGCTTCCTGCGCGGCCAGCGCTGTGTCATGGGCCCGTGTCAGAGGGGAAGAAATGATACGGGCAATGGGCGATGCACCGTCGCGCCAGTGACGCGAGAGCGAATCTCCCGCCTTGATGGCCTGCCCCCGCCCTGTGGCGTTCAACGGAATATCTGTCCGGCCCTGGGAGAGATTCTGTGCGTTCCAGTCGGTCTGACCGTGACGCAGATACCAGAAGGGGCGACGAAGCAGCATGAAATCCGGTCCTTAATCGAAAAGCGAAGAGACAGAGCTTTCATCTGCCACAGCACTCATGCGCGCGCCAGCAGATTGGCGGTGCTGATCTGGCGGATATTCGGCGACTCATCCATGGCTTCTGTCGCAGGAATGCTGTCTGTCAGCGTCAGCATCTTGAGCGGTGATGCCGTAACACGATCAACCGCAGTACCGGTCAGCACACCATGGGTCACATAGCTTCCACTCCGGTAGCGCCATGTTTCATGAGCGCTTCAGCCGCATTGCAGAGCGATCCGCCGCTATCGATAATATCATCGACCAGAATACAGTAGCGTCCGGCGACATCACCGATCACATTCATCACTTCAGAGACACCTGCCCGTTCGCGGCGCTTGTCGATGATCGCCAGATCTGTGTTCAGACGCTGAGCGAGCTGACGGGCACGAACCACCCCCCCGACATCAGGTGAAACGATCATGAGATCTTCATTGGGATGACGGGCATTGATATCGCGTTTGAAAAGCGGCGCGGCATAAAGATTATCAACCGGAATATCGAAAAAGCCCTGGATCTGCATGGCATGCAGATCCATCGTCAGGATACGGTTGGCACCAGCTTCAACAAGCAGATTGGCCACCAGCTTGGCGCTGATCGGCGTACGCGGGCCGGATTTGCGATCCTGACGGGCATAGCCGAAATACGGCATTACGGCTGTGACACGACGGGCTGATCCGCGACGCAAGGCGTCGAGCATGATCAGCAACTCCATCAGATTGTCATTCGTCGGCGAGCATGTGCTCTGAATGACAAACACATCTTCACCGCGCACGTTTTCCTGGATTTCGACAAAGACCTCGGCATCGGCAAAACGCCGCACCGATACCTTGCACAGAGGCAGGCGCAGTTCCTGAGCCACGGCGCGCGCCAAAGGCAGGTTACTGTTACAGGCGACGATCTTCATCAGGAAACGACTCCGGTCCGGGACGGCAGCAAACGCGGCCTTCTAACAACGCCGGGGCAGGCTGTCATTAACTCATCCCCCCCCAGCCAGTAACAAACGTGCAGTTTGTACGCCGGACAGATTCTTGCACGAACTGAGTCGAGAGCGTCCCTATAATTCAGGAAGGCCCTTGCCGACCGCGAACAGGTATAGGCGGTTGGTCAAGCATGTCCCTTTGCCGAGCACTGATCCAGAGCAAATCATCTTTCGTGATGATAGCACAATGAAGTCGTAACCCCGTTCATCTCGTGATTACCGACATCGCGAAAAACCAGTCCTGTTTTAGTACAAAATAAGTACGGAAAGATTTCAGAATGCCGCAGATTCTTGCTCAGGCATAACCTGAAAAGGGATTTCCCCAGGCTTGAAGCATATTGATACCATCCAAACCTCATGAAATGCAGGCAGTATCAAACGGAACCCTAGCCAGTGGCTTCCATGCGATATAAAGTTGAAAATAACGCGTCCGTGTCAAGCGATGACCGTAAGGTCCGCCATTGGGGAGAGACGTTTTACACAAGGAAACGGTGTATGACAGTTAGGCTTTTTAAAAATGCGTATCTAGAACGCATGACCTATATGCCCATCTACCTCTTCCTGCCCGTATGGCTTGCCGCGATTGTCGTGGTCTTTATCTATTCTCTACCACAGCCTTTTTTCCACGGGTTATTTCTTTACGTATCGGGCTACCTGACCTGGACGTTAACAGAATATCTTGGACATCGCTTTTTTTTCCATTTCAATTTTTCTTCCGAATCCGGACGTAAACTGATCTATGTGATTCATGGCAATCACCATGAATTGCCAAAAGACAAGCTCCGAAACATGATGCCTCTCAGCATCACCATCCCTCTGGCAATACTGATATGGCTATTGCCTATGCCACAAGCGGTCGTGCGGGAACGGCGTTTTTCGGTGGATTTCTGATCGGGTACTTCTTGTATGATCTGATCCATTACGGATGTCATCAATGGAGTCTGAACTGGCGTCTCTTCAAACGGTTAAAGCGCCACCACCTAGCCCATCATCATGCTGCCCCCAATCGAAACTATGCGGTTAGCACAACATTCTGGGATGCGATTTTCCGGACGAAGATGAATCGTTCCCGTTAGAGATGAATATCGGTCTCGACACCCGCAACGTAGGGCGGCCGGGAGGAACCGGGATTGCAACATACGCCACCACTCTCGCTGAAGCCTGTGAGCTGGCCGGACACTCTCCTAGATGGGTCCAGGATAGTATGGACGCTTCAACGCGACCTCATGCAATGGAGCATCGCCTCTCCAGGCTGATACGCAGCCTGCATCCGGTCTCCAGACTCACGGCCGATCCGGCAGGATATATCGGCAAAGATCTCTACCGAACCGCCGAAATTCGAGATCGGCTCAGGTCAGGCAAAAGCCCTTTAAAAATTGAAAGCCGCCATGCACCATCAATCATGCATTGGACGTGCCCGCTCCCCATTATATGGCCAGATATCCCCAATATAGTTACCATACATGACCTCATCCCGCTTTTGCGGCCGGATCTATGCAATATAAATCCATATATAATAAGAAAAAGAATAGAAATTTGCTGTGCTAACTCCACAGCTATTGTAACTATTTCGGAATCAGTCAGGCAGGATATTATCTCTCACCTTTCCGTACCGGCGGAAAAAGTGATAAACCTGTCACAATCCGTCTCGTTACCCCAAAGACTATTGAATGAAGCCCACGAAACACCTCGATTATGCGAACCGGGTGGCTTTCTGTATTTCGGCTTACTGGACCGACGCAAAAATATCGGGCGCCTGATCAAGGCCCATGGCATCTCCGGTCCCGGCGTCCCCTTGTTCTCATTGGCGCGCAGGGTCTTGGTGCCTCTGAAGAACTTGCGCCGCTTGCTGACCATCCGGCGCCTGAGCGCGTCCATATCTTTCCATGGTGTACTCGCCCTTCACTGATCCGGGCCATCTCAGAGGCCCGTTGCGTCGTGTTCCCATCCCTCGCAGAGGGGTTTGGTCTGCCCATTGCGGAGGCCATGGTAATCGGAACACCAGTCATCACGAGCCGTGGCCACGCAACGGAAGAAATCGCGGGCGGTGCGGCGCTTCTTGTTGATCCATATGATATCGCCGACCTCGCAGGTGCAATGAATTCGGTCGATCATGACGACGCGAGTGTCGTCCAGCTACGCGCCCTTGGTCGTAAAAGAGCACAGGCCTTTACGATGGAAAGCTATTCTAAGCGTCTGGCGACGTTCTACGATCTTATTGCACAACAGCAATTTTGACCCGGAGAGGGTTTTCTTTGTATATCCTGTCCGGCTCAAACTAGCCGGGAACCGCATATTTTATGTCAGAATTACCCAAATGCCGTATCGGCATCGACGGTTTCAATCTGAGCCTTGGAAAAGGCACTGGCGTTGCGACCTATGCTCGTACCCTGAGCCATGCAGTCAAGGAACTGGGACATCAGATAGACCTGATTTACGGTCTCGATGTCCCTACCCGCTCAAAAACGGAACTGCGCGAAGTACGCTTTTTTGATCGCCTGGATCATTTTGATCCCCCAAAGCGACCGGCACCGTTTTCCAAAAGGTGGATACGCGACCGCAAAGCCGATTTCCGCGCACCACCAGCTCTTGAAATTACCCGGACGGACCGGGTCGATATACGCCCATTTGAGGGGCGTCTGCCAGCTTTCGATCACTTGTACAATGCCGAGAACCTGTTCTCTCGCGCAGCCCGCCATTTCAGGCGAACAGGTCGCATGACGATACTGCGTATGGACAGGCCACCAGCTATCATGCACTGGACCTATCCCTTGCCTATCCGCCTGGAAGCGCCGCCAATATCTACACACTGCACGACCTCGTCCCGTTGCGTCTGCCTTACACCACACTCGACGACAAGCCATATTATCATCGACTCATAACAGCAGTCTGTGCGGAAGCCACCGCCTTGTGCACGGTTTCAGAAGCATCAAGAAAAGATATCCTATCTTTCTTCCCGACGGTTTCCCCCAAGCTACACAATACCTATCAATCCTTTCGAACCGATGCGACAATCCGTGAACGAAGCCTGGAACATTGTGCTGCAGAGATCAGCGCGGAGTTCGGCCTTACTCCGCACAGCTACTTCATGTTTTTCGGCTCTCTGGAGCCTAAAAAGAATATTGGTCGTCTGATCGAGGGATTCCTGACGTCCAGTAGCAATCGCAAACTGGTTCTTGTTGGTGCCATGGCGTGGAGGGCCGAGCGGGAATTGCGCTACCTGGAACGGGGTATTGAAACGGGCCGGATCATCCATATCGATTACCTGCCTGAGCGGAGCCTGTTCTCCCTTTTGCGTCTCACACGAGCCGTGTTATTTCCCTCCTTGTGCGAGGGATTTGGATTGCCTGTACTGGAGGCAATGAATTTCGGTGTGCCAGCTCTGATTTCGCAAGAAGGTGCATTGCCTGAAGTCGGGGGAAACGCGGCTCTGCAAACCAACGCCTATGATGTGGATGCCATTACCAGCGCGATAGATCGCCTTGATCGAGACGACACGCTTTGTCGTCAGCTTGGTGAATCTGGGCTACGCCAGGCTATCCGTTTTGATATGACCAATTATTGTGCACGCCTCAACACCCTGTATTCTGCTGCCCTACACGAGAAGGCCTAACCTTTAATGTATCTCGGTCCCAATTTGCGATGCTCTGAGCCAAATCGTATCAAACGCCTGTATCTGATCGGTATGTCCTGCGTATCCTTGCTGGCGCTCAATGCCTGCAGCGCGATACCGGATAGTGGTCCTACCGAACGGGGAGTCATGAACGCTCAGAAAGATCCTGTGCGCAATCCTCTCCAGTTTCAGATCCTGCAGGTCACGCCGCAAATTGCAGGAATACTGGCATCAGAAGTACCACCGCTCATTTCAAGCCTGGATAGCTCAGATAACCCTGTCGCCCACAATGACCGAATTGGCGCCGGCGATATGCTGACCATCACGATCTTTGAATTGGGCTCTGGCCTGTTCAGCTCAGGGGGAAGTCCGGCTGCAGCAGGCGGATCCTCGGAAGGAGGGGCAATCGCAGGCGTAACCAATCAGAACCTTCCCCCTACCCAGGTCGAAACGGATGGGACAATCTCGATTCCCTATGTAGGGCGATTGAGAGCGGCAGGATTAACGCCTCAAATTCTCGCTGAAGAAATCCGCAAAAACCTGTTGAACAAATCACAGAATCCTCAGGTTATGGTTCGGATCTCCAGTGATATCGCCAATACGGTCATCGTATCGGGAGAGGTACACAAGCCCGGACGCGTCGTGCTGAGTACGGCTCAGGAACGACTATCAGATCTGATTGCCATTTCGGGTGGAGCGAATTTTCCCCCTGAGGATACACATGTGCAACTCGTCAGGGGTAGTCGCACAGGGGCTACTGATCTGGGAACCCTTGAGAGCATTCCGCACGAGGACATCCGAGCGCGGCCTGGTGACAGAATTCACGTGATCTATCAACCACGCAGCTACACAGTTTTCGGGGCTGCTGGCAAGGAAGCAACGGAAGTACCCTTTAAATCACCAAGAGTGACATTGGCGGAAGCTTTAGCACGCGCGGGTGGACCCGCTGACGCGCGAGCAGATCCTAACGCGGCCTTTGTGTTCCGTTTCGAAGACCCGATCGCAGCCAGACAGCTAGGTCTTACCACACCACCTACCCCACTCGGGATCCCTGTGATTTACAAACTTGATATGATGGAGCCCAATAGCTACTTCTTGGCACAACAAATCCCTATGAAAAACAAGGATCTTATCTTGGTAGCCAACGCGAAGATAAATCGCTTTTATAAATTTAACCAGCTGATCGGTACGTTGGTAAGTCCGGCTATTACTGCTGCCTATCTAGCGAAATAATATGCCCTGACCATAGAAAGTGGTTTATTCATGATTCGCTCGCAGAGATATCCAGCACTTCAGGTAAATCTGCGAGCGAATGGGAGCAATGCGCAAAATCCAATCAAGAAGAACAAAGTGCTACTTTAATATATTTTCTGTGTCATATTATACGGAACGCTTACGTATCGTTATTTTTATTTATATTCTTTGATCAGGAAGCGATATCTTGTTTAAAATAAAGAAATCAGCAGGCGTCCCTGTAACACTTCCTGTATATTTTCTGCTTAAAAGAGCCAATGCATTGAGGGCGCGTAGAGAGTGGAATAAAGCAGCAATATACTATACTGCTGCTCTCAGAAAGGATCCGAGCCTCTCTCATATCTGGATCCAACTGGGACATATGAGAAGAGAATTGTCTCAGGAAGCTGCCGCAGCAAATGCCTATGCTCAGAGCTTTATTACTTCCCCAGAAAACGAAGACGCCTATTTCCACGCTTCCAATTTCAGCGCTCTGGCCGATCATCATCTAAAAGTTACGGTGAAAACTCTAATTTTAAAAGAAAAATATCCGGACATAAAAGATTTGATTATTATAAACGATAATAAAAATATTCGGATAAATTTTGATATTACAGATCTCATTTTACATTTCAGAAGAAAGAGGCTTTTGACAGGTATACAGAGGATTCAGGCAGAAATAGTATATGCCTCTCTGCTTGTCAGACCCAATTCTATTGGTATTTGTGTTTTCTTTGAAGGCCTCAACGCATGGAAGCGTATACCGATTGAGCTGTTCAGAGAGCTTATCGTAAAAGCTGAGGAAAGCAGCGACGCATCAGATAACGAATGGATCTATATCGTCGGCCGCCTCAATGGCATTCTCTCTCTCTCTGAAGATGCTTTGTTTTCAGAGTCATCTACTCTTGTCTCCCTAGGTGCAAATTGGTCAGTGAAAGGCCATACAGAGAGTATTTCTTACCTTAAAAATCAATATAATATACGATATATACCTTTCATTCATGATCTTATCCCAGTAAAATTCCCACATCTATGCGTCAATGCACTGGTAGACGATTATCGAGCATGGATCAATAAAGTTGTTCCGCTATCAGATACTTTTCTAGTAAACTCAAAATCTACTGGACGCGATCTGATTGAGTATATTTCTGGTACGTATCCCAATATAAGTAATTACATTAAAGTAATAAAACTCGATGCTGAAATAGGCATCAAATCAGAACAGAACTCTTTAAAAGAGAGTTCTTTGCCGGAAAAATTTGTATTACTGGTTTCAACCATAGAGCCTCGTAAGGGTCACATCTATGCTGCACAGGCATGGGTAAATCTTTTCAGAAAATACAATGATTCCTGTCCTCATCTGGTATGTATAGGTCAAAATGGATGGAAAACGGAAGCTTTCTATGAATTTCTATCCAAAAACCCAGAAGTCACTCAGAGAATAACCATTCTAAATGAAGTCTGTGATGAGCTTCTATTACGTGCATATCAATCATGCATTTGTTCTCTTTACCCAAGCCTCTACGAAGGATGGGGCCTCCCTATCACTGAGTCATTATGCTTCGGGAAAATTCCGATAACAGCAAGAAATTCTTCCCTGACTGAAGCTGGTGGCGAATACGCAGAATATTTTATCAGCGGAGATTCGCTCAGTCTTTTTGCCTCAGTTGAAAAGATCGTATTTGATCATAACACCCGACGGAAAATGGAGGCAAATATCCGCTCCAATTTCAGGCCTCGCAGCTGGCAAGATATAGCTCAGCAAATAGTTTCCTTTATCGAAAAGGGTAATTTATTAAATGATAGTATTGAAACAATACTTTAAATTATATGTTATCTTAAAGTAAGTAATTGTTTTAAAAGGTTTTATATTGTGAATTTTCGTATGAGACTTTCAAAGCCATCTTATAAATTTCATGATGCAACATAGCTGGTGTCAGATCTTTCTCTAGTCCACAAGACGGGGAATCCATTCCGAACTCCTGTATCAAATAAGGCGTATGCATAGCCCCTCCAGGCAGAACCATATTCGGGATGGAAGGACGATGATCCCCATAGAAAGCCAACACGGCAGGATGACCTGTCTGTTCCAGACATCTGCTCACCTGACCTAGCAAAGCATCGCCATGCCTGAGATGCCTGAGGTAGCCAGTTAGTCCCTCAGGCCAAGGTCCATGATTTTCTATAGTAACGGCAAAGACGAATGTACTTTTATTATTCTTCGCAGCCTCATTGATCACAGAGATGATTCGTTCACCAAGTGCGGCATCACTCAAATGTGGCCCATTTTTTGGGCAATCGTAAACTTTTCATCTCCCTGCATCTCGTTAAAGCCACTCACTGGCATCAGGCGACGCCGTCCATAAAACTCCAGATCATGTGGATGGATAAAAAGACGATGCTCATAAAGTTGCGATAATCTGGCTGGCAAGGCATCCTGGCACTGCCAGTGCGCACTGAGATAAGGGTCAAAACGCCTAAAGCCCAAAGCTTCCTCATCATGGCCAAAAAGTACCCCATATTCGGTACGCATTGTATACGCCCCGAACCCCGACACATGCAGCTGACCATATTGTCGTGCTTCAAGACGTGCTTTGGATAAAACAGGTAAAAAACAGTTCCAGTTTTCACCCGGTCGTAATTCCTCAAGGTCTGAAAATGACTCACATTGTATAACGATAACGATCGGCGCTTTTGTATTAACTATATCACAAGTCTCCCCAGAATGCAGGAGATGGTGGGGCGGTAGTGGTTTTTGTCTGTCCTCTCGCCACCGCAACCAGCAGAGTATTGTCGTCGCCAGAAGACCGAATTTTGGAATTACCTCGTCACAATCAGCCTCGGCATGAGACGGGCAGGCAGTCTGGTACGCGCCACGGCCATCAGCAGATACAAACTTGCAGAGGCAAGCGCCACACCCAGTCCACGCTCCAGCAGGGCGGAACGGTTCACACTGCTCAGGTGACATAGGTCAAAGGCAAGCAGACTGATTACCGCGAAACAGATTACGAAGATTCCGAATAACACAGCTATTCTGGCGGGAAGAGCCAATGCATTTACATAAAAGCGAGGGTGTTGAAAACACGCTTTGATAACCGCAGCGTCGCTGAAAAGCAGAGGCTCACCAAGCAAATCACGCTTCAGGTTCGACCCCCAGACCAAAAGGCTGACGGCGACTACGGTGAGAACAGCAGCGTAGATACACCGGCCAGTCAGGATTTCGGCACCTGCAAAGATAAGCATGATGGGCAGCAATCGAAACGGCAATGCAGCAAAACGACAATGCCATGTATCGTTTGAGGCTTTCTTCGGCTTGGAAGGCTGAGCCAGAGAGTCAATGCATGTCGCTATTGAAATAACTGAAAATATCGCTACAGGGAATAATATAGTCACAAATTATCATCCATTGTTACCATCAGGATCCTGCCTTCAAAATCGTTATGCCTGCTTACAGCTCTGGTCAGGAAGACATGGATACGGTCCGGCTCAATCTGTTATATAAATTCAGGCGAAGCGGGAGCCTGTTGACAGGTCTGCTCACACCTGACAAGCGTCACATGTGCATGGCTAGACAACGATCTGTGAGCGGGCGCTCTTCCTTGAAACATGACAACTCGTATTTTAGACAGGATCTGACCTGTTGAATATTGGATCAGCGTTGACCGGGAATCTGGCTCCTGTATTATTGAAAATACCGCCATTTGTCAGACACATCCCTGAGCTCGGTAAAGTTCGTCTTGCCTGGTCGGCAATAGAGCCTTTCATTCCTGACGCCTCAACAGACCCTGCCATACACTTGATGCTCCGGGAAAATATAGGGGGTTTGTTCTGGGCTCCTGACATTGCCGTCTCGCGCAGGTCAATCATATGTGCTCCCGCAGACCCCCGGAAAGCTACCCGGTTATGGGAAGTCGCCCGAGAAGCGCGCGAGGCAGCTGACCTGACGCTTGTTCTCCCGAATAACGCGTGGCACTGGCATTCACTGCGCGAGCGTGCGATCTCGGATGGAGGCTTTGTCACCTGCTCTGACGTCAATCCGTGGTCGATCATCGAGAATGGACAGGAAATTATTACCTGCTTTGATGTTACAGAGGCATTGCCAGCTCTAGGGAGCCTTGCCGGGTTGTCTCTATGGTGCCTTGATGAGGCAATGATATGGCCTGGTGCTGCTGACGGCGATGCCCGGGGCAAAGCTGCCGCTCTGGTTATTAACGCCACATGTTATCGATCTCCATTCACAGGTGAAATCATCCAGGCCAATGAGGCCGTTGGATTGCTGATTGAATGGCGTGACATCATGCGCCGGAATCGCAGCGTAACCGTCTGTGCAGGCATGGCTTGGTGGAAACGGGATCGTATTGCCGATTTTTTTGCTACTGCCGACGAACACCGCCCTAGGCCATTCTTTCGCCGCGGAGCAAAAGCCGCAATCGCGCTTGCCCGACGACATGCTGGTGGCATCGCTGTATGGTCAACCAGAATGCCCCGGCAACTGGAGCGCTGCGCCCATAAAACAGGTACGGTGCTATACCGTGTCGAGGATGGCTTTATTCGCTCGGCGGGTCTGGGAAGCGGTATGTTGCCTCCGGCTTCGATCATCGTGGATCGTGCGGGTATCTATTATGATCCGGCAAAACCCAGTGACCTGGAGATACTTCTGAGTTCCCATCCCCTAGGGACGGACCTGCAGGCAAGAGTACGGCGTCTCATGGATCGCGTAATTAGCAGGGTGTCTCCAAATACGCGCGTGGTGGAATAATCCCTGAGCTCGGAGCACCAGCTGGAAAACGGGTCATACTCGTGCCTGGCCAGGTTGCTGATGATCTTTCGGTTCTGTTAGGGGGTGGCGGTCAGGGCGGAAATCTTGAGCTTCTACGCCGTGTACGCGCATCAGAACCTGAAGCGTTCGTCGTCTACCGGCCACATCCAGATGTCGATGCCGGGCATCGAGCTGGGGCAATCCCGGATGATGTCGTGTTAACACTGGCTGACCGGATTTGCCGTGAAGGTGGAATGGCCCCCCTTCTGGATGCTGTGGACGAGGTGCATACCTTGACGTCTCTTACCGGGTTCGAAGCCCTGATGCGAGGTAAGTCGGTAACGACCTATGGCCAGCCCTTCTATGCTGGATGGGGCCTCACCCAGGATCGTACACCCGTCATTCGACGCAACCGCATCCTGACGATAGAGCAGCTTGCCGCTGCCACATTGCTGCTATACCCACGCTATATTGATCCTCTGACACGACTGCCATGTGGACCTGAGGTACTTGTTTCGCGGTTTGCAATGACTGAATTATGGCGCCCAAGCCCATTGATGCGTTTGAGGCGTTATCAGGGAATATGCATAAGGACGCTCAGGAGAGGGATCCAAAACATATGCCGACGACTCTCGCCAGATCGAGGATTTTGAGTGAACTCCGGTAATATTTTGAATGTAACGGAAATATCTGGTCAAGAAATGACAACGTCACCTCCAGCGCAAGCTCAGCGCAATGTTCTGCTTCTGCAAGGGCTGATGGGGCCCTTTTTCCGGATGATCGGCGAAGCTTGCGGCAGAACGGATACGGCGTGTGGAAAGTCAATTTCAATGGTGGAGACCGGCTGACCTGGCGATTGCCCAATGCCATTGATTTTACGGGACGCCCTGACGAATGGCCCGACGCCCTTGCAAGGATCATCGCATTTCGGGAAATCACCGACGTCGTTCTGTTTGGCGACTGCCGCCCCTTGCATAGCGCTGCCATTGCCGTCTGCGCGCGTCTGCATATCCCCGTACATGTTTTCGAAGAAGGGTATATTCGTCCTGACTGGGTGACGCTTGAGCTGGGAGGGGTAAACGGCAATTCAACTCTACCCAGAGACCCGGATTTCTACGTAAACTGCGCACGGGATCTTCCGCCAGCGCCCGAGCATCGCCCGGTACCCTCATCATTCAAAACGCGTGCGCTTCAGGCATTGCCTATAACACTGCAGATCTGCTCTCACGCTGGCATTACCGTCATTGGGACAATTATCGGCCGTGGCATCCTCTGACTGAAGGGATGGGATGGTTACGTAAACTAATCGCCAGAAAAGAACGGGCAGCACGCACGGCTACGACTTTTGCGAAACTGTGTGAATCGCAAATCCCTTTCATGCTTTTCCCGCTTCAACTCGATGCGGATGCTCAGGTTCGCCTGCACTCACGTTTCAGCGGTATGGCTGAGGCCATACGCACGGTTATTGCCTCATTTGCTGAACACGCACCCCATGGATTGCACCTTGCGATCAAAGAGCATCCGCTTGATAACAATGTTCGTAGCTGGCGCTATGAAGTAGCCCTACAGGCAGCTGCCTACGGAGTGGCCGATCGTGTGGAGTATTTTGAAACCGGCGATATTGCAGAGCTTGTTCAGAAAGCCGAAGGTGTCATTACAATCAACAGTACAACCGGGACACTGGCACTGGCTGAAGGGAAGCCAGTGATCACGCTGGGGGATGCTGTTTACAGTATCCCGGGCATAACGTTTCAAGGGGAACTCGCGGAGTTCTGGAGCGACCCAGGACAGCCTGATGCGACGATCTTTGCCGCATTCCGGCGCGTATTAATCGAACGTTGTCTGATCCCGGGAGGATTCTTTTCTTCTAAAGGACTGGAAAAACTGGTTCAGAGCGCCATGGAACGACTCACAAACCACAGTCCACGCGATTTCGCAGCTGCCTCGCGCGCTGAAATGCTTCGTCGGGAAGCACTTCGCAGCACTCTGGCCCGAAACCCGACACAACTCGACGATATTATTCCAGCCGAGCGTAAGTTATCTTTATGAAGTCTTCCGATCCGTCTGAGAAACCGTTTTTTACACTCGATATCTCAAGATTATTGTCGCGAGCAGGAGCCCTAGTACCCACCGGTATAGATCGCGTGGAATTCGAGTATGCCCGATATCTGCTGGCTTCAGCGTCGGAGAGATTGGAATTTGCTGCAATGCATCCACTTGGTCGGTTCGCTCCCATATCCTTTTCCATGGCAGCCAGTTTCATTACGGAACTGGGAAGGTCTTGGGATTTAGGGGAAAATAACTCTGTACGACTGAAGAAACTTGCTTTCCGCCTTCGGAGTAGCATTCTAGTTCCTCGTTTAGATCGAAACAGATCCGAACTATTAAAAAAAAATCAGTTAAATATATATCTTTTACTATCTCATCATCATCTTACCAGACCCTCTGCCATTTATGCCGCGTTATCACGGCACAAAGATACTTTATTTGTACCAATGGTGCATGATCTGATCCCTCTTGAGTATCCTGAATATTCTAGACCACGAGAGCAAGACTACCATTTGCGCCGTATAGCCACTGTTGTACGTTTCGCGGATGCTGTCCTGACGCCATCAAAATCTGTTAAAAATTCTCTTCAAGATTATTTTCTAAGAAAAAATAAAACAAAAACTCCCATCTGGGTAATACCTCATGGTGTACACCTCCAAGCAATGAGTATTGATAATCTCACTACCTCCACGATATGTGAATTAGGCGAAAAACCTTACTTTGTATTCCTCAGCACCATTGAAGCTCGAAAAAACCATCTACTGTTGCTCAATATATGGCGATATTTAGTTGAAATTCATGGTGCAAATGCACCCAAACTCGTCATCGTCGGTAAACGCGGCTGGGAAAACGAACAAGCGCTCGATATGCTTGAAAGATGTCCGGCTCTGCAAGATGTAGTTGAAGAACATAACGCTCTGCCTGATGCAGATGTGGTTAGATTGCTACGTGGCGCACGTGCCCTGCTCTTTCCGTCTTTTACTGAAGGGTTTGGTCTACCCCTGGCTGAAGCCTTAGCCCTAGGCACTCCTGTTATTTGCTCGGATATACCAGTATTTCGGGAAATAGGAGGTGATACCGCGCATTACATCAATCCCCTTGACGGAATGGGGTGGATGCGGCGGATTGAAGAATTCTCGCAAATGACGAACGATGAAGCCCGAGCACCCAACCGGGCTAATCCGAGACCAGGTCTTCACTGGGACCAAAGTATCAGTGAAGCCCTCACTCAGATCGAAAACTTGGCTACCAACAGACAAACCAGATCAGACTAATATCAAACTAATTGGGCACAATCGACAAAAGACACATAGAATAAACCCACTTAGATATAACAAAGCATACGCAATCACTTATTCATAAATCTGAAAATATAGTCTGATTATTTTACGGTAAAAACCTCTTTCCGAAATTTCTTCAGAATAGAGGTTTTTATTAACTCAAAGAAATACCTTAACGTCTACTTATGATATCAGTTACGACCTGTCATAAATATCTTCTATTCTGACAATATCATCTTCGCCAAGATAAGGACCTGACTGAACTTCGATCAACGTGAGGGGGATTTTACCTGGATTTTCCAAACGGTGAACAGCACCCAACGGCAGATAAATACTTTCATTCTCGCGAACCATTATTTCGTCATCGTCACGTGTTACAAGAGCTGTTCCCGCAACGACAACCCAATGCTCTGCTCGATGGAAGTGCTTTTGCAAAGACAATTTATGGCCCGGATCAACATGAATGCGTTTGACCTGAAAACGATCACCATGGATGAGGCTCTCGTAGAAGCCCCAAGGGCGGTACATACGGTTGTGATTGATTGCTTCTGGTCGTCCTGCAGCCGTCAAGCGCTCGACCATTTTCTTTACATCCTGCGCCCGATCACGATGCGACACCATAACCGCATCCTCAGTCACCACGACAATCAGATCCTCGACACCAGCAACAGTAGCAACGACACCATCTGACCGCACATAACAGTTCTGTGCCCCATCAAGAAAAACGTCGCCATAGGTCACATTACCGTCGCTGTCCTTGGGTGACAAATCCCAAAGAGCATCCCAGCTTCCTACATCAGACCACTCGAATTTCGACGGTACAACAGCAGCCAATGTTGTGTGTTCTGCAACAGCATAATCGATAGAAATATCCGGAGATTTTGCAAAACTCTCCGAATCCAGCCGGATAAAATCCTGATCCGTCTCCCTCTTTGCCACAGCTTCGCTGACAGCTGCATAAACCTCTGGGGCATGTTGCTGAATCTCCTGCAAAATAATGCTTGCACGTGCGACAAACATACCGGAGTTCCAGGAGAACCGATTGTTCTGAACAAGCTCTACAGCACGTTCAGAGGTTGGTTTCTCGATAAATTTGGAAACGTGATAAACTTTCTTGACATTCTCGAGCTCAGCACCCTGTTCGATATATCCATAGCCAGTTTCCGGCTTGGTTGGATGAATGCCGAATGTAACAATATAGCCCTCAGATGCAGCAGCTACCGCCGAGTGCAATGCCTCTTGCATGAGATCTTCATTACGAATCGCCGCATCAGCTGCCATGATCCACAAAATAGCATCTGGATTGGTCTCCGCAGTTATGAACGCCGCAGCGGCAATGGCTGGAGCAGAATTACGCCCGACCGGCTCCAGAATGACCTTGGCATTCCTGACTTCGGTTTCTCTCAACTGTTCCGAAATAATAAAGCGATGATCGGCATTACAGACGACCACAGGGGCAGCCAAGCCACTTCCGATTCCACGAACAGCTGTTTCCTGCAACAACGTCTTATCAGAAAGCAAAGGCCAGAACTGCTTGGGGAAACTGCGACGTGAAACAGGCCATAAGCGGCTACCTGAACCACCAGACAGGATGACCGGGACAACTGACGTAAAATCAGACATATTGGATAAATCCTTAGTAACGCCAATAAGAGCTATATGAAGTATAGCCTTTTGCTGAGCTGAGGGTAGTCTAGTCAAAATGCTCGGCATTGTCACCTCAAGGCAAGACTTTGGCCAAATCAAGGCCGCAACCGCTAGCACCCGTGTACGAATGAGCACAATTATTCTTACGCCTCAAGCCCACGAGAGGAGATAATATTTACAGTTTATTTTTAAAGTATTACAAATAATAATTATTATAATGATAGAGATAAAACAAGATAGAAAATAAAAATTTATAACTCTATTTGTGTTTATAGAGTTTGTAAAAATAAATCCTTCAATTTAATACGTTATTAACAGGTAAAATACAATTTTAATGCTAAATTACGGAATTTTGATAAATACAACACTTTATAATTGGGTTAACCAATTGGTTAACAATCCATGATAGGATTTTTGGATAATTTGGCAACATCCAGCATATGTGAAAATATTATTTACTGAATATAGATATATTTTCGAACTCGCAATGTCAGAGATAACCCAATTAATATTAGAAAGAAATTAATCCATATTGTGTAGATGATGTCATAATGCGCATGAGCGACATAACCGAATTGTCCAGCCCTGATCATCTCAACACTTTCAACACTAGGAGACGCCATCAGTATCCATCGATATTTTTGGGGTATCCAATCCACCATCATAAACGCTCCTGATAATGGAAGCGATAAATATCCCAATACTGACACTGATTTTTCCAACAACTCACTTCTTTGAGTTAGTGGTGCAACTATTAGTGCTGTCGCCATGCCGAATATGGATTGAAATATAAGTCCAGCATAAAGTATTCCATAAGATTCTGGTGGCTTCATAAAGCCCAAGATGATAGCACTTACTGTAACCAGAACACCAGCAGCTAGGGCTCCCATGATCTCCAGAATAGATCTCGCAATTATGATATCCAGCGGGGTAACCTGCCTATGAAACAAGAGGCTACCGTTGCTTCAAACGCCAGGACAGCGCGGCCCATGCAATGTCGCCATAGAGTCAGTGGAACGTATCCGGTAATCACAATAGCTGTTGTCGGCAAGCCATGTTCATGAGCCGGACGTATGGCGCTCCATACAATGGCTACGCCTGCACAAAACAAAATCGGTTCTCCAATAAACCAGAGAAATCCCAAACCATGACGGCCAAAGCGTGTATGTAATTCTCTGAGCATTAGTGCTCCAATCACACGAAACTGCAGCGAGAACAGAGATAACAGACTTGATGATTTCATATCGTTTGGCAATGCTTTCTGAGGATACTTGCTTCTTTTACTACGGGATAATCATGTACGCTGAATAGGAAAAATTTAATCTTCTCATGCATAACGCCAAGCAACGCTACGAAAAATCCAAATATCATCTTCTAGGCCAACCGTCTGAAAGATCTAAAGAAAGCAAGATTCCCTAGATGAGCGAATCTACAACTTATTCCTCACAGCTGAATCGAACAATTCGTTCTGGGTCAGTTGCATTGATCGAAAACCATTCTTTCTGATTTTCCTCTTTAAGATCTCTAGATCACTCAAGAGATGTGGACAGGCGCCGATAAAGGGACCGAAAGGCACAATCCGTCCCGGACGGAGTGCCTATATAGTCAAATTGTCAAACGAACAAAAATCCATCTATCGTTGAATAGCCGATTACGAAAACCAGATCGGCTCCTCCTCTCAATCTAGTTTGTCCGCCAACACGCCACCGCATTCATGGCGACGGCAAGCAACTCTTCGGCCCGGGATTGAGTATCCGCTTCTACATAGACACGAAGCTCAGGAGCATTTCCCGACGGACGAAGATGAATGATTTCTTCACTCGCAAACGTCATACGCACGCCGTCTGTTTCGTCCATATGAGACAAGCCGCCGCCACAGACAGCAACTAACCCCAAAACCTTTGCCTCCTCCTCAGGAGCACGACGCAGGAGGTCGATTTTCTCCTGACTTCTGGCCGTCGGCATTTCCACCAGTCGATTACTAAGCGTAAAACGTGGCGGTAGCGATCTGGTCAATGCGGCAAGTGTCTGGTTTGACTGACGCGCCGCCACAAGAGTGGAAAGCATGGGTAGCATGGCGTCACGTGTCGGCAAGGGCGACAGACTGCGACCCTCATAGATCACATCGCTCGCGAGTAGAAAGCCCCCATTCGCTTCATAGCCCACCGAGGTATAATACCCGTTCCAACAGCATCGGTCATTGCCTTGACTACAAATGGCGATCCGATACGGGTGCGGTAGATTTCCTGAGCAAACCCGGCTTTCTCCAGAGCCGTATTGCTGCTGACTGGAGTTGTGACACTACGGGCTCCAAGAAACCGGGCAGTCAAAATGCCTAGTATATCTCCTCGAAGCCACTTGCCGCTTTCGTCAGCTAGAAGAGGACGGTCGGAATCACCATCCATCGTAAGAATAGCATCCAAGCCATGTTCTACAGCCCAATTCTGGGCAAGCACAGCATCCTCGGGACGTACAGCCTCGGTATCTACTGGAATGAAACTCTCTGAGCGTCCCAGAGCAATCGCTTCAGCACCAAGTGCTTTCACGATATCCAGCAAAACATCGCGTCCAACGGAAGAATGCTGATAAACACCCAACCTAAGGCCAGACAAAGCCTCTGATCCGAAAAAATCTTTGTATCGTTCAGTATATTTTGGAATGACATCGACATGTTGCGACGGACTTTTGTCAACAATCATGGCGCCGTTGGCATCGAACCACCCATCAGGAAGTTCAACATCCTGATGGCGCATCCCTTCTTCGTCTGTCTTCAGAAACTCACCGCGCGCGCGGTTATACTTGATCCCATTTCTGTCAGATGGGATATGGCTCCCAGTGACCATCAGGGATGGAATACCTTGTGCAAAAGCATAGAGACAAAGCGCGGGGGTAGGAACCTGCCCGCACATGACCGCGTCCCCTTTCATATAAAGAATTGCTGCAACACAAGCCTTCATAATTCGAGGCGTACTAGGCCGAAGATCTCCAGCTATTGCGACGGCACAACCCGGGAAAAACTCCCCAAGCTCAGTCAGATGTTTCAGATAGCCAACAGTATAAGCAAAACATACGGCATCGGTCATTGCCGTTACCAATCCTCTGGCACCACTGGTACCAAACGATACGCCCGATTTTATCATCCAGTCATCGATTTTCATGAAGATCTCCTCACTTTTTTATATGTCAGATACAATAATATTATCTATTTATATTTTAATTCATTTTCAAATTTCCGTAGTGTAATTATTTATATTGATAGCAATATTAAAGATGCTCGTAGGTTTTTATGGCCTCATCAATGTCAGAGTATTCCATGAATTTACCATTCGATATAATGGCAGCACTATCACAAGTATCTTTCATAAAGATCATATCATGGGATACAAGTATCATTGCGCGGTCATGGCGTTTTACAAACAATTCTTCATTGCACTTTTGATGAAATCTCGAATCTCCAACCATAATCACTTCGTCAATTAGGTAACAGTCAAATTCTATTACAATAGATAGAGCAAATGCCAATCTCGCTCTCATACCGGACGAATATGTTTTGACAGGCTCTGCAAGCTGCGCACCGAGCTCGGCGAAGTCATCCACATAAGCACGCGTATGAGCGTAGTCCAGTCTATATATACGGCAAATGAAACGCAGATTATCTAGGCCGCTTAGACTACCTTGGAATGCACCACCAAATGCCAGAGGCCATGAGACCGACATGGTTTGTTCAATATGGCCGCTTGTAATCGGTTCCACGCCACCAATCATACGAATGAGGGTCGATTTTCCTGCACCGTTCCGCCCAAGAATACCAAGTTTCTGGCCTCTCTCGAGACGAAAATTAACCCTATCAAGAACGCGACGCCTGCCCGTTGAAGATGGGTACTCTTTGGTCAGATCAAAACATTGCAGCATGATGATTGAATTCAAACCAGTTTATGTTCACGCGCACCGCTGATAAGCAGCATCGCCATAAGATAAATTCCCATGGTTGTTACAAAAACGGTAGCGATATCCGCAATCACCTTTGGATAGATGGGGTAGTCTGGAAGATTGGGGGAGCGAAATTTCGTTCAAATACAAAAGCTGCCGAGCTGCCTGCAACTTGGCCGTAGCAACGCCCGCATCAGCCGCAGCAACCTCTTTCTCGAGAAGAGTGCGCTGGAAGACCAGGTTTTCATAACCACTGATTTTAGGCACGAAAGACGTATCAGATCCCGTAATTCTCGTTTCAACATGAGAAATCTCAGCTTCAAGAGCATTAAGCCGCCGTCTATATACTTCAATTAAGGGGCTATGAGGGGTGGATTTCCTCAATTGAGCCAATTGTACGCGCGAAGCAATTACTGTGCTTTGCAGAGAGGCTATATCTTTAAGAACAGGCTGAGACTGGAGATTAGGATTGATCATCGCTATCTCGTCTCGGTATGCATCAATCTTTTTGTTGACTGCATTGAGTTTCTGAAGAGACGTTTCCAGTTCTCTTGTTGAGGCTGCGATCGTGTTTTCACGCTGCCTGTCGTTAAGCTTGTTGATCAGATTTTCGGCAGCAGCCACTAATGCTGATGCAATTCTTTGAGAATCACGGGGATCAAAGGTTCTTACCCGAAGAGTCGAGACACCAGTGGTCGTATCAAGTTCAGCGATTACATGCCGACGATAATACCAATAAAAATGCTCGAAAGTATGGCCAGAATAGAAATTAGGAAACCGGGCCAGAGCATCCCCAACAGGATTGCTGTATGCTGCCCTCAAATTCTCCGTTCGTAACAGTAATTCGGCAGCATCCCGAGAAGTAAGATAATCCTGTACCGCATAGGTATCTTCGCTTGCACTTGCGCCACCTGACGCTTCGAGCAACCCAGCAAGCATCGTGCTCGACTGGTTATGTTGGCCCTGCACAATGAATTGCGCTTCAGAAACATATTGAGGCGAGGCAAATACAATAAAATAAATTGCTGAGGCGAAAGTGGGAAGAACGACAAACCCAAAGAAACCCTTTTGACGTCTTACCAACGCCGAGATCCGCCCAGCTAGGCCACCAGAGCGATTGATAGTGTGATTTTGAACGCGCGGCAGATTATCCATCGTATCGATTTGCCCGAATCTCGTCCCTGAAGCAACTCCAATGCCAACACGAAATTGGGGCATTAAGAAAGATGAGACACGTGCGATGGTCGCTCACACAGCCTTCAGTCAGACATCACAAAAGAGAGCAATCTCCGTCAGCCAGACAACAACTGATAACCTGATGTTGCCTGACACACCGCAATGTCAGTGCCAGAGATCGGTCAGCACAACAGCTGCTCACGATAATTTATGAATATTTCTAAATACAGCGCATCTAAAGATTATATATTGTTTCTATTATAAGTCCTTTCTATAGGAACATTTTTCATGAAGGACCTGCATCAGGATCTTTGCCAAAATACATTTGGACGATCATTTGTGCTTCAAGAGAAACCCTCTGCTGCATGCCATGAGGTCGTTATTCTTCGACACAATTCGGCGTATACGCCAAGTGGCATCCTGATAGAGAATTCTACATATTGTTCTGGTGAAAACGAGGCTGGTGTTTTCAATTATCATGTCTACGCGCCACGCATAATCCCCCTTGATTTTCTTCCAAATGAAGGACCTACGGATTGCTTCTGGCTCGGATATTTCCACGATCATTTCGGACACTTTCTGACGAGTACCCTTCAACGACTCTGGTATCTTTCCTTTCACAAGCGACGCTATGCAGGATACATCGCGCCCAATTATAATGGCCTTGGTGAGAGGAACGGCTTTATCGCAAGATTCTTAACTGCCTAAAAATTGAAAGTGATAAAATCATTCGCCCTTCTGAGAATACCTATCTCAGAAACATCACCATCCCCGAACCCGCCTTTATCGAAAACGCCCATTGCTATAAAGTTTGGGGCACATTCATGCGTGATCTCGGGCGAAAAATTCTGGGGTCAAAGCAGGCTAGTTCAGATCCACGCCCCCTCTTCCTCTCGCGCAGCCAGATGCATTCAGGGACGCGACGCTATGACGGGGAAGAAGAGATGACAGAAATACTGTCAAAATTCGGTGTAGAAATCTTGCACCCTGAACGCCTTCCTCTTGAAGATCAGCTCAGTCTCTGGCGTGACCATAGAATATTCATCGGATTTTCAGGCTCTGCCTTCATGAATGCCGCGTTTTTCCAAGAAAAAAATTGTCATTATTCTCAACCATGATGATTATATTTTTGGTACGCAGCGCATGATTGATGACGTCGCTGGCAACAGGGCGGTTTATCTCAATGTCGCTTCTTTTCTCACGATGGAATGCGAGACCACGCACCGTTACCAGATCTCCAACCCTCAGGACCTTGCTGCCAAGATCATCAGGGTTGTACGTCACCTCTCCTGATCATCTTCCTATTTTTTTATGGCAGCGGTCTCTGGCGGCAAAGGCTTGTGGTCGCGTCCGGAATAATTGGTGATAATCTGATGCACCCCACCGGCAGCCTCGGAAGCTGCCACCATAGCCACATCCCCCCAGGGGCCATCGAGCGAATGAGCTTCAATATCATGGAGCTGGGTAGCTGCCCCGGCCTCCTTGCCATCGGCAGCTACCGTGCGCCAGGCAATCTCGATATGCTGGACCGGATGACCGGTTGTGCCAGCAGGACCATCGCTCAAGGTCACAACTCCCTCAACGCTGTAATCTGCGTCTTTGGCCGTATTCTGCAGCTTGTCATGCTGGTCGGGAAAACTTGCTACAAAAGCCCGGGCCAGAGACACATTACCATCACCCGGGGCCCCTGACCCCTTTGAAATATACCTTGGCCGGGCGACGCTTGAGACTGTGGGGATCGGCCTGCATCATGGCGGCCTGGATGCCTGTCAGAACCGCACTGATCTGGGGCGCTGAAGCAGCAGCCAGCGACGTGAGAACGGGTTTTTGTCCCTGTGCCCAGACGGAAGCTGGAATCGGGGCCGCATCCCAGTGACCACGCGCTTCACCATTAGGCATCATCACAATATAATGGGGCGTAACCTCATTACCTTGCATGGTAGCTGAAAGCCTGAGCCACCAATCACCCGTCTTTGCCGGTTGTGCAACAGCGGGCAGCGCCTGATCAACCAGCTGGGTTGCAACCTCTCTGGCCCAGAATGCCGATGCCGTGTTGTCGAGCAATGAATCGGGAGGCGTCGGTACCGCCAGACGAGGCGGCGGAGTCGTAAGCGCCAGACGGCGCCCTTCTGGCCCCGGATCGCCAAAAGGATGAGGCATATCGACACATCCGCTCAGCAGGATCATGCCACCAAACACGCTGAAAGCCGCTTTCAGACAATTCATCGCTGACGTACTCCAGCCCGAATAGCGGAAATCTGGTGCCCGATCGCTCCCCCGCCAGCCTGTGTACGACGGCGATGGCTGAAAAACCTCCGTGTATCAGCGCACGTATCCAGCCCGATCGTCGAAACATGGTGCAGACCGGCACGACGCAATCTGTGAAGACAATAACCGGGCATATCGAACAGATAATGCCCATCACGCGGCGCAGGGATAAAGAAATGTCCTGCCTCGGGGGAGGAATCGAGCACGGCTTCGCGCATCTCGGCACCAACCTCGTAGCTTTCCTGGCGGATACAGGGACCGACACAGGCCACCACGTCCCCGGCCCCCAGTGCTGTCATAGCTGAAAGCGTCGCTTCGAGTACCCCACCAACAGCCCCACGCCAGCCGGCATGGGCGGCCCCCACAATCTGACCATCCAGACTGGCAAAAAGAACAGGACCACAATCAGCGGTAATGACGCCGAGAGCCACATCGTCACGGTTGCTGACAAGTGCATCAGCAGCAGGGCCACGGCCCGTTTGCCAAAGCGGCGTCCTTGATGTGAGCGTTACGACATCAGCAGAGTGGATCTGCGTCAGACCAAGAAGAAATGACGAATCCACGCCCAGAAACCGGGCTACCCGCCCACGATTTTCGGCAATATTTTCAGGACGGTCAGCTGAAGCCAGGGAACAATTGAGCGAGTTGAACGGCGCAGGGGAAACACCCCCAAGACGCGTAAAGAACCCATGGCGCATATAAGCCAGAGAATCAGCCTGAAGCGCCCAGCCGCGTGGCATATGATCAGACATAGGCTTTTTCTCCATTAGCGGCATGCGGATGACGCATGCCAAAAGCCATGAGCCACAGTCCCGCCAGCGCCATCGGGATGCACAGTACCTGCCCCATCGTCACGCCGAAGGGCAAGAAACCGATAAATGCATCTGGTTCACGAAACAGTTCGCAGAAACTGCGTGCCAGCGCATAACCGAACAGGAACAGGCCCGAGAGAAACCCGTAGCGCATGCGCACCCAGGGGCGGCTCGCGGCAACCAGCATCACACAGAGCAGAAGGACACCTTCAGCAAGCGCCTCATACAGTTGCGACGGATGACGGGCGACTGGTCCTCCTGTTGGGAACACCATGGCCCAGGGCAGCCACTCCGGTGCCGGACGCCCCCATAATTCGCCATTGATGAAATTCGCACAACGTCCAAGCCCGAGGCCAAGCGGGACAACGATGGTGATACGATCGGAGAAAGAAAGAAAATTCAGCTTGTTGCGCCAGGTAAACCAGGCAAGCGCCAGAATGACACCCAGAGCCCCGCCATGAAACGACATGCCCCCCTGCCATACCTGAACAATAGCAAGAGGATGGGTAAGGTAAAAACCGGGCTTGTAGAACAGAATATAACCCAGACGCCCCCCGAGAACGACGCCAAGCATGGCCCAGAAAGCGAAATCATCCACTTGCTCGCGTGTCGCCGCTCTGGGCGCCAGACCGCAAAGCCGAACGGCGATTTTCCAGCCGATCAGGATCGAGAGGATATAAGCCAGCGCATACCAGTGTACGGCCAGCGGCCCCAGACGAAAGGCTATCGGATCGAACTGGGGCAGGATGATCAGGTGGGCTTGCATGGGAAACTTTACTGATAAGGGTCTGGTGTCGCGAGATAATCTCTCACATAGCGCGTGATGCCCTCTTCAAGCGAGGTGAAAGGGCGGTCATAACCGGCCTCGCGCAATCGGGTCATATCGGCGCAGGTATAGGATTGGTACTGACCTCGCAGGGCATCGGGCATGTCGATAAACTCGATGCGGCGCGGTACGCCCGCCGCGTCGCAGACCGCATTGGCAAGATCGACATAGGTTCTGGCCGTGCCCGTCCCGCAATTGAACAGCCCGCTCACATCGGGATGGTCATAGAGCCAGAGCATGATCTCGATCAGATCACCCACCCAGATGAAATCGCGCGCCTGCGCGCCATCCTCCAGATCTGGCCTGTCCGAGCGGAAGAGCCTCGCTGGCGCACCCCGCATGACCTCGTCGTATTTTACCTTCACCACAGAGATCATCGATCCCTTGTGATACTCGTTAGGACCATAGACGTTGAAGAATTTGAGCCCTGCCCACTGGCGCGGCATCAGACCACCAGACTGAAGCCGGGCAGCAAGATGCTGGTCAAAGACGTGCTTCGACCAACCATAAAGATTCATCGGCTTCAATGCAGGCAAAGACTCGGGCGCATCGGAAAAGAGTTCTGGCCTGTCAGCCGCGCCATAGGTTGCCGCCGAAGAGGCATAAAAGAACGGAACGTCACGTACGGCGCACCATTCAAGCAGGGTCTCGGACAGATCGACATTGGTACGCCAGACCAGATCGCCATCGCGCGCTGTTGTGCTGCTGATGGCCCCCATATGAAAGACAGCCTGAATATCGGCCGAATTCGCAAGAAACGTATCAAGTGCGTCCGGGTCGATCAGCAGGTCAGGCGGATGCTTGGCGAGATTACGCCATTTCCCCTGGTCACGCAGGCGATCCACAACCGCAACAGCCTCGCCCCGCGCCTTGAGCGCTGCAACCAGGCACGAACCAATAAATCCGGCGCCGCCGGTGACGATCATCATGAAATCTGTATAAGACGCCGCAAGGCAACCTCCAAGCCACACCAGCCGCAGAAAAACATGGCGCGAGCATCCCGACCGGGTCGTTTCGCGTTGCTGTCGGCTCAAGGTGAGAGTCAGCCAGGGCCAAGCTTGGCCTTGGCTGAAGGCACGGGGGCCTCATAAACCTCCCGGTCGCCAGACCGGATGTCAGGATAGCAAGGAAACCGCCATGGTAGACCGTCCCCGTTTCTTCGATGATCTCGCAGGCGCCGCCGGAGGCGCGTTTTCAGCCCTGACAGGACTGCGTGAGGAGCTTCACGCCATGGTGCGCGCACGTATCGACGAGGTCCTCTCATCTCTCGATCTGGTGCGACGTGACGAGCTCGATATTGCACGCGAGCTTGCGACACGGGCCCGTATGGCACAGGAAGATGCCGATATCCGCCTCGCCCAGATCGAGGAGCGTCTGGCCGATCTCGAGAAAGCCGTTACCGCCCCGCCATCGCATAGTTGAGGCTTGCGGATGTTTGTGTCCTTGCAACCGGGGCCGGGCATCCGTAACGTGACATGATATGACGATTCGCGGCTCAGATTCCGCAGATTTTCATAGCGTTGCAGACATCCTGATGCGCCTTGCCTCGTGCGGCGCATCACCGGCCCAGGGAGTCCCGAATGCCTGCTCTATCCGTCTCCTCCTCTTCGCATCAGGATACCAACCCGCTCGACGTCATGGAGCAGATTGTCTGCGGTCATGACTGGGCTTTCGACCGCCGTACCGATTCGGAAATGGCGGCAGAGGCACCGGGCAAATGGTGTGATTATGGCCTCTATTTTTCATGGTCTCGCGAAATTGCTGCCATGAATTTCACCTGCACTTTTGACCTGCGGGCTCCCGCCAATCGCCGCAAGGCCCTCTACGAACTCATCGCGCTCGCCAACGAACGGCTCTGGATCGGTCATTTCAGTCTTGATCTCGAGACCGGCACACCGGTCTTCCGGCACTCGGTTCTGCTGCGCGGTGCGACCAGCCTTGCCGCTGAAAGCATGGAAGACATGATTGATATTGCCATCACGGAATGCGAGCGGTTCTACCCCGCCTTCCAGTTCACCCTCTGGAGCGGCAAGACGCCTACCGAAGCCCTCGAAGCCGCCATGCTCGACTGTGTAGGTGAAGCATGAGCCTGCCTTCTCTCCTGCTCGTCGGTTGCGGCAAGATGGGCGGCTCGCTCTGGCAGGGCTGGCTCGAACAGGGTCTTGCCCCTTCCGTCATTCTCGATCGTAGCTGCGCTGCACCACCGCAGCCTCATCATCTGGCCCGGACAGCAAGCGAGATCCCTTCCGGCTTCAGGCCTGATATCATCATCCTCGCGGTCAAGCCCGCCGGCATGGAAGAGGCACTTGCCTCCCTGCATCCGTTTCTGGATAGCACCATCGTCATTTCGATGCTCGCCGCGCGCACAATAGAGAGTCTGCGGGCTGCCTGCGACGGCGCGCGCGCAAAGATCGTACGCGCAATGCCCAACACGCCTGCTGCAATAGGCAAGGGCGTTACCGGTGTTGTCAGCCAGGATCTCGACGAAGAGGAACGTACACTCTGCACCGACCTGCTCTCCGCCGTCGGCGATGTCGCCTGGGTCGAAAGTGAAGCCCAGCTCGAAGCCCTGACGCCAATTTCCGGCTGTGGTCCAGCGTATGTCTTTCTCCTGGCTGAACTCCTGGAGAAAGAAGCACTGCGTGTGGGTCTTCCGCCTGAAACGGCGCGACTTATCGCACGGGGCACAGTTGCCGGTGCAGGAGCACTGATTGCCGCCTCGGATGAAGAGAGCGCTACATTGCGCAAAAATGTGACAAGCCCCAACGGGGTAACAGCCAAGGCTCTTGATGTCCTCATGGCACCGGACGCATGGCCTTCAGCCATGACCAAAGCTGTCGATCAGGCAATGGCTCGCGCAAAAGAAATGGCTTCCTGACACGAAAACACTCCCCATGAACCTGTCATTCGATTGTCATGACGTTTCCATGGAGTATGATTGGAGACTGAAAGACTAGGGACAGGTTTATGACGGATATCGATCGCGAAGAGTTTGATCTCGCACTTATGGAAGCGGGTTTCTCACTCGCTGCCGAAAAGGGCTGGCATCGCTTCTCGCTGGTAGAAGCCGCACATCGGGCCGGTCTCACGGTCGATGAGGTACGCGCCCGCTTTCCTTTCCGTCACAGCCTGCTTTTACGCCTTGGTCGGCTCGCAGACGAATCGGCTTTCCGGGATGACGGATTAAGCGGTTCTGTACGTGAACGTGTTTTTGACCTTTTCATGCGGCGTTTCGACGTCTTCCAGCAATATCGTGAAGGTATTCGCGCTGTGCTTCAGGCACTGCCCGCTGAACCTGGTCTTGCCGTCGTCCTGAGTGCTGCAACATTCGATACGATGCGCTGGATGGCTGATCTGGGCGGTATCGACCGTAGCGGGTTCAGTGGAATGCTTCGTCTGAACGGACTCGTAGGCGTCTGGGGATTTGCCCTGCGTGCCTGGGAGAAGGATGAGAGCCCGGACCTCTCACAGACCATGGCAGGTCTGGATCAGGCCCTGGACAAGGCAGAACGGTTCGGCGTGCTCAAGCCTTCACCGGATCACCTGATGGAAGAAGCGACCCGCAATACAGGGATCGCCGATCATTCACTCGAACTCGAAACATAATGGCTTTACGTCTGCCGAGAGGCAGATTAAAAGCCCTGTCACGCAATGGGATGTAGCCAAGCGGTAAGGCAGCGGATTTTGATTCCGCCATTCGGAGGTTCGATCCCTCCCATCCCAGCCAGCGCGGGCCGCAGAACTTCTTCGCTCGCTACGGGATCACCCAAAAAAAAGCCCGCGCCTGCGAGTAAAATCCGCCAGACATAATGAGCCAACGTCAGGGCTGATTCGACGGGCAGGTCCAACTTAATTCCGAGCGCCTGGTCTTTATCGACGAAATATGAGCCGGGACTAACATGGCCTGCACCCAAGGAAGCTGTCCGTGGGGTCAAGGACTACGTCCGCGGGGAGGCCGTCCAACCATCGGCGCAGAACGACCTCCATCGCTGAGCATGGCCTCCCCGCTCGTGATGAACGGTCCCGTCGACCGCGAGGCGTTTGAGACCTTTATCGTGCACGTTATGGTCCCAAAGTTGTGGCCAAGATACGGCTTATTTATAACCGTCAGCTCCACACCCCTATCCATCGAACACAGGCTTACTGGAGTTGCCTAAGCCGACCGTTATGCGCGGCAGACCTCGTACGGCTGTCAGCAATTACCGAACAGTTCACGCTGCATACCATTCGAGAACGGACGGAGGCGACAAGGCTCAATCAGCATACATCGCACCCGGTAAATTCCAGCAAGATACTGACGTCAACAGCTTCTATGGGCAATCGCGCAATGAGCGTCTCAACGAGAGCCCTGACGCAGGCCCGGGAAGCCGTTGCTGCCTGCCAGCATGACTACAGTACCATGCCTAAACAGTTCAGCGGCAAGACACCCTGTCAGATCGCCAGGCAAAGTTCCTGAGAGCAAGCTCTTATGACCTTTGCCATTACATCAGCACCAAGCCATAAGAGCCATGAGTTCTCCTCTCAAACAGATGAAAAAGGGAGCACGTCCTTATCGATTGCTTGAGTTTCCTGGGACGCGGGCCCTCTACATTCCAACCTTGATGACAAACGCTCCCACACTATCAATCATTACGCGGCAACTTCCGCGAGAAGTAAGCCATAATCGGCTTCTCGATAAACACCCATGATATGACAGCAAAGATAATGGTTATTATAACAATAACTGGGAGAGCTCGACCACCACTCAGCCAATCCATATGTTTGAATGACATTATTACAGATAAATGCCATAAGTATACACCAAACGATATAGTTCCAAGATACCGAAGTGGAGCAGATAATTTTACTACTATTTTCTGGTTAAAACAGCAGCATAACAGAACAAGACTAACGCACGTGATAGCAAGGTAAGTACGGAAAAATACCACCATTCCGAACGAATCCCAGAACGTCGCATGGTGCCAGAAGATCCTCTGAGCGGAATAGACCAGGCACATGGCTGATAGTGGTACTAGCCATAGTCTCTGTACATTCTGCGTCAGAAAGCGTTTTCCACTCTCGCTTCTGACAAATCGTGCGAGCAATATGCCGCATGCAAACTCATCGATCATTCCCGGCAACTGGGTTTCAAAAACAAATCGATGGAATACGCCGGTGGGCCCGTGCAGATCGGTCGTGAGAAAAACGGCAGCACGCCAAGACCACGCTACGATCATACTCCCAATCAATATTCCCCACCACGGAACTTTCTTCAAGTATGGCGCAAGGAACATAATAACTAGATAAAACTGCATTTCTGCAGCTAATGACCAATTTACGCCATTGATAGATCCCTGATGATCGGCAAATAAATTATGAATAAATAGCAAGTGTGTGATTATATGCCACCAGGCTCTATGATCGAAGAACATGAAAGGCATGATGAACACGATGAATACAAGGCACGTCAGGTAATGGAGCGGAACAATTCTAGCGAGACGATGTCTTATAAAATGCCTGTAATAAAGAATTCTGTCTGAAGTCTTATCCAGAGTACTGAATGCAGATAGACTAATAACAAACCCTGAAATGACAAAAAAAAGATCTACAGCAACCCACCCTATCCGAAACCAGACGAGCGGTCCTGATTTAGGGAATGAATCCCAATTAAAATGAGAAATAATGTGGAATATTACTACAGATATTGCTGCGAATCCGCGTAAAACATCTATTAATGGAAAAAACATGATTGTTCCGCTTGAATGAAACATACTTCAGAGAGATCGGTCGCATAATTACTCTCTCATATAAGACTTGCATATCCCTAGATGTTCGTAACGCCGTAGCACCTCTATGGGCTCGGATTTTGTTCCAGTTATCAAGGATCGGTATGCGCCCTGGTCATTCGTATTCAGAGAGATGACACGTCATCACGATCACGGGGCTGTCAGAGCAGATCTGGCTAGAAGTCGCATAATTAGATCGGTCGGAGATTCAGTCTGCTCTACAGTTGCGCAACGACCAGTGCCACCGCCAGCGAGAGCGTCAGATTAATTGATCAGAACAGAGCACCACATCTGAGGGTTGGCTAAATACCACGTATCTTCGAGCTAGATGAGACAGCTTTTTGCTCAGACAAAGCTTCGTCTGCAAAGACCTGCGGAAAGGCAGCACCTCGATACTATGTCTTGGCAATTCCATCTTTCGCCCAAGCTTGGAGCAGACTTGCGTCTATCGGAGCTAACAGCCCGCTCTCATCATCCCATCTGCGAAGAGTATCCGCGATACACGGCGCAGATCAGAGTGACGTTCTTCCAAGGCGGGACTCATCTTTGTACCGACTCGCAGTAAGCATCTGCTACGGTTTCCAAGCACAGTTGAGGCCCTCGTCGATCGGCACACGCCCAGTCCTCCAGCGATGCGGATTCGTTAAGAGGGATAATGCTCTAGGTACGGCAATAGTTATCTATCAAAATCCCGGCTCACGCAGACAGTCTAATTTATCCAATCCCGGAAACCATAGCGAGACTATTTTGATAGGAAATATCGTAAAGACGAGACGTTGTCTCGCGAACCACTTCGTCCGTTACGGTCTGTCCGTTCTGATATCAGCCCTTTGCGCCAAAGGGCGCGACAGGCTGTGATACTATTTCAAGGGAAGGTACCGGCGGGGCAATGGTGGGCACACAAGGGCTCGAACCTTGGACCCGCTGATTAAGAGTCAGCTGCTCTACCAACTGAGCTATGTGCCCATAGCCCCGCTCCGGTGAGAGGGCTTCTAACAAAGGGCGGAACGGGCATCAAGAGGAAAAATACATCGTTCCGCATATGAAACTATATTATTCAGTTTTCCGGGGAAAGCAGCCGCATGAGCGTATCGAACTGATCAAGGCTGCGATAATCCAGACGCAGTGAACCGCCCTTGCCGTTGAACTCAATCTTGACCTTGAGCCCGAGGCGCGTAGCCAGATCCCGCTCCAGACGGACCAGCTCATTGTCACGAGGCGGCTTGACCTCCTCCTGCTCGGCTCTGGGTGTCTGACGGGCCAGAGCTTCTGTCTGACGCACATTGAGCCCACGTGCGATAACGATATCAGCTGCAGCACACGGGTCAGGATGAGCCAGCAATGCACGGGCATGCCCTGCACTCAACAATCCATCACGTACCTTCTGGCGCACAGCCTCCGGCAAGTTCAGAAGCCGCAGGATATTGCCGATATGCGGACGCGACTTGCCAACCGCACCAGCCAGCTCCTCCTGTGTCAGCGCGTAATCGGTCAGAAGCCTTTGCAAGCCCTCGGCTTCTTCAATTGCATTAAGATCGGCGCGCTGCAGATTCTCGACCAGAGCGGCCGCCATGGCATCGGCGTCATCCAGCAGACGCACATGCACCGGCACCTCATGTAAACCGGCGCGTTGCGACGCCCGCCAACGACGTTCGCCAGCGATAATCTGATAGCGTCCTTTTTGATCAGGATCAGGCCGTACCAGGATTGGCTGGAGCACACCCCGGCTGCGGATCGAGTCAGCCAGTTCATTCAGACGGCCCTCATCCATGTCCACTCGTGGCTGGAAAGGGCCAGGCGCCAACAGATCAACACCGAGCATGGCCGGGCCTGGAACAGTCTCGTGACCTGAAGCAGGAGCCGTGGCAGTTCAACAGCCTGATCTCCCAGAAGGGCAGCGAGACCACGCCCGAGGCGTGGAGCCGGTTTCTTGCTCATGAAGAAGCCCCTTCCTTGCAACCAAGGCCCAGACGCCCGGCAATTTCCTGTGCAAGGGCAAGATAAGCCGCAGCACCGCTGCTGCGTCGATCATATTCAAGCACGGAACAACCATGGCTCTGAGCTTCTGATATCTTGATATTGCGCGGTATCAGCGTTTCCAGCACCTGTTCACCAAAGAAATTTCGTGCATCTGCCGCCACCAGTTCGGAGAGGTTGTTGCGCCGGTCGTACATGGTGAGAATGATTCCAGCTACATGCAGATCAGCATTGAACGCACGACGCACACGATCAACCGTGCGTACGATCTGACTGATCCCCTCAAGGGCAAAGAACTCGCATTGTAGCGGAATCAGAACAGCATCAGAGGCCACAAGCGCATTGAGCGTCAGCAAGCCAAGACTCGGGGGACAATCAATCAGAATGACATCGTAGCGTCCGGAAAGAGCCTCAAGGGCTTCGCGAATACGAAACTCACGTCGATCACTGCCAATCAGTTCGATTTCAGCGCCAGCCAGGTCGGTGTTGGCGACGATGATGTCGAGATTGTCCATCCCTGTCGGGCGAGGCAGCTTGTCAGGAGCCGCCTCCTGCATCAGAGCGGCATAGCTGCCAATCTGACGCGCGTTATAATCCACACCAAGCCCGGTCGAGGCATTGCCCTGCGGGTCGAGGTCAACCAGAAGCACACGCTGCGTACTGGCAAGCGCAGCAGCCAGATTGATTGCTGTTGTTGTCTTGCCCACACCGCCCTTCTGGTTGGTTATGGCAAGAATACGGGCCTTTTTGCCCGTGTCGTTAGTCGACACGTCTGATATCACTTATCTCGATGATGGCGCCCCCTGAGGTGGCGCGATTGTCCAGAATTCTATGCTGCATGTGCCAGCACCGTTCGGCTTCGGTCAACTCATCTGGCAGATTTTTTCCCTTCAGAAACAGGGCTTTTCCCTCTGGCAGCAAAAAGGGCGCGCTCCATTCCAGCAATTGTGAAAGCGATGCCAGAGCGCGCGCTGTGACATAGGCAGCAGGAGCGATTTCGGCCTGCTCGATGCGCCTTGGAATAACCTGCGCCTTGACACCACAGGCCCGCGCTGCCTCTCTCAGAAACGCGCATTTGCGTTGATCTGACTCCACCATAACCATCTCGGCGTCGCAGGCTATACCGATCACAAGGGCTGGAAACCCGCCACCCGAGCCAAGATCGATCACCCGCGCACCACGCTCTATGAACGGCACCAGCCTCAGAGAATCCTCTATATGACGCTCCCGGAGATGGGGCATATCGCGCAGGCTCACCAGATTGATGCGCGCATTCCATTTTTCGAGAATGGCTGCGAAGGCTTCCAGACGCTCTGCAGTTTCACGTGAAACGTTGTTCATGCCACCGCCCTCACATGAGCCAGAAGCGCAATCATGGCCGCTGGGGTAACGCCCGGCACGCGCTGGGCTGCCGCGAAATTGGCCGGCCTTGCGGCCGATAGCCGCTCCTTCATCTCGCTGCTCAATCCGCCAATACGACCGTAATCAAGGTCGCTTGGCAGGGCGATCTGCGCCTCACCGGCCAACTGCCTGATCTCACGTTCCTGGCGCTGAAGATAACCACCATAGCGCGCTTCTGTCTCGACATGACGACGCACGCGCAGGGGTAAAGCCGCGAACCATGGCGCAAGACGTGCAACCGCCTCTTCACTGGCCTGTCCTGACAGGATGTCGAGCAGCGAACGACGACGCCCGTCCTGTGAGACGGTGATACCCTGCGCGGCCAGATCCTGAGGCGCATGAAGGGCATTGCGTGCCTGCTCCATGGCCTGAGCAATGGCGTGCTCGTCCGACGCAAGCCTCGCGGCGCGCTCCGCCCCGACGCAGCCCATCGCCATCCCCAGAGCAGTCAGACGCAAATCAGCATTATCAGCGCGCAGGCTCAACCGGTATTCGGCGCGAGAGGTGAACATACGATAGGGTTCCGACACACCCTGAAGCGTGAGGTCGTCGAGCATCACGCCCAGATAGGCCTGATCACGTCCCAGAACGAGTGGATCATTCCCCGCCACGAAGCGCGCGGCATTCAGACCAGCAAGCAGACCCTGCGCTCCGGCTTCTTCATAACCGGTGGTTCCGTTGATCTGCCCCGCGAGATAAAGCCCCTGCATGACTGTCAGAGCAAGACTGGGCGCAAGTTCACGCGGATCTACATAGTCGTATTCCACCGCATAACCCGGTGTGACGATACGCGCCTTCTCCAGCCCCGGGATAGACGCGATCATCAGTGCCTGAATATCAGCGGGCAGACTTGTGGAAATTCCATTGGGATAAACGAGATCACCGCCCGGGTTACCCGGCAGCCCCTCCGGCTCAAGAAAGATCTGGTGCCCGTCCTTCTCACCGAAACGGACGATCTTGTCTTCGATGGAGGGGCAATAGCGCGGCCCTCTCCCGGCGATCGCGCCACCATACAGCGCCGAAAGCGCCAGATTATCGCGAATGATCTGATGGGTCTGCGGCGTGGTGCTGGTAATGCGACAGGAGAGCTGCTCGGTAGTGATCGTCTCCGTGAGACGACTGAAGGGCTCTGGTACAGCATCGCCTTTGTCTTCAGCCAGAGACTCCCAGTCAATCGTGTCCCGGGCGATGCGTGCTGGTGTGCCAGTCTTGAGGCGCCCCATACGCAGACCCATCGCCTCCAGCCGCTCACCCAAGCGGGCTGCTGGGCGCTCTCCAATGCGTCCCGCCTGCTCCTGCGTATGACCAATATGAATGACACCACGCAGAAAAGTCCCGCTGGTGACAACGACAGCACCACATCTGAAGAGACGTCCATCCTCGCACATCACACCAGTGACGCGCCCGGCATCCGTCTGGAGATCCGCCACCTCTCCTGCCATGATGGTGAGATTGGGCGTTTCTGCCAGAAGCGCCTGAATGGCATTGCGATACAGAAAACGATCCGCCTGAGCCCGTGGCCCATGAACGGCAGGCCCCTTGGAACGGTTCAGCAACTTGAAATGAATACCCGCCTGATCGGCTGCACGACCCATCAACCCATCCAGTGCGTCGATCTCACGCACAAGATGGCCTTTGCCAATCCCGCCGATGGCAGGGTTGCACGACATGGCGCCGATCATCTCAGGTTTCTGGGTCAGAAGAAGCGTGCGCGCACCGAATCGTGCCGAAGCCGCCGCCGCCTCACTTCCCGCATGTCCACCGCCTATGACGACAACATCAAACTCGTTCACTCAGCCCTCATTTACCAATGCAGAATTGTCCGAATATCACATCCAGCAGAGACTCGACATCAACTTGTCCAGTCAGACGCCCAAGCGCTCTCATCGCCAGACGCAGCGCTTCGCCCCTTACTTCAGGCCAGGATGCCTCGCGTGCCTGATCAAGATAAAGCAGCGCCTCCTCAATTCCAGCCCTGTGTCTGGCGCGGGTCAGAGGCGCACCGACACCCGCTGTCAGGGCCTTGATACGCTCGGCCAACACGGCCTCGAAATCCTGCATACCCTCACCTGTCTGCACACTCAGGCCCAGGGTTCCAGTCAGCGTAGGTTGCAGATCAATCTTGTTGCTGACGAGAAGCGCATCGGGACGAAGAGGCATCTCCACCTCACCCGCCATGACATGCACGACCAGATCTGCATGTTCCACGTGAAACATTGCCCGTTTGATGCCTTCGGCCTCAATCTCGTCTTCTGTCTCTCGCAGCCCCGCCGTGTCGACAAGACGCAGGCGTACACCATGAAAAAGCCAGTCTATGGCAATCACATCACGGGTCGTCCCTGCCCGATGCGTGACAATCGCCGCGTCGTATCCGGCAAGATGATTGAGCAGACTCGACTTGCCCACATTGGGTGCACCAGCAATCACGACAGTCAGACCACGGCGCACAATCTCACCACGTTTGTCTGCCAGATGCGCTTGCAGTGCCGAACGCAGTTCATCGAGCGTATTCGTGAGCATCAGCTCAACCGACTCCGGCAGATCCTCATCCGGGAAATCGATCAGTGCCTCCTGATGGGCCAGCAGGGTTTTGAGGCGCTCGCTCCACCCGTCATAAAGACGGCTCAGCGCACCATCCGCCTGAGCCAGCGCCTGTTGTCTCTGACTCTCGCTTTCGGCCTCGACCAGATCCCCTATCGCCTCTGCCTGAAGCAGGTCGAGCCTGCCAGCCTGCACCGCTCGACGCGTAAATTCGCCAGCCTCTGCGGGTCGGGCGCCGAGTGCTGTCAGTGCCAAAGCCACACGATCAATCACCGCAGGCCCGGCATGGAGATGCAGTTCAAACCCGTCTTCGCCCGTATAGGAGCGCGGTCCGGGCAGCCACAACACCATGGCGTCATCCAGATGCTCACCACCCTGATGCAAGGCTCGCAGGCTCGCATGACGCGGTGGCGGCAAGCGACCACCACACAACCCCGCCAGCACCTCTTGAGCGCCGGGTCCACTTGCGCGCATGATGGCAATAGCCGCCCGTCCGGCCCCTGTCGCCAGAGCGAAAATGACCTCGCCCTTGTGCGCCGCCGGGCTTTCCATCGCGTCAACCATGTGAATTCCTTTATGCCCCAGCTCTCTCTGCACTCCCCGATCGGCCCTCTCACCCTCAGCGAAGATGAAGGCGCAATCGTCGCCCTCGATTGGGGCTGGGGCCGCGACCAGGAAGCGACGCCCCTTCTTACCCGCGCCCAGACCATGCTGGAACGCTATTTCGATGGCGAGCCCGAAAGTTTCGACCTGCCCCTGTCCCCCTGGGGTACTGCCTATCGCAAGGCAGTCTGGACCGCCCTGCGTGACGTGCCATACGGTCAGACCATCAGCTATGCCGAACTCGCCGCCAAAGCAGGCGGTTCCGCCCGCTCAATTGGCGGAGCCATGGCCCATAATCCCATACCGATCCTCATTCCCTGCCACCGCGTACTCGGCAAAGGCCATATCGGCGGCTATTCCGGCGAAGGTGGCCTGGATGACAAACGCTATCTGCTCCGTCTCGAAGGAGTCGCGCTTTAACACAGCCTCCACGAGGCCTCGCCCCGTTCCCGAACAGAAATGCGACCCTTATTTATGTCCTGCTTCAGGTTTTCCAAAGGACGACGACTTTGGGTTAGATCTGGGGCGAAGCCTATAAAAAAACCGCCGGACACCCTGAGGCACCCGGCGGCTTGATCGTCACGAACAGATCGGAAGATCAGTTGTTCATGGCGTCAAAGAAATCCTGGTTCGTCTTGCTGTATTTCAGCTTGTCGAGCAGGAAGTCCATCGCATCCATCGTGCCCATTGGCGAGAGGATACGACGCAGCACCCACATCTTCGAGAGCATGGCACGATCGACAAGGAGTTCTTCCTTACGCGTGCCCGACTTGGTGATGTCGATAGCCGGGAAGGTGCGCTTGTCAGCAAGCTTGCGATCGAGGATGAGCTCGGAGTTACCCGTACCCTTGAACTCTTCGAAGATCACCTCATCCATACGGCTACCGGTATCGATCAGTGCCGTGGCGATGATGGTAAGCGAGCCACCCTCTTCAATATTACGCGCGGCGCCAAAGAAGCGCTTTGGACGCTGCAGGGCGTTGGCGTCGACACCGCCGGTCAGCACCTTGCCCGATGAGGGCACAACTGTGTTGTAGGCGCGGGCCAGACGGGTGATCGAGTCAAGCAGAATGACGACGTCACGCTTGTGCTCAACCAGACGCTTGGCCTTCTCCAGCACCATTTCTGTCACCTGAACATGACGGGTCGCGGGCTCATCGAAGGTGGACGACACAACTTCGCCGCGTACGGAGCGGGCCATGTCGGTCACTTCTTCCGGGCGCTCATCAATAAGCAGAACGATCAGGAAGACGTCAGGATGATTCGCACTGATGGATGAGGCGATGCTCTGCAGCATCACGGTCTTACCGGTGCGCGGCGGTGCCACAATCAGGGCGCGCTGACCCATGCCGATGGGGGCCACGAGATCGATCACACGCGGTGTGTAATCACGCTGGTCTTTTTTGCCCTTGCCGGTCGCTGCGGCTCCGGAGCCCCTGCCTGCTCGACTTCCATACGCAGACGACGCTCAGGATAGAGCGGCGTCAGATTGTCGAAATTGATGCGTTGACGGACGGAATCAGGCTCTTCGAAATTAATCGAATTGACCTTGAGCAGTGAGAAATACCGCTCTCCATCGCGCGGGGCGCGGATCTGCCCCTCGACCGTATCACCGGGGCGCAGACCAAAGCGGCGCACCTGGGCGGGAGAGATATAGATATCATCCGGACCAGGAAGATAATTGGCCTCGGGAGAGCGGAGAAAGCCGAAACCGTCAGACAGGATCTCGAGCGTGCCTTCACCGTAGATGGCCTGATCATTATCCGCCAGGGTCTTGAGAATGGCGAACATGATGTCCTGCTTGCGCATTGAAGACGCATTCTCGATTTGCAGCTCTTCAGCATAGGCCAGCAAATCGGCAGGGGATTTTTTCTTGAGTTCAGCAAGATGCATGAAAAGCGCCTTAGATGGGCTATAGTCCACTGCCCGGGAGACGGAACCGTATCCGTGACAGATGATCGATCGCGAAAGAATGCTCCGTCAGATGGGCCGCGGAACGGGCCCGACGATGAGCGAAGACGAAAGGTCTTGAGAGAGGCCGCGATACAATGGAAGCATGCGGCTCTTGCTTTCTATCTTAGTGAGAAACGGCGCTTTGTGTCAACAGTCCTGATCAGCGGCGCCAGGGCTTCATCATGTACTCGCCTGAGCTTTTCTCCCCTTCACCCAGACCAGGCAGAAGAAACAAAAGGGGCTGAGCCTTTACCGTCTCACTATAGGAACCCGAAATCAGGGCCGGACTACATATACCACTCAGATGCAGCGTGGCAGGCAATGCGATGTCGACATAACAGGGCACTGCAGTATCTGCCCTCTCTGATTCAAGCAGACGGCCCGTGAGGGGGGCAGCCTGAAGAGGCCGGTTCTCTGCGTCAAGTGCAACAAACTCGCCTGCGATCTTCAGACCATCTAGATGATAACCGATCAGCACATGGGTGGGCTGTCGGCCCTGATAGCCGGCGGGCTGGCGAAAGCTGAGAGGAAAATCACTGGCGCCCTCAAATTTAAGCGGCTCCTGCACCAGACGATCAAGCATTGTCTGAGCCTGTTGCGTGTCAGGGTGCATAACGGAACTTGCGAGAGCTGGAGACGCAATCGACACAAAAGCGAGAAAGGAACAAGACACTGCGAACCGGTTCACGATGAACGATCTCCAAACCATCCCCGGTGCCAGAAAATGAACAAGGGCAGCAGCACCGAAAAAGCCATGAGGCCTAACGCATAATAATAGCCATAATGCCAGTCGAGTTCCGGCATGATCTTGAAATTCATACCATAAATTCCCGCGAGCAGGGTCGGGGTAATGCCGACGAAGCTGACCACAGTCAGCAGCTTCATGCCGTCATTCTGGTCTATACTGATAAAACCGAGTGTGGCATCCAGCAGAAACTGCACTTTCAGCGTCATTTGAGCCACATAGTCATTCAGTGACGCGACATCTCGCCCCAGAATGCGCAGACGCGTCTGCAGCGCTTCACGAAATTCGAAATAGCGCGCATCACCCAGAAACATACCGATGCGATCAACCCCCAGGAGACTCTCCCGGATAGAGGAAGTCAGATCACCGCTCTCGCCAAGCTGCCTGAGAGTCTGGCGCAGAACATCGGCATTACGGACACGACGATTGGGACGCCGATTGGCGAAAACCGTTCGTGAGATCGCATCAAGCGTGCGACCGGCATTCTCCAGAACATCCGCCAGCCGGTTCACGATGATCTCCAGCAGATGGATCGCCAGCTCAGGTACATCAGACAAGGCAAAATCGACATCATTGGCCGCGAGGTCGCGACTCATGGTTTCGAACGCCGTGTAGTTCGCATAACGTAGCGTGATCAGCCATGTGGGAGAAACGACTATACCTACGGGGTAAGTGGTCAGTCGCCCATTGATCAGGCGCACAAGGGGTGTGGAGAGATAGATAACATCACCCCGACGATAATGGCGTGACGAACTCTCGATCTCCTCAAGCGCTTCACGACGTGGCAGAGACAATCCCGTCACGGTCTCGGCAAGATGGATCTCTGCCTCGCTGGGTTCGACAAGATCAAGCCAGGCAACATTCCTCGCATCCTCGACGGCAAGAATTTCATGAACGGGGCGCCCCACCGGATGCGCTAGAAACATCGAACCTTCCTCTCCGGCTCCATCCTCTCTTCCCTGCGGGGCGGGGAATGGACGTTACGCCGCCCCTCTGGTATCGCAGAAACCCGCTTGCCGTGTCGATCCATGCCTCAAACAGGACAATTCGCATGAGTTCTGAAGTTTCTCCCCGTCTCAACAGCCTGCGTAACGGCCCCGATCAGCGCGGTCGTTTCGGCACGTTCGGGGGGCAGTTCGTTGCCGAAACCCTCATGCCGCTGGTACAGGATCTGGCCAATGCCTATCAGGCAGCCAAAGCCGACCCGGGCTTTCGACAGGAACTCGATTACTACTTCCGGGACTATGTCGGCCGCCCCAGCCCGCTCTGGCATGCAAAGCGCCTGAGTAAGGAGCTGGGTGGTGCAAAGATCTATCTCAAGCGTGAAGAGCTGAATCATACGGGCTCGCACAAGCTCAATAATGTCATGGGCCAGATCCTGCTGGCGCGACGCATGGGCAAGACACGTATCGTGGCCGAAACAGGTGCGGGACAGCATGGCGTGGCGACAGCAACCGTCTGCGCGCTGTTCGGGCTGAAATGCACCATTTATATGGGCGCAGTCGATGTCGAGCGGCAGAAGCCCAATGTGTTTCGTATGCATCTTCTGGGCGCTGAGGTGCACCCTGTAACTGCAGGGTCCGGCACGCTGAAAGATGCCATGAACGAGGCCATGCGCGACTGGGTGGCCAATGTGCATGATACCTATTTTCTGGTCGGCACGGTCGCGGGACCGCACCCTTACCCGGAGATGGTACGCGACTTCCAGTCGATTATCGGCATCGAAACACGCGAACAGATCCTGACTGTCGAGAACCGCCTGCCCGATGTTCTGGTCGCAGCCATTGGTGGTGGCTCCAATGCCATGGGCCTGTTCCATCCTTTCCTTGACGATGAATCGGTCAAGATGATCGGTGTTGAGGCTGCCGGCCATGGACTGGATAGCGGCCTGACAGCAGCCTCCATATCGCGCGGGCGTTCAGGCGTTCTGCATGGTAACCGCACCTATCTGCTTCAGGATGAGTTCGGCCAGATTGCCGAGGCGCATTCGATCAGCGCGGGTCTGGATTATCCCGGCATCGGGCCGGAGCATTCCTGGCTCAATGATATCGGACGCGTGGAATATGTCGGCGTGACCGACAAGGAGGCGCTTGACGCCTTCCAGCTTCTGACCCGCACCGAGGGTATTATTCCTGCCCTTGAATGCGCCCATGGCCTGGCTCAGGTCATGAAAATTGCCCCGAGCATGACGCCGGATCAGATCATTGTTCTCAACCTGTCCGGTCGTGGCGACAAGGATATCTTCACCGTCGCTGACCATCTGGGAGTGTCACTGTGAGTCGCATCAAGGCCCGTTTCGAATCACTCAAGGCCGAGGGGCGCGGCGCGCTCATTCCCTATCTTCAGGCCTATGACCCCGACCTCGAAACCTCTCTTGCCCTGCTCAAGGGCATGCCTGCCGCCGGAGCCGATCTGATCGAAATCGGCGTCCCCTTTTCGGACCCTTCTGCCGACGGACCGACCATTCAGGCGGCAGCGTTGCGCGGGCTGAAAGCCGGAGCAACACTCGCAGGCGTGCTCGCCATGGTTCGCGCCTTTCGTCAGAACGACAGCGACACACCCATTATCCTGATGGGTTATGTCAATCCGATCGACAGCTATGGTCCGGCCCGATTTTGCGTTGACGCTGCTGAGGCCGGTGTCGACGGTCTGATTATCGTCGATCTACCCAAGGAAGAAAGCGACCTGCTTTCTGCTGATGCACAGAAAAACGGCCTCGATATCATTCAGCTCGTGGCGCCGAACACACCGGATGAACGTCTCCCCTATCTGCTCAATACGGCTTCTGGCTTCATCTACTATGTCAGCATCACCGGCATCACAGGCACCCGTACGGCAAGCCACGATGAACTGGCAGCAGCACTGCCACGCCTGCGCGCTGCAAGCTCCCTGCCTGTCGCCATAGGTTTTGGCATACGCACGGCAGAACAAGCCGCCCGGGCCGCGTCAGTCGGGGATGCTGCCGTTGTCGCTTCGGCTCTTATTGCGACACTGGCCAGCACACTTGAAAATGGCAAGGCAAGCTCTGCTACTGTTCCTGCTGTTCTGGATCAGCTTGCCGACATTGCAAGAGCCGTACGTGGAACATGACAAAGGGGGCGTTCATCGCCCCCTTTGTCCTCATTCCTGAATTGACAGAGAAGCTTTCAGCAAACGCCGGATTACTTGCCGACTTTCTTGAGCGAAAGACCAAAAGCCAAAGCGGAAATCCCCCCGAAAATCAGCTCGATGGCAATAAACGTTCCAATCAGCCACAGCCCTGACCAGGGCAAGGTGGCAAAAACCAGCACCCCCGTCAGAAGCGCTATGATCGCACTGAGCAACAAGGTCCACCAGTTGGCTACATAGCGATGGCCAGCTGCCCAGAGCCCACGCATAATCCCCGAAGCCATCAGACACCCTGCCAGAAACGCCGTGATGAAGACCGATCCCGTTGCAGGCTCCTGAATCAACAGAATGCCTCCCAGCACATAGAAAAAGCCCATCACGGCCGTAATCCAGAAGCGCGAGCCCTCAACTGTGCGATGCGCGAAGCTCTGGACCAGATACGCCACACCCGAGAGAATCAGCAGGAAACCGATTACAATGACGCTCGCGAGAGTTGTCACAACCGTATCAAGAAAAGCGATCCCACCCAGCACAAGGAGTACCACCCCCATACCGATAAACCAGTTGGGTTTAAGCTGAGGATTCATCGGAGGAAGTTCGGGGAAATTGCCAAAACCAGCCATATCTGCATTCCTTTCTTTTTGATAATGACGCACCATCCTTCCACCGGGACGCACCTCGCACTTGTGAATTATCTGTTATCCACCTGCGGACCTTGATCTGTGTTTCACGTGAAACATCCTTGAAGCCTCTTGGGAAACGGTGTTTCAGGCAAGCTGCATAGACTTTCCTGTCCGGCATTTGCTGATCAGACCTGTAGCATTCCCTACAGGCTGGACGGTTACGGTGATTGTCACGTTTGCATCATGACAGTATTGAACAGGATATGAGCGCAGATCTCTTCCGAAACCGTCTCTCCGGATTGCTGTCACGATGGAGCCATTCTCCTGACAACGCTATCACAGGTGGTAAAAATCGCCCGGTTCTTGAAGACTTCGCTGATCTTTCACCCACGGGAAAAATTATCGGGAAACTAGAGGCGCTCCATGCCTGTCTGCGCCTTGCTGGCGTTGTCGTGTGGGTGCCGCTCTCGGTAGGGTTCGAAGCGCTTCTCCTGCCAATACCTGGTGTACTGAAAATACGCTGGACACGTGTCATCTGGGGTGTGCTGTGTAGATTGCTTGATCTGGATATCAAGATGATCGGCCAGCCAGTCGGCACGGTCGGAGGGAAAAAAGGGCGCGCGCGCGGTGAGCGCCCGATCATTTACGTGGCCAATCATTCCTCCTGGCTCGATATTCCGGTTCTCGGTACGAAGATCTATTCTGTTTTCGTTGCCAAAGGCGATATCGAGCGCTGGCCCATAATGGGACTGGTCTCCAAAATCGGCCGCACAATTTTCGTCAGTCGAAACAGAAGTACGACAGGTCGGGAACGCGATGAAATGATCACACGCCTTGCCACGGGTGATAATCTTATTCTGTTTCCTGAAGGCACCTCATCTGACGGATCTCGTGTACTCCCGTTCATGTCAACATTCTTCGCCATCGCCAAACTGCCACGCCTGCCCAAGAACGCTCCGGCACTCGATATGCCCTCCTACCCGGCGGGGCTCACCCCTCTCATCCAACCCATTTCCCTTGTCTATGACCGTCTTGAAGGACTGCCTGTCACTCGGACGAACCGCGCTGTCTTTGCCTGGTATGGTGATATGGATCTCGGTCCGCATGTCTGGCAATTTCTGAAAAGACGCAACAAGCGCGCTACAATCCTCATGCATCCACCTTTGGCACCAGAGGATTTTCCAAGCCGCAAGGCGCTGGCCAATGCCGCATGGAGCGCAGTGGCTTACGGCGCTGCAGCGTTGCGCCAGAACAGCGATACTGTGTCAGGGTGGCAGCCTCTGGACAGCCGCGCCACAGCCGACGCCCAGAATACGGGAGCGGAATGTCCCGCTCAGAAGTCGATTTCCGTGGTTGCGTGATAGGTTCTCGGTAACCCGGCAACAGCCGAATTCGTGGCATTTGCTGCACCATTGATCGAACTTGGATAAACCGAAGCCCAATACTGCTTGTCGGTGACATTCGACACGCCAAAACGTATAACAACCGGCACCTGATAAACGTGAAAACCATAACGCGCGCCAAGATCAAGAGTCGTAAACCCTGACGCAAAACTGTAATTGGCAACGTCCGCAGCACGACGCCCCATGACATGCAGGCTGGCATTCACGGCCACATTCCTCATCCAGCCCGGGTGGTAATCCAGCAACAGATTGGCCTGTACAGGCGCAACTCCGACAACCTGCTTGCGCGACGTAAGGAGTGTACCGGTTGCCCCGGTCTGGGCATCCAGCCAGGTAACACCGCCAAACAGACTCACCGCTTTCGTGACACGCCCGGCAATCTGCCCTTCCACTCCATAATTGCGCTGTTGCCCCGCCTCGCGATACAGACCGGTAGCTGGATCAGTGAACGCAAAACCGCGCGTCATACGAAATCCCGCCGCACTTACCATCAGATCCGGTACGGGACGGTATTTCACACCCAACTCGTATTCCTCCGAGCGGAGAGGCGACAGAACCTGATTGGCATTTGAGCTTGATATGGGCGCCACAGGTCCGGCCTGAACCGCCCTGCCCCAGGTGCCATAGAGACTGGTACTAGAATCGACGTGATAGATGATGCTGGTCATGGGCGTGAAAACTGCACCGACATGATAACGCGCCGTCGTGACGCCCTGGCTATTGCTGCTACCCGTATCAAGCCAGCTCCAGGCCAGTGTCCCCATGATCGACAAGTGGCGGGTCAGTGCAATTGTATCGCCGGCCAGCAACGACTGAGAGGTGATAGACGCCGACTGGTACCGCCCAGAGAAATAGGGTTGTGTGCCAGAGAATGTGACCGGAGCACCTATGCGAGCCGTACCGAGCACCATATTGGCGCCCCTGGTAGGGTTGAATGTGCCCATGCTGTACCCGTTCGAGCCAATCACCACACGGTGAATAAAAGGCCCTGTCCGGAATCGACCATTCGCATAAGCCAGATTTGACCAGACACGAAAATCATTGGCCGTCGTGGCAGCAGCAATGCTTGTACGATAATGACCTGCCGAGTCTGTCAAAGTATTGGTAACCGAAAACACATTGCGCCAGGCATCCTGATACAATCCGCCAAGCGTCAGCGACCAGTCATCGTTGAAATGGTGGATAAGCTTGGCCAGAACCGTATTGATCGAAGCGTTGTAACCTGCGAAATCCTGACCATAGCCTTTGCGCGAAAGATCAGGCGCCGCAGGCAGGGCCAGCCCCGTTGCATAGGAAAATCCGCCAGCATAACCACGCTGTGCATAGCTGTACTGGCTTGCATCAATCTGAAGCTGCGTTCTGGAATCCAGATTCAGGTCGAAAGCGCCACTAATCAGGTTGCGTCGAAGATGGGTTTCCGGTGCATAGGTCGTACCAGACTGATTAAGCATCGTCACGCGATAGCCAAACCATCTGCTCTTTCCGATACGGCCCGAAGCATCGAACGACTCCATCAGGGCCTGCGCTGAATCGACGCCCATGACCACCCTTTCCCTAGGATGATCTGTCGGCCGGTTGAGTGTATAATCAAATGTCCCGGCCGGATTCTGTGGGCCGTAAAGCGCTCCTGACAAACCATTCAGCACCTGAAGTGAATCGAACTGTTCGGCGGCATAGGGCGTGGTAATGACCATGTTCAGACCATCAAGACGCGAATTGGCAATCACATCAGCCTCAAACCCGCGCGACTGTGGTCGACTTGTATTGGGGTCTCCGCGCATCTCCAGCTGTACGGAAGGCAGATACTGGGCCAGATCATTCACATTGCGTGCCTGCTGATTCAGAATCACATCGCGCGGCACAATCATGACTGAAAATGGCGTATCGAGCAGGGAGCGGGTTCCAAGAGGACCGAGAGATACCTCGTGCCAACCGTAATCAGCCATTATTCCCGCTGCCTGACGTCCACGTACAAGAATACGCTCATCCGGTTTGTCGGCTTTTCCTGTTATGCCGGCAAAACAGCAGCCTCCTGAAAAAACGGATACACAGAAGAAAAACAGACTGCGCCGATAAATGCAGGACAAGGAGAAAAGAGTCATGACTCGTTTTCACAACAAAATGAGTTATCTGTCACGCCAGATTCTACGACAGTGATGTCTTGTACAGCCAGTCTTATCACCAGCGCGCCTCAAACCGGTGCTTCCACATGACTTAATTGCGTGCCATGAGCCGGTTGCCCCCTTTTCGGATAGACAGACATAGGGCAACCTGACGTCCTTGGATCTTCCATACCAGGAAAACGATCCGATAGCTCCCAGTTTTGACTGACACCCAAGAAGGACAAGAACGTTCCCATGGTTTCGAGAATAACGCGTATGACCCGTCGTTTTCTGGGCCCCGCACTGACTGCCCTTCTCCTGTCGGCATCAGCCCTGACGGCCACCCCCAGGCACGCAGCCGCGCAGGCCGTGATCACGGGCAACCAAAACATGAATGCGACGGTCGAAACCGTCGATATGCAGACCAGAACCATCCTCCTCCGTGATCAGAAAGGCGGTCTCCTTACGCTCACCATCCGAAGGATGCCAAGAATCTGCCTCATCTCGAAGCGGGTGATCATATTTCGATGCGGTTCTTCCAGACCATGGCCGCTGATATTGCCGCCCCTGGCAGCCCGCTTCCTGAATCGACGGTTTCATCCGCCAAAGGCCATGCGAAGCGCCACCCTCATGGCACGCTCGTCTCGTTCCAGCGTCAGCGCGTCAAAGTCGTGGCTGTCGATGCTGCTGCCCATAAGGTAACAGTCATCGACCATGCTGACATCACACGCACCGTAACTGTCAGGCAAAAGGCCCTGTGGCCTTTGCTCAGCACGCTCAAGATCGGCGATGATGTCGATGTCACGACCATGGACGCCGTGTCTTTCTCGGTGCTCAACCGCACGGTCAGCGGCGATGTCTCCGTGACGGAAAATACCGGCGACCAGGCCAAACCCGCCGGGAACTGAAAGCTTTCCGGAGCTTTCCCCTGAACACGCGAAAGGGTCCGCCCTTTCGCGCTACTTTCGAATCGATCAGCGCCCCAAAACCCGCACACCCCCGGACGGAATTCCAGCAGCGTTTTACACCTCAGTGTGCTGCCGGTGCCGGATGCCATAACGTGTCCGGCGGAGGAAGATGGGGAGAGTCGTCAATGACTCCATATCCATCAGCTGCATATCCGTGATGAGGAACCTTGCGCGGCCCACACCCAGCAAGCGCAACGCCAACCATGAAAAACGCCAGAAGCAGACGGATCATGCTCCGGGCTCCAGACGCAGGCTCTGGGCTACTGCACGGGCAAGACGGGTATAAGCCTGTGCTGCCTCACTTTCCGGTGCCGAAAGAATGATCGGTGTGCCGGCATCAGCACTCATGCGAATATCAGCAAGCAATGGAATTTCGCCAAGGAACGGCACATTCGCCTTCTCGGCTTCCTCACGCGCACCACCATGCCCGAAAAGCTCGGTACGATGGTTGCAGTTCGGACAGCAGAAATAGGACATGTTCTCCACAATACCCAGAAGCGGCACATTCATCCGCTCGAACATGGCAAGACCACGGCGGGCATCGAGCAGGGCAATATCCTGCGGGGTGGAAACAATCACCGCACCACGCAGACTGAGCTTCTGGGCAATGGTAAGCTGGGCATCACCCGTACCGGGGGGCATATCGATCACGAGCACGTCGAGAGCGGGCCAGGCCACATCGGCAAGAAACTGCCCGATAGCCCCCATGACCATGGGACCGCGCCAGATCATGGCCTGCTGCTCATCAACCAGGAACCCGATCGACATCGCATGCATGCCCCAGGCTTCGACAGGAATGATCTTGCCGTTTTCCAGAGCCGGTTTGGCAGAATGACCGAGCATACGTGGCAGGGAGGGGCCGTAAATATCGGCATCAAGCATACCGGTGCGCAGCCCTAGCCTGGCCAGACCCGCTGCGAGATTGACCGCAGTGGTCGATTTGCCCACCCCACCCTTGCCCGATGCCACGGCAATGATGGCACGCACCTGAGGCAGGGCCTTGCCATCAGGACGCGTCGGCTGGGGATGGCCTGGACTGTTGGCAGGTTGCTCGAGCTGGAAGGGACGGTGTCCCTGCGGCTGTGCCGCGGCCTTTCCGGGTGCGCGATGCGCTGTCAGAATGATGGTCGCGCGTGAAATCCCGGGCAAAGTGGCAAGGGCAGCTTCGACACGGGGGCGCATTGGCTCGATACGGGCAGCATCCTCACGCGAGGTCGCAAGCGACACGTGAGCATGACCATCGCGCAGGGCGATGCCCTCGAGAGAGGCAAAACTCAGGACATTCGATGTGCCTGCCTCGTCTTTGACAAGACGCAGGGTCTCGAGAATTCTGCGCTGGTCGGTTTCATTGGCGGGTTTTTCAAAATCGGTCATGTTTGTCCTCTGGCGACGGGGCCGTACCCTGTGCGCTTTCATTTAGCATGGCGGGAAGTGGATCACGCAAGCATCTGCGCGTATGAGCAGGGCGGAGCCGGGTACCCTCCCGGACTATCTGGGCAGGAAAGCAGGACAGGAATGAGCGAGGCCAAGACCGACGCCGCCCCGAAACGCAGGAAACGCGACCATCGCATTGATGCGCTTCGTGGCATCGCACTGCTGATGATGCTGGCCGATCACGCCCCTCAGGATGTGCTCAACCGATTCACTTTGCGTAATTTCGGCTTTGCCGATGCTGCCGAAATCTTCGTCCTTCTGGCCGGATATGCCTCATGGCTGGCTTATGGTCGGCTGATCCTGCGCGGGCCTCCGACAGGTGGCTGGCTTGTGGGTATCGAACGGATCGTGCGTCGTTGCTGGCGGCTCTATCTTTTCCAGATGGTCATGCTTCTGGTGTCGGTCTTTACCATCAGACAATGGCGCCATTATTCTCCCGTCCCGGTCGATTTCCTCGAACCCGAGCTTGCTCACGGGCATGAATGGGTCTGGCGGGTGCTTTCCCTCGAAGCCCTCCCCAACAACCTGAACATTCTGCCACTCTACATCGTCCTTCTGCTGGCTTTCCCTCTGCTGGTTTTCCTGTGGAAGATTTCGCCATGGCTTCTGGGGGGTACGAGTCTGGCGCTCTGGGGTCTGATCAACAGCGATCCTACACTCAATCTGCCGAACTGGCTCGACCCGGATGGATGGTACTTCAACCCCTTCGCATGGCAACTCATCTTCACACTGGGAATGCTGGCGGCCATCATGGCGGGCAGACGCGACGGCAATCTGCCAGGGCCACTCTGGGCGAAAACACTCGCGATCATCTATCTGATCTTCGGCGCGCTTGAGTGCTTCCCTTACGAAAGCTGGAACCTGCCAAGCCTCAGGCCGCTCGCCGATATCCCCCAGGCCGACAAGTCGGATCTTGCCATCTGGCGATGGGTCGATGCCATGGCCATTCTTATTCTTGTGCAGTCCTCCATCACAGCCACAAGACTTTCGGAGACAAGGGGCGGTCAGGGCCTGGCGATGCTCGGGCGCCACTCTCTCGAGGTTTTCAGCTTCGGAACCATCCTGGATCTGTTTGCCCGTCTGGTCATGAACAGCTTCGGCGATGGCTGGGTTATCCAGATTCTCGTCAATATCCTCGGCTTCCTTGGCGTTTATGCTTGGCAGTCTGGCTCGATCGCCATCGCCGTCAGGCCGCGCTGATGGCCGGTGAGACACGCAAGGAAGCTCTGGAAGAAGCAAAGAAAGATCGTAACGCGGAGATAGGTGACGCAAACCCATGAATTGCGTTACCGTAAGATCATGAAACATCGCTTCGTTCTTGCTGCTCTGATGGGCGGCTGGGTCTCCGCCAGTTCTTCCGTTTTCGCCCAGACAGCGGCTCCTCCCGGAGCCTCGACGACAGGCGCCCCGATGGCAACGGCTCAGGCCGATCCTGCTGCCGTGGCGCGAAGCGTGCATGCAGCTCCCGATTCACTGGCGGACCTTGCTGCCCGTCTGCTGCCTGCCGTAGTCAATATTTCGATCTCGGCAACGCTGAAGCCTGGCGAAGATGACGATGATGATGACGGCCCGGATGCAAGCCCTGATGACGGGCCGCAGGTTCCTCAGTTTCCACCCGGCTCGCCGATGGAGAAATTCTTTCACGACTACATGAACCATGCGCCGAACCCGTCGGACCCGCCACGCAAGATGCAGGCTCTGGCTCGGGATTCATCATCTCGCCTGACGGCTATATCGTGACCAACAACCACGTCATCAAGGATGCTGACAAGGTATCGGTCACGTTGCAGGATGGCACGGTGCTCCCAGCCAAGATCATAGGACGCGACAGCCGTACCGATCTCGGGGTGATCAAGATCGAACGCAAGGCGCCCTTCCCAATCGTATCTTTCGGCGACAGCGACAAGGCACGTGTGGGCGATCGCGTGCTGGCCATCGGCAATCCGTTCGGCCTGTCTGGTACCGTCACGAGCGGTATCGTGTCGTCTCGCGGGCGCGACATCAATCATGGCCTGTATGACGACTATATCCAGACCGACGCCTCCATCAATCGCGGCAATTCAGGCGGCCCCCTTTTCGACCTCAACGGTGAGGTCATTGGCATCAATACCGCCATCTACAGTTCAAGTGGTGGTTCCATCGGCATCGGTTTTGCCATTCCTGCCAATGACGCCAAAGGAGTCATCGAGCAGTTGCGCCGCGACGGCCATGTGTCGCGTGGATGGGTCGGGGTCAAGGTGCAGGATGTCACGCATGAAATTGCTGACAGTATTGGTCTCAAACCCGAAAAAGGGGCCATGATCGCAAGTGTTGACCCAAAAGGTCCAGCTGCAGCAGCTAAACTGCAGACAGGCGATGTCATTGTCTCTCTTAACGGCAAACCAATCGACGGTCATGCCCTGCCCCGTCTGGTAGCCGAAATCACTCCGGGAACCAAAACGACATTCGGCATCTGGCGCAAGGGAAAAACACTTGATGCGACAGTGAGATCCGCCCCTCACCTGAGACACCCGACATGCCACCCACCGAGGCCAAGACCAAAGGACCCAGCAAGCTGGCTCTGGCAGATCTGGGCGTTACCTTCGCAGCGATCGATGACGAGACGCGCGCCAAATACAATCTGTCCGACTCCCAGCGCGGTGTCGTTGTAACCGACGTCACACGCGACGGCCCTGCTGATACGCGCGGATTGCAGACAGGAGACGTGGTGACGGAGGTACAGCAGGTAGGCGTAAACTCGCCGGATGCCCTGTCAAAAGAACTGACACGTGCACGCCAGCAGAAAAAACATACAATCCTGCTTCTTGTTCAGGGACAGGACGGGCTGCGTTGGGTGCCTTTGCCACTCTCCGGAGAGTGACCGATGCCTTTTGCCTCCCTGTTCAGAGCTCGCGCAGACGGAGAGGCGCCCTGGCGCCAGATGGTACGGACACTGGTAGCGGTCGCCCTCTGCTGGATCATCGGCGAAACAACTGGCCTTGATGAGACGATCTGGGCCCTGATCACCGCTCTGATCGTCACACAATCGAGCATAGACCAGACTTTTTCCACAGCACGTGACCAGATCGTCGGCACGCTCGTCGGTGCTGTGGTAGGGACACTGGCGATTACCGCGCGCCTTCTCTTCGGCCTGTACTGGCCGATCTTCTGCATGGCGCTCCTGCCTCTCGCCTATATAGCTGCAGTACGCCCCTCATTACGTTTTGCCGGCGTCACGCTGATGATCGTCTACCTGCTTCCGTCACGAGGCAGTAATCCCTACTGGCCGCTGACAGAACGTCTCACGGCCATTTTTCTCGGGGTTATCGTATCGCTTGCTGTCTCATTCGTCGTACTGCATGCCAGCGCAAGAAGACGTGGCTTTCTGACCGCAGGGCGCATGTTTCGCGAAATGGACGAGCTGCTTCAGGCAGCCCTGCGACGCGAGGAGATGTGGAGCGAGCTCGAAGCCAGAAACGATCATTGCGCCCGTAACCTGCTGGTCATCAATGAATGTGTGGCAGAAGCCTATCGGGAAAACTGGGGTCTGCTCGAAAAACGTCACCCCATCCTGACCGTACTTCCGGCGCTCATGCGCCGAATGCTGAGTGATACCATGCTGGTGGCACGTGCCATCAATGCGGGCAAGGACAGGGGCGGGTTCTCCGGTGTGGCCGGATTACATACCGGCCTCAGCCATGCCTATCGTTCACTGGCACGGCGCTGCGAAATTCATGCTGCAGGCAAGGCACATGAAAAGCCATACCGTCCGGGCAGAGAGGATGTTCTGAGCGCCCTGCCCACGCTGGGGCAGGATGCCTTGCCAGAAATGCATTTTGTCATTGCGCTGCTACGCCAGGATCTGCGTCGGGCCACGGATGTGCTCATGAGCACCCCGGAAAGCCGCGCAAAGGACCTGCGCGAAATGATCGGATAACCTTGCCCGAACCATCATCGGGATGAACTTGTGATCGATCTCGCACGTTGCATTGACTGAATTGCGCCTATGATGCGCGATGCACCTGTTTACGAACGGGAAAGACCCTTTGTATCTAGCCCCGCCCGTAGAGTGCAAAACGAACAGAAAACGAAAAGGGATTTGAGCTTATGATCACCCGTGAGACCCTGCAGCACCTGCCAGAAGGCGTGTCGGCTCCGTCTTATGATCTCAAGGATATCAAGCCTGGAATCCTGCATTTCGGCGTAGGCAATTTTTTCCGCGCGCACGAAGCCTACTATATCGACAAGATCCTCGGTCTGCCCGGGCAGCATCAGTGGGGTATTGTCGGCGTCGGTCTGACCTCGGGCGAACGCTCCAAAAAAAAGGCTGACGATTTCAAATCCCAGAACTGCCTCTTCTCCCTGACCGAAACAGCCCCGTCAGGTGACAGCAAGCGCAGTGTCATTGGCGCACTCACCGATTACATTCTTGCTCCCGAAAAGCCGGATGCTGTTCTGGACCTGCTCTCCGATCCTTCAATCAGGATCGTCTCCATGACGATCACTGAAGGCGGGTATAACATCAACGAACATACCGGCGATTTCGATCTGGAAAATGCAGATGTTCAGCGGGACCTGGCCAACCCGGAAACGCCCTCAACAATCTTCGGCTATGTCGTTGAGGGACTGCGTCGTCGCCGTGATGCCGGCAACCGGGCCTTTACCATCATGTCTTGTGACAATCTGCGCCATAACGGCAACGTTGCCCGCAAGGCGTTTCTCGGTTTTGCCCGTGCCCGTGATCCCGAACTGGCAAGCTGGATCGAGGCCAATGCGACCTTCCCCAACGCCATGGTTGATCGCATCACGCCGACAGTTTCACCGGCAATCGCTGAACGCCTGAACCGTGAAAGCGGTCTGGATGATCTTCTGCCACTGGTCGCCGAGGATTTCACCCAGTGGGTGATCGAGGATGAATTCGCCGATGGTCGCCCCGCCCTTGAGAAAGCGGGCGTCCAGATGGTCGATGATGTGACCGATTATGAGTTCATGAAGATCCGTATGCTCAACGCATCTCATATCTTCCTGGCATTCTCTGGTTTGCTGCTCGGTTATGATCATATCGATGAATCAATCAACGATCCCGACCTGCGCAAGCTCGTTGAAGCCTATCTGGACACGGATGTCATCCCGACCCTGAAGCTGCTCCGGGAGAAGATCTCGAGAAATACAAGGAATCGGTGATTTCCCGTTTCTCGAACCCCGCCATGGCCGATCAGAACCTGCGTATCGGAAGTGACGGCCAGTCAAAGGTGCAGGTCTTCTGGACCGCCACGATCCAGAATCTGCTCAAGGGCAAGCTGCCAATCGACCGGGTTGCCTACGGCTTGGCCGCCTATCTCGAAATGCTGCGTGGCAAGAACGAAAAGGGGGATAGCTTCGACCCGATCGAGCCGACTTTCACGGAAGAAAGCTGGAAGATTGCCAGAAGCGATAATTTCTCAGCTGGCTTTGACCTCCCTGCCTTTGATGGCTGGCGCAAACTGAATCATGAAGAACTTGACAAAAAAGTGATCGAATTGCGTCATATTATCCGTGAAAAGGGCGTAAAGGCCGCTCTTCCCAACTGAAAAGGGTGCGCGAAAGTCGCACTCATGACAGATTTCTAAGGCAGGCGAGTTTTCCTGTGTCCCAAAGTAACCTATGGGCGTTAGGAAAATCAGACATCACCCGGCTTTCAGCCGGGCCTGCTGGAGAAAGTCATAGTGCTGCGTCGCGACCTCGTAAAAATCGGTGCTGGCCTCTCACTTCTGGGAGCCAGCAAGATAGCCAGGGCAGCGCCCGCTGCCGCGCCACAACCGACGGCATTCGACAACAATACCGTGCGTCTGATCGCACAGAAACTGTCAAAATCGGCTTACAAGGCGCCACAACAATCTCTGCCCAGTGCCATAGACAACCTTAATTTCGATCAGTTTCGCGGTATTGCCTACAAGGAAGAGCGCGCACTGTGGCATGGTCAGAATCTTGCCTTTGATGTGGAATTTTTCCCCCGTGGTTTCCTTTATCGCCCTCGTATCAACATGAACGAGGTGGTGGACGGTCAATCGACTCCGATTGTCTACGATCCCGACATGTTCACCTATCCCGATCCCATGCTGCGCGTAACCGATGATCTGGGCTTTTCAGGCCTGCGTCTGCGTAATGCCATCAACACGCCCAACGTCATGGAAGAGTGCGCCGTCTTCCTTGGCGCTTCCTATTTTCGCGCAGTTGCAAAAGGACAGAATTACGGTCTGTCGGCGCGCGGTTTCGCCAATGGCACAGGTGACCCGAAAGGCGAGGAATTCGCTCTCTTCCGTGAGTTCTGGCTCGAAAAGCCGCGCCCCGGTGTTGATTCCGTCGTTATTCATGCGCTGATGGACAGTCCGTCCGTTGTGGGTGCCTTCCGCTTTACCATTCGCCCCGGTGCCACCACCGTGTTTGACGTACAGTCAAGCTTCTATCCGCGCACCGATATCACCGAAGGCGGCGTGGCAGCCCTGACCGGCATGTTTTATTTCGACGCCAACAACCGTAACCATGTCGATGACTGGCGTCCCGGCGCGCATGACAGCGAAGCACTGCAGATGTGGACTGGCACCGGTGCCCAGCTCTATCGCCCTCTCAACAATCCGGTCGATCTGCAGTTTTCGGCATTTCAGGATGCCAGCCCGCATGGCTTTGGCCTGATGCAGCGTCGTCGTTCCTTCCATGATTTCGAGGATCTGGCGCTGAATTATGAAAAACGCCCGTCACTCTGGATTGAGCCGATCGGCGACTGGGGTGAAGGCGCGGTTGATCTGGTCGAGATTCCGACGCCCAACGAGGTGAATGACAATATTGTCTCGTTCTGGCGCCCCAAGCAGGCCATGCAGGCCGGGCATGAATACGCCTATACCTATCGTATGTACTGGGGCTGGGATACGCCTTGGCCAACTGATCTCGCCCGCGTTGGTGCGACACGCGTCGGCGCCGTGACCGACCATGCCGATGGCCGTATGTTCGTCATCGACTTCACGGGCAAGCCTTTTGAAAACCTGCCGCCAAACGCGGCCTTTCATCTCGTTCCGCAGACCTCGACCGGCTCGATCAAGAATGTCGTTGTCGAGCCCAACCCCGAAATAAAGGGCTGGCGCACGACATTTGAATTCTATCCGGGCAGCGCCAAGCTGGCCGAGCTGACCTGCCAGCTTGCCAATGAGCAGGGACCGATTTCTGAGAAATGGATGTATCGTTGGACGCCGTGAGCAGCCTTACCCGTAAATTTGCCCCTTTCGATGTCCTTCCGGCAGAATCGCCTCTCGAGATGCCGACGCAGAATCTGCGTCAGCGTCCCGAAACGTTCGGGCGTGATCGCACCCCTCCTACCGCACCGCCTTTTCTCTGGCTGCGTCGCCTTCTGGTCATCGGGGGCGCCATCCTGCTGACAGGATGGGGCGCCGTCGAGATGAACCGCGTGCTGAACAGCATGGGCGTCTCCACACTGGGCATCATTGTTCTGGTACTCTTCGTCGTACTTGGCGCCTGGATCTCGCTTTCCTTTACCTCTTCGCTTGCCGGCTTCATTTCCGTGCTGCGCCATGGAGGGCTGGGTCTGGGCATTTCGCGTGATACACCGCTTCCTGCCCTGATGACACGCACCGCGGTGCTCATGCCCACCTATAACGAAGACCCTGACCGGGTTCTCGTCGGTCTGCGCGCCATCCATGACAGTCTGGTCGCCACAGGCCGTATCGATGCTTTCGATTTCTTCATATTGTCCGATACGACCGACCCCGATGTCTGGATCCGCGAAGAGCGGGCCTATCTCGCGTTTGTTGAAGCCGTTTACGGTCAGGGCCGTGTATTCTATCGCCGCCGCCCCAAGAATATTGATCGCAAATCAGGTAATCTTGAGGAATGGGTCAAGCGCTTCGGCGGCGCTTATCAGCAGATGCTGACACTTGATGCCGATTCCGTCATGGATGGTGGCCTTATTGTCCGAACCGTCTCCGCCATGGAGCGACACGAAAACGTCGCCCTCATCCAGACCCTTCCGGTTATTATTGGCGGCAAAACATTATTCGCACGCATGCAGCAGTTTGCCGGTCGCGTTTATGGACCGCTCATCGCCCATGGCATTGCCTGGTGGCATGGCTCGGAAGGCAATTACTGGGGCCATAACGCCGTTATCCGCACACGGGCTTTCGCCGAACAGGCAGGTCTGCCCCATCTTCCGGGGCGCAAGCCTTTCGGCGGGGGTATTCTCAGCCATGATTTCGTTGAGGCCGCTCTCATGCGGCGTGGTGGCTGGGCTATTCACATGATTCCCGGCCTCTTCGGTTCCTATGAAGAGAGCCCACCGTCACTTACCGATGTCGCCATCCGCGACCGGCGCTGGTGTCAGGGCAATCTGCAACACGGCAAGATCGTCCATTCACGGGGGCTGCACTGGGTAAGCCGCATGCATATGATGGTTGGCATCGGCGCCTATATTACCTCACCACTCTGGCTGCTGTTTCTCATGTTCGGCATCCTGATTTCGCTTCAGTCGCATTTCGACAGACCCGAATATTTCGGTGACACCAAAACACTTTATCCGCACTGGCCTCAGGTTGATCCGGTACAGGCCAAATATGTGTTCATCGGCACTATGGCCGTGCTCCTTGCTCCCAAGGCTCTGGCTCTGATCGCCGCACTCTTCGACCGGGCCATGCTTCACAGCTGCGGCGGATTTCTGCGTCTCGTCGCATCAATCCTGCTTGAAACCCTGATCGGCGGCCTTATCGCCCCGATCGCCATGCTGATCCATACCTCTGGCGTGATTTCCATCCTGCGCGGTCGCGATTCCGGCTGGAACGCCCAGAACCGCGATGACGGGCGCGTTTCACTCAAGGAGATTGCACACGGATACTGGATCTATACCGCCTACGGTATAGTCATGGCTGCAGCCGCGTGGTCGGTATCCTTTTCCCTCTTCCTCTGGATGACGCCCGTTCTGCTCGGGCTTGCTCTCGCCATCCCGCTTGCGGCCATGACTGCAAGCCGCGATGTCGGACTCTGGCTGAAGAGCTGGGGGCTGCTTCTCATCCCTGAGGAGACCACCCTGCCTCCCATCCTGCAACTGGCTGCCGAAAACGACCTGCGTCGCACACAGGCCGAAGCCATGCCTGATCGCCCACCCGAGGAGGCATTCGCGGCCCTGCGCAGCAATCCGGATCTGGTAGCTGAACATCGCCGCGCCCTGCCTGCCCCGCGCAAACCCGGCACGGCGATCGACGCCAATCTCGTTGTCGGTCTGCTCAAACTGCGCGAGGCACAATCCGTCACGGAGGCCCTGGCTACCCTGACCCGTCAGGAGAAAGCCGCTGTATTATGCAGTGGCGAGGGGCTCGATCTGGTACTGGCCCTGCCTCACTGAACCTGCATCCAGAGCTTTGCCCTGAACTTATACAGGTAACAGACAATGTTTGCCGGAGGGTGGATCAGTTCCCGTCCTCCCAGCCAGGCAAAAGAAAAAGGCCAGTCCCTGCGGACTGGCCTTTTTCAGCAGTGACCCTGCCTGAGACTTATTTATAAGCCTGGCCGCGTTGCCCTACCTGGGCACAGAGCTGGGTGCGATGGCTCAGATCAAGGCTTGAAACATCAAACGGCACGTTGGTGCTTGTCTGAAGCAGCCCCTGACCACCAAGAGAATAATACTGGTCGTTCTGGACATCCGGACGCTTGGCCAGTTTGCGACCAACAACGCGCAGTGTAGTGCCATGTACCAGGTGATTACGAACGCAATAGCTTGCAAGTCCTGCCAGATTACCGGCCTTTGCAGAATCGAGTGAGGGCAGGCCGTAAGTATCCAGTACACCGGGCGTTGCTGCGGTCGAAACGGTATTGCTTACCTGTGACCCACCAACAGACTGCATGACATTGGTCCGAGCTTGCGGGGCACCGTCACGATTTACGGGAACCGATCCTGCAGGCATGACGGTGGACTGGGTGCCAGGCGCAACAGCAGGGGCCGGAGCCTGCTGGGCATGAGCTGCACCAACGAAAACAAGGCTGCACAGAGCGGTCAGGCCGAGGCAAGTACGTGAGAACATGATAACTATCCTTTGTGTGCTCTTCTTCAGACCCCGTTCTCAAAACGGGGGCCGTTAAAACGCTTTCTCCCGGAGCTCAATGTCAGGATGAAGGACGTGTCCTTTTGTAACCTGCGAAGCGGGCACCGGTTTGTTCTTCTATCGAAACTTTGAGAAAACAGGCATTTAGTGCGTTGAGGCGTACGCTGTTCTGCCGCACTCTACGGGCTTTGTTTCTGCATAACTGCAAGGCCCTTTATGATTCCTCCACCCCCCGGCGTATTCCGCACTCGATCACTCAACTTGGGCGTATCAGACAGGATGATTATGCTGGATGAAGGACGAAAACTGGCAGAAAGTACTGCGCGATCCCTCTCTCCTGCGCCCTGATATTGCGCAGGCTCTGAGAGAAGAGAACGCCTATACCGAGCATTGCCTTGCAGAAATGGCATCCCTGCGTGAAATCCTGCTCAACGAAATGATCGGGCGTATTCCGCCTGCGGAAGATTCCGTGCCGTGGCCTGATGGCGAATGGCTTTATTTTTCGCGTTTTGCCAAAGACGCTCAACACCCTGTCTATCTGCGTCGTCCCCGTGCCGGGGGAGAGGAGCAGGTTCTGCTCGATATTAATGCGCTCGCGAAGGAACATGCTTATTTCGCACTGGCCGCTACACGCCATTCTGACGATCACCGCGTGTTCGTCTATGCTGCCGATACACAGGGATCAGAGGTCTATCGTCTGCACAGCATCGACCTTGATACAGGCAGGGCCTATGCCCCAGAGGTCGAGAGCGCGGCGGGCAGCTTTGTTATCTCACCTGACAACCAGTGGCTGTTCTGGGTCTATCGCGACGACAACGGTCGCCCGTCACGCGTCTATCGCCGCCCTCTTGCCGGGGGGGAAGACGTGCTGGTGTTCGACGAACCGGATTCAGGTTTCTTCGTCAGCCTGAATGTCACGGCGTCACGCAAATGGATCCTGATCGAACGCGGCGACCATGATACCAGTGAGACGCTTCTCATTCCGGCCAACGAGCCAACACAGGCGCCAAAGGTTGCCTCGCCTCTGGTACGGGGAGAGCGCTATACGCTCACACACTGGAATGACCGTTTTATCGTTCTGACCAATACAGACGGTGCAATCGATTTCCAGTTCATGCAGACCCCCGATGACGCCCCCTCGCGCGAGAACTGGACATCTTTCGTACCCCATGAATCAGGGCGTTTCCTGCTCGGTGCCGCTGCCAGCAAGGAACATCTCGCCTGGTCTGAGCGGGTAAATGGCAATATCGAGATCCACGTCACACGATACGATTCACAAGGTAATATCCGTGCCCAGGCCAGAACCATCGGCATGAAAGAAGAGGCTTTTGACCTCTCACTGCTCGGCTTTCTGGAATATGGCGATACAACCCTGCGCTATATCTATGAGTCGCCAACCACACCGGCCCATTGGTACGACGTCGACATGGCGACCGGGGCGCAGACTCTCCAGAAGATCCGCGAAATCCCCTCAGGTCATGACCCGGAACTTTACGAAACACGCCGGCTTTTTGCCCGTGCGCAGGATGGGGCCGAAATTCCCATCACAGTACTCAAGCGCCGCAATACGCCTTGTGACGGCACGGCGCCGCTCCTGCTTTACGGTTACGGGTCCTATGGAATCTCCATGGAATCAGGATTCAGTACCTCGGTCTTCAGCCTGGTCGATCGGGGCTGGGTCTACGCCGTCGCCCATGTCCGCGGTGGTTCCGAAAAAGGCTGGGACTGGTTCCTGAAAGGACGGGGCAGAGACAAGCCCAACAGCTTCACTGATTTTGTCACATGTGGACGCCATCTTGCCGCGCAGGGTTATGGCAGGGAAGGTCGCATCGTTGCCCATGGCGGCTCGGCAGGCGGATTGCTGATGGGAGCCGTGGCCAATCTGGCGCCAGATCTTTTTGCGGGTATTGCCGCACAGGTGCCGTTTGTCGATGTCCTCAATACAATGTCAGACGACAGTCTCCCGCTCACGCCACCCGAATGGCCTGAATGGGGCAACCCTCTGGAAGATCCGGACGCCTATGATCTGATCGCCAGCTATTCGCCCTATGACAATATCAGGGCCGTTACCTATCCGCCGGTTCTGGCCATGGGTGGACTGTCAGACCCGCGTGTCACCTATTGGGAGCCTGCGAAATGGATTGCGAAGCTGCGCGAGGTCGCTCAGGGCGGTCCCTTCCTGTGCCGCATCAATATGGATGCCGGTCATGGAGGCTCCTCCGGCCGGTTCAAACGACTCGAAGAAGTTGCCTATGTGCAGGGTTTTGCCCTGTGGGCCATGGCACGTCGCCCATTATAAGAGGAATGAAATTACCCGGTCCTGTATGGACCGGGCCTAGTCATCGCTCTCACTGGGCGGACGGGGACGAATGGCGGTGCAGAGCGGAGGCAGCTTCGGATCGGCCTCACTCTTCGTACGGCACAGCCTGCGTGCATCAGTGCCACAGACCTCGATCGTTTCCTCAAAATCCGACTCGAGCACATCCCGTGCTACGGCTGCATCCTGATTACTGCTATCCGTATCCTGATTGGCTACGATCTTCTGCGTCTTGTGCAACTCTTTCAGGGCCTCGACACAGGCATCACTGGCTGAATCAGGATCAGTCTGAAGCACGGCGAGAATCCGGTTGAGTACGGAGGCCGGATCGTTTTTCAGATGAGGCGCAGCCTGGGCCGCAAGAGGAAGACCTATCAGGAGAGTGGCCAGAACAGGCAGAGCTTTCTTCATAAAACCAGGATAATTCCGTTTTCCTCCTTTGAAAACGTCCAAAATACGGGGTTCAGCCTGCAGGAAACGCAGCAAAGAGTTGACTCCCGCCAAGGTGGTGAGTATTCCGACCACCACTCGCGGGCGCGACGCCCGTTCGTCATGCATGGCCCGGGAAGCAAATTATCATGAAGATCCGTAACAGCCTCAAATCTGCAAAGATCCGCGACAAGGACTGCCGCGTGGTTCGCCGTCGTGGCCGCGTTTATGTCATCAACAAGAAGAACCCGCGTATGAAAGCACGCCAGGGCTAATATTCTGTTGATGCCGGAACGGCGCTTTCGGCCCGTTTTGACGCATTGCACGGCCCTCTATCGGGCCGTCGTCAGGCCGTGTCTGCTTTTCAGCAGCACGGCTTTTGTCGTTTTGGCATTCTTTCCTGCCTGCGCTGCCCCCGCTGTCTCCTCCCGGGACGGTGTTACTGCTCCCCCGGCCAGAACCTCTCCCTCAGCCAGGCCAAAAGCCGACCTGTTACGCGAAACAAGCAAAGCCCTGCGTACCGCGAAAACCGCCACGGAAGCCCGGGCTCTCGAAAGACGTGCCGAAACACTGCGCAGAAAGGCCTTTCTGCCAGTACGCGCCTTTTGCTTGAAAATGCTGACTCCAACCTCAAGGCGCATGATTATCGCAAGGCTGAAGCCGCCATAAGCAATGCACTTGTGCTTCAGCCAGACAAGGCATTCATCCGTCGCGGCCGGGCGCGGGTACGATACGCCGCTGGAGATTTCGAAGGGGCCATCAGTGATCTTGGCGTTGCTTTGCAGAAAGATCCGGACGACCCGATTTCATGGCAGCTTCTCTCTCAGATAGAAGAGGAACGCCACGATATGAAAGCAGCTCTTGCTGCAGCACAACAGGTGCTTGTCGTGGACCCTCTGGCCAGTAAAGGTATCAAACGTGTGAAGACTTTGCAGGCAGTCATAGATGGACGTCCGATTTAAAGCGTGTCTCTTTCTAAAACTCTGCTGCGTCTGCGCTGTTTGATCAAGCAAGAGACCTAAAAGGAGAATTCGATGTTCAAGAAGAACAAAGCCCAGGTCACCGAACTGACGGCTCCGGAAGAAGGCAAGAAAGGCTGCTGCATCAGCAAGATGTGCAACTCCGCCAAACCGCAGACAAAGGAAGCCATTCTTGGTGGCCTCACTTTTCTAAGCATGTTTGGCCCCAAGAAGCTTCGTCCGCACTTGCAGCATGCTCTGGCCGTCATTGCCATTGTCACTTTTGTAGTCAAGGCCATCAAGCCGAAACGCGAAGACAAGACTGCCTGACTTTTCTGGAGCTCCGCTCCAGATCCGCCAAAGGAATCCCACCCTTTGGCGGCCGACCAATAGCAGAGCTGTCCCTTTTCCATGAGCAGTCCCGCGGCGCTTCATATCTCCTTTACAGAAAAGAAATAGGATCGATGTCGATGTCGATCCGTTGATGAGTCGTCAGTTTGATGCCTTCAAGCCACTGGCGCAGGATGGGCTGTACAGCCACATTACGCCGTGTGCGCAGAAGCAGGCGGCGACGATGGCGCCCCCGTAAAACAGCCAGAGGGGCCGGAGCCGGACCAAGCACCTGTGTACCGGGCAGGTCGGGAGCCTGGCACCAAGCTGAGCGGCAAGACGATCAGCAGAATCGGCAGAATCGGCGCTCACAATCAGCGCGGCAAGGCGCCCGTAAGGAGGCCAGAATCCCGGCCTTCTCTGTGCTGATTCCTGCTCCATGAAAGCCTGATAATCATTTGATACAAGAGCTTTCATTACAGGGTGATCTCCCAGATAGCTCTGCAGCAGCACCGTACCAGGCTTGTCGGCACGACCGGCACGACCGGATACCTGATGCAGAAGCTGCACTGTACGCTCAGCGGCGCGCAGATCCCCCCCACCGAGCCCGAGATCCGCATCAACGACGCTACAAGCGTCAGATCAGGAAAGTGCCATCCTTTGGCGACAATCTGTGTGCCGATCACCAGATCAATTTCGTGATCGCTGATCCGACGTACCGCCTCAGCCGTTGCCGAGGGCGAGCCGAGGGTATCGGAAGCCATGACCAGAATACGCGCCTCAGGGAAATGCAACCGGGCCTCTTCATGGACACGCTCGATACCAGGGCCGATGGCCACAAGGCTGGATTCAGCCTCACAGGCAGGGCAGGTCTCAGGCAGGGCTTCATGATGACCACAATGATGACAGGTCAGAATCTGTCGCGCACGATGCTCGACCAGCCAGGCAGAACAGTTCGGGCACTCCATGCGATGACCACAGGCACGACATAGGGTAAGCGGCGCATAACCACGACGATTCAGGAACAGCATGGCTTGTTCCTGACGGTCGAAGGTCGCCTTGACTGCCTCAATCAGCTGAGGCGAAAGAAACTGCCCCCGATCAGGTGGCGCACGACGCATATCAACCAGACAGACATCAGGCAGGGTCGCACTGCCATGACGGCGATGCAGGGTGACATGCTCGTACCGACCGTTTTCTACATTGGTCAGTGTTTCCAGACTGGGCGTGGCCGAAACCAGAATCGCGGGCACGTCGGAGAGGCGCGCGCGCACGATGGCCATATCCCGACCATGATAGGTAACACCCTCCTCCTGCTTGAAAGCCGATTCATGTTCTTCATCGACAATGATGAGCCAAGAGCAGGGAAAGGCAGAAACAGGGCCGAGCGCGCACCAACGACAACAGCAGCCTCTCCCCGGGCGATAGCATGCCAGGTCTCACGGCGTTTCCTGCCACCGAGTTCCGAATGCCATAACGCAGGCTGAACTCCGAAACGGCGCGCGAAACGGTCGGTCCACTGGGTGGAAAGAGCAATTTCAGGCAACAGAACCAGACATTGCCGGCCCGCGGCCAGACAGGCGGCAATCGCTTCAAAATAGACTTCCGTCTTGCCCGATCCGGTCACACCCTCCAGCAGAGTGACACCAAAACGATGCGCCCTGACCCCTTCAGCCAGATGGGTGGCCGCTTCACGCTGCTCTTCTGACAGCACAGGAGGATGAAAGGCCGCATCAGGAGGCGCAAAAAGGGGCTCCACAGCAAGCGGCACCTCCTGCAGGACACCCACAGCCGCCAGACCGCGCAGAACCGCTGATGAAACACCCGTGTTCTCTGTAAGAGTTGCGGTCGAAAGGGGTCTATCGCTCACAACGTCGAGTACTCGTTGACGGGCCTCGGTCAATCGCACACTGGCAGGATCGGTATCCCCCCTGATCCAGCCAAGCTGTACACGTGCAGGCTGGGTATGACGCGCACGAATGGCCATGGCGAGCACCAGACCTGGCGGGGTAAGCGTATAGGCAGCCAACCAGTCGATGAACCGTCTGAGGTCAGACGGAACTGCCGGTATGTCGAGCCGACCCAGAAGCGGCTTCAACCGGGCAAGAGAGACCTCTTTGGGTACCACCGGGGCGAAATCGGCTGGCACATCGCTCTGCATGTCCCATACACAGCCTGTTACTTCACGACGTCCCAATGGAACACTGACCAGGTCACCGGGCATGACAGCGCCTTCAGGCGCCAGATAATCAAGCGCCGAGGGAAAGGGCAAAGGCAACAGAATGCTCACGCGCACCGCTCTCTCGCCATCTGTCGTCAGCTTCTTTAAGCTTGGTTCCGTCATGCCTGCTGAGCGCCCCTTCCTGTCCTGCCCTCTTAACCGAGACGAGGTCCGCCGTCATGCAGATGCATGAATGTCTCGAAAACTGGCTGGATTGGCTGGCGCATGAAAAACGCGCCCGTCCGAATACGGTCCAGGCCTACCGCACTGATGTAACCGCAACTCTCTCTTTTCTGACCGATCACCTCGGCCAGGAGCCCGATCTTGACGCCTTTTCCGCTCTGCGTACTGCCGATTTCCGTGCCTGGCTGGCCTATGATGCCGGCAGGGCAGAAGGGCGGCGCGGAACGCCGGATGGTCGCGCCCGTTCACGCGCCAGACGGGTCTCGGCATTACGATCTTTCATGCAATACCTCACTACCTCTCACGGTATAAATGCCTCTGCCCTGCGTCAGCTCAAAGCGCCCAGGGCCAGAAAGCGCCTGCCACGTCCCCTGTCACGTGATGTGGCATGCACAGCACCTGTGGAAATAGCCTCACTGGCCAACGATCCGCTCTGCGCCGCACGGGACGAAGCTCTTTTTACCCTGCTCTATGGAGCCGGGCTGCGTATAGGCGAAGCTCTGGCCCTGAATGTGCGCGACTATGACCGGTCAGCAGAAAGCGGTCTACGTGTCATGGGAAAGGGCGGCAAGGAACGTATTGTCCCGCTCCTTCCGAGCGTCATGAAAGCTCTCTCAATGTGGCGGGCACAGCATCCCTGCCCTCTGCCGGAATCGCCTCTGTTCGTGGGGTTGCGTGGTAAACGCCTGCAACCTGCGGTGGCAAGACGGGTAATGCAGGTCTGGCGCGAACAGAGCGGGCTGGACAACAGCGCCACGCCCCATGCCCTGAGACATTCCTTTGCGACTCATCTTCTTGAAGGTGGTGCCGATCTGCGCGCCATACAGGAACTTCTGGGACATGCCAGTCTTTCCACGACCCAGAACTACACGCTGGCTGACGAAAAACATCTCCTTGCCGTCTGGCAGGCCCACCCACGCGCGAGGAAATAAAAAGATGCTGCGTTCCACCTGTGCCTTGCTAACCTTCATTATAGTCGGGTCACTCTCCTCAACCGCCACGGCCTCCAACTGCACGCCTGACCATATCGCCGATATTCCGCTGCATAATGACGGGCTGTTTCTCAACGCGCCTGTCGTACTCGACGGGCGTCAGGCACGTTTCATTCTTGATACCGGATCAGAAGGCAGCCTCATCATCCTGAAGCGGCTGCGGCCTTGCATCTGACCCCGGACCCGACCCATGCAACCGTCATCCAGGGACCGAACGGGCGCGGGCAACTCGCTCCGAACATGCTGATACGCGCCCTGTCAATCGGCTCGATTCCTCTGGGACAACGGTCTATTCCTCTTGGTGCCTTGCCGGGTCTGCCCATCCTGACCCCCCCCATCGCGGGTCTTATGGGTGTGGATCTGCTCCGGCATTTCGATATCGAATTCGACGTTCCTCATCGACGTCTCATTCTGTGGCGGCCAGCCCTGCATGACCCGAAATGTACTGCCTTACCTGCCTGGCCAGAGGGCTATACGACCCTGAACGCCCGGCGTGAGGGAACGAGGCTCAGCCTTTCCTTCACGCTCGATGGCCATAAAGCGTTGCCCTGATCGATAGCGGCGCCCGTTCCCATATCCTGTCACGACATTTTGCCCATGGTATGGGCATTACAGATGACATTCTTCGGCAGGATCAGGGAGGCGTAACCAGTGGTGTCGATCTCAATGCACGATGGTATCACTGGCATCGTTTTCACGCGCTGCATCTCGACGAAGAAAAGCCAGGCAAGGGAAATCCGCTCTGGAAAGATCCGGTGCTGACTGTTTCGGATATGCGTGACAATGTGGATATGCTGCTTGGTGCGGACTGGTTTGCCCAGCATGATATCTGGATTTCGCTCAGCACAGGACATGTCTGGGTGCGCTGAGACAGCCAGTTAGGCTGGTACCTCTTGTCAGGAAAAAGGTCCCATGGTGGAGCTGAGGGGAATCGAACCCCTGACCTCCTCATTGCGAACGAGGCGCTCTCCCATCTGAGCTACAGCCCCACGGAACGCACAGACGCTACAGGGTTTCGATCCAAAGTCAAGATTGTCATGTCCGGCAAGGATGGCCGAGTTGTGTGAGCGGCCAGCAAAGCGCTAGGATGCAGGAATTATCTATTTTGCAGAGAGACCAGACTTGCTGATCGTCACCCTTTACAACATCCTCATGATGCTGATTCAGCTCTTTACCTGGGCACTGATCCTGTACTGCGTCATGAGCATGCTGCTGGGTTTCAGAATTCTGGATCCTGGTAATCGTCTTGTCTACAATGTGGCTGTTTTTCTCGGACGCATTGTCGAGCCCGTCCTCAACCCGGTACGCTCTATCCTGCCCCAGTTTGGCGCTCTCGATCTAAGCCTCTGGTCGTGCTTCTGGCACTACAATATCTCGTCGTGCCGGCCCTGCATCATCTTCTTCTGATGTCCCTGCAATCACACTACTGACGCCCGCCCTTCCAGGCCTGCGGGAATACCATTCTGACCGTCTTCATATCCTGCGACACAGGATATGAAGGGAGATGCCAGTTCCTGGCTCAATCAGCCACATCGCCAAGTTCGTTCCAGCCCAGCTTTGCCGAAATCTGGGAAGCAGTCTGCCTGATCTGGGAGGCAAGGGCCTTCATTCGCATGAGGGGCATCTCACTCGCACGCTCTGTCACACTGATCGAGGCTACAATTACACCAGTCGTATCGCGTACAGGGGCCGCGACACAATGGATGCCAATCTCGTCATCTTCCAGATCAAACACGCAGTCAGAGGCGCGGTAATGCCGCATGCGATTGATCCAGCTCGGCAAACCGGCAGGCATATGGCGGTAGCTTGTTCGGTAAAGCCGTGCCCAGTCACTTTCTGTCTCATCAAGTATCAGGGCACGCCCCGTACCTGTACGGGCAAGGGGTATGTGCTGACCCATACGGGTACGCAAAGCGAGCGGGCGGCGCCCCTCAAGGCGCATGAGATAGAGAACATGACTATCGGAACGCACCCCGAGATGAACCATCTTTCCCGTCGCCTCATTCAGACTCCGCAGCATGGGGGCAGCAAGACCAAGAAGAGGTGAAGCCGTCTGAGCCTGAGCAGTCAGCGTGGTAAGCTTCTCGCCAAGACCGTAACGTCCGCTCGATTTGAGACGCAACCAGCCCTGCTGCAACAGAGCCGCAGTGAGACGCTGCGTCGTACTGCGTGTACACCCGATTTCAAGCGCCAGTTCGGAAAGCGTATCGACACCGGCCTTGACGGCCAGAATGATTGAGAGACCACGGCCGAGCGTCTGCGTGCCCTGAGGCCAATCTTGATCCGAATATGCCATGTGCCGCTCCATCTCGTCATGAACGGTGCCTTGGAGATCTTAAGGGCTTCGCGTTCGATCCTAAGGTTCAGATTGCTCCGCAAGGGATGCACAGGAGTCTCTTAACGCTATTCGCGTTCCAATAAACCATTATCTCTGTTTTCTATTCACATCTGTGTAATTCAGACCCTGTAAGTTCTGATTTAAGAACAATATCAATGCTTATGTTCCGGAAATTTTATCTGATAAAGTCTCGGCCAGTATTTTCCTGTTACAAATATTCTGTCATTTGCGGGATCATAGGCAATCCCGTTGGCAACAGCATCGGGATCAAACGAGTTAACATCTTCCTGTAGATCCGTGAGATCAATCCACGCCTTCACTTTTCCCGTTACGGGATCGATCCTGGCTATCTGGGGCATCATCCATATATTCGCCCATATTTCTCCGTGGATATATTCCAGTTCATTCAGTCTTCTTACGGGCTTGCCAGCATAGGTCACACAAAGTCTTCCTGTGACATGAAGCGTGACAGGATCAAGACGCCTCAGACAGGATGAACCATCAGACATGATCAGGGTATGATCGTCACGGGTCAGGCCCCAGCCTTCCCCCTCATAGGAAAAATCGCCCTGCCTGACCAAACCGGGGAAACTCCATATGAAACCCTTGCCGCCCCGCCATGTCAGACTGATCAACCTGTCCTGCCAGGACACTATTCCCTCGCCAAAATAGCCTTCAGGCAGAAGGCTTTCCGCCACGACCTTCCCTGTTTCGACTCTGAGCTTGCGAATGACCGACTGTCCGACGCGCCCTGTACTCTCGAACAAAAAGCCATTCTGAAAAAACAACCCCTCCGTGAAAGAGGTTGGATCATGCGGAAATACCGCCAGAACCTCTGCATGATCTATTGGCACAGGCTCTTCTGCTGAACGCGATTGTGCGGACAGGACATTCGGGAGGAAAACAGATAATGCCAGAGACAGAAACAGCGTGCGAAGCCGGTAACGAAGAAAAACCATGGGTGGACATTTCGTATGATGCAGCCAGGCACTGGCTATAGACGCATCCCGCGCTCTTATACAAACACCGCCGGTATCAGACCCGGGATGATTACAGATCCTAGATTATCGAATATCCCGCAAAAACAGAAAGCAACTACCCTGTTGCACTTTCATCAGGCCGACATCCATAAATACCGACAAACGCCTTTGCAATCTTACCAGCAACAAACTGGATCTGCCTGTCACTGATATCGACAGGCAGCTCAAAACGCTTGCGTTGTACAAGACGCGTCTGACAAAGCGCCATGAACTGTTCGGCAGCAAAAACCGGATCATCCGTCTGGATCGCTCCGCGCTCAATCCAGAACTCGATCCACTGCGTCATCGTACTCAGGGTTCTGCCAAAACCATGACGCCAGAATGTATCCGCCAGATCTGGAAAATGCGGTGCTTCGGAAACAATGATCCGGTAAAGTCGCAGCGGACCAGGCTGCAACAGAACACGAATGAATCTTTCTGCCAGCTGCGAAAAGGCCTCGACACAGGTGATGGCTGTCAGATCGCTCTGACAGATTGCCGGGGCCAGCCTGCTCCGGCTCAGATCCTCGATAACCGCGCCAAATAGAGCTGCCTTGTTTTCGAAATGATTATAGAGAGTACCTTTGGAAACCCTGGCACGGCAGGCGATCTGGGACATTGATGCCCCTTCATAGCCTGATTCCAGAAATACAGCTTCTGCACCGTCCAGGATCTGGCGTCTTTTGGCATTGCACGAGATGCTCTCTTCCTGACGATCTTCTGTCATCGGCAGAGAATTTTCTTCTTTTTCGTTCAATCCGCCCACCCGTTTACTACCCTGATACATGCCTCCGATCCGACAGGCCGGAAAATTGCCATTTGGTTCCCGACAAGGGAAAGCCCGAAACTGACCGAACGGGTCGATCAGCGCAAGGGAAAACAGCCGGAAAGGGTACCGTTGCTGGCGTCCTGCAATAAGAATGACTTCAATGTGTCCATGAGAGGTCTAGGCATGGCGAAGTCTGATAGCGATAAATTAGCTGTGACTACCCGCTATCAGAAACATGAGATGATTATGACCCCTACAAGCCCGAATGCGTCGCGCCCCAGCCGAGCCTTACCCCCGGGAGTTGTCACAGGTGATGACTATCTTGCCCTGATCAATGCCTGCAAGGAGGGCGGGTATGCCTTGCCCGCCATCAATGTTGTCGGTACCGATAGCGTGAATGCGGTTCTCGAAGCCGCCGCCAGGAACAAATCGGATGTCATCATTCAGTGCTCCAACGGCGGCGCCCGTTTCTATGCGGGCGAGGGGCTGGCCGACCAGCACAGAGCCGCGTTCTTGGTGCCGCAGCCATGGCGCACCACGTGCATCTTCTGGCGAAGGAATATGGTATCTGCGTCATCCTTCATACCGATCATGCCGATCGCAAGCTCATTCCCTGGGTCGAAGGACTGCTTGATCTGAGCGAGGCAGAGGTCGCTGCCGGTCGACCGCCACTTTTTTCCTCGCATATGCTCGATCTCTCGGCCGAGCCTCTTGAAGACAACCTGGCAGAATGCGCACGGCTTCTGCCGCGCATGGCCAGCCTCGGTATCAGTCTCGAAATCGAACTCGGTGTCACTGGCGGCGAGGAAGATGGCATTGGTCATGATCTGGAAGACCATGAAGACAATGCCCATCTCTACACCCAGCCCGAGGACGTTCTCGTTGCCTGGAACCGCCTGTCCCCCCTTGGTCATGTGACGATCGCAGCTTCTTTCGGCAATGTGCATGGTGTGTACAAACCAGGCAATGTGCAGCTTCGTCCGGAAATCCTGCTTCATTCGCAGGAACATGTTGCCGAAAAGACCGGTCATGGCCCCAAGCCGCTCGCCCTCGTCTTTCACGGCGGCTCAGGCTCGGAAAAAGACAAGATCACGGCCGCGGTATCCTATGGTGTTTTCAAGATGAACATCGATACAGATGTACAATTCGCCTTTGCCAACGGGATTGGCCAATACGTGCTCGAAAACCCCAAGGCTTTCCTGCACCAGATCGACCCCGAAACCGATGTCCCCTACAAAAAGATCTACGACCCACGCAAATGGCTGCGCGTCGGTGAAAAAAGCATTGTGGATCGCCTTGAAGAAGCCTTTGCAGATCTGGGCTCCCGAGGCAGATCGATTGCCATGAAAGGCTGAGGAACGTGTCCTGCGAGATCGTCAGCAGCTTCACCGTCGTTCCCAGCCAGATCGAGACGTTCGAGTCGACCTATGGACCAGAAGGTCCATGGGCTCGGCTTTTCCGTCACGTCCCCTCCTACAAGGGGACAAAACTTATCGCCGACGTCATGCAGGTGGGGCGTTACATGGCAATCGACGAATGGAGCTCCTACGAAGCCTATCTCGAATTCAGGACAGAACACCCCCAGGCCCTTGCCGCACTGGACGAGGCCTGTGCTCCCCTTATTGTCAGTGTCGAGTTTTTCGGTGCTTTCCGCATCGTCCGCAGCTGATATGCCGCAGCCGGTATTTGATGAAAATACGATGACCGGATGCAAAAACTTCTTGCATCCGGGGGGTATGACCTTTAATTGCGCGGCCTTGGCCCAAGGGGGCATGTTGCCCAACAGGCTGTCTACTGGTTTAGAGGTACGTGATGAACGCACTTGCTCAACTGGGGATGGTATCGGAACTCCCGAGAGATAACCAGACTGTCGCATCGAACACATCTCATGAAGAGGTGTGCAAGGATTATTTCATTGAGCGTGATGGTGAGCGCTTCGCCGGTCATCACCTGCTGATCGATTTCTGGGACGCCAAGAACCTGGACGATCCTGCATCGATTGACGCCACGCTTTGCGAAGCCGCGGTTACCGCAGGGGCAACAATCCTGCACAGCCACTTCCATCACTTCACGCCCAATGGTGGCGTGTCAGGTGTGATTGTTCTGGCTGAAAGCCATATCTCGATCCACACTTGGCCCGAGCGCAATTTTGCCGCTGTTGACGTGTTCATGTGCGGTGCCTGTGACCCGAATCTGACGATCCCGGTCATGCAGCGCCTGTTCCAGGCTGGTCGCGTCGTCGCTGACGAAGTGCGTCGCGGTCGTGAGAAGATCAACAACGCAGCCTGACTGATGTCAGGCTCTGCGTGAAATGCAGACAAGGCCGGGCCCGCAGCCCGGCCTTTTTTTCATGAGGGAGAGGCAGCGCAATGTCTGAATCTTGGATCAACGAAACCCTGTATCCCGACTGGGGCCAGCGCTTTCGCGTCACGCGCGAACTCGCACGCGTCAAGAGCGACTTTCAGGACATCGTGGTGTTCGAAAGCGAGTTCCATGGTCGCGTTCTCGTACTGGATGGCGTCATTCAGATCACCGAACGTGACGAATTCGTCTATCAGGAAATGCTGACGCATGTGCCCCTGCTGACGCATCCCGATGCCAGACGTGTGCTGATCATTGGTGCAGGAGACGGTGGTGTTCTGCGTCGCGTACTCCAGCACAAGACCGTCGAGAAGGCCGTCATGGTCGAAATCGACGGCGCCGTTATCGAACTCTCCAAGCAGCATCTGCCGGACATTGCGGGCGACGCATGGAACGACCCGCGCGCCGACGTTATCGTCGGTGACGGCATTGATTACGTCGCCAAGGCCGAAGATGGCTCGTTCGATGTTATCATCGTCGACTCGACTGACCCGATCGGCGTGGGCGAGGTGCTGTTTACCGATGCTTCTACAAGGATTGCGCCCGCATCCTCTCGGCGCAGGGCCTCATCGTCAACCAGTGCGGCGTCCCCTTCATGCAGGCCGACGAACTGCGCGAAACCAGCGCCCGTCGTGCGACTTTCTTTCCGCATGTCTCGGCTTACGTCGCCGCCGTGCCGACCTATGTCGGTGGCTTCATGACACTGGGCGTTGCGGCCAAGGGTGTGAATCCGACAAAGCAGAGCATCGAGGACGTGCGTGCACGCGCCGAAGCTGCTGGCATTCTCGGCACAACCCGCTACTGGACGCCGGAAATCCACGTTGCGCGTTCAACCTGCCCCCTTACATCGCCGAAAACCTGCCAAAGCAGGAAGGCTGAGAAAACTCTTCAGGCTCTGCCCTGAATTCCCAGAGGGGCTTGCCCCTTTGATCCCCCGCTGTGAAATCAATCAGGTTTCCAAAGGACAATCGTCCTTTGGCGGGGTGCGGGGCAGAGCCCCGCTTTGCTCAATAGCCTGAACCGCTCAACAGCCGGATGACGATTGTCTTCCATTCGTCCATCACTGGTTCATGACCCATGGCGTGACCAGCGCGACGATACCAGTATCGTGCGTTGTCGAGATCGTTTTCAACGCGATGCAACCAGGCATGAACCCAGTTGCATTCCGGATCCTGCTCATTCGACTGCACAATTTCATGCGCTGCGGGCCAGTCGGAGCGGCCACCCCACCACAGGGCGAGCAACGCCGGAGACAGGCCCTGGGGCGGAATACCGTCTTCCAGACTTTCCTTGAAAACGGACAGGGTCATGCTCATCGGACAGCCTCCCATTCGAACCGAACGCCGGTCATGTTCTCCGAAACCTGCCAGAGCTTTTCAGCAAGGGAAAGCCCCATAGCTGCCGGAGGACACAAAGCAGGTCCAGGAGAACCACGCCGCTCACCCGGACCCTGAGGGCCATAATATCCACCATCACGCGCGGAAGGGGACAGTGCGGCAAAAAGAAAAGACTCGGCGCCCGCGGTTACATTCTGTCCAAGCCGGTGGAACAACATATTCCCGAGGCGATCCTGAGTTAGGGCAAGGATACGACTGACAGGCGACTGCGCCTGATCCAGAGCCGCACTATTGGTAATAATGGCGCTGGTCGACCAGCCGGGATGAACAGCCCGCGCATGAAGCGGTACCCCTGCAGCCTTGGCACGGCGATCAAGCTCGAGACTGAAAAGAAGATTGGCAAGCTTGCTCTGACGGTAACGGGCAAACCTTTTGTAGCTTTCCGTCGCGTTGAGATCATCGAACGGAATCATGCCTTTCCAGGCAGCGAGCGAAGCGACAGTGACGATACGTGCCTCACCTGCAATCAAGGAAGGCAGAAGACGTCCGGTCAAAGCAAAATGCCCGAGATGATTGGTCCCGAACTGCAGTTCAAACCCGTCCTGTGTACTGCGGCGCTGTGGCGGCGCCATGACGCCGGCATTATTGATCAGAATATGCACCGCCTGACCGTTCAGACGCTCAGCAAAGCGTACGATAGAGGCAAGAGAGGCGAGATCGAGCCCTTCAAAGCGCAGTTTCGCACCAGGCACAGCCTCTTCGATCGCCATGAGCGCTTCGCGGCCTTTTTCTGCATTGCGTCCGGTCACGATCACTTCGGCGCCACAGCGTGCAAGTCCTGTCGCTGTTGCCAGACCCAGGCCTCCTGTCGCCCCTGTGACAATAGCTGTCTGCCCCCGGCAGGAAGGATAGGTCGTGATACTCATGCTGATCTCTTTTCTGCGGGAGCTTCAGCCTCGGCCTCTCTCATGGCCTCATCGGTAAGACGCTTCTCGTTCTTCTTGAGAAAATAAAGACTGACACCAAGGAACAAGACGACCAGAGAGCCGATGCCGATGGCAAGTGGCCCAGAAAGTCTGAGGATTTCCTTGCCAAGGAAATAGGTCGCAAGCGAATAACCACCCGCCCAGCAGACACCCCCTAATGCATTATGCCACAGAAACGACTTCCAGGGCATATGGTTGGCCCCGGCCAGAAGTGCCACAAAGACACGAAGAATCGCCAGAAAGCGCCCGATGAAGACAACCGTTCCGCCATGCTTCCTGAAGAGATAACGTCCAAGCAGGAGACGTTCCGGTGTCAGTCGAACCAGACCACCATGTTTCTGCAACAGCTTGAAACCAATTGAGCGCCCGATCAGATACCCGAAATTATCGCCCATGATCGCCCCGGTCACCGCAGCCACGGCTACCCAACGGATCTCAAGATGATGGGTGGTGGCCGCATAAAGTGCGGCACCAATGATTAGGCTTTCGGCCGGCAAAGGCAGCCCCATGCTCTCGAGCATGACCACAACACCGACAATGCCATAGCCATACTCTTTCAGCAGATGTTCCAGAAAATTCAGCAGGGCTCTTATCCTTGGCAGGCGGGGCAATTAAGAGTCCGACTTGATGCCTGAAAGCCGATCTCAGGAAAACTCGTCAGATGGTTTCAGTCCGATTATCCTGAATCCTATGACGAATCCATCTTCGATCCCTTCCGGTTCCTGGCCTTCATGGGTTGCTCCAGACCTCGTGGCAGGTCGTAGCGTCTCTCTTTCCGAGCTGCAGGCCGCAGGAGACAGTCTGTACTGGCTTGAAGGACGACCACAGGAAAAGGGACGCACGGCCCTTGTCAGCGTCAAACGCAACGAAGCCCCACAGGATTTATTGCCTGTCAGTCATGATGTGGGATCACGCGTGCATGAATATGGTGGGGGCGCCTATCGGGTATCGCCGACTCAGCGGGTGGTTTTCAGCGATCGCAGGACAGGGCATGTCTGGCTCAGGGAAACTGATGGTTCGCTTGTACCTCTCGCTTCGAGCGAAGGCTGCAGCTATGCCGAATTCTCTTTCGATTCGGTTGAACGCGGCGTGTTCTGTATCCGTGAAGATCAGCGCAGCCCGGGAGAAGCCAGAGCGGCCATCGTCTGGCTGGATCATCAGAGAGAAACGGTTCTGGTCCAGGGCGATGATTTTTACGCGGCGCCCCGACCGGCACCGGACGACAGACATCTCGTCTGGGTGGCATGGTCCCACCCTGACATGCCCTGGGATGCCACGAAACTCTCCATCGCCTCACTGACATGGCAGGAGGATATTCCTCATTGTGGGACGATCTCGGTAATCTGCGGTCATTCCATACGATGCAGCTCAGTCGATCCGGTCTGGGAAACAGCACAAACCCTTCTGGCAAGTTGTGATGAATCCGGTTTCTGGCGTCCTTACCGTTTTTCGGTTGAAGCAGAACAGAACGCCGTTTCGTTACCTGACCCCGGAGGCGAGACAGGATTCCCGCATTGGGTATTCGGTCAACGAAGCCTGAACCTTCTGCCTAACGGACGTCTGATGGCCCAGATCGTGACCGAAGGGGTCAGCAGTATCGCCGTTCTTGAAAGCGACACATGGGCCCGTCAACCCGAACTCGACGCAGCCCATCTTCCTGTCGCCTTCGGGGATGAACTCGCCTGGATTGATTCACCGCCCGATGCACCTCCTGCCGTCGTCATTGGTGACCGGCATAACAGGATCAGACAGGCTTTCACCTTCCCTCAGGATGTGAATGCGCGTGACTGCGCGGCACCCACAGCCTTGCCCTTTCCGACAGGCAAGGGCGAAACAGCCCATGCTCTTTATTATGCGCCCGTCAATCGCCACCACACTCTTGCCGACGGGGAACAGCCTCCACTTGTCGTAATGGCTCACGGCGGACCGACAGCGCGTGCCAGCTCGGCTTTTTCGTTTAAAGTGCAATGGTGGACCAGCCGGGGCTTCGCTGTACTCGATGTCAATTACCGGGGATCGACCGGTTTTGGCCGCGCCTATCGCAGGGCGCTGGAAGGACAATGGGGCGTTGTCGATGTACAGGACTGCATAGCTGCCGTGCGTCATGTTACTGCACAGGGGCTGGCCGATCCGAAACGCTGTGTCATTCGGGGGAGTAGTGCAGGAGGATTGACCGTCCTGATGGCACTGGCCTCATCCAGTGTTTTCGCCGCTGGCTGTTCGCTTTATGGTGTTACCGATCTTCGTGCACTTGCAGGAGATACGCACAAGTTCGAATCCCGCTATCTCGACCGTCTGATTGGCCCCTATCCCGAACAGGAAGACCTTTATCTGACCCGTTCGCCACTGAGCCATGTTGCGGAAATCACAGCGCCGGTGCTGTTCCTGCATGGCAATCTCGACAAGGTTGTTCCCCTCGCCCAGGCTCAGGCCATGTATGACGGAATGCTGGCTTTGGGCCGGCATTCAGAACTCCATGTCTATGACGGTGAGGGCCACGGTTTTCGCCAGGAGCACACGCTGAAAGACAGTTTCTCCCGAGAGCTGGCATTCTATCTGAAGGTCTTCGGGCAGATCTGACATATCAGACAGGGCATCAGTGAAGTGCCCCGTCTGATGTATCTTGTATCAGGGAGTGGATAATGCCGTATTGAGCAAGGCAGCCAGTCTTACACCCGCCTGTTGCAGGCGTGTCTCGATGACTGGCAAGGTCGTAGCGGTATAAGCCTCGCCCAGATCCTTCTTCCTGCCTTCGGGGAGTGCCCCATAGGCGACGCCACGCGCCAGTGCGTGGCTTTCATCTGTCCATTTCACAACCGAATCATGCACTGTTCCGATAGAAAGATCGTCGGTCCAGAACGCAGCCTGACCGGGTGTGATCCCGGCATTGAGACGATCAGCTTCTTCACGTGCCCTGGCGAAATCGATGGAATAATGAGGGCCCACCACAAGATGACGCTCATGGTTCATGATACCTTCGTCCCAGAGCGAATGCAGATTCTCATGTCCGTTTCGGTCCTGACCGAAATAAGAGACTTTCACCTTGTTGCCGCCCAGATCATGATCACGCTCTGCCGCATGAAGCGGCTGATGCAGATCACCAGCCAGATGCACGATCCATTTCAGCGCTACCAGCCGATCAGCAGGCGCAGCCTTCGGATCAGCAAGGACTTTTTCCATCTCCGGCAGTTTTTCAGTGACGCAAAGGTCGTTACCGCAATCCCGCATCTTCTCATAGGTCGAGAATTTTGTATCGGTATCAACATAATGCCAGGGGAGGGTCTGAGGCAGCCCCCCCTTATCACTGGAACATGACCGATCGTGTCGGGCCATGAAGCGACCTGATCAAGGGTCTGGTGATTTTCCAGCGCCAGAAGGTGCGTCACCTCACCTGTTGCCTGTGGTGTCAGTCGGCTCTGCGCAATGTCGGCGACAATGGCATGACCATAAGGCCCCCAGGCCAGAGCACGTTCGGACAGGGAAGTAGCCAGTACAACTGTAAACACTGCCGAAACGGCATAGAGCGAACGTCGCATCATGAGACCTCTGGTGTGGATCGGGAACAAATGATGCAAACGTTCCACTACCAGACTGACGATGCAAGAGATGTTATGATGACAGCCCTGCCAGACCGTCAGGATCCGGGCTGCAACGCTACGGACCAGCCAGCCTGCCAGCTCTCACCCGGTTGAAGATGCAGCAAACCCGGCTTCTGTTCAAAGGGGCCGTCGAAACCAGTCGGACTGGCATAGCCTTGCCAAGGTTCGATACACAGAAAATCGGAGCCCGGTTTCATCCACAGGCCAAGCTGTTCAAAGCCATGCCATGAGAAAGCCAGCGCATCACCTTTTTCAGGATGGAAACGCAGGCTTCGACTGGCCGGATGCAGGAAAATCAATGCATCGTCCTTGAACAAACTGTCTTCAAGCTTCAGCCGCGTACCCTGAACAGGACTCGACCGCTCATCCTCGGCGATAAGCCTTCCGACAGAACTGCAAGAGAACCCGGTTCGGGCACCTCGAAATCAATAACGTAATCGGTCTTTCTGATGCCAGACTGGAGAGGCCACACAAAGGCAGGATGCGCACCGAGCGACGCATGAAGAATACCTGTCTTGTCGGGATTGGTCAGGCTGTAACGTACATGCAGCCCCTTGTCATTGAGGCTGTAGCTGAGCTTCAGGCTGAATGCGAAAGGGAAAAGTGCCCGACTGGTCGGATCGTCTTCAAGCACAAGCTCACATCCGGTCTCGCTGCGTTCCACCCAGCGAAAAAGACGATCACGGGCAAAACCGTGCTGGGTAAGCGTGTAATCCAGACCATCGATCAATGCATGATTATCGCGCAATCGTCCTATGATCGGAAAAAGAACCGGTGAATGACGGGGCCAGGCCCCTCCGTTCCAGACCAGCTCCCTGCCGGTATGATCACATAACGAACAAAGCTCGGCACCCAGAGCGGCGACGCGCGCCGTATATTGCCCGTTACTGAAAACATGACTCTCAGACGTCATTGACGCGCTCCCTTTACCACGGCTCTCTATCCGCATTCCGTGTCAGGAATGAATAAAGAAGTCCATCGACCTTCCCCAAAATACCGGCCAGATCAAGAGACTGTTTCGTGAGTACCGATTTCGTGTGTTCTGCTTCATAGATTCACAAATGAAGACCAGGGATTAAAAGACGTGTGATAACGACAACACAAAACGATATCGATACGGTTTTCAGACAGATCCGACTATCCGGCCAAAAACGAAGATGTTGCTCATATTTCCTGTGTTTCATTTTTAACACTCTGGAAATTTCTGTATACATTTTGCTACAAATATATTGAGATTAAGTCGCGTTTTCATTATGTGGGTTGAGAATTCTTCGCAACTTACTGGAGTGTCACGCCACATGCGTCCCCCCATGCGCAAATCCCTGACTCTGCTTCCGATGCTCACCGGGATCGTTCTTGGATCGGCACAAAGCCACGCAGCTACGGATAGCGCTGATCGTGAAAAAGATAAGAAGCCGCATCGTCAGCGCAAGGAAGACAAACGCGACAAGCACAAGGCTGATGAACAGATCACGGTCATGGGCAATGGTTTCAACACACTGAAAGACCCGATCGGCCTGTCGCGTCTGCCTCAGGACGCGCTGCACACGCCGCAACAGATCAATATTGTGCCACAAATGCTGATGAAACAGCAGAATGTGAAATCAGTGGATGAGGCCTTGCGCAACGTGCCTGGCGTTACCTCATCCATAGGCGAAGGCGCGGGCGGCATGAATGGTGACCAGTTTCTGATCCGTGGTTTCCAGGCCCAGAACGACATCTATCAGGACGGTCTGCGTGATTTTGGCGTTTACAGCGCGATGCCTTCAATCTTGAGACGATTTCGGTCATCAAGGGCCCATCATCCGAAGTTTTCGGCAATGGTACAACGGGTGGCGCTATCAATATGGTGACCAAGACCCCAACCCTGAACGATCATTACTCAGCCGAATTCAACGGTGGCTCGGGCTCATATTATCGCGGGGTTCTCGACGTCAACAAGAAGCTGGATGATCACACAGCGCTTCGCATTACCGGCATGGGCAATGAGAATAACATCGTTGGGCGTGATTTCCTGTATTCGCATCGCTGGGGCATTGCCCCCTCGATTGCGTTTGGTCTCGGCAGCCGCGCTACGCTTGTGTTGCAATATATGCACCAGCAGGAGAATTCGATCCCCGATTTCGGTGTACCCGTTGTAACCCCGCCAGGTACCAAAACCGGTGGTCCAATCACTGAATACGGCATTCGTCGCACCAATTTCTACGGCACGAACAACGACCAGAACGCCACCAACGATAATATGGAAACAGCACGCTTTTCCTACAAGCTGAACGACCATATTAAGTTTTTTGATGATCTGCGCGGCGGACAATTCTATCGTACTTTCGCCGCGTCAAAAGCCACCTGCGACACCACCTGCACCAACAACTATTTTCTGGGTCATGCCAGTTCGGCACTCGTCGCACGTTCAGGACCCAGTGGAGCCGGTAAAGGAACAGGGCCGGGAACCTATATGGCTCCTCTTCCCTATCAGCAGACAAGCTGGTCGGTGCAGAATGTCGGCTCCATGGTCGCCGATTTTCACACGGGTTTCCTCAAGCATCAAATCGTGACGGGCTTTGATATTGAACGCGTCAACGACGTGCGCTCGCAATCGACCTATCTCAAGGCCAAACCTTATGCCTCACTGGTCAATCCAGACCCTTCTGTCGGCAATCTGCTTCTGGTACCGGGCGATCTGAACCCCGGCGGTCTGGTTTCTCTCGGCGCGCTGGGTGCCAAATCCCATTCCAACGGCTATGGGTTCGATACAGGTCTGTTCTTTTATGATCAGATCTGGCTGACAAACTGGCTATCCGTGAAAGGCGGATTCCGCTGGGATCGCTGGCAGACCAGCTATAATCTGACAGGTGGCAACGTTAAGACAAACCCCGATATTCACTACCATCAGGTCAGCAGCGTTTTTAACCCCAATGTCAGCCTCGTTGGCACGCCTGACGAACATCAGACCTATTATTTCACCTGGGCAACCTCAACCACACCGAGCGGTATGTATGTGACCAATGGTTCCGTACCGATCCGCCCTGGTACCAACTCCTTCGCCAGTCCTGAAAAGGCCACACTTTATGAAGTCGGCGCAAAATACAGCGCCTTTCATGATCGCATGGGCTTTACGGCCTCGCTCTTCCGGCTGGAAAAAAACAACGCCATCAACGCCGACCCGGTTACGGGACAGGTTCTGGGTTCAAGCGACAAGCAGCGCAACCAGGGCCTTGAACTCTCGGTTGGCGGCATGATCATGCGCGGCTGGAATATCTCCGCGACCTATGCCCTTTATGACAGTGATACTCTGAATTCCGATACGGCAGCGGCTATAGGCAAGCAGGTACAGTACGTACCGCATAATCAGGCTACGCTCTGGTCAGTTTACGAGGCTTTCCCCAACAAGCTTTATAATATCTCTTTCGGTGGCGGCATGACCTGGCGTCAGCATGTCTGGCTGAACACCACCAACACGCTGCGTGTTCCCGCCAATCTCGATTTCGATGCTGTCATCTCGCATCGCCTGGGTAAACACTGGAAGATGTCGCTCAACGGCTACAATCTGGCGAACCGTCTGAATTATCAAAGCCTGTTTTCGAACCGGGCCACACCTTCGACCGGCCGTACTTTTCTTGGTCAGATCAGCCTGAACTACTGAGTGGGCAAGAGCCGATTCTCGATCGGCTCTTCCTTTCCGCGCCCGGTGGTCCGCAAGGCCTGAAAACCGCTCGGTTTCTCAGTTAGAGTTGCCGCCATAACGGACCATCGTTTCATGAAGACAGGGCTTCAGATAGGGACCTGCAGCGTCAACCCTGAGCGCCAAAAGAGCAATCCCTCCGGGACGGGTTCTTGGCAGTGACAAAAATGCCTTACCATTCGTCCAGCGTCGACCATGAGGCTCGGGATCGTGCCATCCATCCAGTGCCTCTGCCTGAAACCTGTCAGACAGATCAATGGTCTCCCAGCTATCGAAAAGCGTGATAGCACCAATAAGTACACCAAGATGACGTCTGTCATCGACATAAGGAGCGATAGCATCACTCGGTCGACTCACATTGGAGACTATCCGCACTTCACTGGTAATTTCAGGCAAAACGAAAACAAATTGCCCGTTACCGGCACGACGCTGGCTGATCCACTCTCCCTGGTCCGTAACGATATGGATGTCTGGATCATTGGTTGTCTGCATCTCGTCACCTGATTGTGCCGATATTCCGGCTGCAACCCCGTATGTCAGCAATTGTCGGAAAATAGGCTCGACAAATTCACGGTCGGTTCTCAAAGGTGCCGCTGCGGCTTTTTCCCAGGTCAGCACTCTGCTGCCCAGCACATGCACAGTGCCTGTCTGTCGAAAAGACTGTCGGTTACCTGTATCAAGATAGCTTTCACTCCATACACCGTCAGCCGAAATAATGGAGTGTTTTTCGGTCTCCAGATGATAGTATTTATAGGACAATACTGTCTTGTCATAGTAGATAGTCATTCCATTCACGAGCATGCGTACAGGTACAAAAGCTCCTTCCAGAAACAGTGAATGCTCTGACGTAAGCAGAAGATCCTTGTCTGGCAGGTTTTCGCCAAGAGCGCCCTGTATGACCCTGACAGGAAAGCCTGATAGATCACTTGGCAGATCCGGACGAATAATTGCTTCGGCTGTTCCTGCCCAGATCACTTCCCGGTATTCAACGGTATCACCAACACGCGCAACGACCCTGTCTCCGATCCCGATTGTCTCAACCGCCATGGCGCCTCTGTCAGTTGCTATCATCGTGCCCGCAAGGAAACAGGGAGCAGCATTCGTTGTTTTGACCGTGCCACCGGAAGCAAGAAGCTGGCCACCACTTTGAATCAGGGTTGGATCACTGATCGACGCCCCTGACGAAACACGAACCACAAAGCTGCCCGCCTGCGCTGATCCGATGTAAGGTGAAACAACATTCGCGCCGCTATAGACATAAACATCGGAAGCGCGATCCGCGCCATTTCCACTGTTTACATAGGTGTCGTTGATCGACTGGGCACCTGAAGAAAGATAAACAACATTCGAGTTCAGGACATTGGCTGAGAGCGTGGCCCCCCCCATTGCCGAGACATAGCCATTGAGAAGAAGAGAGTTCTCTAACGTGCCTCCACTCATGACCGAGACTGTCGCCACACTTCCGCTTATCGTAGCTCCTGAAACAACAGCACCGCTGGAGACAGTCAGGGTAGAAATAGCTGAGAATGTAACCGCTCCGGTCGCAGAAACCGTGCCACTGACATAATAGGTAACCTTGTCGATAAGGACGGCTGACCAGTTGCCGCCGCGCAGGACCACCGAACTCTGGGCAGGAAGCACAACATTGGCACTGCCACTGCCATAGCTGGTGGCCATCGATACAACACTGCCCGATCCGGCATTTATGTTTGTCGCGGTAGCACCCGATGAAACATAAACGCCAGCGCCCGATCCAAGGGTAAGGTTTGAGACCGAAGCTCCTGAAGAGATGAACGCACTGAGACCGGACTGGTAACCATCGGTCATCGTCGCACCGATCAGCGCCGCGCCTGAACTGACATAGACAAAGGCATTTGTATCAGCAGATGCGCCGCTATTGACGAACACGTCATTGACAGAGCTGGCACCTGCCGAAAGCGTGACTTCATCCGAGTTCAGTGTGTTACCCGAGATCACACCGCCACTAGCCACACGCAGATAGCCATTAAGCTCGAAAGAGGAGATCATGGCCCCCCCGCCGAGTACGGAGACAGTCGGAATGCCGCCCGTAAGGGTCGCTCCAGAGACCACAGCACCACTCAGAACCGTAAGCGTACCGATATTGGACAGGGTAACAGCCCCTGTGGCAGAAACTGAACCACTCACATACCAGGTCGTGCCGGCCTTGCTGCTCGCAGTCCAGTTGCCTCCGCTGAGCACGGTCGTGGATGTCGTTGCCATATCGCCCCCTGACCCGATCGATGTCAGCCAGAGATATAAAGAAAATTCATGGCGCAGGTTGAATGGCAGGCGAATACACGAGTGGTAACGAAAAATGCTCTGTCTATTTCGTTAATAGGCGCTAATCTGAAACATAACCGATATTTCAAATATATCGTCATGCTCGTGCCTGGGACCATTTCTGCAGAACATGAAAAGCCGGGCGCGCGAGCAGCAATTCGGCTATTCTTGATAGGCCCGGATCCAGATTATGCGCTAAAAGATCCGTAAAAACGGTTTTCAAGTTTCAGGAAGATTCATCATGGCGCAGGCCCTTCTCTGCATTGCGGCTCTTTATCGTTTTACACCATTTGCCGATCCGGCCTCACTCCGCGGTCCACTTCTCGACGCCTGTCTGAGCCACAACATCAAGGGTACGCTGCTTCTGGCCCGTGAGGGGATCAATGGCACCATTGCAGGCACCCCGGAGGCTATTGATACCATTCTGGCCTATATTCGTACCTTGCCCGGTTGCGACGCGCTGGAATGGAAGCTTTCCCATAACGATACGATGCCTTTCAACCGCATGAAAGTGCGCCTCAAGCGAGAGATTGTCACCATGGGACAGCCCGACATCGATCCGCTTGCCGGTGTGGGTCATTATGTGCCTGCGGCCGAATGGAATGCCCTGATCTCAGACCCTGATACGATCCTGATTGATACACGCAACGACTACGAAGTGGCTGTCGGCACATTCAAAGGCGCGATTGATCCGGATATCCGGAGTTTTCGCGAATTTCCCGACTGGTTTCGCGCCAAACGCGCTACGCTTGAGGCTGAAGGACGCAAGCCAAAAATCGCCATGTTCTGCACAGGGGGTATACGCTGCGAAAAATCCACGGCCTTTGCCTCTCTGAAGGCGCGGAAGACGTCTATCATCTCAAGGGCGGCATTCTGAAATATCTTGAAGACGTGCCGGAATCCGAAAGTCTGTGGGAAGGTGAATGCTTCGTGTTCGACCAGCGGGTCACTGTACGCCACGGTCTCGAACCCGGCGATTATGATTTATGCCATGGCTGCCGTCGCCCTGTCTCGGCGCAGGACAAGACTTCGGATCTTTACGTCGAGGGCGTACAATGTCCTGCCTGCGCTACCGAGCGGACCGACATTCAGCGTGCCCGTTATGCTGCACGGCAACATCAGGAAGATCTGGCACGCACACGTGGCACACACCATATAGGCAGCGAGTGAGTTTCTGATCGGACCTGGCCGGCTCAGGCCTTCTTCCTGATCTTTTCCACATCAGGACAGAAGGCAGGCTTTTGCAGGGCGCGGATCAGCGCCTCGGTCCCCCAAAGAACTATCTCCCTCAGGAAACCCTGACCATATGATCCGCTTTGCCTTCTTGCAGAGAGGAAAATGCCGGTCGTGACAGAACATACAGAAGAACCACTCATTCTGACGCTTGAACTCGCCCCCGACGAGCAGGCATGGGCGCAAGCGCAGCGGAACCTTTATTTTCCCCCACAACGCAATATCGTACCGGCACACATTACGCTGTTTCATACCCTGAGAGCCGAACATGAAGCTCTTGTTCTGGAGATCATGAACAAACCCCGTCCGGCGCCCCTGGTGCGGATCGAGGCGCCAGTACTGCTGGGGCATGGCGTGGCCTATCGTCTGTTCTGCCTGCTGGAGCCTTAATCCGCGAGGCTATCTGTGCCTCCCTTCCTGCAGACAGTCTGACCCGACAGGATCAGTCACGCTGGCGACCACATCTGACCGTGCAGAACAAGGTCTCTCCAGAACAGGCAAGAACCTTGCACGCTCAGCTTTCGGCAGAGCCTCCACGCGCTGCCAGTTTCGCGGCTGCCCTGAATCTATGGCGTTATCTCGGAGGGCCCTGGAAAAAAATAGCGCGTGTCGCATTCGCCCCTCCCGAGTCTGTCAGAGAAGACGAGCAAGCTTTAGGAATACCCAGGTCAGAATCATGGCAATGAAACAGACAATACCCGCTTCGATCGTGCCATATTGCCCACTCGCCAGATACATACCTCCCGTATTCATGCCAAAAAAACCGGTCACAAGCGTGGCAGGAAACATGAGGATGGTTGCTGCGGTCAGGATATAGAGACGCCTGTTCGTCTCTTCAGCCTGAGATGACCCGAGCTCATCCTGAAGCGAACGGGCACGGTCGAGAAGCGCAATCATGTCATCCAGCGCCGCGTGGACCTGACGTTCGGTCCGATCGCGCAACTCATCCTCAGCCATTCGGGTAATTCCAGATCCTCATCACGCAACACGCGATCAATAGGTGTTACAACACGGCGCAATTCGGTAGCACGGCGTCGCCCCTTACCCACAATACCACCCAGATGGCCCAGATCGGTACGACGCTCGATCAGAAGCAACGCATCTTCAGCACGATCCAGCTCGTCATCAAGCTTGCCGATCTGGCGGCGTACACTGCCAGTGAACTCACGCAGAGCACGGTCGATTACCCCGGCCGGGCTGCGGGGAATTGAATCGGCCCGCAATGTGCGAAAGGCAGCACCCAGCACCGGAATGGGGTTGCGTCGTGTGGTGATGAGTAAATCGGGACGCATAGCAAAGCGCCAGGCACAGATATCACGGTCTTCTTCCGAAACGGCATCATCGAAAGCAGGAAGCGCACCCCAGACAAGGCCAGGCAGAGCCTCAAGCATGACACCATATTCGGTTTCAGCCAGCATGGCGCTGACATCTTCCGGCAGGCAAGGCAGGGTCGCTACATGCTGGCGCGCCGAGCTGTGCACCGTATCGAAATGCAGCCAGGCCCAGCTTTCGGAAGGCTTGGGATAATTGGAAGGAGGTGTGCGATCGTTGAGCAGGCTTTCAATCTCATGCGGCTCAAGCGGCACAGGATCTTCACCCGGGCGTGCCCTGATGGCCCAGACCAGTCCGTTGGCGATCCCGTGAGGCAGAACGCCATTCGGCTTCATGTCCTGACCTGCGACGACTGAGAACGGCAGCTGCGAGCGTGTATTGGACATGCCATCCTCCATCATGAGGGATCGGAAACGCGGACGACGCGCTGCCCGCTCTGTCGCATGTGTGCCTGACTCAGGCAACCGGTTTCAAACCTTAATCTGCGTATGAGGAAACCGAAACGCTGCCGGTTTGTTACCAGTTCGTCTAACCGTCCTCCAAAAACAATAACCACACTGGACGTCCTTTCCCCGGTCTTCGACAGGAGTCTGTCATGAAACACGTATTCAAAGCCGCCCTGACCGTGTCTGTTCTGTTCGCTACGCCTCTGGCCGCACCTTCTGCGTTCGCACAGGCCACCACGGCGACAGATAGCGAGACAGCCCCCTCAGCCCAGAAAGCGGAAACTCTTAAGAACCAGTCCAGCCGGATCCATAATCCGACAGAACAGAACAAGACGTTCAAAAACCAGATGAACGAGCAACCTGATCCAAAAACGCCAAGTGCACCAGGTGGTACCGCCACGCCGACGGGTGAGACCTCAGAGAAAATGCCTATCTCGTCTCCGCAGCATGAACAGGCTTCAAAGCACAGACATCACCACAAGAGTGCAACCACTACAGACAAATCTGCCCAGCAGTAAAACATCTGACTGTTCCAACAGCAGCAACGCCCGCCCCTTCGGGAGCGGGCGTTTTTCATGCGTGCTGGTCGAAAGCGGGAACTCGCTCTATACACATGCCCCTCACCAGAGAAACAAGGGTTTCAGAATGACCGATTACAAGGTGCGCGACATCGCCCTGGCCGAATGGGGCCGCAAGGAAATCTCCATTGCCGAGGGCGAAATGCCCGGCCTGATGGCGCTCCGCGAGGAATACGGCGCCAGCCAGCCGCTCAAGGGCGCGCGCATTGCGGGCTGTCTGCACATGACGATCCAGACCGCCGTGCTGATCGAGACGCTGACGGCTCTTGGCGCGACCGTGCGCTGGTCGTCCTGCAACATCTTCTCGACCCAGGATCAGGCTGCTGCTGCCATCGCCGCGACCGGAGTGCCGGTTTTTGCCTGGAAGGGCCTGAGCGAGGAAGAGTTCTGGTGGTGCATCGAGCAGACCATCAAGGGTCCCGATGGCTGGACGCCGAACATGATCCTCGATGACGGCGGCGACCTGACCGTGCTGATGCACGACAAGTATCCCGAGATGCTGAACGACGTGCGCGGCCTGTCCGAAGAGACAACCACAGGCGTGCATCGCCTCTGGGAAATGGCCAAGAAAGGCACGCTGAAGGTTCCGGCCATCAACGTGAATGACAGCGTCACCAAGTCGAAATTCGACAACCTCTACGGTTGCCGCGAGAGCCTGGTGGACGCCATCCGCCGTGGCACCGACGTCATGATGGCGGGCAAGGTTGCTGTGGTTGCCGGTTACGGCGACGTGGGCAAGGGCTCGGCCGCCTCGCTGCGCAATGCCGGCTGCCGTGTGCTCGTGACCGAAGTCGACCCGATCTGCGCTCTTCAGGCCGCAATGGAAGGCTATGAGGTCGTGACGATGGAAGCCGCCGCACCACGTGGTGATATCTTCGTGACCTGCACGGGCAATGTCGACATCATCACCGTCGAGCATATGCGCGAGATGAAGCACCGCGCCATCGTGTGCAATATCGGCCATTTCGACAGCGAAATTCAGGTCGAGGCGCTGCGCAACTACAAATGGGACAACGTCAAGCCGCAGGTGGACGAGATCGAGTTCCCCGATGGCAAGCGCATCATCCTGCTATCTGAAGGCCGTCTCGTGAACCTTGGCAACGCACGGGTCACCCTTCCTTCGTGATGTCGGCGTCCTTCACCAATCAGACCCTGGCCCAGATCGAACTCTGGACGGCCAAGCCGGGCCAGTATGAGACCAAGGTCTATACCCTCCCGAAGAAGCTGGACGAGAAGGTGGCAGCGCTCCATCTCGCCAAGGTAGGCGCCGAGCTGAGCAAGATGAGCACCAGGCAGGCCGATTATATCGGCGTGCCGGTTGCCGGTCCATTCAAGCACGAAGAATACCGCTACTAAAATAATGATTGTGCGGTAATAAGTGCCGCGCGTCAGTGCTAGCAGTGCGCCCCGAATGAAGTTCTCATGCGCACTGCGACCGTAGAAAAGACATCAGTAAACAGAGTGTGAGAATCTTCTTATTTTGTCCACCTGACGATATACCAAATCTCATTTACGATGCTTAGGTGATATCATGGAAAGAGGAATTGAAGATTACCATAAAGACTATTCGAGTTTTTATAGAAATAGATTGGTAGTGCGATTAATCAAATCCCCTTAAGCAAGAGATCTATTTTCTACGAGATAGAAATTTACATCTTATCTCTATAAATAATAT
>NZ_BAJV01000015.1 GCF_000613885.1 Asaia prunellae JCM 25354 | reverse complement strand
CCTTCATGGTTGAGATGACCGAGACCGCTGCCATTCTGCGTCAGGCCGGTCCGCGTTCTCTCGTGGTGGTCGACGAAATCGGTCGCGGAACCTCAACACTCGATGGTCTGGCTATCGCCTGGGCGACCCTTGAAGCGCTCCATTCCCAGCTCGGATCCCGTACGATTTTCGCAACCCACTTTCACGAATTGTGCAGCCTCTCTGACTCGATGCCACGCCTGACCCCCTACACAATGGCAGTGCGTGAGTGGCAAGGGGACGTAATTTTCCAGCATGAAGTGCGCAAGGGATCAGCCAGAAAGAGCTGGGGGGTGCATGTTGCGCAGCTTGCCGGAGTACCCATGCCTGTCGTGCAGCGCGCCACACGCCTGCTTGCCGCACTTGAGCGCGATCAGGGCCGGAATGCGCCGCAACTGCCACTTTTCGAGACGGTCGCACAACCTGTCGAAAAGCCTGACAGACTGCGTGAGGCGCTGGAAGGGATCGATCCTGATACGCTTACTCCCAGGGCTGCGCTCGAGACGCTTTATGCACTGCATAAACTAGCGCTTGAAACAAAGAATGATTTGACCTGAGAATGGCTTTTCCGGGTTTCTTACAACGCTCGCTTAGTTACGGATCTTAATGCGCGAACCGATCTCCCTCCAAGAAACCGAGATGCGAGCTGTTCTTGCTGTCGCACTCGACCGGGCACGTCAGGCGGATGGCACTGTTTCGCGCGAGGATGCCGTCAGTCTTTTCCGGCGTCATATCGGTCGCCATCATGGTGAAATCCGTCGTCTTTTCGAAGGGCGCCAGCTCAAGGGGATCGCTGCCGCTTCGACGCTCGCATTATTGATGGATGGTACAATATCAAGCCTGTTCTCACTGGCCCGTTTCGTAACAGACGCGCCTGAAACAGGTCTGTGCCTCTGCGCGACCGGCGGGTTCGGTGCCGGACTGCTGGCTCCCTATAGCGATATAGATCTTCTTTTTCTGACCACGATGGAACCCGGGCCAAAAATCACGGCGCAGATAGAGTATATGCTCTATTTCCTATGGGATCTGGGTGTCCGTGTAGGCCACGCCACGCGATCAGTTGAGGATTGTCTCCAGGCCGCACGGGAAGATCTGACAATACGCACCACGCTGCTCGATGCACGCTGCATTGTAGGCGATGAAACCCTTTTCAGCGAACTCCTGGTGCGTTTTAACACAAGCGGGAATGGCGCGCTTTCCTTTATCCATGACAAGATAGACGAGCGCGAGAAACGCCATAAACGTTTCGGCGACAACCCTTACATGGTTGAGCCCAATATCAAGGAGGGGCGCGGTGGACTACGCGACCTCCAGACCCTGAACTGGATGACCAGGGTCCTTCAGGATGCAGACAAACCGGGTCCGGTCAGCAAACCCAAACCTCATGAACCCGCCTTCACGACACTCAGCCTTCTTACCGAACAGGAAGCGAACCGCGCCAGGCGCGCCTGGAACTTCCTCTGGACCATACGGCTCCATCTTCATTACATTGCAGGACGCGCAGATGAGCGCCTCTCTTTTGATGTGCAGCCGGTTATCGGAGGCCGCATGGGCTACGCTGGCCATGGGCGCCAGCAAGGCGTCGAGCGTTTCATGCGTCACTATTTCCTCACTACACGTGAGGTCATGCGTCTCAGCCGTATTCTCGAACCCACCATCATGCAGCGCCTTCAGGGGCCCATTCGCGAGACTGCCTATACCGGTCCCGGCATGGCATCAGATGTGGCCCGCCATTTCCATCTGATCAACGACCAGATAGCGCCCGCCGGGAGTGCAGATTTTGCCAGCGAGCCGCGCCTGATGGTGCATATGCTTGATGCTGCCTTTCGTGAAAATCTGGTTCTGCATCCAACGGCCATTCAGCAACTTATCCGCAATGAGCGCCGTATCGCCTCCCTGCGTGATGATCCGTTTACCATGCAGGTCTTTCTCTCCCTGCTGATGCAGCAGACGGAGATGAACCGGGAGAATCCCCGTCCAAGTGGCGCGGACTGGCTGACCATACTGAACGATACCGGCTTTCTGGGTGCACTCCTGCCTGACTGGTCACGCATTGTCGGTCAGATGCAGTTTGATACCTATCACATCTACACGGTTGACGAGCATAACATCGAGGCCGTGCGCATGCTGGGCTGGATCGAAGCCGGAACAATGGCGGATGAGATCCCTCTCGTCTATGATCTGGCGCGTGACATGCAGTCGCGTCGTGCAATGTACGTCGCAACCCTGCTTCATGACATTGCCAAGGGGCGCGGGGGCGATCACTCGGTTCTGGGGGCTGAAGTAGCCCAGCATATCTGCCCTCAACTCGGCCTCGACGCCGAGGAAACGGAAACAGTCTCCTGGCTGATCCTGCATCATCTCCTGCTCAGCCAGACAGCCTTCCGACGGGACATAGACGACCCGAGAACCATTCTGGATCTGGCCGACATCATCCAGTCACCCGAACGCCTGCGTCTTCTGCTGCTTCTCACCATTGCCGATATGCGGGCTGTCAGCCCCAATGTCTGGAATGCCTGGAAAGCGACATTGCTCCGCGAACTCTATTCCCGCGTGGCGGAAGTGCTTGAGGGAGGCCTCGCCGCCACGGAGCGAGATGAACGCGTCAGTCACGCCAAGGAGATGGTGCGTGACGGACTGGTTCAACAGGGTCTTACCGATGGGCAGGCAGCCCATTTCCTGTCTCTTGGCTATGCTGGCTACTGGCTCGGCTTCGATGCCGATACCCATATCCGTCATGCAAGACTGGTGCTCGACTCGGAAACGCATTCATCCCCCCTCACCATCGAAGCGACTCCCATTCCGCAGCGCGATGTGACCGAAATCACGATCTTCAGCGCCGATCACTCCGGTTTGTTTTCACAGATTGCCGGCGGGCTAGCTGTTGCAGGCGCATCGATCGTCGATGCCCGTATCCACACGCTCAGTGATGGCATGGCGCTCGATACATTCTGGGTTCAGGACGGCAATGGTCGTGCTTTCGAAACGCCCTTGCAGCTTGCCCGTCTGAACGGATTGATCGAGCAGGCGCTTTCAGGTCGTCTTGCCATCAGCGCCGAACTGGAACGCCTTTCAGACCAGCGCACGGCAAGGAGGATGCGTGCCATTCATGTGCCCTCGCGTGTCGTGATCGATAACCGCGCCTCCGAGCGTCATACAATCATCGAAATCAATGGCCGTGACCGACCCGGCCTGCTTTATGATATCACCCGCACAATCAGCGACCAGTCTCTCCAGATTTCCTCAGCACATATCACCACCTACGGCATGCGGGCTGTCGATGTCTTTTATGTACGTGATCTGATCGGGACCAAAGTTACATCCGAAACCCGGATGGCAGAAATCCGGGCGGCACTTCTGGCAACACTCAGCGAGGGAGACGCCAGTCATCCTTCAAGACCTGTCGCGGCCTGAGACCTCCCTCAGGGCTTGAGCCACACGGGCGATGACCGGTGGCCAGGCCTCTACCGGGGGAAGAAGTCCTTGCGGTCTGAAAATCCGGGTCTGTGCATACCAGTCGGGCCCCTGCCAGCGCCAGTCACCACCCTCACGGTCAAGAAGCCAGAATTCCTTCCCCATAGCGCCCGCCAGATGGGCCAACATACTGTCGACACCAATCACGACTTCACAACGCGCCATTGCCACAGCCGTCTCGATCAGGGTCTTTCCCACACCCTGTTCCATTCCCTGCAGTTGATCGCCCTGCTGCAGATTGACAAAGGTCAGCCCTGCCACTTCCAGAAGCGGAGCAAGCATATCCGGCGACAAAGAACGCCTTGCATCAAACCGGTAATGCGCACTGCCTGCCCGGAAGACACCGATACGTCCGCATTCCGTTTCTGTTTCTAAATCGAAATAAGGGGAAGGATCGATTTTCGTCACACCGAGAAAATCAGGCAGACTGAGCAGTGAACAGGAGAGTTCAGCCTCCCCTTCCAGAGTGATACGCCCGGATGACAGCAATGGCTTCAGCTCTGGCATGAAGGCGAGCAACGGCCTGAGCGGTTCAGGCAGGACCAGAAGAAGTGGCGCGCGCTGCGCCGCTTCTGGCACGAAACGCAGAAACTGGACATATCCCCAGACCCTGCTCCGCCTCGATCCGCACTCGCGCACTGGTTATTTCTCCGTGCCAAGCGCAGTGAAAGCCGAAAGACCGAGTACGGCCCGACGCATCTCGAAACCAGCCCAGCCAGAGGCAAACCGCCCCGAAGCAAGGTCAATCATGGCAAGATTGAAACGTGCCTGATCTGCGAGCCCGCCTCCTTGACTCGACAACGACCGGAAAAGGGCCTCAGCTTCCTCTATTCTGCCAATTTCGTTCAGCAATGTAGCGCGATTTAGTGCAATGACCCCCTCATGGGGCATTTTTGATATGGCATGATCGAAAGCAGCGAGGGCTTCGGCAAAGAGCCCCAGCGCCTGACAGACCAGTCCGAGATTGCTCAGGGTCTGTGCGCTTGGTGTGCCGAGAACTGTCGCCCTGGTAAGAACCTCATAGGCACGCTCCATCTCGGCATTCTCGAACAGGGCAGCGCCAAGGTTGGCCAGAGCCTGAGGATCATCAGGGCAAAAACGTACAAGAGCTTCGAATATTTCTATCGATCTCGCAAAACGACGCTGTACCATGAGAAATGTTCCATGATGCATGAGCAGAGGAACAGGTTCAGCAGCAAGTGACAGGGCTTCCTGAAATAATCGTGCCGCCTCATCATCCTGATCCTTGCGATAGAGCAGCTCCGACAGCAGCATTCTGGCCCTGAACTCCCGTGGTTCGAGCAGAAGAACCACGCGACACGCAGCAATAGCCTCACGCATATGTCCGGCTTCATCAAGGGCTGCCGCAAGCGTAAGATGAAACTGCGCCTTTTCCTGATCATTCCCGGCAAGGGTGAGCGCCTGGGCAACAGAGGCAATAGCAATACGAGGCTGACCGGTATGACGTGCAACACATGCCAGACCATGCCACGCCGCACCGCAGTCAGGCGCCTCGGCCAGAACCTCACGGAACAGGCGCTCTGCCAGAACAGAATTGCCGCCTGCAAGATAGGCCAGAGCAGTATCGATGCGTGAAGTATAGGCACTCATGCACTGATCATGACCGCTCGAAGGCGGTCATTCAACTATCACCCCGCAAGCATGACTTCAGAGAACAAGCCCAAAGCGCGGACCAATCCAGGTAACGGCAAGATAGAGTATAACAGTGAGCATACAGCCCAGACCCAGAGCCGTCCAGAACCCGATACCATGACGTAAGAGAGCTGGTATCAGCAGAAACATTGGCAGGGAGGGCAGCACATACCAGAATGTCGCCCCGGCATGATCAGCCATGTTCCCGGCATCAGGTTTCTCGACCCAGAGCCAGATCATGCCCAGAACCGATACCAGCGGCAGTGACGCAATCAGCGCCCCAAACCCCGGATAGCGCCGCGCCAGAGTCGATGCGATGGCAATCATGATACCGGAAATGGCCGATTTCAGAATAAGGGCGGTCACGTTGTCTCTATCCTGGGCTGAAAAAATCTGTCCGGCCGGACATCCCCGCAAACCATTCAAAAACCGCATTGCAAGGCAAGCTCAATCTTGCACAGGGTCTGAATGGGCTTACAAGGAGATATGGTCGCTTTTCTTCTTTTCCTGCGCCGCTCAGCCTGCCCTGCACTGGCGGTTTCTGCTCTGGCTGCCTCATCAGGTCCTGCACAGGCTGCCCATGAGCGCCCCTGGCTGGCCGATACCAGCCCTGCGGAAATTGCCCAGACCATACCCTTGCCAGGTAAGGCGGACTGGCATCAGGCTCTCCCGCTGAGTGATGGCAGCGTCATACTCCTGCGTGATCCAGGCGACAACGACAACACACCGCTCCTTGCACGGCTCGCGCCAGATACAACCGAAATCACGCCATTACTTCCGGACTGGAGCGATGTCACATCAGGCACTCGTGCCGGGGAAGGATTTGCACCGACCGCCCTCGCCCGTGACGAGACAGGTGGGGTATGTTGATCGATCAGGGCAGTAAGGGCCTGACACCCCGACTGATCAGGATTGATCCGACTACAGGCAGAATTCTGGCCGAACAGGTCCTTCCGCCGGAGAGCCTGACAAAAACCACCCGTTTCACCATGTTCGCAATTCATGGCCAGATGGCCTATCTGGCTGACGAGGGCAGCGCATCGTTGACGATGTTGATATGGCACGTCATCAGGCGACACGTTTTTTTGCCGGCTATCCCACCTCACGAGGCCATCTACCACTCACCATAGACCATCACATCGTGATGGGTCCGGATGGACATCCGGTAACACGCGACATGGCCTATCTCGCCCTCGAAACCAACGGAAAATGGCTCTATGAACTGGCTCCGACGGGCCCGATCTATCGTCTCTCGACAGATCTTCTGACAGATCCGTCGGTTACTGCTGCAGAACAGATGGAAGGCGTAACACAATGGCGTGGTACACCGACCGTGAGCGGCATGACGCTTGATGACAAGGCGACACTTTATCTGACGGATATCGAGAATGGCAGATTGCTGAGCTTTGACACGGCACGTCTCCCTCATATCCTGCTCGTCTCTCCCAGGCTCGTCCAGGCCGGGATTCCGGGTTGGGTGAAGACTTCTGCACAGAACGACACGGCAGGTACGATCTGGGTACCTGCAGGCCATGTCCTGTTGCGTATTGTCCTGCACTGAGATGTCTCCGATGGCCGATTTCCAACTTCCGTCTTTTCATGCCCCTTCCATCCTGACACTGAACCAAGAAGGCTAACATGCAGTACCGTTCCACACGCGGCGATGCGCGCGCGCGCTCCTTCTCAGACATTCTGCTTGCCGGTCTGGCCGAGGATGGAGGGCTGTACATGCCTGAAACCTGGCCACGTTTCACGCCTGATGAATGGCGCGCCATGCGCAGCCTGTCCTATCCGGATCTCGCTGCAAAGATCCTCTCGGTATTCACGGCAGGCAGCATCGATCTGCAAACGCTGCAGACGCTCTGTGCAAAAGCCTATGCCGGATTTTCGCACGCTGCCATCGCCCCACTGGCAGAAGTCGAGAACGGACTGTTTTCAATGGAGCTGTTCCATGGCCCAACGCTCGCCTTCAAGGATATGGCGATGCAGTTGCTTGGCCAGCTTTTCGAGCACGTGCTGACCGAGCGCAACCAGCGCGTCACCATTGTTGGTGCCACGTCAGGTGATACTGGATCTGCCGCGATCGAGGCTTTTCGCGGTAGCCCGCATCTTTCAGTGGCCATATTGCATCCCATGGGGCGCACCTCCGACGTGCAGCGCCGCCAGATGACGACGGTGAAGGATGACAACATCCTGAATATTGCCGTCGAAGGCACATTCGACGACTGTCAGGACATGGTGAAGGCCATGTTCGCCGACACCCCGTTCCGCGACGAGATTGGTCTTTCTGCTGTCAATTCCATCAACTGGGCGCGTATTGCCGCACAGATCCCCTATTATGTGCGCGCGGCGCTGATGATGGGCGCACCTGACCGTGAAGTTTCGTTTGCCGTACCCACCGGAAATTTCGGTAATGTCCTTGCCGCCTGGGCCGCCAGCCAGATGGGCCTGCCAGTGCGCCGCCTTTGCATCGGCTCGAACCGCAACGACATCCTGACGCGTTTTCTGACGGCCAATGATATGTCAATGCGTGCAGTCGAACCGAGCCTGTCACCCTCGATGGATATCCAGGTATCGTCCAACTTCGAACGGCTGCTTTTCGAGCTGCTTGATCGCAACCCTGAAGCCTGCCGCAACACCATGCAGGGCTTTCGTCAGACCGGGCGCATGGTCGTTGATCAGTCTGTCTGGACACGTGCCAATGAACGATTTGGCGCGCTGATGCTTGATGACGAAGCAACGCTGGCCGAGATGAAATCACTCTATGAGCGATCAGGCTATCTTGCCGATCCGCATACCGCAATCGGGCTGGCTGCCGGCCGCAAGGCTCAGGAACCTGGCATTCCCATGATCGTGGCAGCAACAGCCCATCCAGCAAAATTCCCTGATGCCGTACGCAAGGCCACTGGTGTCGACCCTGCATTGCCGCCTCATCTGGCTGACCTGTTCTCGCGTGAAGAACGCTACGAGACGCTCGCCAATGAGCTGAATATTATTGAAGACGCCGTACGCCGTCACATCAAGGCACATACACACGCGGGCTGAACATGGCCAAATCGCAGGAGGGGACTAGGATTCCCCCCTTCGACACGCCATGTCTGACCAGATCTTTTTCCCGTTATTCAGGACCATCACCACTCGATGACCGATCCGATCACCGTTACCACCCTTCCAATGGCCTTACCGTCGTGACCGAAAGGATGGAACGCGTCGAAACCGTTTCCTTCGGCGCCTATGTCGCTACCGGAACACGTAACGAAACTGCCGAGGAAAACGGCGTTTCCCATTTTCTCGAACATATGGCTTTCAAGGGTACAAGGCGCCGCACGGCGGCTCGCATTGCCGAGGAGATCGAGAATGTCGGTGGCCATATAAACGCCTATACGGCGCGTGAGCAGACGGCCTATTACGTCAAGCTGCTGAAAGAAGATCTGCCTCTGGGCATCGATATCATCGGCGACATCCTGACCCACAGCACGTTTCTGGAGCAGGAAGTCGAGCGCGAACGCGGCGTAATCCTGCAGGAAATCGGCCAGGCCAATGATACGCCTGACGACATCATTTTCGATCATTTTCAGGAAACCGCATTTCGCGACCAGCCTATGGGTCGCCCGACACTCGGCACGGAAAGCCTTATCGCCACGATGAAGCGCGAAACAATGATGCGCTACATGCAGACGCATTATACCACGCGCAATATGGTCATTGCCGCCGCGGGTAATCTGCGTCACGAGCAGGTGCTCGATCTGGTTCAGGAGCATTTCCGTGACCTGCCTGATCATCAGCCTCCGGCGCGCGAAGGCTGCACCTATTTGGGCGGTGAGTATCGCGAATCCCGGGATCTCGATCAGGCTCATCTCGTCATGGGCTTTCCCTCGGTCAGCTATAGCGACCCGGCCTATCACGCGACGATGCTCCTCTCGACCGTTCTCGGCGGGGGCATGTCATCACGTCTTTTTCAGGAAATCCGTGAAAACGCGGCCTGGTCTATTCGGTTTATTCCTTCGCCCTGCCTTTCCTGGATAACGGATTATTCGGGATCTATGCTGGTACTGGTGAACAGGAAGCCGCCGAACTGGTGCCGGTCATGCTCGACGAACTCCGTCGTTTGTCTGACGGCATCAGCGCTGAAGAGATCGCCCGCGCCCGTGCGCAGGTGAAATCGTCACTGCTCATGTCTCTGGAAAGCACGGGCAGCCGCTGCGAGCAGATCGCGCGTCAGCTGCAGCTTTTCGGTCGAGTGATTGACACCAGCGAAACGGTCGCAAAGATTGATGCTGTCGATGAAGCCGCCATGATCCGTGCGGCCGAGACCCTGTTCCGTGCCCGCCCGACCCTTGCAACGATTGGTCCTGTCGGCGCCATTCCGTCTTTCGACGCCATCAGCCAGAGGCTTGTTGCATGACCAAAGATCAGGAACGTCTCGCCCAACTCATCGACGCGGCAAAGCGTGCCGGGGCTGACAGGGCCGATGCGCTTCTGGTTGCTTCACGCTCGGTCTCCGCGATGTGCCGCCATGGTGTGCCTGAAGGGCTGGAGCACTCCGAGACCATTCAGCTCGGTCTGCGTGTATTCATCGGCAAGCGTGCCGCCAGTATTTCGGCGACCGCGCTTGAACCGGGCCGTTTCAGTGCTCTGGCAGAACAGGCAGTCGCCATGGCTCGTGTCGTGCCAGAGGACGCCTTTACAAGTTTTGTCGATCCCGATCAGCAGGGAAGCTACGACATAGCTGCACTCGATCTGGTTGATTCAACGGCCACACCCGGTCTGGAAGCCCTGCTGGAAAGAGCCCGGAAAGCCGAAGAAATCGGTCTTTCCTTTGAAGGTATCACGAACAGCAACGGCGCCTCGGCAGGCTACAGCCGCGTCGAGATTGCCCTGGCTGAAAGCAACGGCTTTTCCGGACAGTATGTCCAGACCAGTCACAGCAACGGCATCAGTGTCCTTGCTGGCGATGGACAGACCATGCAGCGCGATTATGCCGGTCACAGCGCGCGCCATCTGGAGGATCTGGATACACCCGAAAGCCTTGGCCGTGAGGCCGCGCGACGCGCTTTGGCACGCATGAATCCTGTCAAACCCCGTACAGGGGCGTTTCCTGTCGTATTTGACCGTCGTGTTTCCGCCAGTCTGCTTGGTCATCTGGCGGGGGCCATCAATGGTGCTTCTATTGCCAGAGGCTCATCATTTCTTTCTGCCTATCGCGGCAAACGCATCCTGCCTGAAACACTGAGCGTGATCGATGATCCGACACGACCACGCGGCTTGCGTTCAAAACCCTTCGATGCCGAGGGCTTTCTGCCCGCATCCTTCGCCTTTGTGCAGGATGGTGTCTTGCAGGACTGGATACTGGACAGCCGCTCGGCCATGCAGCTCGGTCTGACCAATAACGGTCGTGCCTCGCGGGGCGTTGGCGGACCACCTTCGCCCTCGATCAGTAATTTTTTCCTTGCTGGTGGAACAGGAACACGCGAAGCACTACTCGAAGACATCAGGGAAGGTGTCTATGTAACGGAAATGATGGGCTCATCCATCAATGGATTGACCGGAGACTACAGTCGCGGCGCATCAGGCTTCATGATCCGCAACGGACAACTCGCCGAACCGGTTGCCGAACTGACCATCGCGGGCAATCTCATCGAAATGTTCGCCTCTCTTCATGCTGCAGATGATCTCGAATTCCGCCACGGCGTTGATGCGCCAACTCTCAGAATTGACACAATGAGCGTTGCAGGAAGCTAGGGCTTACTTCGTCTGACTCACAAGGGTCAGACCTGCAATGCGCTCACAAGGAGTTTTCATGTCCCGCCCCATTTTTCGTGCCTCCCTCCTGCTTCTGGCTCTGGCCCCGCTTCTGGCAGCCCCTGCCGATGCACGGCCAGGAGGCGGACGCTCCATGGGGAGCCGAGGCAGCCGTACCTATTCGCCCCCCCCAATGACGCAGACAGCCCCCTACGCAGCCAGGCCGATGGAAAGAAGCTATGCGCCGACTTCTCCCTCGCCGGGCATGAACGCGCCCTTCTCTCGCCCGATGAGTCAGCCTAGCTTTGCCCAGCGCCGGCCTTTCATGACCGGCTTCATGGGCGGCCTGATCGGTGCCGGTCTGTTCGGCATGCTTTCAGGACATGGCTTTTTCGGCGGTGGTGGGGGTGGCTTTCTCTCCTTTATCGGACTCCTCTTCCAGATCGCCATTTTCGGCTTCCTGATCGTCATGGTGTTGCGCTGGCTGGGTAATCGTCGCAATGGCAGCGCGGCGGGTTCGCCACAGCCCGGTTTCTCAAGCGGTGCCGGCACGCCTTCGGTAACGCTGAACAACAGCGATTATCAGAATTTTCAACAATTGCTGCTCGATATCCAGGCCGCCTGGAGTGCGCAGAACATGCGCGCTTTGTCCACCATGGCGACACCGGAGATGGTTTCCTATTTCAACGAACAGCTCGCCGATTATGCCAGCCGTGGTGCCCGCAATATCGTCTCAGACGTACAATTCATGCGCGGGGATCTGTCTGAAGCCTGGCGTGAAGGCAATATGACCTACGCGACGGTTGCCATGCAGTATTCACTCTATGATGTGACAACCGATTCTTTCGGCAATGTCATTGATGGCAGCAAGACCGAGCGTCAGGTGGTTACCGAGCTCTGGACATTCGTGCGTGCCGATGGGCGCGGCAACTGGATTCTCTCTGCTATTCAGCAGGTTGGATAATATGGCTTATTGAGGGGCGGATAACTGAGCCGCCCCTTGTGCTCAATGGGACAGCATTCACTCCCGCAATCGTCCCTCCCCGCGCCTGATGTCACGAGCAATAGCACTCTCAGCATATGGCGCGCCAATGATCCGGCGGGGTTCGTCCATTTCGTCCTGAGAGCCTCGCTATGCTGCTAAGCCTACTACCTGCCTTGCGCCTCATAGAATTTGAGGAACCGCGATCTCCAAGGCTGCCGCGTTCAGATATAGTTGTGCAACAGCTGCAACGAAAAGGTCCTGAGGAAAAAGGGAAGCTGAAGCCAGATCGCTTCAATCAGGAGCCATCATTTCACAGACGCAGATAGGTCAGCGTAAAAAGCGAGATCATTACCAGAAAAAGCCCGCCAAGCAGGCCCATGATCCGTCCCTGACGGTTCGAGACACCATGCGGTTTGTTCATGGAAAAAGTACCCTGTCGATCAGCAGCGCCAGAAACAGGAAAAACAGATAGGCAAGTGAATAGCGGAACGCATAGCGTGCCGGTTTATCGGCATCAAGGCTGACACCCTGAGCATCCTGCCTGTCCGTCAGAACGCGAAAAGCAAAATAGACAAAACCAAGCCCGAGCAACGTGGCACTCACGGTGTAAATCAGGCCGCAAAGATGCAGAACTGACGGCACGAGTGAAACCGTCATCAGGATCAGCGTATAGACAAAGATATTCCAGCGCGTGTGACGCGCGCCCTTGACCACGGGCAGCATTGGAATACCTGCCTTGGTATAGTCTTTGCAGGCATACAGGGAGAGTGACCAGAAATGCGGCGGCGTCCACAGAAAGACGATCGCAAACATCACTACAGGCAGAACGCTCATCGAGCCTGTCGCAGCTGCCCATCCGATCATCGGCGGGAAAGCCCCGGCAGCGCCGCCAATAACGATATTCTGTGGCGTGCTGCGCTTCAGCCACATCGTATAGATCACGGAATAAAAGAAAATCGAAAAAGCTAGAATTCCTGCAGCGAGTGCGTTGCTGGCAAGCCAGAGAAGCGCCACAGAAGCCAGTGACAATACAATACCGTAGATCAGCGCACCGTCGGCATCCATACGGGAATCAGGGATAGGCCTTACCGAAGTCCGCTTCATGATCGCATCGATGTCACGATCGTACCACATGTTGATCGCACCTGCCGCACCCGCTCCTACGCAGATACACAGTATATCAATCAGACCAAGCGGTACGGAAGGCCATTGCGGCGCTACGGCCATACCTGCCACGCCAGTAAAAACCACGAGAGAAATAACGCGCGGCTTTAACAGGGCGAGCCAGTCCTTGAGGGTTGCACCCTCTTCCCTGTCAAACTGGCGTGGCGCTTCGGCGACGCTCCGGGAGGCGCTCATGAACGGTCACCCCTGGCAGGACATTCCTGCATTGAAGGGGTTCTGGATAAAAGAAGACGCGCACCAAGAACGGCAACGCAGACAAGCGAGACGATCATACCGGCCTCGCCACAAAGCTGAAAAACAGGCAAGAGCGGCATCATGGCCAGCACGGAAACACCCATCGACACAAGGTGCACACGTCCGAGCCAATGCGGCGCTGCCATTGCAGGAAACTGCTCCTGCCAGCGATAATAGCAACCGAAAAGGGCAAACACGGCACCGAAAAGCATCGCAGAGTGAAAAGCTTCGGGGCGCGTCGACAGAAAACTCAGTACCCAGCCAGCAGAGAGAAGAAGCAGCGCAGGGAAGCTCCAGGACAAGGCAGCATTCAGTGCAAAGCTCTGGCGCCAGAGAGCGACACAGATCAATCCTATAACACTCAATGATGGCAGGGCGACGCCAAGACCGAGAAGCCAGTCATCAGCAAGTCCCGGCACTGTAACACCATGCGCCCAGACTACCGGCACACCAAGACCTGGCACAGTCATAAGCAACGGGAGCATGACCTTGAGGCGCGTGGAATGAAGGGAAACGAGATTGGCGACAGCACCCAGAGCGAGCTGCACGACGAGTGCCAGAACCGGCACCTGCAACTTGCCCAGCCAGTATTGAACACTGAAAAATACAGAATGTCCGGCAATGAGGTCGTGGAGCAGCCCCGCCATGACTACGGGAGCCACAACAACAAGTCCGAGCGAAGCAAGAAGCTGGGACCACGCGAAAGGGGACAGATCGCGGAAACGCACAACACGGCATTCCAGGCATTTCACGATGGTTGAGAGCGCCAGAAGAATGGCGCCGCAGCCCCAGAGACCAAATGCAGCTGCAAAGGCAACAGGTGCACGCGCACCACAGATGGCGCAGAGCGCACCAGTCAGGAGAAACAGAAAAGCTGCTCGATCGAAACGCAACATCAGGCTGGGAAGTGTGGTCAGTTCACCTGGCAGAACAAGACGACCCATTCCTCCCAGAAAAGCCGGGACAAGCACGAAAAGGTCGAGAAGCAGACCATGGCTCAGCGCGTGAAAAGGACCGGCACTCTGCGACACTGCTCCCAGGAATCCGCCGGCAAGCCCGCAAAAAAGTGAGAGAGCGAGAAAGGCAGCGCCATCAGCACGAAATTGCGTGCCCTGAGAGCGTCTGGTCATAGACTGGTGTAACAAGCCCCGTTCCTCATGCAGTCCTGAAGGTCCCTGTCGGATTGCGATCTTCGGGGACCTGTGATCAAGGCCAGTCTGGTATGAACTGTCGGGCACGTAAGTGTCAGGCAACCAGGGCCGTCTCTTCCTTACTATCCTTCTCAAGCGGCAATGTCACGAGTGTAAACAGCCCTGCCGGCGGTACCGGCGTAATCAGGGCCCGGTTCAGATCTTCGGGTGGCAGCAGGGCCTCCATGGCGAAATCCGGATGCCAGCCAAGCGAGCGCGATGCTCGAGCCATGCCACGTTCGACTGCAAGACGTACACCGCCCGTGGCAAGAAAATGATTAACGAAAAGGATATGTCCACCGGGCCTGACAACGCGTTTGAGCTCACCAAGCAGGCGACGCGGGCTCGGAACAACGGAGGCCACGAACATTGCCACCGCAATATCAAAGCTTCCTGCTTCAAAGCTGGTTGCTTCAGCGTCCATCTCCAGCAGGTCGTCGACATTCCCGAGCTGCTGGTTGATCACACGCTGACGGGCCCGTTCAAGCATCGCCTCTGACAGATCAATACCGGTTATATGCTTGTCACGGCTGTAATGCGGAAGCGCGAGACCGGTACCGACCCCTACCTCGAGCACGCGCTGGCCCGGCAAGGCATTGACAGCAGCAACTGCACGGCGACGACCGAAAGCAGAGATGCCGCCGAAAACCGAGTCATAGACTTTCGCCCATCGGCGATAGGCAGCACGCACCGCATCAGCATCGAGCGCGGATCGCGGCCGGGGATGGGCATCGTCCATGGAGGCAATAGGGTCGGTCAAGGGGTCCGGTCGTGTCATCAGGCTTCGTTCGTCTGGTCGCGCAAAATCATGTGTTCCGTCCTGATACCTGCTTTAAACCCACCCTTTTGGCTAGAGGGGTTCGACATCTCGCCTGACAATCAGACGGCGTGACAGGCATCATCTTGCAGGAGCGGTCTTAGCCCATCTCGCCAGAACTGGCGAGGGGCGGTTTGCATTTCCTATTATGTGGCAGATAATGACCCTGACGGGAAAGAACTGCTCGAGAAGATACCAGGAGAAGACGCAAAATGTCGCTGTCGAATATCAGCCTTATCATTATTGCACTGGGTCTGTGGGTATCGATTTTTGTCGTACGCTTCAGGGACAATATATACGAATGGTTCGTCAATCGCTATGGCCCTGAAAAACCTCCACAATTGCCTGCTGATGGCATATCGGAGGTATCTCTGCCTTTCCGCTACGTCTCTTCTCCCCAGCCGCCCCAGGCCGACTCTGCCATAAACGAGAAATCAGCCCGGGAGGATGAGTCCAGAGAATAGGTCTCAGCCGATACGGCACTCAATGGCATCCCAGATGAGACCGGCACTATTCACGTTGTTGAATCTGTCCAGCTCCTGAAGACCCGTCGGGGATGTCACGTTGATCTCGGTCAGCCAGTCACCAATGACATCAATTCCGACAAAAATGAGTCCATTATCACGAAGATGTGACCCAATGCGCTCGCAGATCTCTTCATCGCGCCTGGTCAGAGCAACAGCTTCAGCCCTGCCACCGACATGCATATTGGAACGCGCCTCTCCCGTGGCGGGCACCCGATTGATCGCACCTATAGGCTTGCCGTCGACCAGAATGATCCGCTTGTCACCCTTGCGCACGAGCGGCTCATAGCGCTGGATCATAAGCGGCTCACGGGAGCGACTGAAATGCATCTCAAGAAGCGAGGCGAAATTCTCGTCGCCTTCGCGAATACGGAAAATTCCAGCCCCCCCATTCCCGTAAAGCGGTTTGAGAATGACATCGCCATAACGTGCACGGAATTCTGTGAGAGCTTCCCGATCCCAGGTCACAAGTGTTGGCGGCATGAGATCAGGATAGTGGGTAACGAGCAGTTTTTCGGGCGCATCCCGTACGGATCTGGGGTCGTTGACCACAAGCGTCTTGCCGGCTCCGACACCATGCACGTGCTCGAGCATGTGAGTGGCAGTAATATATCCCATATCAAAGGGAGGATCCTGTCGCATGAGCAGCGCGTCGGTCGTACCAAGATCGAGGCGTGACTCTTCGCCAAAATGCGCGTGATCACCCTTGACCCGCTGCACTCTGACCGGTCGGGCTCGCGCCGAGAGACGGCCGCAATCGAGCGCTGCCTCCGCCCCACCTTCACCAAGGCACAGGGAGTCAACAGGATAGACAAAGAGTTCATGTCCACGCCGTTGCGCTTCAAGCATCAGGGCAAAAGTCGAATCACCGTCAATATTGACGTGTTCGAGCGGATCCATCTGCACAGCAATTCTGAGCGCCATCGGCTCTGTCCTTTCGATCCTGAACACCCCGGCCGGGGGATCATCTCCACAACTCATGATCTGAGCGGGCCATCTCTTACTGCTCTAACAGAGCGAGACCCGGTTTCAAACAAACGCGCCTGACAGCAATTCTGCTGATGCTTCAGGGATAGGTAATAGAAAGGATTTCGAGCATTACAGGACCACCCGGGGTCTGAAGACTCACCTCATCTCCCACGCGCGCGCGCATCAGGCACGGGCAACGGGGGAAACCAGACTGATTTCGCCTCGCGTCATATCGGCCTCGTCACAACCAACAATCGTGACATCATGGCTGATATCTTCTTCATCGATATAGGAAACGCGGGCGCCAAAAAAAACACGATCACGGGCGGTCTGCGCTGCAGGATCGACCACCAGGGCATGTTCGAGACGCTTGCTCAGAAAGCGGGCCCGACGGTCAATCTCGCGCAAACGGCGTTTGCCATAAAGGTAATCGCCATTTTCGGACCGGTCCCCATTACCCGCGGCCCAAGAAACGATCTCGACAATTTTGGGCCGCTCCACCTGCATCAATTCGCGCAACTCCTCTCGCATCCGTGCCGCCCCCTGAGGCGTCAGATAGTGCGACAGTGTGTTTTTCAGCGACTCAGCCACGAAGTTCTTTCAGCTTGTAGTGGATCGTGCCGGAAACAGTGTTCCCTGGCGCGAGAACATGAACCCCGTTTTCGAGCAGATCGGGATGATTGACACCGTTATTCATGTTCGACACGGCTTCCACCGCCACAAAAGGCTTTTCCGGTGCAGTAAAGACGACCAGATGCTGAAAGACCGGATCCGCCTCGATTGTCATCTCATAACCGGCCAACGGATAGGCAAGACGCGTTTTGCCACCCCAGCCAGCAAAACAATTATCCAGGCGGGTATTGCCAACAGGACGGGCGGCAGAAAAATCTCTCTCTCCTTCGCAGGGTTTCTGCATAACGGGGAGCATGTCTGCCCCATTCTCCCAGACCGAGCTGGCTACAAACTGCAATGTCATGTCATCGCTGCGTGCGAAGAAGGGATGAAAACCCAGACCGACAGGCTGTGATCGACTGTCGCGATTGGCGACCAGCATTTCCACACTCAACCCGTCGCGGTGCAGGATGAAAGAGAGAACGCAGCGATAGGCGAAAGGCCATTGCGCCGGATCATCTCCTTTGGCTGGATCATGATCGAGATAGAAAATCGCCCGTTCCGCATCATGTTGGGCAACCTGCCACTCACGCTCCCATCCGTTGCCGTGGATGGCATTGTCTTCAGCGCCAAAATTCCGGGTCAGGGTATAATCTACCCCCTCAAAGGTGAAACGTCCTCCCCCAATGCGGTTCGAAAACGGCACAAGCGGATAACCTGCCACTGGCGTGTTTTTCTGTGCCGCAAGATTGGGATCGGCTGTCGGGACCAGAAGATCACGATTACGCAGACGCCAGAAGGCAATGCTGCTGCCAAGAGCAGGCAACAACCCGAGATGGGCTTCACCCAGTTTGAGCTCGATCATCCTGGCTTCCTCCTGCCGCCCCGCTTCTTTGCGGGGTCATAGCCCCCACCGCCCGGACCAAGCGGACGGGGTGTCTTGTCCTTGCTTTTGAAAGAGCTACGCCCGGCTGTCGAACTCGGCAAGGGGGGCGGCTCAAGCCCGAGATCAATCGCCTCAAGCCGCTTGATCTCGTCACGCAGCCGTGCCGCCTGCTCGAAGTCGAGATTGCCTGCGGCTTCTCGCATACGTTTCTCGAGATCCTGAATCGAGGCACCAAGCGATTTACCGACGAATTCCTGCGTATCACCCGCAGCATCGGGGCCGACTGTGACATAATCCTGTTCGAATACCGAAGACAGTGCATCGCCAATACGCGACCGTACCGTCTGGGGAGTAATGCCATGCGCTTCGTTATAGGCAATCTGCCGGGCACGACGTCGTGCCGTCTCGTCAATCGCGAATTCCAGCGAACCGGTCATTTTATCTGCATAAAGCAGAACACGCCCATCGACGTTACGCGCTGCGCGCCCGATAGTCTGGATCAGAGATGTACGGCTTCGCAGAAAACCTTCCTTGTCAGCATCGAGAATGGCCACAAGCGCACATTCCGGAATATCCAGCCCTTCGCGCAGCAGGTTGATCCCGACCAGCACATCGAATGCACCCAGACGCAGATCACGGATAATCTCGATACGCTCCAGCGTATCCACATCGGAATGCAGATACCGGACCTTGATCCCGGCCTCGCCAAGATATTCTGTCAGATCCTCGGCCATGCGCTTGGTCAGCGTCGTGACCAGCACTCGACCGCCGGTGCTGATTGTATCGCGCGCTTCAGCCAGCAGGTCATCCACCTGCCCTTCGACCGGGCGCACGATCGTCACAGGATCAATCAGCCCGGTCGGGCGGATAATCTGTTCGGCAAATACGCCACCGGTACGTTCCATCTCCCATGGCCCCGGCGTTGCGGAGACGAACAGGCTCTGGGGGCGAAGCGCTTCCCATTCCTCGAATTTGAGCGGGCGGTTATCGAGACAGGAGGGCAGACGGAAGCCGTATTCTGCAAGAACCGATTTGCGGGCATAGTCACCACGAGCCATGCCGCCAATCTGCGGCACGGTAACATGGCTCTCATCCACAATGAGTAATGCATCTTCCGGAAGATATTCGAACAATGTCGGAGGCGGATCGCCAGGACCTCGTCCGGAGAGATAGCGTGAATAATTCTCGATCCCCTTGCAGGCGCCTGTTGTCTCGATCATTTCCAGATCGAAGATGGTACGTTGCTGCAAACGTTCGGCTTCAAGCAGTTTTCCTGCCGCGTTGAGCTCTTCCAGACGCTGGCGAAGCTCTGCCTTGATACCGATCATGGCCTGGTTGAGCGTCGGGCGCGGTGTCACATAGTGCGAATTGGCATAGACACTGATTTCCGACAGATCAGCGGTCTTGTTGCCCGTGAGCGGATCGAATTCGGTAATAGCCTCGATCTCATCGCCGAAAAGCGAAACACGCCAGGCGCGATCTTCGTTCTGCACAGGAAAAATGTCGATCTGCTCGCCGCGCACACGAAACGTGCCACGTTCGAATGACGCGTCGTTGCGTCGATATTGCAGCTCGACAAGTGCCTTGATCAGACGATCGCGATCAATGCTGCCGCCTGCTTCGAGCTTGACCACCATGCGCGAATAGGTTTCGACCGAACCGATACCGTAGATGCAGGATACTGAAGCCACGATGATCACATCATTTCGTTCGAGCAGTGCCTGGGTCGCAGCATGGCGCATACGATCGATCTGCTCGTTAATCTGACTGTCCTTCTCGATATAGGTGTCAGAGCGCGGCACATAGGCCTCTGGCTGATAGTAATCGTAATAGGATACGAAATACTCGACCGCATTATCAGGGAAGAACTGCTTCATTTCCCCGTAAAGCTGGGCTGCCAGTGTCTTGTTAGGCGCAAGAATCAGGGTCGGCTTCTGGGTCGCTTCGATGACCTTCGCATGGTAAACGTCTTGCCTGAACCTGTTACCCCCAGCAGAACCTGATCGACTTCGCCGTCTGCCACACCCTGTACCAGAGTAGTAATCGCCGTTGGCTGATCGCCGGCGGGCTCGTAATCAGATTTGACCACCATACGGCGAAGCTTTTCCTTCACCGGCTGGCGCTCGGGCCTGAATCCCACAAGCCTGTGCTCGGGGATTGCTTCCATCGTGGATCGTGTCGCTGTCGCCATGGTGTGGAAATGGGCTTTCAATCGCATTGTCGCAAGTACGGTATTGAAGGCCTCAACGCCCCATGACAGACAGGGGTTCATGATGCATGAAACGCTTAACACGCCCCGTCACAGACAGATCGTCGCCCTCGTGCAGGCCCATGGCTTCATGTCCAATGAAGACCTCGCCCAGCGACTGGGTGTCACGGTGCAAACAATACGACGCGACCTCAACGCGCTGGCAGAAACCGGCCATGTCGCCCGTTATCACGGTGGCGCCAGTCCAAGTTCCTCAACCGAAAACATTGCCTATGGCGAGAGACAGACCCTTCATTCCAGGGCGAAAGATGCCATTGGCGCCTGCGCCGCCGCGCTTATCCCTGACGGCAGTTCGCTCTTCATCAATATCGGCACCACGACAGAAGCTTTCGCGCGCGCCCTGACGGGTCATCGCGACCTCCATATCATCACCAACAACCTGCACGTTGCCGTAGCCCTCTCGCCAAGACGCGATTTTCGCACCGTTCTGGCCGGGGGTCTCGTGCGCCCACAGGATGGCGGGATCATCGGCGCGGGTGCAACGGAATCGCTCTCGGGATTCCGCGCTGATTTCGGTGTGATCGGTATAAGCGGGATTGAAGAAGACGGTACCCTGCTCGACTTTGACCTCGACGAAATCCAGTGCGCCCGGGCGATCATGCGTCATGCCCGACGGGTCATCCTGCTCGCCGATCATACGAAGTTCACGCGCAAGCCTGTCGGCCGGGTGGGAGATCTCACGATGATCGACGATTTCGTCACTGACCGCCTTCCTTCCGCAGAATTCCGAACACAGCTTGAGACAAAAAATGTTACACTTCACGTGATTGAGAGCTCTTGATCGCAAAACAATAACACGAAATCGTTATTCATAACAATTTCTGTTCGTTTTTATTCGTTTGTGTTCTATTGATGCCTTCGTAGTCGCTTTTACCGAAGGTTCCTGTCATGACGACTCTATCCCCTTCTGGCCTGCCACGGTCTTCAGACGGGCCAATCCATGATCTTCTCATTGTCGGCGGCGGGATCAACGGGACCGGTATTGCCCGCGATGCTACGGGTCGCGGTCTGAAAGTGTTACTGGTCGAGAAAGACGATCTGGCCAGCCACACCTCTTCAGCCAGCACCAAGCTTATCCATGGCGGATTACGTTATCTCGAATACTATGAATTCCGCCTCGTGCGGGAAGCGTTGAACGAACGCGAACGTCTTCTGAATATTGCCCCGCACATCATCTGGCCAATGCGTTTCATCCTGCCGCATTCGGCCATGCTGCGCCCTGCCTGGCTGCTGCGTACCGGCCTGTTTCTCTACGACAATCTATGCCGCAGCATGACTTTGCCCAAGACGCGCAGTCTGCGACTGCAAGACGAGGCCGCAGGCCGTGTGTTGCGCCCCGATTATGTGCGTGGTTTCGAATATTCCGATGGCTGGGTGCAGGATAGCCGCCTTGTTGCCCTGAACGCCCAGGACGCTGCCCGACGCGGCGCTGAAATCTGCACACGCACCAGGCTGGTAAATGCCGAACGTCATCCCGACCACTGGGTCGCAACACTGGAAGACACGACGACCGGTGAAACGCGCCAGGTATTCGCGCGCGCCGTAATCAATGCTGCTGGTCCCTGGGTAGCAGAACTGCTCAAGGACAGACTTTCGATCGATAGCCGCAACCACGTACGCCTGGTCAAAGGCAGCCATATCGTCGTGCCAAAGCAGTTCGACACCGAGCAGGCCTATATCCTGCAGAATCCGGATCGTCGTATCGTCTTTGCCATTCCCTATGAAAAAGACTTCACCCTGATTGGCACAACCGATATCCCGTGGGATCAGGACGCGAATTCAGTGACGATAAGCAAGGACGAGATTTCGTATCTTTGCGAAAGCGTAAACCGTTACTTCAAACGCAGCCTGACCCCTGATGACGTCGTCTGGAGCTATTCCGGTGTAAGGCCGCTCTATGATGATCACTCTGGCAATGCCTCGGCAGTCACCCGTGATTACCGTCTTGATCTTGACCACAGTGCCGCACCAGTTCTCTCGGTTTTTGGCGGCAAGATCACGACCTATCGCAAACTTGCCGAGCACGCACTCGAAAAACTTGCTCCTCACCTCAAGGGCCTGAGCCTTGTATCCTGGACAGCGGACTCTCCATTACCAGGAGGTGATTTCAAACGCTCCGAATTCAGCAAGCTCGTGGCTTCACTCCTGCGCCACATTCCCGGTCTATCGACAGAGACGGCAACAAGACTGGTGCGCAACTACGGCACACTGGCTGAAACACATATCCTGTCCAAACAAACAGGAAGTGAGCATGCGTCCCTGGGAGCATTGCTCGGTGCCGACCTTTACGAACGTGAAGTCGATTACCTCATAGACCATGAATGGGCACGCAATGCCCAGGATATATTATGGCGACGCTCGAAACTTGGCCTTCGTTTTACTGACGAAGATATCTCAAGGCTGGAAGATTACATTACCCGCCGCCTTCACCACAATGCGCCGGATGACAGATCTGAATCCGTAACAGAGATCATCTGATCTCTCTTCTCCCTCCCCCCACTCTGGCTGACGGACAGACTCTCATGTCAGAAAGAAAACGCTATCTCGGCGAGCTTATTGCCGAATTTATTGCGGTCATGATCATCATCATTTTCGGCGACAGCGTCGCAGCCATGATCGTGCTGTATGATCCCAACCCCTATCAGAACGCCTACTGGGGCGTCGCCATTGTCTGGGGACTTGGCGTCACGATCGCCATTTATGCCACAGGCGCTGTCAGCGGCACACATGCCAATCCGGCCGTCACCCTGGCGCTCGCCCTTTATCGCGGATTTTCGTGGAAAAAGGTTCTGCTACTGGGTCGCACAAGTGCTTGGCGGCATTGCCGGAGCAGCAATCGTCTATCTCAATTTCCATCCCGTCATTGATCACTACAACATGACTCATCATCTCACCCGTGCAGGAGATGGCGGGGCAGCCGGTGTCTTCTTTACCCACCCCGGACTTGCCGTGACTGCCATGCACTCCTTCGTGGTGCAGATCGTGCTGACCGGCGTTCTGGTTTTCGGAATCTTCGCGATTACCTGCCAGTACAATACCATGGCACCACAGGCGAATTCCGGAGCTCTCATCATCGGGCTTCTGGTTGCCATTATCGGCGCCTCCTCCGGCTTTCTCGATGCCTGGGCCATCAACCCGGCGCGCGATTTCGGACCACGCACATTTGCTTATTTCGCTGGCTGGGGGGCTTCAGCTTTCCCCTCTCCTGAACATTACTGGTGGGTTCCCATTGCCGGCCCGCTGGTAGGCGGTGTGGTTGGCGCGGGTATCTATCAGTTCACCCTACGCCCGTTCATGCCGAATTACACAGCCGACAAGCCATCTGTTGTCGCAACAGAGCATGCGCCCTCAGCCCTGACAGGTGGAGAACCCGCCTATATTCCGGGAAGTGGTGCAAGCCCAGCTCCCTGAACCGATCCGTCCTTATTCCTCGCTTGCCTCAGTTTCCCTGCGCATCCATCCGATGCCAGAAGGAGTTTACCCGATGACCAAGAAGACCCATATCCTCGCCATAGATCAGGGCACGACCTCGACGCGCAGCATCGTCTTCGACAACAAGGCAAAGACCCTTTCACTGTCACGCCGTGAATTCACCCAGCATTACCCCAATCCGGGCTGGGTCGAGCACGATGTAGAGGATATCTGGAGCGATGCCCTCACCACAGCACGCGAAGCCATTGCAGAAGCCGGTGGCGTGGAAAAAATCGCCGGACTGGGCATCACGAGCCAGCGTGAGACGGTTGTTCTATGGGACCGCACCACAGGCAAACCCGTACACCGCGCCATCGTCTGGCAGGACCGTCGGACAGCCGCCTTCTGTGCCGAACTGAAACGCGATGGTGCAGAAGAACTCGTACGATCGAGAACCGGCCTGCTGCTCGACCCCTATTTTTCTGCGAGCAAGATTACCTGGCTACTCGATAATATCGACGGACTGCGTGAACGCGCCGAGGCTGGCGAACTCGCCATGGGTACGATCGACAGCTTCCTTCTCTGGCGGCTCACCGGGGGAACGGTTCATGCAACCGACGTAACCAATGCCAGTCGTACAGCCCTGTTCAATATCCATACTCAGGAATGGGATCCCGAGCTGCTTGCTCTCTTCCGCGTGCCCGCGGCCCTTCTGCCGAAGATTTGCGATAACAGCGGTCAGCTCGGCATGACAGCGCCGGAACTTTTCGGCCAGCCTGTTCCGATCGGCGGCATGGCAGGCGATCAGCACGCGGCCCTCGTTGGTCAGGCCTGCTTCGAGCCCGGTATGGCAAAAGCCACCTATGGCACGGGCTGCTTCATGCTGCTCAATACAGGCGACAAGCCTGTCACTTCGACTCATCGTCTGCTGACAACCATTGCCTATCGCATCAACGGCAAGACGATCTACGCTCTTGAAGGATCAATCTTTGTGGCCGGAGCCGCCATCAAATGGCTCCGTGACGGACTGCATCTCATCACCCACGCATCCCAGACCGACGATATGGCAACACGTGTGCCGGATAGTCACGGTGTCTATATGGTGCCTGGTTTTGTGGGACTTGGCGCACCGCATTGGGACCCCGAGGCAAGGGGACTTATCTGCGGTCTCACACTTGGCTCGACAGAGGCACATATCGCCCGTGCCGCGCTTGAATCAGTGGCCTATCAGACTTTTGATCTCGCTCACGCCATGCGCGAAGATGGCGCAATGCAGGCACAGACCCTGCGGATCGATGGCGGCATGTCGGCCAATGACTGGTTCTCCCAGTTTCTGGCCAATATTCTTGATGCCAAAGTTCAGCGTCCATCAGATCTCGAAACCACAGCGCTGGGCGCAGCCTTCCTTGCCGGCCTCGCAACCGGTGTCTGGAGCTCGCTCGAGGAAATTGCCACGATCTGGAAACAGGAACGACTGTTCGAACCAAAGATCGAACCGCAACTTCGCCTTGAGCTCCTCCGCGGCTGGCAAGATGCTGTACGGCGTACCCTGACACCGAACTGAACAACATAATAAATACCCGTTTTGCAGAAATCATCGGGGAGGCGGCATCCTGGAGACAGGGCCGCCCCCTTGCACAGGGGCATCCTCCTTACTATTTCGATGTAATTCGAAATTAGAAAGGAATTACTCTTATCATGTCACGCGCTATCGTAATCGCTCCGCCCGGGGGCTTCGACAAGGCCTCCGTTATCCGACTTGATACGCGTTCCCCTGGTCCCGGTGAAATCCGGGTACGAATTCATGCCTCATCCCTCAATTATCACGATTATGCAGTCGTAAGTGGCATGTGGGGACCTCCGAGCCTCGCATTCCCATGGCCGATGGTGCCGGAGAAGTGCTGGAGATCGGTGAGGGAGTTAGCGGATTTGCTCCGGGTGATCATGTCGTCAGTACGTTCTTTCCAGGCTGGCTTTCGGGACGCCCGGAAGTCATCGGTTTCGGAACTGTCCCGGGGGACGGGATCGATGGCTATGCCCGTGAGGAAGTTACGGCACCGGCAACCTCTTTCACCCACGCCCCCAAGAACTGGAGCCATGCTGAATCGGCCACTCTCACCACGGCCGGCCTGACTGCCTGGCGGTCCTTGTTCGTTGATGACTGCATCACACCAGCGAGTACCGTCCTTGTGCAAGGGACTGGTGGTGTATCCATTTTTGCCCTGCAATTCGCCAAAATGGCAGGAGCTACGGTCATCGCCACCTCGTCCAGTGACGAAAAACTTGAGCGTCTGCGCGATCTGGGAGCGGATCACCTCATCAATTACCGCAGCAATCCGGAATGGGGACGCACCGCTTGGGAAATCACCGGGGGACGCGGGGTGGATCATATCATCGAAGTGGGAGGGGCCGCCTCGCTCGCCCAGTCAATGGAGGCTGTCAGGGTCGGCGGGCATATCGGGACAATCGGTATTCTCAGCGGTGTATCGGCGAAGCTGGAACTGGTACCGATGCTGATCAAGCAGTTCCGCCTGCAAGGCGTACTGGTAGGCAGCCGTGAGAACCAGATTGACATGATCCGAGCGCTTGATGCCCACACACTCCGCCCGGTTCTTGACCGTGCTTTCCCTCTGGAAGAGATTGTGGCAGCCTTTCGCTATCAGGAAAGTAACCAGCATTTCGGCAAAATCTGCCTTGAATTCTGACCTGTCTCTCCGACCAGCAGTCTCGCCACAAAAGCATATGTCTGTGCAACACATGCGTTGATGGCGAAACAGCCGCTGAGACACAATCAGGTACGGAACAGAATTCTGCTTCCGTACCTTCAGCAGGATATCGATCCGACACCTCTGCACCAGTGATCGGCATAACCCTCATGAAGCGTCATGAAAGGGCCGGCTCTCCATACGTTTTATCAAGGTTGCTCGTTCCGGGGGGGCGAGCAGATCAGCCAGTGTCCGTCCATCCAGCACGGCCATGAATGCGCCAAGCGCATCACCCAGCAAATTCTGAAGGCGGCAGGCGCCCGTCAGAAGGCAGCTCTGCCCGGTCTGAAAGCAGGCAACAAGCGCCATATCCTCCTCGGTAAAACGGACCAGATCCCCCAGATTGATCTCGGCTGGCGAACGCGCCAGTACCAATCCCCCACCACGCCCACGCATCGTGGTCACAAACCCGCCCTGCCCCAACCGATGCACGATCTTTACCAGATGGTTTTCGGAAATCCCGTAGCGTTGGGCAATTTCATGGATTGATACACGACGCTCCTGGTTCAGCCCGAGGTAAAGCAACACGCGCAGGGCGTAATCAGTATGAAGAGTCAGACGCATGGAAAAGATGTACCAGATTTGCATCTTTCATGCATCCATCCTAAAAGATGTGTGTGAAATACATCTTTTAGGAGTCGCCCGATGATTGAGCCTCTCAAATCCGGCACCGCCGAGATTGTCAAAGCTACTATTCCCGCCCTTGAAGCCTATGGCGTTACCATCACCAAGACCATGTACGGCTCTCTCATGCGCGACCCCGCCATAGCCGCGATGTTCAATCAGACCGACCAAGCCAATGGTCGTCAGCCCCATGCACTCGCCGCAGCGGTGCTCGCCTATGCTCGCCATATCGATCATCCGGAGAAACTGGAATCAGCTCTGAGTCTGATTGTCGAACGCCACGTCGCGGTGATGGTCAAACCGGAACAATATCCGGTTGTTGGCACCGCCCTGCTTGGAGCGATCAAAACCGTACTGGGGGATGCTGCAACACCGCAGATCATGGAAGCATGGAGCGATGCCTATCGTTTCCTCGCCGAAATACTCATTTCCCACGAAGCGCGTATCTATAACGAACGCTCAGCCCTGCCGGGCGGCTGGCGTGAATGGCGGTCATTTCGCGTTGCCTCACGCGTACAGGAAAGCGACACGGTCACATCCTTCTGGCTTGCGCCGGTCGACAACAAGCCGGTTCTCCTGCACAAGCCTGGGCAGTTTCTCACGTTCAAGCTGGAACGTGACGGCATCAATACCAGACGAAGCTACAGCATATCGAATGCTCCTGATGCACAAAGCTATCGCATTTCTGTCAAGCGTGACCCGAATGGCCAGGTCTCGAGCTGGTTCCATGACAGGCTACGTGAAGGCGACAAGCTGGACGTCGCCCCGCCGGCCGGAGATTTTACTCTTGCTGCCACAGGCACATCACCAGTGCTTCTGGCCAGCGCGGGTATAGGCATCACACCATTCATGAGCATGCTGCTCACAGCCAGGGCAGGCGGAATTACCAAACCTCTGCATCTCGTCCATGGCGATCATGATTACGATCGTATTCCGTTCAGATCGAGCCTTCTGGAACTTGCAGGCGCCCCAACTGCTCCGCGTATTGATTTGTTCAGCAGTACCGGAGCGGGGAACAATCTATCCCTGCCCGGCCATAAAGGTCATATCTCGGCCCAGTGGATATTCGATAATATTACCCCCGAGACACATATATTTGTCTGTGTCCTCGCAGTTTTCAGCACGATCTGATCGGTGGCCTACGCAAGCTCGGTGTAACAAACGATCGCATTCATCACGAATTCTTCGGATCCGACGAAGCACTTGCTGCGTGATAGTGATCTGACAGATCCGGGATCAAGGACCCGGATCTGTCAGAAAGCCCGGGATGTCTTATTCTTTCCATCTCAGAACCAGTTGTCAGATCAGTTGTCTCCATCCCCGCCTCGTTCTGTCTTACACAACCAGACACAATCAATATGACATTGGCATTGAACCCTGACAAAGATTGTTCATGCTCCTTACGGACGAATTTACCTCACCGAAATTCTCCGTGATAATTATCCAGGATGACAGCTCATACGATATTCTGAAGCATGGGATGGTCTACCCTCCCCCAGCTTCAAGCCGGCATGTATTGTCATGCCAGCCGAGACCAAAGAAATCCTGTGAATCTATAGACCATCTCCACTCTACAGCGTAATTTACAGGATCCAGACTTGGTACACCAAAATATTTCCAATGGGATAAATAGAGATGACAATAAAGAAAGCCACCCTGGCGCCGAATAAGATTGTCAATTTTTATGATAACCCTGAAATAATGACATTCAATAACGCTATCTATCATTGTGGATTAGCACATTTCGACCTGATTGGTGGCGTTTTTACCCGCGAGGGATATCTGATACCTCAGGCCGCATTTTTTCATCGCAATCGGCTGTTCTCAAAGGGCAGCCACAATGGGTTAATCCCGAAAGTGCCAAATATTATCCTGTTATCGAGCGAGCCATCTTTGTAGGCCACATACACGATCAGTATGGCCACCTTATAACCGAATTTATTTCAAGACTCTGGGCCCTTGCGAACATACGCAAACCTGGTGACAAGCTACTTGTACGGTGTGTGCGTGGATTGGACGAAGTTTTTACATTCAAGTGGGAAGCTGAGATCTTTGACGCTCTTGGGTTAACCAAGGATGATTTTATTACCCCGGAAATCCCTGTTACTATCAGAGAACTCGTAGTGCCTTCTCCAGCTTTTGCAGAGCAAGGTTATTGCTACAGAAAAATGGCAGAATTCTGCAACAGGATTGGAGATTTATCACAGAGTGCGATCAATCCTGTAAAGGGAGAAAAAATATATCTGTCGCGTTCTAAACTATATGGTGGCACTCTTCTGATTGATAACGAACCTCTCCTTGAAAAAGCATTGATTGATCGCGGCTTCCAGATAGTTCATCCGGAAGAACTGACATTTCCGGAGCAGATTTCACTATTCAGAAACCATAATACTCCTGTCGGATTTGTCGGGTCAGCTTTTCACACATCGATATTTACACCCAACCCGTCGGGGGTAGCCATCAATGCCAAGAGCCATGTTGATGCTAATTACACGATGATGGATGGCGTTAATGAAGCCGAGATTGATTACATAGAGAGTGATCTCATCATAGAGTCCCCGCAAAAAGATCATAGATTTTTTGAAACAAAAACAATAACAAATATTGATTTGTTAACCCAGAATATCTCGGATTTTGTCACCGACAAAAGATCTGGAATACATATTCCCAACATGGGACAAAAAGCGATTTCCAGACCAATTGATTTCACGTCTTTTTATCTTCAATCCCAGACTGGCAGATATATCAATATCGACCTTCGTACGGGACGTCTAACAACAGAAGAAGGTCCTTTTCACAAAAAGGTCTTTGCCCTTGTCTTCCAGAATCCTGAATGGTCCAGATATCTATTCCTCTTTAACATTTTTGATTCGTCTATTGGTCTTGAGGGTAGTTTGCAGGATGGTCCTGTAAAAAAACTTCTGCTCACACGAAATAATAATGGAGAAACATCTCTTCTCGACGAAAGCGTCAATCTGTACCTTACAATAACGCCGACAGTACCTGGACCAATAACAAATGGAGGGACAGTTACTTCATCAACACCAGAAATATCTGATTATGAAAAATACTCACTCGAACCTACCAATGAATTTAATATAAGAAAAGGTACAGATATGCACAAAGTTCTGTGCCTTATTGCCATGAAAATGGACAGATCTTCAGTTGGCAATTACGAATTCTACAACCAGACAGTCCCGCATCTGGTCAGTTTCGTAGATCGCATTCTTTTTGTTGAATGATCGGACCTGGCGCAGAATTGTGCAGGGCCTGGTTAAATCAGGGCGCAAGAAGCTGGTTTTCTTCTGAGATCACTACACTTGAGGCTGGATTATTTTGATGAAATTGCTCACCCTTCTTTTGGCCACAGCCAGTTTCACGGCTTCAGCTCGCGCGGCAGAACCTGCCCGGCCAATGGCCATGCAGCCCAGCCTTGAGACTGTCAAACGTTTCCCGAGCGATTTCAATATGATAGGTGTTGGCGTTTCGCATTCCGGGGTCGTTTATGCTTCAGCCCCTGCCACAATGAAGCGTTACAGCGCGAGCGTCGTGCGTATCGACGCAAAAAGCGGCGCATTAATTCCTTTTCCCGACAAGGGCTGGAACCGCTTTGAGCATAATCCTGTCGAGCGTGAAGTCTGGGTTTCGGTGCCGGCACTTTGGGTGGATGACCGTAACCATCTCTGGGTGCTGGATTCCTCCCTGCCATCGGTCGATCAGAAAACGCTTCCCCCAAAACTGGTCGAGTTCGACGCCGAGACAGGCAGGCTGATCCAGATCTACCATTTCGGCCCTGATATCACGCCCGCAGACTCACTTAACGATGTCCGTGTCGATACCACGACCAACACAGCCTATATCACCAATGAGTCAGGGAACGGCGGTCTGGTCGTGATGGATCTGGATACAGGGGCTTATCGTCTGGTACTGGCCAATACACGCTCTGGTGTGGCGGATCCTAATCAGCATCTGCATATTTATGGTGAGCTTGCACGCAAGAAAAATGGCAGTCTGCCGGTTACCCAGGATGATGGCATGGCCCTCTCGCCGGATCGGACCTGGCTCTATTATCGCCCCCTGACCGACCATAATTACTGGCGCATCGCAACGGCAGATCTGCGCAATGCGCATCTGACCGATGCCGAGCTCGACAAGAAGGCCCAGTATCTCGGCCAATCCGTCATGAGCGGCGGTATGGAGATTGATTCCTGCAACCGTCTCTGGGTTGGAGACATTGAAAACCACGGTCTCTATGCCTTGTCCTTGCCAACCGGAGCGAAGACGCTTCAAACGCAGAAGATCTTCGACAATCCTGCAGTGCTCGACTGGGCAGACGGCTTTGCGATCGCCCAGAACTGGCTCTATATCAGCGACTCACGGCTTGATGAGATCGCCTTCCAGAACAGTCGTCCACTCAAGGGACCAACGACGATCTATCGCATGAAGCTGCCGCCATGCCAGCCCATAAATGCGCCAGACGTAACACAAGACCATGAAACGCCCCGTTGACCATATGATTCCGGACATCATCAACCATGGCTTCTGAAGCCGGTTTGTTTCAACGCTGATCACGCCAGTGTGCCTGCTACATACCGAAGCATTCCAGCATAAGGCTCATTCGTCTACAGCAGCTTGCAGTCCGAATGCTTCATATTGCCAGAAGCGACATCATGCCCGTCTCATGCCTCGCCGCTTTCAGCCTCGAAAGGACGAGGCATAAGAGCCGGGACTTGCAGGAAAGACAATCGTCTTCTTGCCGCTGAGAAACACCCGTCTATGAGCGTGGGCATGAATGGCACGCGCCAGAACCTGACTTTCCACATCACGGCCCAGCGCCACATAATCTTCCGGTGACTGATTGTGGGACACCCGGATGATATCCTGCTCTATGATCGGCCCCTCATCCAGCTCGGCAGTGACGTAATGAGCCGTGGCCCCAATTAGCTTTACACCGCGCGCATGCGCCTGATGATAGGGATGGGCACCCTTGAAACTCGGCAGAAAGGAATGATGGATATTGATCGTCCTCCCGGCAAGCCGCGAGCACATCTCATCCGACAGAACCTGCATGTAGCGCGCCAGAACGACCAGATCAGCCCCTGCTGCTTCGATGATCTCCAGCTGACGGGCTTCGGCCTCCGTTTTGTTGTGTTTCGTAACCTTGATATAGTGAAACGGAATACCGTGATCGGTGACCAGCTTCCGGTAATCCTCATGGTTCGAAAGTACCGCCACGATATTGATTGGCAAAGCTCCGATGCGCACCCGGTAGAGCAGATCATTCAGGCAATGGCCAAAGCGTGAGACCATGACGACGACGTTCAGTCTCTGAGTCTCGTCATGGAAATGCACCTGCATGCCGTATTGCCGGGCAAGTGGTTCAAAATCACGCCTGAGCACATCAAGCGTCATGCCGGTTTCAGCAATGAAGCTCGTACGCATGAAAAAGCAGTTCGTCTCATTATCGTCGAACTGTGCACTATCCGTGATATTACAGCCCTTCCCGGCCAGATAGCCCGAAATAACGGCAACAATCCCACGCCGCGCCGGACATGTCACCGTGACACAATAGCGGCTCATCCCGTGACTTCCCCTTCCCTCTGGCCCTCTGCAGGGTCAGGTCTCACTGTTCTTCTGCCAGACACACCTTCATCAGGTCAGCCCTGGAGAGACCAGCGTCTCATGACTCTCCAACACGCTTTGATGAGAGGGAAACATGTCAGTTTCCAAGGTCGAGAGCCATACGCTGATGTTCGATCGGTCCCTTGAAAAAGACTTCGCCCATAGGGACCATCCCGAATTTCTCGTAGAAACCGAGCGCACTGCTTCTGGCATCGAGTTCAAGTCTCTGTATGCCGGTCTGACGGCAAATCGCCAATGCCTCATGCATCAGCTGTCCACCAATACCCATCCCCTGACAATCAGCCGCCACAGCAAATTTGCGCAGCTGGACCAGACCAGGCCTCAAGGGGCAAAGGGAAAGACATCCCACCAGACGCTCCCCCTGAAACGCACCCAGATGCATGGCTTCAGGTCCTGGGGTACACGACATTCCTCTTCTGTCAGGCCTGGCCAGAGAACCTCACGACGTAACGGCAGGCAGAGATCAGTTGTGATCCGGGTGATATGAATGGTGGCTATCATCGGCATCCTCCTCACGGGTTTCGACCGGTTGTCCGGCACATGCCAGTCCGGCGTGACCAATCTCCTTGCTACCGCAGCTCATGCAGAAGCGATTGAATGCGAGGTTACGCGTCTGACAGATCCCGCAATGCTCATAAAGCGTCAGTCCGCAATGAACGCAGAAATTCGTCTCCAGCCCTTCGGCCAGTACAAGAGGGCGATCGCAGTCAGGACAGATCTTTCGATCAATTTTTGCATATGCCTGTTCACGATCAACCCGCTGACGCCGCTCCTTTTCCGACTCTGCTTCGGCAAGGCGCCGGCGTGCCAGATAGGCCTGCATGTTCCTGATCAGGACGATACAGACCAGAATGGTCAGAGCCGCCCCCACTCCATACCGTATGTAACCGCCATAACTTGGCAGGTAGGGCACCAACTCGAAGAAAAAGGCATAAAGTGATGCAAGAACGAAACCACGATAGAGCGGCCAGTAAGCGCTCTTGCGCTGACGCAGAACGAGCCAGATCGCAATCAGCAGCAGCGGCAGGGTGAAGGCCAGGCGAAGGAGAAAAACCCGGAGCTGGGCCGCAAGAACCTGTCGGGCATAGATCGGTCGGTAAGCCTCTTCGGCAGCGTCACGCTCCTCGCTGAGCGCAGCACGCGCCCGGTCGTTTTCAATCTGTTTGCGATCGAGCTCTTCTATCCGTCGTTCAGCCTCGTGAGCCGCATTCTGGAACTGTTCGAGAGTATGGGTACGGGCGATGAGCTCCGTGTCCTGACGGGGATCGGTAGTGGCCTTGCGTGTATCGATCCATGCCTGAAAACTTTCTTTCGCGTTGCTGGCAGCGCTCCGTGCTGCGTCAAGCCTGATCCTGTCCATCTCGCGCTCGGCATTGAGCGCGCTGCGCGCCTCTCTCAGAGCCTGGCTGCGCTTTTGCAGATCAGCCGGATAGACCGGCGCAAAAGCAACGTTCTCACTATGCCGGGGGAGATCATTGATAACGAGTCCGCCAAGACCGACAAGAAACACGGCGAATACTGCCGAAACGCCCCACATCGCCAGAGCATAAAGGCGCTCAGGAAGACGGTTACCTTTTTTCATGATTATATTCCTGGATCAGAGCGGCATTCGGCACAAGCCACGCCCTGCAAGGGAAGCGCGATCCGGGCAATGCGTCAAATTGAAGAGTTGTGAACGCAATTGCCTAACGGATAACGAGCCCCTATCAACGCCCTTCCCCGATATTCCAGAGGTTCCATGATCCGTCTTGATTCGATCAGCAAGCAGAACGGCCAGCGCGTCATCTTTATCGAGACGAGCGCGGCAATCCAGAAAGGCGAGAAGATCGGTCTTGTCGGTCCCAATGGTGCAGGCAAGACGACCCTGTTCCGGCTGATCACCAAGCAGGAAACACCCGATGAGGGCCAGGTCTTTCAGGATCGCGGCATTACCATAGGGTTTTTCAGCCAGGATGTCGGCGAGATGGATGGGCGGTCGGTTGTGGCAGAAGTCATGAACGGCGCTGGTGAAGTGGCAGAAATCGCGACCGAACTTGCGCAGCTGGAAGCGGATCTCTGCGACCCCGACAAAATGGACCAGATGGAAACCATTCTTGAGCGTTTCGGGGATGTGCAGGCACGTTTCGAGGAACTCGGCGGGTATGGCCTCGACAGCAAGGCACGCGAAGTGCTGCACGGTCTGGGCTTTTCACAGGAAATGATGTCGGGCGATGTTGGCCTGCTTTCAGGCGGATGGAAGATGCGCGTGGCACTGGCCCGGATTCTGCTCATGCAGCCCGACGTCATGCTGCTTGACGAGCCAAGCAACCATCTCGACCTTGAAAGCCTGATCTGGCTTGAACAGTTCCTGAAGAATTATGACGGCGCCCTGCTCATGACCTCGCATGACCGCGCTTTCATGAATCGTGTGGTCAACAAGATCCTCGAGATTGATGGTGGCACCCTCACCAGCTTCTCTGGTGATTACGAATTCTACGAGCAGCAACGCGCCCTGAATGAAAAGCAGCAACAGGCGCAGTTCGATCGCCAGCAGGCCATGCTGGCCAAGGAAATCGCTTTCATCGAACGCTTCAAGGCGCGCGCCTCTCATGCCGCGCAGGTGCAGAGCAGGGTCAAGAAGCTCGACAAGATCGACCGGGTCGAGCCTCCCCGTCGTCGACAGACACTTTCTTTCGATTTCGCTCCGGCTCCCCGCTCGGGGGATTCAGTTGCACTGCTCCGGCAGGTTCGCAAGGCCTATGGGTCACGCATCATCTATGACGGGCTGGACCTGCAGATCCGCAGGCAGGAACGCTGCTGCATTCTTGGCGTCAATGGTGCCGGCAAATCGACACTGCTCAAATTGATCGCGGGTGTCAGCGAGCCTGACTCCGGCAGTGTCACGATCGGTGCCAGTGTCAAAATGGGATATTTTGCCCAGCATGCCATGGATCTTCTTGATGGCGGGCGCACGATATTCGAGACGCTTGAACATGAATTTCCGCTTGCAGCCCAAGGTTCTCTTCGAGCCCTCGCTGGAGGGTTCGGTTTTTCAGGCGACGATGTCGATAAATATGTAAGTGTGCTTTCAGGCGGTGAAAAAGCCCGTCTCGTCATGGCGCTGATGCTTTATAATCCGCCAAACTTCCTGGTACTCGACGAGCCGACCAACCATCTGGATATCGATACCAAGGAAATGCTCATACGTGCTCTGGCCGATTACGAAGGCACGATGCTTTTCGTTTCCCATGATCGCCATTTTCTGGGGGCATTGTCGAACCGGGTACTGGAAGTCACTCCGGAAGGCCTGCATCGCTACGAAGGTGGTTACCACGAATACGTGGCTGCAACAGGCCAGGAAGCGCCGGGCCTTCACGTCTGAAGACCCAGCTCTCCTTGTGCCGTTCCTCCCGGTTCGGCATCAGTGCCATAGCCTGACATGAACTCTACAGGTGGTTACTGGAGCCGTATGTCGTCACGTCTGGTAGCTGCCTCTTCGCCGTTGCGACCGGCAGCCTGCAGAAAAGCTGAAATCCTTGCTGAAAACGCATCGATATCCCGAAAAAACCGGTCTCAGTCCCGATTCCCCCAACGCCAGCGCCAACCACCCCTCGTGTGTGTCTTGCAGACAAAGAAGAAGAGGGTCATGGCCAGAAGGCTAACGGCAAAATAGACAATCATGATGCCGGGCTGATAACGCTCCGCAACGAATGACATGAATAGCGGCGGCATCAGAAGGATACCGAGCACAAGCCCGAAACTGACCCATCCCTGCCAGGTGATGGGAAGACCAGAGCCATAACCGTATTTTTTGGCTCTGAACCAGGGGTTTCTCTGGGGCTCATGATAATCTGCCATTTCAATCCCCGCTGAAGACGATAAATGGGCTATTCCTGTGGATATATTCTTACCGATATCCCTCTCTTTTCATCCACATTACCAGAGAGAGTTCAACTCCTGTATATTTTATTGAATCACTGAAATCCACAAACAGATATACGAAAGAGGCAGGAATTTCCGGGAACCTCCGGAGATTCCTGCATGCCGACTGACAGTAATCACAGACCATTCAAGGGGGGTGGTACGCGTGCCGCCTCCAAAGCAATCTTCTGACGTTCAGCCAGAGCTACCTCATCAAAATCTGCAATCAGCTCCTGAAAAAGCTTGTGCCAGTTCAGCTTGGCCCTGAGACGCAGGAAAACACTTCCCAGCCCGATAGCGGACCGGTCGACAAGTACGAACTCACGTGAGGGACGCACCCCTCCCGTGCGCTTGAGTCCCTCATAGACCTTTTCCGCAATGTCACGCCCGAAATTGGGGTCATCACTTTCCTGGATGAAACGCTCGCGATCATCCATCAGAGGTCCGTAAATGAACCGTGCCCATTCATTGAGAACTGCAGCCGTCTCGCGTGAGAGTCCCTTGAAACCCCAGGCGTCGTAGGCAGCAAAAGCCATTTCCTCGTCATTGTTCCGCAAGGCATTGAAGAGATCGATGATACCTTGATGAAGTGGGGCGGGAAAATCCGGATGGCACCGAAATCAAGCAGGTTCAGCCCCCAGTCCGGCCGAATGGTGAAGTTCCCCATATGCGGATCACCATGGATGATCCCGTAGCGATAGACCGGGGTGTACCATGCCTTGAAAAGCGCTGTGGCAATGGCGTTGCGCTCCTCCTGGCTCGGATTGGTATCGAGAATTTTCTGTATGCCGCGCCCTGAGACCCATTCCATGGTCAGAAGACGTCGTGTGGAAAGTGACTCTACCGGCAGGGGCACCGTTACTTCAGGAATATGCTGAAGCATATCGCGGTAAAGGCGCATATGTGAGGCTTCACGCTCGTAATCGAGTTCCTCGCGCAGGCGCTCCTCAAGCTCGCTGACAACCTCATCCTGCTTGATGGCCGGCAAGAACTGCTGGACCAGCCCCACGACAACCCGGAACTGGCGCAGGTCGGATTCCACGGCCGCATTCATATCGGGATACTGGAGCTTGCATGCGACTTCCTGCCCCTCGGCAGTAACCGCACGATGAACCTGACCCAGACTTGCTGCGGCCACCGCCTGATGTGAGAAAGAACGGAACTGCCGCTCCCAGTTCACACCCAGCTCGGTGGTCATACGACGACGTACAAAACTCCAGGCCATTGGCGGCGCATTGGCCTGCAATTCGGCCAGCTGGCTGGAATACTCCTCAGGTAGAGCACCGGGAATGGTCGAGAGGATCTGGGCGCCTTTCATCAATGGCCCCTTGAGCCCGCCAAGCGCTGCACGCAGATCATTCGCATGAATAGCCTGATTGGACTTGAACCCGAGCTTGTTGCCAATCACACGCGTCGCAATACCGCCGACAGTGCTTGAAGCACGGGCCATGCGTTTGAATTCACCAAACAGGCCGGTCTGGTCCAGATCTTTGGGATTACTCATCGCTTAAACGCTCTTGTCCTGTTTTTCCTGAGCTTCGAGCTCGTCGATGAAGCCTGAGATCACATCAAGCCCTTTGCGCCAGAAGCCCGGATCACTGGCGTCCAGCCCAAACGGCTCAAGTAACTCAGCATGGCGCTTTGTCCCACCGGCTTCCAGCATCGCGACATAACGATCCTGAAACCCTCCTGTTCCACCCTGCTCTTTGTTCTCGTTCTGATAAACGCCGTACAGCGCATTCACCAGGCAATCGCCGAAGGCGTAGGCGTACACATAGAACGGCGAATGGACGAAATGCGGGACATAGGACCAGTAGGCATCATAATCGGGAGTAAAGTCGAAGGCCGAGCCAAGACTGCGCGTCTGCACCTCTCGCCAGATCTCGCCCAGACGCTCCGGCGACAATTCGCCCTTGCGCCGTTCATCATGGAGCTTCACCTCGAACTGATAGAAGGCGATCTGTCGCACTACCGTATTGAGCATATCCTCAACCTTGCCCGCCAGCATGCGACGGCGACGTCCCGGATCAGTCTCAGCATCGAGAAGCGCCTGAAAGGTCAGCATTTCACCAAAAACAGACGCCGTCTCTGCCAAGGTCAGGGGCGTTGAGGACTGCAGATAGCCCTGTTTGGCCGCCAGTATCTGGTGAGCACCATGTCCCAGCTCATGTGCCAGGGTCATCACGTCGCGACTGCGCCCATGATAATTGAGAAGAACATAAGGATGCGTATCAGGCGTCACCGGATGAGCGAAGGCACCCGATGATTTACCCGGCACAGGGGCCACATCGATCCAGTCATTATCCATGAAACGACCGACCAGCTCGCCCAGCCGCGGATCAAACCGTGTGTAGGCATTGCGGACAATCGTCTTGGCCTCGTCCCAGGGGATCAGACGATCCTCATCTCCGGGAAGCGGGGCATTGCGGTCCCAGTGCTGGAGTTTGTCCAGACCAAGCCAGCCAGCCTTGAGCGTGTAATAGCGATGGGCCAGACGCGCATAGTCGGCATCCACTGCGGAAACCAGCGCCTCAACCACTTCATCCTCGACCATATTGGCACGGTTGCGGCTCGAGCCCGGGCGCGGGAAACCACGCAATCCGTCCTCAATCGCCTTGTCCTTGGCGAGCGTGTTCGTGATCAGCACCAGAAGACGCTGGTTAGCCCCCAGCACACGGCTCACCTCAGCCGCAGCAATGCGACGCTTTTCACGATCGGGGCTGGAAAGCTGGTTGAGTGCCTCACCCAGCGGGCGGGTTTCACCATCAAGCGTAACCGAAAGCGACGCCATGGTCTCGTCAAAGAGGCGATTCCAAGAGGCGCGACCTGTGACGGACTTCTCAACAAGGACCTGCTCGACCTCATCGGACAGCTGATATGGCCGCCATACACGCAGATCACGCAGGAAAGGCGTCCAGCGGGCCAGTTCCGGTACAGCAAGACGTCTGGAAAGATCGCCCTCCTCAAGGCGGTTGAGCTCGAGCGTAAAAAAGAGAAGGTGGGATGAGATGGCGGTCAGACGTTCCGTCATACCCTGTGAGAAACGTCCGGTCTCCGGGTCGCTCGTATGCGCTGCAAAACTGAGTTGTGCGAATGCCCCAAGGCGGCCCATACGCTGATCAATACGTTCATAGTCAGCAATCGCCTCACCCAGCTCCTGCCCGGTTGCTGTAGCCAGTTTACCTTTCCAGCGTTCGGCAAAACCACGCGCCTCATTGTCACAGGAAGTGAGATCCTGCTCGATCGCCGGATCATGCAGCCCGCTATAGAGATCAGAAAGATCCCAGCGTGGCAGGGTGACGCTATCGGCTTGAGCCATGAAACGATGTCCTTATCTTCCTAGAGGGCAAAACCACTCCTGATCTGCGGATCTTTGCCCGGACAGCCGAAGGATGTCACCTCCGGCCGGTTATCAGTCTGCTGGCTTAACGGAATGCCGGTTCATCGAAACCGCGCAGCTTGCGCGAATGCAGGCTGTCAACACCGCGTTCGCGCAAAAGCCGCATGGTTTCGATACCCACCATCAGATGCTGACTGACGCGCTCACGATAGAAGGCATTGGCCATTCCCCGCAGCTTGAGTTCGCCATGAAGCGGTTTGTCCGACACGCAGAGCAACGTGCCGTAGGGAACACGAAAGCGAAAACCATTGGCCGCGATCGTGGCTGATTCCATGTCGACCGCAATCGATCGGCTCATGTTGATCTGCGTGAAAAGCGCACGCAAACGCAACTCCCAGTTACGATTATCGGTCGTCATGACCGTACCCGTGCGCAGCCTTGTCTTGATTTCACGATCTTCCAGACCTGTCACTTTCTGCATGGCCTGCTGCAGGGCAACCTGCACCTCGGCAATGGGAGGCACCGGCACCCAGGTTGGCAGATCATCGTCAAGAACATGGTCATCACGAACATAACCGTGAGCCAGAACGTAATCACCCAGAAGTTGCGTACGACGTAGTCCAGCACAATGACCGACCATCAGCCAGCAGTGGGGACGCAGCACAGCCAGATGATCGGTAATGGTTTTGGCATTGGAGGGGCCAACACCGATATTGATCAGCGTGATGCCATCGCCATCCTCGCGACACAGATGATAGGCGGGCATTTGCGGCAATGAGGACGCAGCCTGCCCTTCCTGGCCCGCCCGGGTGTAAAATGCGTCACCAGGCTCTACAAACGCATGATATTCACCACCAGCATTGACCTGCGCACGTGCATAGTCGCGGAAATTATCGACATAGCGCTGGTAATTGGTCAGCAGGATGAACCGCTGGAAATGACGTGGCGCCGTACCGGTATAGTGATGCAGCCTCGCCAGGGAATAATCGGTGCGTTCGGCCGTAAAAAGCGCGAGGGCACGCGGTGCTTCCGGATCGGGTATGATCTCGCAATTGGCAATAGTGTCATCGGTTCTGTGCAGATCTGGCAGGGCATAATTGTCCTGCAGCCGTCTGAGATCGGCCTCGGTCAGCCCGGTAACAGCTTCTTCCATGACATAAGGCAGGGGTATCGGTCGTCTGGAAAGACCGACATGCACAGGCTGACGATAACAGTTGACCAGATTATCAATCTGCGCGCGCCAGTAGCTGCGGAACAAGGCAGGACGGGTCAGTGTCGTGCTGTAGAAACCGGGTTCGAGCAGCACACCAAAACGCGGCTTCACGTCCACGGGAATTGAGCCATTTGCCAGAGAAAAAGCCAGACAGGGATAAAACGCCTCTGCCGGTTTTCTAGCGGCAAAGCTGTCACGCAGATGTTTCACCCCTTCATCATAAAGCGCCTCGATACGGTCAAGCGCGGCTTCAGCATCGTGAAAAGGCATGAAGCCTGATCCGACCTGATCGAAGAGTTTGTCCTGCCCTGCTGCGCTCATCATACACCTCTGAAGGTACGGATTTCGTCAAAGGCTAGCCTTTTGTGCAGACAAGAGATAGACGTTGATATAGTTATGTTATAACATAACTATATGCGCGCACTTTCTCTCCTCTCATCCTCCACCGAATTCACCAATGATGGCACCTGTCGCAAGACGCTCTGGCGCCGGTATGAAGGCGATCCCTGGGCCGCTTTCGACGCCCTGCCGCAGACAATCCGACATCGTCTGACTGAACATGTGTATGATGCCTGGTCGGTCAATGCGCTCATTCTCTGGCGTCATTACAAGAAACTGTATGGCGCTACGCCAAGGGCCGAACGGGCAATGATCCGCTATCTGGACTATTGTGAACGCCTGGAGCGGGAGGCGTTCACAGAGCGTCATGGTTCTCTGCCACATCTGGATGCCGGCGCCACGACATTGCGGTACGGCCCCCTTCCGGCATCAGAGTAACCACCCCACCAGTGCCAGGCAGATCACCCTGTCCAGAGCTTCTCTGATCCTAGCGTACCCGGATATCGACGGCACTCCCCGCCCCTGTCGCATCCACCAGGGCAATATGGGCAAAGCCGGGACTATCAGGAGTCCATGACGGTGTAATCCCTGTCGGAATGTCCAGTGGCACGCCATTGACCATCCAGCGATAAGGCTCGACCCCGCCGCTTGCTACCAGACCAAGCGGCGTCACGTGCCCGTCCTGGTCAAAGCATTCCACCATCCCGCCATTGGCAGGCTGCACGATCTGCGGCCCGCGGTTTTCATGCAGTTTCTGCAAGGCAGGTGAAAGCGCGCCTTGAAGCGGCATGGAATCAGCAGGGGTGTCGTCACTCTCTGGCAGCAAATCGAAAACATGCATCAGCACAGGTGCGCTGGTACCAAGACCGGTTATCCCGGGAACCGCCGTACCATCAGGCCGTCCCGCCCACACGACAACAGCCCAGTCACCACGCAGACCGACAGCCCAGGCATCACGTTGCCCGTAAGACGTTCCGGTCTTGAAGGCGACACGCGTCTGACCTGTCTCGGCGCGCCCTTTCGGCAAGGGCGTTCCTCCAAGAATGGAGAGGATCTGTCGGCTTGCCCGCGCGCCAATCAGGCGCGTACCAGGCGTAGGCTCGACAGGCCATTCTAGACCCAGAGGGTGAGAGACCCCCTGATTGGCAAAAGCAACGTAGAGCCTTGCCAGATCGAGCGGCGTAACACCAACACCCCCCAGAGCCAGAGCCAGGCTGGGAGAATTATTGGGAGGCAGTTTGAGCCTGACCCCTGCAGCATCCATCGTTCCTGCAAAATATCCGGCACCGATCATATCCAGTGCCCGCACAGCCGGTAGATTATACGAACGCTGCAGGGCTGTACGCACTGTAGTGGTACCATGAAAGATGCGGTCGTAATTGCGCGGCGCATAGCCACCGAAATGGCTGGCCCTGTCCTGGATCACCGTATCCGGTGCCAGAAGGCCAAGCTGGAAAGCCAGGCCATAAATGGCCGGTTTCAGGGTTGAGCCCGGCGAGCGCCAGGCTGTTATCATATCGCCTGCACAGCCGGAGCAGCCATTACCTGCATTGCCCTGCCAGGCAGCAATACTGCCATTGCGTCTGACCACCAGGGCAGCCCATGTCCCGCCAGGAGGAGGAGGCGTATTATGAAGAATACCTGCCAGACTGACCTGAAGGCGCCGGTCAATAGAGGTCTGGTATACACCGCGAAGACCCCTGCGCCATTGCCAGTTCAGCGGCCCCGGAGCGTCATGCACCAGATGACTGATATGCAGAACATAAGGTAAGGCACCGCGGCGCTCCCAGCCCTGAGCAGGCCGGGTTGCAAGAAGTCGGGCCACTTCGGCACGTGCAGCAACCGGGTGCCGGTCGGGACGCAAGCTGTGAGGATGCCGCGCCATGACAATCAGAAGTGCAGATTCTTCGGCGCTCAGATGCAAGGGTTCGTGACCCAGCCAGAGCAGGGAGGCAGCCCTGATCCCTTCTATATTGCGACTTTCCGGCGCCAGGGTCAGATAGAGATCGAGCACCCCGCTCCGCCCGTAACGCCATTCGAGCTGGGCACCACGCAGCATGTCATAGATCTTGCCACGCAGACTATGGCGGTGAGGCGTCAGGAGACGAGCCGTCTGCATGGCCAGAGTCGAGCCACCCGATACAATATGGCCTCGTGTGACAAGCTGAAAACCGGCCCGGATCAGGGAAAGCGGATCAACACCCGGGTGGAACCAGAAGCGCCGATCCTCCACCTGCAACAACAAGGCCAGATAGCGAGGATCGACCGCTTCACGTTGCGTTGCAAAACGCCATGCATCATCTGCGCTGACGCGCCCGTCGAGAAGCTCTCCCCTCATATCCTGCAACAGCAGGGCCTGTTGTTCAGCCCGCTTCATATCAGGAGGAAAGATCCGGTCAGCAGCATACAAAGCAGCTGCAAGACCGAGCAGCACAGCAAGAAAACCAGCCAGTCCGCGCTGCCATGTTATGGTACAGCGCGGATGACCAGACCACCGCGGCCCCTTCATCGCGGGGCTATGACAATCCGGCCGGCAGCGTTGCGCCCCATGAAGGCTGGCATGAAACGATCACGTACCAGCGTTTCGGGAAGAAGAAACTGCCCCGGTGTAACAGCGCGTACAATATAGGCGATCCGGAATTCATTGCTGCCCAGCATACGGGACGAGCTGGGATGATAGGTGCCGCCTCTGAGATCAAAGGCCGCGAAGAAACGATCGTCTTTCAAAGCCACAGTGCTGGTCTGCGTTGTTTCCCCCAGGAATGAGGGCCCGGCCGACGCCACTGCCGTGTCGGAATCCTCGTCATCCTCATGACCGTGTACGACACTTTCAATTTCCCAGCCTGCCGGAAGCAGCTCGGTCAGGACGCAATGATGAGGATTGCGGTCCTGCGCCTCTCCCTCGACGATCACCACGAAACGGTCATTCTGTCTTCCGCGGGAGGGATCATAGGGTGACCCGTCGAGCGTTCGGGTCGTGACATTTACCGTAAAGCCGTTGGTAATCGGTACAGGAGCCTCTTTGGGAGTCCCTGTTATCGTGACTGTCATCCAGAGCGGTACCGTACCGGTATTGGTCAGCTTTGTTCCGTCAAGCGCTTTGGCATCCGGAGTAAAAGCCAGAGGCAGGGCGATCGGACGGGACTGCTCGGTGCCGTTTATCGCAATGCCACGTGCCGGATCAGGTTTGTTCATGGCCACTGCAGCTTCCAGAAGAGCCGTAGTGGTGGCATTGCTGATCCACGAAACAGGCACATCGAGCAGGCCAAAGCGATCAGTGAGTTTCTGGGCAAGGCCCCTGTTGCCGCTTTCTGCTGCCAGCGGCACCAGTCCGGCCAGATCACGCAGGTAAACCCAGTAGAGGTAATCGGCAAAGGTGGGGCGTCCAGATCTGGTCGCTCCAAGAGCGTCGATAGCCAGACCAAACAGCGTGTTGCTCATCTGACGTTCATTGGCCAGGGCAAGACCACCAGCCAGACGTCCAAGAGCGAGCGGATTGGCAAAAGTAGTCTGACTGGCATAGCTGCCCCAGAAGACCTGCTGAGCCCCGTTGACCGCGCGGGATGTCACATTATCGCCCAGAGCACGCAATGCGGGCGTATCAAGACGTCCTGCACGTGCAAGAACATACAGGGCATAAGCCCGCGTTTCTGGTGTCACCGCATTTTCGGACTGGTCCTGGTTGCGATCCTCGACACCGGGGCTTTGCACCTGAGATGTGACGAGCCAGTCAAGCGCATGATCAAGCGCATCCTGTGGAACAGCATAACCTGCCTCTTTGGCCCGGGTCAAAAAATCAACAACATAAATCTGCTCCCAGGGGAGCAGTCTGCCATCATTGAGCCGCCATGAACCAAAACGCCCGCCCGCATCCTCACGATCGATCAGCATGGCAATAGCGGTCTCGATCCTCTTCTGTGCGCCTTCCGGCACGGTCATACGTGCCAGCGCTTCATGGCCCTTGAAGGCCAGAAGCCCACGCGCAGAAGCGGCGAGACTTGTCGTCTCGTTGCTGTACCCTGCCTCAAGGTTCTGAAGCAGGGCAATCGTATTGAGACCGTGCACACCGGAATAGCCGAGCGTGACAACAGAACTTCCGGGCTCGAAAGGAGCAAGCAACGAGGCGGAAGCTTGATAGCTCTGGCCCGGATCCTGCTTCTCCTCGCTCGATTGCGTGACCGGCAGATGGCCCGGCCGGACCTGCAGATACCAGTTGCGTGTCAGCATCAGGTGACCGCGTTTGTCGGCAAGCCTGGCCGTCAGATGCGCAATGCCCGACTCTCCAGCCTGGAGCGACGTTTCGAAAGACTGACGGGCACCTTTCTGCAGATCCGCCTCAAAACGCGATGACCCGGTCAGGTGGATTGGCCCATCGGCGTTCAGTGTAACAACGTAATGCCCCGGTGCCCCTTCTGTATTGATCAGGGATACCAGGCTTGTGGCGACATCGCCCGGCGCCAGAAAACGTGGCAGGGTCAGATCGGCAAACACGGGGTCACGAACAAGCAGATCGGACTCTGCCGATCCCAGCGCGTCATCGGACCATGCGGTCACCATCAGATGCAAGGTGCCTTCAAAATCGGGAACTTCAAGCGGGACAAGTGCATGGCCATGCTCATCCGGCGTTATCGTCCCGGAAAAGAGCGATACGATACGGGTAGACGTCACGGAGAGGCCGCCACCATCCCCGCCCTCATCTCCGCCTTCACGCAGGGCACCTGCCTGGCCGACCGGTGTCATCAGATGAGCGTAGCTGTCTTTCACATCCAGACCGAAGGCCCTGCGTCCGTAGACGAGATCAAACACATCAGGCAGCTTCCATTGTGTCAGGGCAAGAATACCCTGATCGACGGCTGATACGACGAGATGCACGTGTTTCCCGCCCTGTACCGTCAGGGGAAGCATCGTCTTTGTCTGTGGTCGAATGACCGGGGGCGTGTCGACCGCCACCTTCAAGTGATGTGCCGACTGATCCAGACCAATATAGGCGAGTCCTACAGCGCGGGAAGGTTCATGGGGGCGGGCCGGTGTATCGAGGGGTCGAAACGCCGTGACCAGAACATAAGCCCCGCCCGGCCAGTCAGATTCTGCTGTGACAGGAATATCGAGCCCACCTTTGGGCAGCTTGACCGTTTTTATGCTTTGCACCCGATCTGTCGCGATCACGATCTGGGCTTCGCCGGCAAAAGGCGCTTCAACATGAACAACTGTCTGGCCCCCTGCAGGCAGAACCTTGTCGCGCACGGAAAGACTCAGCCTGTCAGGAGCATTGGACTTGTCACTGCTATCGGACCACCACCCAGAGGTAAAACGCTGGGAGCTGGCTGCATTCGTTTCAGGATCAGTCAGGATCATACGATACCTGCCGCTATCGAGCTCGGTGGCGAAATGCGCCCTGCCCTGTGCGTCAGTCGTGATACGCCCATGCTGAAGCGGCTCATCGATCACATGACGGGCAAAATGCCAGCCACGCGCTTCGGATATCCAGTCATACGTCTCGTTTTCACGCACCAGCGTCCAGGTCAGGACATGAGACGCAATAGGCTTGTTATCAGGCGTCACCGCGATCACGTCGACCGGCACAGAGCGGGTTACGATATCATCCCCCATGACAGGGGGCGTAACACGCACCCCTATAAGAGGGCGATGACGCATGATCGGAAGCGATATTGTCTTGCTGACGCTTCGCCCCGAAGGATCAAACAGACCCAGTCTGATTTCCGTCTTGAGCGGAAGGGTCAGCCCTTCAGGCAGATCCGGCGAGACAGCAATTTCCGCATGACCGGTATCATCCGTGTCGGGCACGACGACAGATTGCTGGTCAGGGCTGAAACTCTGGGTCTGCAGGCCAAAGACATAGTCTTTCGCTCCTGGCACAGGCGCCTCATCGCGCAAGATACGCACGAGCCCCTCACCATGGAGATGCGCTGCGGGCGCGCCATAGAGGTAGCGTCCTTCCAGGGCAATCTGGAGCTTTTCGCCTTCGATCAGAACCTCTTTGGCCGGTTTAATATCAACGGCGATAGTCTGCGGCACGAAATCCTGCACCAGAACAGACGCACGACCAACAGGAGGCAGAGTCGGGTCGACATAGGCCTCCAGGGACCAGCTTCCTTGGGCAGCGCTTGGCGAAAGGGCAAAACTGTTGACGAATCCTCCCCCCTCCTGCGGTTTCAGGGTCAGGGTCTGCGCCTTGACGCCATCGGGACGACGCAGAATAACGGTGAGCGGTAGCGTATCCAGCGCCTTGCCCTGCGGATTGCGGAGCAGGAACGTCGCATTGACTGTCTCACCCGGACGATAAATACCGCGATCTGTCACGATGACCGTTTGCTGGGGACCTGGTGCAGGATGACCTTCTGCCCCGCGATCGGAAAAATCGAACCAGGCCTGCGTCAGGGAGACAGTCGAGAAATCGCCATTCGGACTTGTCGCAATAAGAGAGACAGGCTGGTTCACTCCTTTGCCTCGTGTCAGTGCGACAGGAAAAACAACCTGACCCTCATTATCGCTGACCGCTCGTCCGAGATCATCTCCTCCCTGGGAGACCAGACGAATGGTGACGCCCTTGAGCGGCAGTGCTGTTGAAAAGGCACGTGCAAAGACATGCAGACCGTCAGCACCACGCATCGTGGTTAATGCCGTATCGCTGACATTCACCCAATGCGCAGCAATCGCTGAACCGTAATCACTGTCATATCCGTCCGAAGAGTCTGTTGGCTTGTCTTCAGAGGTCGCGATACGACTCTCGCTTCTGGGTGTACGCGCATTTTCGGCCGTGACGAGGTAGAGACCCGGCTTCTGGCCTTCAACCAGCTTCGCGATCGGAAAAGCCGTGACCACACTTCCGTTGCGCGCGCCCTTTGTCTCCAGCGTACCAGACCAGACCTGACTGAGACGGGTATCGCGGAGCCTGTTGAACTCATAGGTTTCCAGCGAGGTTTCTGTCGTATCGACTCTAGGATAAACCTCCTGACCTGTCATGTTCTGTACGGCATTGGGTGAAAGACGCCAGACACTCAGGCGCACGCTGTCCATATTGATGGTCTGGACGTCAAGACCGGCTACGCTGCGACGAGGCAGGATGAACCCGTCACCGGCGAGACTCAGGGTTGGTTTGCGATCCCCTGTGGCCATACTGACAGTTACAGGCTGGGCAAGAATTCTGCCGTTGGCATCGTGAATCCCGTTACTGATCGTGATCCTGTAGCGCGTACTCCAGGAAAGACCTCCCAGACACAGATCGTGATCGCTGATCCTGATGTCGGGGCGGAGACCGGGCGTGATCTGGACATGGTCGGCATAGTGCGGCCCGGCCTGACTATCGAGTGCATCAGCAAAACGCAGGCAGAGTTCAGGAGTCTTGCCCCCTGTATTGAGCAGGGTACGCAGGAACCGCATTGGTTCTGCCATTGCCGCTGTGCTGCACATCAATAGAGCCGTGAAAGGCAGAAAAAGCGCGCTTTTGCGCACTATCCGTCCCAGCGCCGTTTTTGTCATTGTTTTCATCCAGAGCCGCGAAATATTGTCGCACTGTGATGAACCGCATTCGCAACCACGACAAGCCGGGGTCAGGTACTTCCATCTGGGCAAAACGAGGAATGTGATCGCCTGCTGATAATTTGAAACATGAACATTCCAGTACCCGGTTGTTCATATCACAATTTCTGCAAGCGTTACTGACGATGTACCCGCTCACCAAAAGCAAGGGCATCCGTCACCAGATCAAGAGCCCCCAGATCGAGAGATGACATCTTCTGACCAATCAGGGAGGCGAAATGCTGATAAACCCCTGCATATTCCTGACTGGGTAATTGTATCATTTCACATCCATTGACGAGAAGCCGGGCGCCTCCGTCTTGCAGAACGACCCTGTTGCTGTTTTCTCCCTCCCATATGATTTCCCAGATCTCGTTTTCAGGATCATGGCGCCAGTCAAACTGCACGGAGATCGGCACGGCCGAGCTGCACCCCCGAAGAGATAACGTCGCCTCGCAAGGGGCCTGCTGCCCAGCATGAAAATACAATTTTGCCGATTCATATAAAACCGTTTCAGGCAAAACCGCGCAAAGAATGGACAAGGCGTTTATTCCGGCGTCGAAAACACCCAGCGCTCCTGCCTGCCATAGCCAGGAAGCACCGGGGTGCCATTTTTCGGCATTTTCCTTCCAGGTAATCGTTACATGTTTTAATCCAAGCTCTGGCAGCACTTTCCGCAACTCCGGCACGGCGGCGGAATAGACAGAATGCCAGGCAGCAAAAACCGTAAGATTCTGCTGGTTGGCCAGGTGCACCAGCGCGACCGCCTGTGAACGTGTCAGGGTCGGGGGTTTCTCGAGCAGCACATGCCACCCGGCAGAGAGCGCCTCATGGGCAAGGGCGTAACGCAGGTCGGGAGGCGTGCAGAGGGCTACCGCATCCACTGCCAGACCGCTCTTCTTGAGTTCGGCAAGTGACCTGAAAACAGGGACCTCCACGACGGTGGGAACCGGCGATACAGCTGCCACAAGAGTGAAATCCGGATCATGCGCAATGACGGGCAGATGCTGCTGTCGGGCAATCTGCCCTATTCCGATGACGGCTATACGGATCATGCAAAACTCGTTCTCGATAGACCTTGTCAGGTACCTTGCCAAAGAAGGAATGCAGCCTACCTCACGAACAGAGACCAAGAATAATAAGGAAATAGCCCGAACTCATGGAGGAATGATTATCATTTCACCCGTATCTCTGAGCCGGTTATGACCGGGCATGAAAAAGCCGGCATCTTGTGATGCCGGCTTTTTTCCTGAAGTCAAAAGTCAGGCTGAGAGCGCCTGTACCTCATGTGGAAGTTCATAACCGATGATACGTGCGTAATCGCGTGGCACAATCTGCCAGAACTGCGGCAATACACGATCCCAGCGATGTAACAATTCCTTTGCATAGGCACTGCCGGTCTCATCAGCGTGACGCTGTACGAGGCCATGCAGGGTCTCTTCCCAGGCGCTTCCTGCCTCGACACGACCCCAAAGAAGGGTTTCCGGGTTGACCCGTGCTTCGAAGGTCTCGTTCTTGTCGAGCACAAAGGCCATACCGCCCGTGAAACCTGCCCCGAAATTGTCGCCGATCTGCCCAAGAACCACGATCGTTCCGCCGGTCATGTATTCGCAGCCATTCGAACCGCAGCCTTCGACGACGGCTGTCGCGCCAGAATTACGCACGGCAAAACGTTCACCGGCCTGACCGGCCGCAAACAGCGCTCCTGCCGTTGCGCCGTACAACACGGTGTTGCCGATAATAGCATTTTCTTCCGAACGCCAGGTCGCCGTAGGAGATGGGCGCACGACAATCGTGCCTCCTGACAGCCCCTTGCCAACATAATCATTGGCATCGCCGACAACGTCGAGCTTCAGCCCCTGCACCGCAAAGGCCCCGAGAGACTGTCCGGCAGAACCGCGCAGACGCAAGGTCAGATGACCTTCCGGCAGGGTCTTCATTCCGAATTTGCGCGTGATCAACGATGACACGCGCGTTCCGATGGCACGATGCGTGTTCTGCACTGTATAATGCAGATGCAGCTTCTCACGATGCTCGAATAGCGGGGTTGCATCGGCAATAACCTGAGCATCGAGCGTTTCCGGCACCTCATTGCGGCCCTTTCGGGTACAATAACGGGCATCAGGTCCCGGATCGGCCTGAACCAGCAGCGAGTTGAGATCCAGATCATCCAGATAATCTGCACCACGCGAGACCTGACGCAGAAGATCCGTGCGCCCGATGATTTCTTCCATACTTCTGAAGCCAAGCTCGGCCAGAATATTACGGACGTCCTCGGCAATGAAGGAAAAGAGATTGATGACCTTCTCGGGCGTCCCCTCGAATTTGGCGCGCAATTCCTCATCCTGAACGCATACGCCCACGGGGCAGGTATTCGAGTGGCACTGGCGCACCATGATGCAGCCCATAGCGACCAGCGCTGCCGTGCCAATGCCAAATTCCTCGGCGCCCAGCATGGCGGCCATCACCACATCACGCCCGGTCTTTAGACCACCATCGGTACGCAGCGTGACGCGATGGCGCAAACGGTTGAGCGTCAGCACCTGATTAGCCTCGGTCAGCCCCATTTCCCACGGCAGACCGGCATATTTGATCGAGGATTGCGGGCTGGCACCCGTACCGCCGCAATGACCCGAAATCATGATGGCGTCGGCCTTAGCCTTGGCCACACCGGCGGCAATGGTGCCGATGCCGGTACGGGCAACCAGCTTGACCGTAACGGTTGCTTCGGGGTTGATCTGCTTCAGGTCGTAAATGAGCTGCGCCAGATCCTCGATGGAATAGATGTCATGATGGGGCGGTGGCGAGATCAGCGTCACACCCGGTGTGGCATGACGCAGTTTGCCAATCAGTTCTGTCACCTTGAATCCGGGCAGCTGTCCGCCCTCACCGGGCTTGGCCCCCTGAGCGACCTTGATCTCGATCTCACTGCAGTTGTTCAGATATTCCGCCGTGACGCCAAAGCGCCCCGAGGCCACCTGCTTGATCTTTGAGCTCGCATTGTCGCCATTCTCGCGCGGCGTAAAGCGCGAGGCGTCCTCACCACCCTCACCCGAATCCGACTTTGCGCCGATACGATTCATGGCGATGGCCAAGGTCTCATGCGCTTCCGGGCTGAGTGCACCAAGCGAAATGCCCGGAGCTACCAGACGGCGACGAATGGAGGTGATGCTCTCCACATCCTCGACCGGGATCGGCTCCCGCACACGACGGAAATCGAGCAGATCGCGTAGTGCGGTCGGGGGCTGACGACGCACGGCATCGGCATAACGTTTGAACAGAGAGAAACTGTCGGTCGAGACGGCCGTCTGAAGCATATGGATGAGCTGCCCGCTGAAGGCATGAATCTCACCCTTGCGACGCAGCTTGTACAGACCACCAATCGGCAGGGCATCCACACCGCCCGCGTAAGCCATCTCATGCGATTTGAGCACATTACGCGCCAGACCAGGTAGACCGATACCCGAAATGCGCGAAGGCATACCGGGGAAGAACTGGGCCACCAGCGCACGAGACAGCCCGATCGCCTCGAAATTATACCCGCCGCGATAGGCTGAAACGATGGAGATGCCGGATTTCGACATGATCTTGAGCAGCCCCTTGTCGAGCGCCTTGCGGTAACGCTCCACAGCTTCACGCAGTGACAACTCCCCGAACAGCCCGCGCTGCAGGCGATCAGCGATGCATTCCTGCGCCAGATAGGGATTCACGGTCGTGGCCCCCACCCCCACCGTCACCGCCATGCCATGCACATCCATCACATCGGAGGAGCGGACGTTGAGCGAGGTGAAGGTACGCAGGGACTGACGCACAAGGTGGATATGCACGGCAGCAGTCGCGAGGATCATCGGGATGGCCACCCGTTCCTCGCTTTGCCCCTCATCGGAAAGGAAGAGATGGGTGCAACCACCACGCACATAATCTTCTGCCTCGTGGCGAATACGCGCAATGGCGTCGCGCAGCCCGGCCTCGCCATCGGCGGCGCGGAAGGTGCAATCCACCGTCGCACCGTCCCTGCCGCAGAAATTGCGCAGTGCCTCGAACTCACCCGTGGTGAGCACAGGGCTCGGCAATTGCAGCAGATCACACTGCTCGGGGGACTGGTCCAGGATGTTGCCCAGATTCCCGAGACGCGTGACGAGGCTCATCACGTTCATTTCGCGCAGGGAATCGATAGGCGGGTTCGTGACCTGGCTGAAGCCCTGACGGAAGTAATGGGCAAGCCCGCGATAGGTGCTCGACAGAACCTGAAGCGGCGTATCGTCGCCCATCGAACCGATCGCCTCTGCCGAGGTTTCAACCATAGGATGGAGAATGGTCTCCATCTCCTCATGGGTCAGGTTCATGGCCAGCTGGCGACGACGGAGCTGATCGGAGGTGAACAACACCGGTTCCGCCACATCACCACGCACGACCGAGCTGATGTTGCGAATGTTCTTTGTCCAGGAAATGAAATCCTGACGCTCGGCCAGAAGATCGAGCAGCTCCTGCGGCGCGTAGAGTCTGGCTTCATGCAGGTCGATACCCAGAGTTTCTCCCGGCCCGAGGCGCCCTTTCATACGGGTATTGGCATCCTGCACGCGCACCATACCCGCTTCGGAACCCACGATCAGCAGATCGTCCTGCGTGATGGTGTAGCGCAGCGGGCGCAGACCGGCGCGGTCGAGCCCGGCCACCACCCAGCGCCCATCAGTCGCACAGATGGCCGCAGGACCGTCCCATGGTTCCATCACGGCATTGCAGTAGGAGAACAAGGCGCGATGTTTGTCTGTCATGGCCGCGTTGCCACCAGCGCTTGCGGGCACCATCAGCGTCTTGGCCATGGGGGCATCACGCCCGGCATGGGTGAGCAGCTCGAACACATTGTCGAACATGGCCGTGTCAGAGCCCGCCGCCTGAACGACCGGTTTGAGATCGTTCATGTACGGATCAAGCTCGGCATTCGCGAGACGGGTCTCGTGGCTGCGCATCCAGTTCACATTGCCGGAAAGCGTGTTGATTTCACCATTATGTGCCAGCCGACGAAAAGGCTGGGCCAGCTTCCAGGTCGGGAAGGTATTGGTCGAATAACGCTGGTGATAGATCGCAAAGCGCGAGACAAAACGTTCATCGAGAAGATCAGGATAGAAATCCGTCAGGTTCTCAGCAAGGAACATGCCTTTGTAGATGAGCGAGCGACAGGAGAGCGAGCACACATAAAGATCGACATGCGCCTTGGCGGCTGCCTTCTCGATGCGGCGACGGATGACATAAAGATCGCGCTCGAACTCAGCCTCCGAGCGATTGAGCCGGTTACGCACCATGATCTGTTCAATTTCGGGGCGCGTCGCATTGGCCTTTTCACCGATACAGGCCGTATCGATCGGGACCTGGCGCCAGCCATAGATGCCATAACCGAAATCGAGAATCTCGCTTTCGATAATCGCGCGCCCAGCTTCCTGCGATGCCAGATCGGTCTTCGGCAGGAAAATCATTCCAACCGCAATACGACCCTCAATATGATCGTCACCGGCGCTGTGAATGGCTTCAGCGAAAAAATCCTGCGGAATTTCGACATGAATACCCGCACCGTCGCCGGTCTTGCCATCGGCATCGACGGCACCGCGATGCCACAGCGCCTTGAGGGCAGCAATGCCGGCCAGAACCACATCACGACGACGCTTGCCATCGAGTGCAGCCACAAGGCCCACGCCGCAGGCATCACGCTCCATGGTCGGATCGTAAAGACCTTCGAGGGCACGAACATTGTCCTGATAGGACTCGATATAGCTCTTCTCGGTCATGGCTCTTACTCCGCCGCCACCAGATGGGCAGCCTGATCTGCTGTCGCGTTCTCTTTTTCAGAAAGGAACTGGTGCATTTCTGCTGCGGCCTCACGCCCGTCACGAATGGCCCAGACCACCAGCGAGGCGCCGCGCACGATATCGCCACCGGCAAAGACACCCGGAATGCTGGTCTCGAAGCGACCGGGCGTAACCTTCAATGTGCCCCATTTGGTAACGGCCAGTTCCGGCGCATTCCACGTACCGGGCAGATCTTCAGGATCAAAGCCTAGCGCCTTGATAACGAGGTCGGCTTGGATGACGAAGCTACTCTCCGGCACAGCCTCGACGGACTGACGCCCTGACGCATCAGGCAGACTGAGACGCATCCTGTGAGCACGGACGCCAGTCACCGTGTCGTCGCCCAGAAAGGCTTCTGGTGCGGCCAGCCAGGCAAATTCGACGCCTTCTTCCTCCGCATTTTTCACTTCTTGAACCGAACCCGGCATATTCACCCGGTCGCGACGATAGAGGCAGGTCACCTTCTCGGCACCCTGACGGATCGAGGTGCGTACACAATCCATGGCCGTATCGCCACCGCCGATCACAACCACATGCTTGCCCCCGGCGTGAAGAATGGCATCATCACCCGGTGTTTCATGATAGCCACGACGGTTCGACGCTGTCAGAAAATCAAGAGCCTGAACGACACCGCCCAGCCCGCTGCCCGGCACAGAGACCTGACGCGAACGATAGACACCTGTCCCGAGGAAAACCGCATCGTGTTTCTTGCGCAGGCTCTCAAAGGATGTCTCTCCCGCTCCACTGCCAACTGGCGTGGAAAGGTGGAAAACAATACCCTGTGCCTCAAGCAATTCATGGCGGCGGGTGATTACGTGTTTCTCAAGCTTGAAGCTCGGAATCCCGTAAACCATCAATCCCCCGATACGGTCGTGACGGTCATAGACATGCACCTGATAACCGAGCGCCCGCAGCCACTCCGCTGCTGCGAGACCGGCCGGTCCAGCGCCGACGATACCGACACTCTGGGCCCGTTCCTGTGAAGGCTGACGCGGTTTGACCCAGCCCTGCTCGAATGCTGTCTCCGTGATAAACTTCTCGACTGCGCCGATCGTGACGCTTTCAAACCCTTTCTCGATGACGCAGTTGCCTTCGCACAGTCGATCCTGTGGGCAGATACGACCGCAGATTTCCGGAAAGCTGTTGGTTGCAGCAGAAAGACGATAGGCTTCCTCCAGACGGTTTTCGGCAGTGAGCTTCAGCCAGTCGGGAATATTGTTCCCCAGCGGGCAGTGAACCGAACAGAACGGTACACCGCACTGGGAGCAGCGGCTCGCCTGACGCTCTGCGTGGTCCACTGCAAAGGCCTGGTAGATCTCACCAAAATCCTCACGCCGTTCGGCGGCCGCACGCTTTTCAGGCATCTCCTGCGGCAATGAGACAAACTGCAGCATCCGTTCGGCCACGTCACGTCCTCCCCTTGAGCGAGCAAGCGCGACGGGCGCCTCTCGAAACATGAAGGAGAGGTAAGCCAAGCCCAAACTAACGATAAGTCATCAATGCTGACCTATTGCTGCGCTTATTTGTTCTTTTTGCACGAAAACGACATAAACCGGAAATTAATAGGTCCGTTTCGGACCATTTAGTTGAGAAAGGTTCGCAATACGCTGATTTTTCTCAGATATTCAGGAGCCCGATCATGAACGCCCTGGGGAGCGACTCCCAAGGTCTGCAAAGTCGCCGCATCAGATGCCACAACGTTATCCTGACCAAGCATCGCCAGCTGATCGCGCGTCAGCAGCTTTCCAGGCAGGTTTTCGAAAAGCCGCGCCTGCGCCATGGCAAGACCGTTCGGCACCTCCAGAAAAAGAGGTTTGCGTCCCACCGCATGTGCGACGAATTTTATGATTTCCATCATGCTCATACGGTCTGGGCCACCCAGCTCGAACACGCCCTGTCCTTTCGCAAACGACTCACTCTCCTGGATAAGGCAAAGGCGCGCTGCGTGGGCGACATCCTCGACATAGACCGGCTGCAGGCGAGTATCAGGATAATACACAGGCAGAACGGGCAGCAGTTTGGCCATCAAGCCGAACATGTTCAGAAAGCTGTCCCGGGGACCGAATACGACGCTGGGTCGCAGAATGATCGCGTCGGGAAAAGCTTCCCTTACACGTCTCTCTCCCTCCGCCTTGCTCCTTCCGTAGTGCGATGGTGCGTCAGCAGCCGCACCGATGGCAGAGACCTGAACGAAACGGGCGACCCCTTCCTTGGCGGCCAGATGCGCGACCCGGCCGGGTGCTTCCGCATTGATGGCCTTGAAGCTCGTCTTCCTTGTCTCGGTCAGGATCGAAACAAGATTGATCGCGGCATCCGCCCCCTTCAATGCTGCCTGCACCGAGGCTGAATCAGTCACACTGGCATAAACAGGCATGATGGTCCCTGAAGGTCCTTCTGCAATCAGCGCAGTCGCCTTTTGCGGCGCTCGCGACGCTACCCGGACGATATGCCCCTTGGAGACAAGCTGGCGCACCAGTGATCGTCCGATAAATCCGTTCCCACCGAAAACAGTAACGACAGAGCGTTGCATGAATTTTTTCCTCTTTTTTTCAAAGGGACGGTTGACGCCCCCTGCACTCCCCGGTAAACGCCTCTTCACCGAACGGGATGCCGAAAAAACGGCGATCCGGACAGCCTCTGAGCCCAGATGGCGGAATTGGTAGACGCGCAGGTTTCAGGTACCTGTGTCCGCAAGGACGTGGAAGTTCGAGTCTTCTTCTGGGCACCATACGAAAAACGGAAAAGCCGACGAGAAATCGTCGGCTTCCGTTTTTTCTAGCCCCAGGGTTCCGACATCATGGCCGCAGCGAATGCTTCAATCCATCTCTATGATGGTGACCTTCCCGATGATTTCGATCTCGGCCCCGTCGTTGCCGTCGACACAGAGGCAATGGGCCTCAATCCTCATCGTGACCGCCTTTGTCTTGTGCAGCTTTCTGCCGGTGACGGCGAAGCGCATCTTGTCCAGATCCGTCCCAGATCACTGGGCGGCCGTTATGAGGACTGCCCCAATCTCAAGGCATTGATGTCCGATGAGAGCGTGACCAAGCTGATGCATTTTGCACGCTTTGACGTCGCCCTGCTACAACATGCGCTGGGTATTACCGTATCACCTGTTATCTGCACAAAAATCGCCGCCCGACTGGTGCGCACTTTTACTGACCGTCACGGTCTGGCGCATCTTTGCCGTGAGCTTCTGGGCGTTGATCTTGCCAAGCAGCAGCAGACTTCCGACTGGGGCTCCGAAACACTTACCCCCGAACAACTCAGCTACGCAGCCTCGGATGTCCTGCATCTGCACGCGCTCTGGGCCAAACTCGAAGCCCTGCTGATTCGTGAAGGACGGCGGGAGCTAGCACAGGCCTGCTATGACTTCCTGCCTGCACGTGGGCGCCTGGATATCCTGGGTTATGAAGAGCCTGATATCTTCTCTCACCGCGCCTAATTACCTGACCGGACGCATCATGCGTCCCGGTCAGACACATCCAGATATTCCCGGGATCATAGCGAAACGCCACAGAAAGGCCTTGCTCAGATGGGACTGGGTGATTGACCTCAGGCCAGCAAAGCGGGAAGAGAACGCATGACCGAGCTTCCCTCATCCGGTTCGCGGAGCGTGACCGATCCGGAATACGGCCCCGGCGCCGCACTTGATAGCGCCTGTGCCACCCTTTCCGCAGAAATCACGGGCCTGTCGGCGTTGAAAACCGCCCTTATGATCCCCGATATGCTGGGCCATTCCTTCACCGAGGCCGTTGCATTGATCGCCCGCACCAAGGGGCGCGTTGTTGTCTCCGGGATCGGCAAGTCCGGCCATATCGGCAAGAAGATTCAGGCGACCTTTGCTTCCACTGGTACGCCCTCGTTTTTTGTACATCCTGCCGAGGCGCCCATGGCGATCTTGGCATGATCGATGTTCAGGACGCGCTTTTGCTGCTCTCCCAGTCCGGTGAAACCAGTGAGCTGGCAGCGCTACTCGAACATGCGGCCCGTCATGCTCTTCCGGTAATCGGTATGACCTCTGCGCCAGCCTCCACCCTTGCGCGGGCCAGCAGCGTTGTCCTGTGCCTGCCGCGCGCGCGCGAAGCCTGTCCGATGGGGCTCGCACCGACCACCAGCACCATCATGCAACTTGCTCTTGGCGATTCACTCGCCATCGCCCTGCTGGAACGTAGGGGATTTACCGCAAATGATTTCAGCGCCTTCCATCCCGGGGGCCAGCTTGGGGCGCTGCTCAAGCCGGTCCGCAAGCTCATGCATGTCGGCAATGCCATGCCGCTTGGCACGGCCAACATGACGCTTTCGGATGTCATCATGGAAATGACACGCAAGGCGTTCGGCTGCATCGGGATTATTGATGAAACCGGGGCACTGATCGGTCTGGTAAGCGATGGCGATCTGCGTCCTGCCCTGACGCGCAATCTCGATACAACGACAGCAGGCGAGATCATGAATCGCGACCCAATCACCACAAAAGGTGACATACTCGCTCAGGAGGTCGTTCACCTGATGACGGCACGACGCAAAGCGATCAATAGTCTTTTTATCCTTGACGATGACCGGCACCCTCTGGGGATCGTCCGACTTCACGACCTGCTTCGCACGGGAATCGCATGACGGAGAGTTCGCCTCCTGAAGACCACAAGCGCCCGCAGCGCGATGATTTCTCTCGCGATGCTGTCAAACTGGCCGCATTGCGGGAAGCCATGCGTGAGCAGGGCCAGTCGCGCGAGCGCGCCATACCGACCTCATCCGATCTCGCTTCGCGTCGTCGCCTGCTCGACACGGCCAAATGGGCGCTTCCCCTTCTCGCCGCCCTGCTTCTGGGATCGATTGCCGTCTGGCCCGAAATTGCACGATGGCTCAGCGCCAATCGCGCTGTCATGCAGGAAATGGCGCAGATGCGCGTTGAAAGCGGTAATCTCGAGGGGGCCATCTATCGCGGTCTCGACGTCCATAACCGCCCCTATATGGTCACGGCGCGCATTGCCCATCAGAATGGCCCTGATCGCATCGATCTGGTTGATCCGGTTGCTGACACGCATATGGCCGGCGGTAACTGGGCACAAATCACGGCAGACAAGGGTGTCTACATGCAGCATGAGCAGACGTTGAACCTGACCGGTCATGTCGTACTCTATCGCGATGATGGTACGCTCATGAACGGATTGACCGCTGACATCGATCTGCATCGGGGTGTCATTGCCTCGAATGACTGGGTGCATGCCGAAGGGCCATTTGGCATCCTGGATGCGCAAGGCTATTTTATCGACCAGCATGACAATCTGCTGCAATTCGTCGGACCGCAACGCGTTATCCGCAATGATGACCGTCAGGATGCCATGCCTGCCCTTACTTCACCCGCACACAAGGCCCCATGATGCGTCGCCTCATCCCTGCCCTGACCCTGAGCTCGCTTCTGATCGGCCTGCCTGTTGCCGGTGTAACACTCGTCGGTCTTTCCAGCTCCGGGGCTCTGGCACAGGCCATCGACATGTCTCATGGCGAACAGGTTCATATCAGCTCTGCCGGTCCTCAGACCTATGACCACGACGCCCAGACAGTTACATTCGTTGATCAGGCGCGGGCTGTAAGAGGCGATGTGACGATCGACGCGGATCAGCTGATCGGTTTCCTGCGCAAGAAGGCACCCGACCCCAATGCGCCACCACCGCCCCAGGGTGATTCAAAAGCCGATAACGGCAAAGGAGACGGCGATGGTGCCATGGGCGGCTCGATGGAGCTGTACCGTATGGAGGCCATTGGTCACGTGCACATCTACACATCCACTGACCAGGCCTGGGGAGACAAGGCGCTTTATGACATCGATCAGGCTGTCTTGGTCATGACAGGCAAGGCGCTCAAACTCACAACCCCCCAGGACGTCATGACAGCGCGGGATGTGATGGAATATCATGCCAATACGCGCATGTCGGTCGGCCGTGGCGACGCCACTGTCACCACCAATGACGGCAAGCGCATCAAGCTGATGTTCTGGTCGCTTTCAGCAAACCGGATAACGCCGGACCTGCTCAGGCGAAAACTGCCTCCGGCAGCGATGGCTCGGCGCAGCGTTCGTCCAAACTTGATCGTGCCTATGCCTGGGGCCATGTCATGTTGCGAACACCCAACGAAACAGCAACAGGTGACCGGGGCGTTTATGTATTTGACACACAGATGGCACGGCTCATCGGCCATGTGCATGTTACAAGTGGCCAGAACCAGAATAACGGCGCCTCAGCCATCGTGAACATGAAAACGGGTGTCGCGATCATGAATCCGGCGCCGGGCCAGCGCGTCGAAGGCATGGTCATTCCCAATGAAGCCTCGAGCAGCAAGCCCGGAGAGACACATCCATGAGCGACAACGAAACCGTCATCCTGCAAGAGGTCATGGATGACCCTCAGGTGAAGACGGGGCTGATCGCCCACGGGATCGGCAAGAGCTATAAAAAACGACAGGTCGTTCGCAACGTCTCCCTTCAGGTACAGCGCGGCGAAGCCGTCGGACTGCTTGGGCCGAACGGTGCAGGCAAGACCACTAGTTTTTACATGATCGTTGGTCTCGTACAGCCTGATACAGGTACAATTACCCTTGATGGTGCCGATATCACGCAGCTGCCCATGTACCGGCGAGCCCGTCTCGGAATTGGCTATCTGCCACAGGAAGCCAGCATCTTCCGCGGGCTGAATGTTGAGCAAAATATTCTGGCCGCTCTTGAGGTGATAGAACCGGATTACGATCGTCGTCAGACCATGCTTGACGGACTTCTGGCTGAGTTCGGCATTTCGCATCTGCGTCATTCGCCCTCCCTGGCCCTGTCGGGTGGCGAACGTCGTCGTCTGGAAATTGCCCGTGCCCTGGCCAGTCAGCCGAATTACATCCTGCTCGACGAACCGCTTGCAGGTATTGATCCGATCGCTGTTGGCGAAATTCGTGATCTGGTGTCACATCTCAAGGATCGTGGTATCGGGGTGCTGATCACAGATCATAACGTACGCGAAACCCTTGAGGTCATCGACAGGGCCTATATCATGCATTCCGGTCAGGTCCTTATGGAAGGCCTCCCTGAGGAGATCGTCGCGAATGAAGACGTACGTCGCGTCTATCTGGGAGAAAATTTCTCCCTTTGATTCCTGATGGCGCGTCTTTCACTCCAGACGCGTCAGACCTCTGGTCTGATCATGACCGGGGCGTTGCAACAGGCGATAGGATTACTGCAGCTTTCCAACCAGGAGCTGCTTTCCGAACTGACCCTCATCGCAGAGTCCAATCCTCTTCTGGTCGTCTCTTCCCCGGAGGGCAACACACCCGAATATGATACTACACCTGAAGACTATCGCAGCGACGATCTTCCTCAGGATTACGACCCCGAAGATCCACAGATCGCAGCCGACTGGGATGACGACCCTGTTCTGCGTCATAGTGGCAACAGTGCTGAAGAGGGACTGTGTCAGGAGCCTCATGTGCCGTCACCAGGCCGGATCGAGGTGTTTCTGACCCAGATAAGCCGGTATTTTAACAGGATCGAAGATCGGTTCATCGCCCTCGCCCTCGTTGAAGCCCTTGATGCTTCCGGCCGTCTGGAGACGTCTCCTTGCGATATCGCCAAGGCGCTTGATGCTTCAGTTGAGCATATTGAAGCCGTTCGCAGGAAGATGCTTTTCTTCGAGCCTGTTGGCTGCTTTGCCCTCTCCCTGACAGAATGTCTTGCCACCCAGTTTCGTGCCCGGAACCGATATGATCCGGCAGTAGCAACGCTTCTCGATCATCTGGACTGGCTGGCACATGGCGAGCATGACAGGCTTAGAAAAGCCTGCGGACTTGATGCCCGGGACTATGCCGATCTCTTGCAGGAACTACGGGGATGCGAGCCCAGACCGGGTGCTTCATTCGCCCCACCGGACCCTGACCCCGAACCTGATCTTTTCATCCATCCTGGTCCGGATGGCCCTGTTATCTCTCTCAATCAGGCAACGTGGCCAAAGCTCACTCTTGATGAGGCACTCTATCGCCGTCTTCTGTCGGGCCAGGAAGAAGCAAAACTCTATGCACGAGAAAAGCATGACGAAGCGACTACTTTGCTACGCGCTGTCGAGCAGCGCGCCCGTTCGCTTCTTCTGATTTGTCAGGCGATCGCCAGATATCAGGCTGAGTTTCTCGAAAAGGGCATCACAGCTCTCAGGCCTCTGACACTTTCACAGATTGCCGAAAAGACCGGCTTGCACGAAAGCACTGTAAGCCGTGTCACTACGTCAAGAATTATAGGGACGCAGCGTGGCCTGTTACCTCTTCGACGCTTTTTTTCGACAGGGCTGGGAAATGGCGATGAACAGACCAGCGCAGACTCGGTCAAGGCACGCCTTAAACACCTGATCACGGAAGAGAAACCGGACGGCATTCTCTCTGACGATGCGCTCACCCGCGCCTTGCAGGACGAAGGCCATGTTATTCAGAGGCGCACTGTTGCAAAATACCGGGAAGCGCTGGGTATCGCCAGTTCGGCGCAACGCCGAAGGGAATTCAGACTGAGAGCCCATCTGGCCAACGCTACCGAAAGCTGATCTACCCGGTTCTGTCTACCTGTAGGCAGGCTATATTGCCGCGACTGCCGTGATTTCGACTGACCAGTCGGGATTGACCAGACGTGCCTCAACTGTTGCACGCGCTGGCTTGTGGTCGTGATCAAGCCAGGCATCCCAGGCGCGATTGACCGCATCGATTTCTGTAATGTCAGTCATGAAGATCTGGACGGAAAGAAGCCGGGTTTTGTCCGTCCCTGCCTCAGCCAGAATCGCATCAATCTGGTGCAGGATATCGGTTGTCTGTCCTTCCGTATCCAGAGAGGAATCATCAGCAACCTGGCCCGCCAGATAAAGCGTATTGCCATGACGCACCGCACCGCTCAGACGATGTTCTTCAGCGAAACGCTCGATATCAGCAGCAGAACTCTTCATCTCAATGCACCCAGGCCGGAACCATTTCATGATCAACAATCGCTTCGAAGGCGCTTGTTCTGTCTTCGGCCAATGCCATTGGCGTTCCATCCGCTGCATGAATGGCAAAAGCGGCTTCACCCTCGTAAAGAACGGGTTTGACGTAAGCGACGTGGCTCATCCCGAATTCCTTGAGATCCTGATGAGTCATGTGACGCAGATCCGATAAAGGTGCCTGCACCTTAACCGCTTCATCGTCATGAACAGTTTTGCTCATAATAAATTCTTCCTGTCGAGTCGGCCAGAAGACAGAGGGCCGACCGGGTCAAAACACCCTTGAGTTCAAGATAAAACCTCTTCCTCGCAGAGGCGAGACCCGATTATTCGTCGTCGAGATCACGAATGGTTCGACTGCGTCGTGGTTTGGGCATCTCGATATGGGTAGCCCGCGCAACCGGATGACCGGGCCGACCGGCACTGATCTCGATCCGCTTGACCCGCACTTCCGGCTGAGGACGGAGCAGATCGATATGAAGCAGCCCGTTATCGAGCCATGCTTCACCAATCTCGATATTCTCTGCCAGCACAAACGCTTTCTGGAACTGACGCGCGGCAATACCACGATGAAGGAATATCCTGCCCTGGCTATCATCGGTCTGACGGCCACGTATAACCAGCTGGTTATCTTCCTGTGTGATATGCAGATCGTCCATCACAAATCCGGCGACGGCCAGGGTGATGCGCAGCGTGGTCTGATTCAGTTGCTCGATATTGTAAGGCGGATATCCATCGGATGCCGTCTTGGATGCGCGCTCGAGCATCTGCTCAAGATGATCAAAGCCCAGAAACATGGGTGACGTGAACAAGCGGCCTGACATGCAGCCTCCTCCATGAGCGAGACGGTAGCGCGATCAAGCCCTCAAGCGGCGCTGGATCACCTGTCCGATATGGTCATGTTTGCCAGCAGGCGCAAGACACCCGCTCTGCCTGTCCATCAAATACGCAGCGACGATCCTCTGTTTAAATCTGGTTTTCTTCTCATCGAGTCGTTACATCCCCAGCATCATGACTGCGCTTTCTTTCCTCCCGGACATCGAGTCCATCGCCCCCACTCCAATTCTGGTCGCCCCACAACCCGTCCTCAGGGCTGTAGCGCGGGAAGTTACTGCCGACGACATGGCACTTGTCAGATCGCATCTGCCCGGCATGTTTTCGGCCATGTACAAAGCACCCGGCATCGGTCTTGCTGCGCCCCAGATCGGCCTCGGCCTGCGCTTTGCTCTTGTCGACGTCGCTGATGAAGGGGAGCGCCATCCGCTTGTGCTGATCAATCCGGAGATCATCGAGGAATCCGAGCAGCTTTCCGCTCGTGAAGAGGGGTGTCTTTCTCTCCCCAACCAATATGCCGAGGTCGTGCGCCCGCTCAGCGTGCGTCTGCGCTACCGCACTCTGAACGGCACCATTGAGGAGATGGAAGCGGACGATCTTCTGGCCACCTGCATCCAGCATGAAATCGACCATCTCGACGGCATCCTGTTCGTCGACCATCTTTCCAAGCTCAAGCGCAACATGATCATGCGCCGTCTGGCCAAGGAACAGAAAGGGCGCTGACACCATGCGTCTTGTTTTCATGGGTACGCCGGATTTTGCAGTTCCGGTTTTCGAAGCCCTTCGTGCCGATGGGCACGACATCATACACGTTTATACGCAACCCCCCCGTCCGGCTGGTCGCGGCAAGGCGTTGCGTCCCTCCCCTGTGCAGAATGCAGCAGAGCGCGCGGGTATCCCGGTACGATGCCCGGTCAGGATCAGACACAATGAAGAGGAACAGGCGTTTTTCGAATCACTCGATGCCGAGCTTGGCATCGTGGTTGCCTATGGGCTGATCCTGCCCCAACGCATGCTTGATGCTCCGCTCAAAGGCTGCCTGAACGTTCATGCCAGCCTGCTACCCCGCTGGCGTGGTGCTTCTCCGATCCAGTCCGCAATTCTCTCCGGCGACAGACGCAGTGGCACCTCGATCATGCAGATGGATGCCGGCCTTGATACGGGTGACGTCCTTGCAGAAGCGGCGCTCGATCTGACCGAAAACGAAACAGCCTCAACCCTGCATGACCGGCTTTCCTGTCTTGGTGCCGAGTTGTTGCTCGAAACACTGCGCCGCCCCTTCGCGCCTGTACCGCAATCCGATCAGGGTATAACCTATGCCGAGCGCCTGACGCGTGAGACTGGTCGACTGGACTGGCATAATCCGGCTGACAGGCTGGACAGGCAGATCAGGGGGCTGACACCCTGGCCGGGGGCTTTTACCACACTGAATGGTAACGTACTCAAGATCGGTCAGGCCCGTATCGTCGAATGCGCTACCCAGGAGACGCCAGGCAGCGCCCTTGATGACATGCTGACAATCGCCTGCGGTGAAAATGCCCTTCAGATTCTCACACTGCAACGTCCTGGCAAGGCAATGATGGCCGCTTCGGATTTTCTGCGCGGCACGCCTGTTCCCAAGGGGACATCTCTTGGAACATGATGGCCCTGCTCAGGGTTATCGCCGCTGGGCCCTGAAAATCGAATATGACGGGACGGGGCTGGTAGGCTGGCAAAGACAGAATAATGGCCTATCCGTGCAGGAGCTGCTTGAGAAAGCAGCCTCTCGCCTTGCAGGCGATGCACCCGTCATGAGCGCAACTGCTGGTCGTACCGATGCGGGAGTCCATGCCTCGGCAATGGTCGTGCAACTGGATCTGCCGGAGCAGGATCGTCTTGATGCGCGTCAGATACGCGACGGAATCAGCTTTCATCTCAAGCCGCATCGTGTAGCCGTGCTGGAGGCCGCCCCGGCAAGCAAGGCTGGCATGCCCGGTTTTCAGCGATATCCAGACGTTATCGTTATACGATCCTCAATCGTCCCACACGCGCTGTACTGAATGCAGATCATGTATGGCATGTCCGACGCCCCCTTGACGAAGTGGCCATGCATGAAGCCGCCCGGACGCTTCTCGGACGCCATGATTTTTCATCATTCCGTGCTGCCTCCTGTCAGGCCAGCAGCCCGGTGCGTACACTGGACTGCCTCAACGTGACCCGAGACGGCATGCTGATTTATCTGGATGTCGAGGCTCGTTCCTTCCTGCATCATCAGGTGCGCAATCTGGCGGGCTCATTGCAGCTTGTTGGTAGCGGGCAATGGCCGATAGACAAGCTGCGTACTGTTCTCGACGCCTGCGATCGACGCAAAGCGGGGCCTACAGCGCCACCGGAAGGGTTGTGTCTTGTCGGCGTCGGATATTTGCAGGACCCGTTCGCCTGACTGTCTGATCTGATAGGCTGCCTGCCGGGCTTCCCTGACCCGGCCACCCCGAAAACACTCAGGATTTTGGCAGGGGCACCATGATTTCCCGCAGTGCATTGTAATGCGGCGGCAGAAGAGCTGCGATGACATAGAGTATTGCAACAGACAGATTGATCAGAACAACAAGAGCAGCAGCCCTGCCACCGCTGATCTGTAATGCCTTGCGGGCTATAAACCAGCCAAGCCAGAGTTCATACAGTTCGACCCCCAGCATTACACCGGCCAGACCCGCAGGCGTTGAGGCACGACCAGGCATGACAAGTTCGACCAGGCTCAATGCAAACAGTGAGAGAACCAGCGGCAGCCAGCTGCTCCACTGCAGAGCTGTTGCATAGCGCAGCCAGAGCGCCTCGCGTTTCCAGAATTTTGCAGCGAGCTGGGAAACGACCAGTCTGGTCAGCAGGACCGTGATCAGGATCATGACCTTGGTCATCTGGACGGCATCGAGCTTCTGCCCCAGCTGCGATAGTCCAATCACCAGAAACAGGGCAACGCTCGGTGCTATCGCTGATAGCAAGGCCTCGGGCGTGTTACGAAACGCCTCAAGTCCCTGGGCGTCACCGCGACCCAGCTGCAAGACACCACGCAGAATGCGCGAAGCAGCCCCTGCCGGTGTTTCGGTCGGAGTGGGAGAACCGGTTTTCACAATCCGAAAGCCTCAAGAAAATCACGATAGATCAGGACCAGTGCCTGCAGATCGGCAATGGCAACACATTCATCCGCCTTGTGCATTGTGGCACCTACCAGCCCGAATTCGGCAACCGGACAGTAATGGGCAATAAATCGAGCGTCCGATGTACCACCGCCAGTATCAAGCTTCGGGACAAGGCCCGTGTGACGCGCCACGACACGCGACAAGGCCTCCACAGCATCTCCTGGTTCTGTAAGAAACGCTTCGCCACTGATACTCGCTTCGAGCCGTACCTTATTTGCATGACGGGCAGCGACCTCGTTTATCCACTTTACCAGATCTTCGCCGCGATGCTCGGTATTGAATCTGATATTGAGCCTTGCCGTCGCCTTGCCTGGAATCACGTTGCTGGCGGAATTACCGACATCCACACTGACGACCTGCAGAGAGGAGGGCGCGAAATGGACATTGCCTTCGTCCAGAACACGCGCAGTCAGCTCACTCAGGATCGACAGCAAACGATGGATCGGGTTATCAGCCAGATGCGGATAGGCAACATGACCCTGAACTCCCTCTACCGTGATTTCGGCATTCAGACTACCGCGACGTCCGACCTTGATGACCTGACCAAGCCTGTCAGGGTTGGTCGGTTCACCAAGAAGACAGAAATCGGGACGGTGTCCCTGCTCCATCATCCAGGGCAGTACTGCTTTTGTCCCGTAAAGCGCAGGACCTTCCTCATCCCCTGTGATCAGAAGGCTGACAGCCCCCGTGAGGGCTCGTTCGGCCTTGAGACTGGCCACCGCAGCAATAAAGGCCGCGATGCCGCCCTTCATATCCGCAACGCCGCGCCCATACAGCATTCCGTCGACGCGTTGAGCCCCGAACGGATCGTGACGCCAGTTGTCCCCTGGCGGCACAACATCAGTATGCCCGGCAAAACACAGATGCGGCCCCCCTTCGCCCATACGTGCAAAGAGATTGGGCGTTTTGCTACCTTCCGGCCCACGATCGACACGCTCTGTCCTGAAACCGAGACTGGCCAGCGTTTCGGCAAGCAGTGCCATCGCTCCGTCATCCGCGGGTGTAACAGAGCGGCAGCTGATCAGCTGACCCGCGAGGCTGACAACATCAAGAGACACGATCAGTCGCGCAACAATTCGTTGATTGAGGTCTTGGAACGTGTGCGCTCATCAACACGCTTGACGATGACAGCGCAGGCAAGATGCGGCGCGTCAGGTGTACGACCGGGCAATGTACCAGGCACAACGACCGAATACGCCGGAACACGCCCCATGAAGATTTCGCCTGTCGCACGATCAACAATCTTGGTCGACGCGCCGATAAACACGCCCATGGACAGTACCGAACCGCGCTCGACGACAACACCTTCGGCCACTTCCGAACGGGCACCGATGAAGCAGTCATCCTCGATGATGACCGGTGCGGCTTGCAGGGGTTCCAGCACACCACCAATACCGGCACCGCCGCTGATATGCACGTTCTTGCCTATCTGGGCGCAGGAACCGACTGTCGCCCAGGTATCAATCATCGTGCCGCTGTCGACACGTGCACCGACATTGACAAAGCTCGGCATCAGAACCACGCCGGGAGCAATATAGGCGGAGCGACGTACAATGGCACCGGGCACGGCACGAAACCCGGCTTCAGCAAAGCGGAACTGATCCCAGCCATCGAATTTCAGTGGCACCTTGTCAAAACCGGGAACACCACCACAGCCACGTTCCGCCACACGGCTGTCAGTAATGCGGAAAGAAAGAAGAACCGCTTTCTTGAGCCATTCATGTACAGTCCAGCCCTTCTCTCCGGGCTCTGCCACACGCAATCTGCCTTCATCCAGAGCGGTCAGTGCACGCTCGATCGCTTCGCGCGCCTCGCCTTCCGTCTGGGCATTGAGCGTATCACGACGCTCCCACAACGAGTCGATCACAGTACGCAAATCGGAAGCGGGCATCTCGGGGCGTCCTTTTGACGGGGTTACTCAAGTGAGCGGACCATGCTCAGGACGCATCAGGAAGTCAACGAATCATGCGTCAGATAAGCGTTAAGGATGAATTAAATACCCGACCCTATACTGGATCGTGAGCAAGGAAACGGAGGCTCACCCCAGAAAACCATGCTATCGAGAGCACCGCAGCATTTTCCTTTCTCTCCTCGGGAATATACCAGATGAACGCATTCATGATGAACACCATGCGTTCGGCACTATCGAATTTCGTGTCAGGTCATTCGAAACACGCCTCGCCAAGCCTCTCGCGAAAATGGAAGCAGCGCGAAGTCGAGTTTCAGGCATCTTTACTTGAAACCCTGCGCGCTGCCATTTCGGTATCCGAGGGTCTGCGCATGGCCTTCGAGCAGTTCTGCGAACAGACAAAACCTGATCGGGGTATTCTCATGAGTGCCGGGGCTCTGGTTATTCCTCCCCCTTCGGAACCACAGCTTCATATTCTTTATTCCTGGCCGGATCCTGACGATGTCTCGCATGACGAAACCAGCAGTGCCCGGAGCTACACAAATCTTTGTCTCCGAGCCATCACGGAAGTCAGGCATCAGGGCGAAATAGGCATTTTTGTCTATTACCCGCAGCGTTTCCCGACCCGTGCGGCAGAATCCTCCGTCGTATCCTCGGCACGCTGATACAAACGGCTGGGGCGATGATCGAGGTGGATTATCGCTACCGCGTCCTGATGCGCGCCCTGCCCTACGATCCCCTAACCCACCTTCCGGTCTGGTCGCTTTCAGAGAAAAAGTCGAGCAGCGCTTTTCCCGGCTGGATCGGGAACATCTTGCAGCCACGCTTATGCTCGTCTCTTTCTCAGGCTTGCTGAACACGCCGGATGAGCTGGGGAATGCCGAAGCCGCTATCGAACAGATTGCGCATGTGCGTGATGCGATCATATTTCTGCAGCGTGCGATTAGACCAACCGACCTGATCGGACAGCTGGATCGCGAAAGTTTTGTGCTCTGGCTTGATGGCGGGGATCGTTTTGCTTCGGTAGAACGAGCCGATCTGATCTGCAAAAGGCGCTATATGTGCGCGGCAGGAGCCAATCCCCTGATATCGGTCAAGATTGGTCTCGTCACGCGAGAGCCCCACTCGACCGATACCGTGGACGTATTCTTCGAAAGAGCCCGTCTTGCTCTTACAATCGCACAGGAAGAAAACGTGGACTGGTATTTCGCCCACGAAGACGCCTGATCAGGCTGCCCTGATGATCGTACCGGAGCCTTTATGGGTAAACAGCTCCAGCAGACAGGCATGAGGCACGCGCCCATCAAGAATAACCGCTGCACTGGCGCCGGCCTTGACAGCAGCAAGACAGGTCTCGACCTTGGGGATCATTCCTCCGGAAATTGATCCATCCTCGATACGTCGCTGCGCTTCCTCTGCCGTCAGCTCTGGTATAAGCGTGCCATTTTCATCCAGTACGCCGGCAACGTCGGTCAGCATCAACAGACGGGAAGCATTGACACTCCCCGCAATCGCACCTGCCGCAGTATCGGCATTGATATTATAGGTCTCTCCTTTTTCACCTACACCGATGGGCGCGATGACAGGGATCAGACCTGAGCCAAGGAGGGAATAAAGAACGCGCGGATCGATTTTTGTCGCTCGCCAACAAAACCGAGATCCTGTGTTTCTTCCTGACCCGAACGTGGATCACGGCTGCGATGCATCAGCTTGCGTGCCTGAAGCAATCCACCATCCTTGCCCGAAATACCAACCGCCAGGGCTCCCGCACGGTTGATAAGGTCAGCCACCTGTTTGTTGACGCTCCCTGACAGCACCATCTCGATTACATCGATAGCGGCCTGATCGGTAACACGCAGTCCATCCACGAAGCGTGAATCGATATTGAGGCGCTTGAGCATGGCACTGATCTGCGGCCCACCACCATGCACGACAATCGGATTGATACCGACAAGCTTCAGAAGCGCGATGTCCCGCCCGAATGCACTCGACAGATGATCCTTACCCATGGCGTTTCCGCCATACTTGACCACGATTGTGTCGCCAGCATAACGACGAAGGAAAGGCAGGGCGCTCGCAAGGAGAGCTGCCTGCTGCTGGCCCTCATCATTCATGTCAGGGAGCGTGAACTCCAATGTATCCCTGGTCATCCCTGCTCCCCTTCAACCATTGAGTTCCCGATCGAGCGGGCAATTTCAGCACGCAAGGTGTCGATACCCAGACCGGTCTCGCTGCTGGTTATCGCAATATGCGGATAGGCAGCAGCATGTCTGGCCAGAACAGTCTCGACCTCGGCAGTTTTTGCCTTCAGCTTGTTTGGCCCCAGGCCATCAGCCTTGGTCAGTACGATCTGAAACAGCACAGCGGCACGGTCGAGCATCTCCATGACATCACGATCGGCCTGTTTCAGCTCTATACGGGAGTCCAGAAGTAGGAAAACCCGCGTCAGGGTCGGACGACCACGAAGATAGGCAAACATCATCGTCTGCCATTCTTCCTTTACCGATTTCGCCGCTTTTGCAAAGCCATAGCCCGGCATATCAACCAGAGCCAGACGACCACCGAGATTGAAAAAATTCAGTTGCTTGGTGCGTCCGGGTTCCGAAGAGGCACGCGCAAGCCTGTTACGCCCGGTAAGGGCATTGATCAGACTGGATTTACCAACATTCGAACGCCCCGCGAAAGCCACTTCCGGCCCCGCAAGAGGCGGAAGCTGATCAAGCTTCTGCGCCCCGAAGAAGAAATCGCATTCAGCCGCAAAAAGCAGACGGCCATTCTCGATCTGCTCTTCGGTGAAAATGGTCGGATCTTCTTTCTGGCTCACGGCTTTCTGACGGCTGTACCGCCCTTCTTCACACCCCGGTCAATCTGCATCTGGATCAGTTTCTGCTGCCCATAGCTGAGAACGTTATTCCAGGTGTAGTAGATGATGATGCCAGCCGAGATACGACCAAGGAAGATCGTATAGATAACCGGCATGAACTGCATGATCTTCTGCTGGGCGGGATCCATGCTGACCATGCTCTGTCGCTGCATCAGCCAGATGGTGATGCCAAACAGGATCGGCCAGATGCCTATATGCAGCATTTCGGGCATGAAGGCCGGATTGAACGGCAGAAGTCCGAACAGATTGAAGATTGTCGTCGGGTCCGGTGCGGAAAGATCGCGTATCCATCCATAGAAAGGCGCATGACGCATCTCGATCGTGATGTTCAGCACCTTGTACAGACAGAAAGCAACCGGGGCCTGAACCAGAAGAGGCAGACAGCCACCGGCAGGATTGACACCCTCTTCCTTGTAAAGCGCCATGATCTGCTGGTTCTGTGCCAGCTGGTCACCCTTGTTATGTTCGCGAATGGCCTGGATACGGGGAGCAAGTGTCCGCATGCGTGCCATGGAGCGAAAGACTTGGTCGCCAGAGGATAGAGGATCAGCTTGATGATCAGGGTCAAAGCCAGCAGGGCGATGCCGAAATTGCCGAACTTGTCATAGAGCCAGTGCAATACGTGGAACATCGGCCGGGTGAGAAACGCGAACCAGCCAAAATCGACCGCCTTGTAGAAGTACGGAATATGCAGGTCATTCGTGTACTGGTCGAGAAGATTGACCTCCTTGGCCCCGGCAAAGACCATGCTCGTCGTCTGAACTGTCGAGCCAGGCGCAATCTGGACTGGCTGGCTGGACTGGGTATCGACGATATACGATCCTTCCTTGGCGTTCGGTACAAAGCGATAGCGAACCGAGACGGCTGCTTTCTGGTCGGGAATGACAGCTGTCAGCCAGTATTTGTCGGTAATACCTGCCCAGCCACCCACGCCATCGGCCGACCAGGCAGCATTATCCGCTTTGGTCGCCCCCTTGCGCATGGTCTTGTAGGATTCCTCATCCAGCCGATCATTGACGACCGAGAGCGGGCCTTCCTGCACAATCATACCGCCGGTCTCGACGGGTTTGTAATCACGCTCGACACGCTGATAGGGTGTCAGGGAAACCGGGCCACCTGCCTGATTCTGTACACTCTGTGTGATATCAAACAGATAACGACGATCGAGCTTGATCTCGATCCTGAAAAGCAGGCCCTGACCATTATCCCATTGCAACGTGACGGGATGATCGGGTGATAGCGTCTTGTCGTCGCTGGACCAATCGGTATTGGCATCAGGCAGACGCAGCGTCGAACCGGCCGGCGCCTGCCACCCGATCTCGACAAAACTCGGCTGTGGCCCTTCGACATTTTCCAGCAGGCGGACCAGAGGCGAATTCTTCTCGATCGTCTCATGATAGTGAGTCAGAACGAGATTATCGAAACGCGCACCGCGCAGGCTGAACGAGCCCGTGGCATCAGGCCCTTCAATGGCTATATGTCCGGCCGGTGCGGTTGCGGCTGCCGGGCTGTTCGCCGGAGCTCCTCCTGGCGCCGCCACGGGAAGAGCAGAGACCTTGCCCCCCGCATCAGGAGTCTTGCCCTGAGCCTGCTGTGATGTCCGGGTCTCGACGTCTTTCTTCGCGTGCTGCGGCACGAAATAATCGAAGCCGACCACGATCGCGGCCGAGAGACTGGTTGCCACGATGATGCGCTTGATATCCATCAGCCGAATACCGGTCTTTCCAATGAGAATGAAACAAGTGGTGAGGAACACGGGTCAAAAGCCGCATCCGTAGCGGTTCAAGTGACCGAATTCCGACGACAAAACAATAGGGAGGAGCACAATTCGATATTTTATGCCCTTCAGGGCACCGGATCGAAACCTCCGCTGCAGTAGGGATGACAGCGTAGAAGCCTTCTGATCGTCAACCAGAGACCCCGCCCGATCCCATGGCGGCGCAGGGCCTCCTGGGCATAAACACTACAGGAGGGGTGGAAACGGCAATTGGTGCCAAGTTGTGGGCTGACATACCGTCGATAGATATGCAGCAGGGCCAGAAGAAAGGTAAGTACCGTCTTTCTGACCACAGCGATCACAGGGCTTCGCCTTTTCTGAGGGCATGTTCAAGATCTGCAATCAGCCTGTCGAAAGGACGCCCTCTGGTCGAATCGCGTCCGATCAGCACAAGGTCCACAGCAGCGAGATCAGTCTTGCGAGCCACATGCTGCAACGCCGCCCTCAGGCGGCGGCGTGTGCGGTTACGCACAACAGCGTTACCGACTTTCTTGGTCACGGTAAATCCCACACGGGCCGGAGCCTCATGTTCCGTTCTCAGAACCTGAAGCACAAGACCCGGTGTGGCAACTTTCCGCCCCCGACTGGCCACCCGGAGAAATTCGGGTCTTTTTCGAAGTTTCTGGGGCTGGTCCGCCAAGTCGTAATCAGGCCGAGAGCTTCTTGCGGCCTTTGGCACGACGGTTGTTGATGACGCGACGGCCACCGACGGTTTCCATACGGGCGCGGAAGCCATGGCGACGCTTGCGAACGAGCTTGGACGGTTGATAGGTACGCTTCATGGCGTCATTCCTCAAGGCAATGATTGACGGCGAGACCAGTGAAGGCCCACCCTGACAAGAAGACGACACAAGGGTGACGCCATCTTCCTCTGTGCGCGGGCTTTTACGAGGCCCGAACTGCCCTGTCAATAAAATCAAGGAGTCTGGTAATGACGCAGCAACAGGATTTATCGTCGAAAGATGCGGAAAAACGTCTGTCAACGCTCCGCCACGACCTGCGCAATGATCTGGCTACAGCATTGCTTGCTGCTGATCTTCTTGCCGGCAATGCGGATGAAACGGTTCGCCGACATGCACTGAGTATCGTTGCTGCGCTGGAAAGAGCGACAGAACACCTGAAACGCTCAAAAAAAACGGCCTGAATGCCAGCTCTGCCCGGCGTCAACACGCCGGGCAGAAAAGCCTCAATATGTGTCCTTCTGGATAATCTCGATCTTGTAACCATCGGGATCTTCAACGAAGGCAATGATTGTCGTACCGAATTTCACGGGTCCAGCCTCACGTGTCACCTTGCCGCCACCGGCACGGATTTTCTCGACTGTCGCCGCCGCATCCGCGACACCAACGGCGAAATGACCAAAACCATTGCCTATCTCGTAAGGCGTTGCCTGATCCAGTTGTGGGTCAGTTCGATTTCTGCCTCGCCATGGGCATTGTCGTTGAAGCCAAGATAGACAAGCGTATAACGCCCCTCCGGCACTTCCCGGCGACGAATTTCGCGCATACCGAGCAGCCTGTAATAAGCCACACTCTTGTCGAGATCGAATACGCGGATCATCGTGTGCAAGTAGGTTGCCATGATTTTACTCCTGAAAGATGCGCCTTAACCTGCGCCCTGACTTTCGGCACGGCTCAGACCATAGAGAAACAACCCTAGGCGATCAGCGGTTGCCTCACATTCGTCAGGATCGGTCAACAAGGTAAAGCCTGTCTCGAAAGCGATACCACGCAGCCCTGCAGCCTGGGCATTTACAACCGTATTGGGGCCGATTGTGGGCATGTCGGCACGCGCTTCCTGACCCGGCTTGAGCATCTTGACCAAAACACCCCCGGGGCCGGGCTGTGCCAGATGCAATGCCCGCGCCAGCATACGATCCGTCCCCTCGATCGCTTCTACAGCCAGAACAACCCCATCCTGCACAATGCAGCCCTGACCTATATCGAGCGCACCGAGACCGCGCACGACTGACACGCCTCTCATGATATCGCTCATTGCCTGGGAATCGGGCTGCACACGCCCCAAAGCTCCGACCTTGCCAAGAGACCGGGTAAGAAACTCATGCGCACCACGCACATTGAACCCCTCCTCTCCGAAAATCCGGATGAGTGCGCCCAAAAGCCCGTTATCGCCGGCAAAAAGTGCCCGCCCGACCCGGGCCATAAGTCTGGCCCCTTCGGCATCGGGACGCAGATCGCGTAAGGCAGGACGACGTACGGGACCGATAAGTACTATATCGCGACATTCGGCCTGTCGAAGAGCAGACAGAATTTCACCCGCCGCAGCCAGGCGAATAATCCTGTGGGGCCAATGCCGTATCTGCTCAAGGTCGACAAAATCCTGAAACCCGACAATGAAGACCCTGCCGCCCTGCCGAGATATGGCTTCAGCCACCTGAAACGGCAAAGGTCCGCTCCCGGCCAGAATCCCGACAGGTGCGGTATTCATGCGCCCTCGGTTTCTACCGATAGCTGAGAGGGGCTCGCTGCGCGCACAAGACCGCGCCGGCTCTGCACTTCCATGAATGCGACAATTTCCTGCACACGTGCGCTGGAGGCGAAATCCCGCTTTACTGAAGCAAGACGTGATTCCAGAACATTTTCGTTGCGCCCTGTCCGTGGATAAAGGGTCCGGAAAGCCCGGCGCATCTGCTGTATTTCTTCCGCACTCACGCCCTGACGACGCAGCCATATCCAGTGCAGACCTACCAGGCGTGCCCTGTTGCCCAGCACACTGCCATAGGGAATGACATCGGCCTCGACACCACAGACACCACCGACAAGCGCCCCACGTCCGATACGTACGAACTGATGCAGAGCAGCAGCCCCCATGATTCGGGCCCCGTCACCGATTTCGACATGACCACCCATCACCACATTATTAACGATGATGACGCCGTCCCCAATGTCGCAGTCATGAGCCACATGCGCATTGGCCATAATCAGACAATGCCCCCCCACACGGGTCAACGCAGTTCCCTGCGCCGTACCACGATGAATCGTGACATTCTCTCTGATAACCGTATGAGCGCCGATGATGCAGCGCGTCGGCTCGCCACGATATTTCAGATCCTGTGGGGCCAAACCCACAGTCACGAAAGGGAAAATCTCGACATGCGCACCAATATCGGTCTGACCCTCTATGATGACATTGGCATGGAGCTTTACCCCGTCACCAAGGGAAACATCGGGACCAATTGAGCACCAGGGCCCGATAGTGACATTCTCACTAAGAACCGCCTCTGGAGCGACCAATGCGCTTGGGTGAATGCTGACAGTGCTGGGCCATTTTGACACGGAACGATCCACGAAGCTGTTTCTAACCCATAATCATGGCGCTGAAGGTCGCCTCGGCAACCGAAACACCATCGACACGTGCGACACCCTTGAAACGCCATACATTGGCGCGGGCGCGCTCCTTGACAACTGTGATATGCAGCTGGTCACCGGGACCAACCGGGCGGCGGAACTTCGCGCCTTCGATGGTCATGAAATAGACGAGCTTGCCCTCAAAGGCATCGCCAAGCGTGAGGACAACCAGCGTCGCCGCTGTCTGTGCCATTGCCTCAACGATCAGCACACCAGGCATGACCGGCTGTGCAGGAAAATGCCCCGTAAAGAATGGCTCGTTGATGGTGACGTTCTTGATACCGGTTGCCGACTCACCAAGCTTGATATCGACCATCTTATCGATCATCAGAAAAGGATAACGGTGAGGGATAGCCGACATGATCCGCATGATATCGATGGCTTCGATATCAACCGCTTCAGCCTTGGCCGTCATTTCCTTGTTATTTTCTTCCGCAGAGGCGTCCAATGTTCTGCTCACTTCTTGTTCCTGAACGCAGCCGGTTAATCGCCACGTTCAACCGCCACTAACGTGACGGCAGGTTTGATATGTCCGCCAGCTTCTAGCAAAACTCTGAACCCGTGACCACAGGCGCGTGCAGGCGAGAAATCAGGTCTCGCTCTTGCCATCCTTTTTTGCCAGACGACGAAGGAAGGCCACGTTACGGAAAAACTCCCTGAACGGCATGGCGGGGCTACCTATGACATCAGCACCGGCCTCTACGTCGGACATCACACCGCATTGAGCTCCGATACGCGCCTTGTCACCGATTTTTATATGGCCGATCAGACCGGCCTGGGCGGCGATGGTGACAAAATCACCAAGTTCGGTTGAACCCGAGATACCCGCCTGTGAAACGACAATACAGCAGCGACCAAGCTGCGCATTATGACCGATCTGCACGAGGTTATCGATACGTGTTCCCGCACCGATCACCGTATCCCGCATCGAGCCGCGGTCGATCGTCGAATTGGCCCCGATTTCTACATCATGGCCCAGAATCACGCGCCCGAGCTGCGGCACTGTCTCAAACCCTGCCGGACCAACGGCAAAGCCGAAACCGTCCTGACCGATGCGGGCTCCGGGATAGAGCGTGACCCGATCATCCAGTATCGCATGCGAAACCGAAACATGGGCACCAATACGATTATGCGCACCGATCACCACTCCGTCGCCGATGACAGCGTGCGTCGAAAGGATACTTCCCGACCCGATTTCGACATGGGCGCCGATTGTCACGAAGGGACCAATTTCAACATTCTCACCCAGGATGGCCGTTTCATCGACCACAGCCGTGGGATGCACCCCGGGACGCGATGGAGAGACAGGGTGAAAACGGGCAGCAATACGCGCCCAGGCAAGATAAGGCGCCTTGCTGACGAGTCCTACCACGCCCTCTGGCAGCTTGTCCTTGAAAGCCGGACCAAGGATGACAGCGCCAGCATTGGTATCGGCAAGAAGTGGCAGATACCGTCTGTTATCAAGAAAACTGACTTCCTGCCGCGTGGCCGCCTGTAACGGCGCAACACCACGAAGCTGAAGCTCCGCCGCCCCCGCCGGCCCTACAATCTCGGCCTCGGCGCACGCTGCAAGCTCCGAGATTGAGAAGGGTCCCTGACGATCAAAGAAACGCGGATCACCGGGTAGACCATCGGTGGATGACAGGCTCATGACAGATCAATGCTTCCTGAGGATCGAGGCAGGCGGAGCAGGCTGGGTCGTCGGACCCGGACCAACCTGAGATGTTGTGTCTTCGTCAGCGGTGGTCGGCATTTTGCCTGATTTTGCCAGCACCTCAGGATCAACATCTTCTGCAGGAATAAAGACATGAGGCAAGATCTTGTTCAGAACCTTTGCCGTCTCTTCCGTGATATCCTGACCATCAACATGAAGTGCCACCTGCTCGCTGTGCAAAACAAGATTCATGCTATGCGAAGCCGCTACCTGCCGGACGATACGTACAAGTTCGCGTTCAATCTGGTTAAGCGACACATTGGCCGCCTCCTGGATGATGCGCGCCCGGTTGGCAAAATCGCGCTGCGCTTTCGCACGACGCTCCTGCAAATGACGCTCACGAATCTGGATCTGCTCAGAGGTCAGTGTACGCGCACTTTCCTGCAGTTTCTGCTGCTCGACGCGCCAGCCGGCCTGTTCCTTCTGCGCAGCAGCGGCCAGTTTGTCACGACGCTCGCCAAGTACACGCTGCGCTTCAGCCGCCGCGCTGGACAGACGCATGACAGTTGGAATGCTGATGACGCCCAGCAGGGCAGCCGGGGGCGGTGCTGCCTTGGGCAGGTCGGGTGAGTCAGGAATCGGGGGGCTGCGGGAGAACCGGCGGCGCTTCCGGCTGCTGCA
>NZ_BAJV01000016.1 GCF_000613885.1 Asaia prunellae JCM 25354 | reverse complement strand
GGGCTCGTCGCCATCCTGCGGCATCGGCTGGGCGACGGGCACACGCCTTACGGCGCGAGGCGCCGGCGCTGCAGCTGGCTGGGCTGTCTTGGGCACAAACCAGCCACCATTACCACCAGACGAGGATTGTACAGCCTGCGCCTGAGCAAGACCCGGAAGACTTACAGAAGCGAGCAGCGCTGAAGCCGCCATAAGGCGGGCTGCCGGGAAAAAAGACATGTAAACCTCTGTTCAAGACCAAGGCGGTCGTTGTCCCTCGCGAGAGACAACGACGGGTTGGGATAAGGCTGTGATCAGAATTGCTGCCCGAAACCGAAGCGGATCGGATAGAGACGGTCATTACGCGATTTGCGGATCGGAACGGCGGCGTCGATATTGACCAGACCGAACGGGCTCTTCCAGGAAATACCCAGACCCGTCGTGACACGAGGCGTCAGGGTATCACCCGTAACTGGTGTATATTTGTAGCCATCGGTCGCGGCATTCGTATAGCGGTTCTTTACCCGCAATCCGGCCAGACTACCGGCGTCAACAAAGTAGCGACCTGAAATACCGACATCCTCTCCCATGGGTAGCGGGAAATTGAGCTGAGCGGACGCTGTATAGATGAAGCGGCCACCGATCAGATCTTCCTGTCCCGGCTGAGGCGTAGTGGAATTTATATGACCGGAGCGCGGTCCGGCACCACCCTGCAGGAAGCCGCGCAGATTTTCGCCACCGAGATAGAAGTTGTCGATAATGCTGACATTGCTGCTCTTGGACCAGTCGCCCATATAGCCCGCACCGCCCTTGAACTGCAGCCCCCAGCTATGGGATCCCGTGATGGAATCAAGAGGCACATAGTACTGAACATCGGCTTTGGCACGCAGATATTTCACGTCGCCACCGAGACCGGCAAAGTCGCCACTTACGTTGATGATGAATCCCTTGCGAGGCCGCATCCGGTTGTCACGACGGTCGTAAGTCAGCGTGGTGCTGAGCTGAGACAGCAACGACCAGCCTGCCGAATCCTGAACGTAATAGGATGGGACATATTCATAACCGTAGTTCTGGATATCACTCTGACTGAAGATATTGCCTACACGGCGGTCAATCAGGGAGTAGCTCCAGGTCTGGGACAGGTAGTTATTGAACGAATACCCCATACGCAGCGTCGCACCATACCGCCCTTCCTTATAGGACTGATAGGTCTGGTAATTATTTTCGATACCGAAAATATCGATACCGGCGACGATGTTGCGATCCAGAAAATAGGGATCTGTCAGAGAGAGATCGACCTGCTTCTGGTAATAGGCAACCGTTCCGGAAATACCGGCATCCATGCCCGTACCGAGCAGGTTATGCTGCTTGACCGAGCCGTTACCCAGAATACCAACGTCTGTTGAGTAGCCGCCGCCCAGCGAGAATTCACCCGTGGGCTTCTCGACGACATTGGCCGCCACGTTGACCTTGTCCGGTGCAGAACCCTGGGTCTGATCAACCGAAACCGTACTGAAATAGCCGAGATCCTGAAGTGCGGCCTTGGAGTATTTACGGTCGAAGGGTGTATATGGGTCGCCCTCTGCCATCGGCAGAGCGCGCCGGATAACCTTGTCCTTGGTTACCGTATTACCGTTGATGTCGATGCGCTCGACATAGACATGCGGCCCCTCGTTCACATCGAAGAGCAGGTCGACAATGTGCTTTTCAGGATTTCGCGCAATCTCGGAACGCACCATCGCAAAAGGATGACCTGTCGCCTGCAGGCGCTCCTGCATGCCCGTCACGTTGTTCTGGATTGCCGTGCCGTCGTACCATTGGTGCTGGAACAGATCGATATATTTCTTGAGATCTTTAGCCTCAACGTGACGCAGGCTTGACCGGACATCCATCTTGCCGATGCGGTAACGCGGCCCCTCATCCAGCGTAAAGGTGATGATGAAATTCTTGCGGTCAGGTGACAATTCGCCTGTCGCATTGATCATATGAAAATCGACATACCCGTTATGCAGGTAGAAACGACGCAGCAGTTCGGCATCGTATTTGATACGCTCCGGATTGTACTCATCCGATGATGAGAAAAAGCGATACCACTCTGTCTCCTTGGATGAAACAACCGAAGCCAGCCGCGCTTCGCTGAACGCCTTGTTGCCAACAAAAACAATCTTGTTGATCAGTGTCTGGCGGGCTTCATTGATCTTGAAAATAACATCGACACGGTTATGCGACAACTTGATGATCTGTGGCGTTACCGTTGCCCCGAAACGGGCCTTGGACGCGTAGAGATCCAGCAGTTTCTGGCGATCAGCGGCCGCAGACTGTGACGAGAAGACCGCGCGGGGACGCATGCTGATCTCCTTGCGGAGATCCTCGTCCTTGACCGCGTGGTTGCCCTCAAACGCAATACGATTGACGATCGGGTTTTCGACCAGATCCACAACAAGCGTACCGCCGGAGCGGCGCATCGTGACGTCCTTGAAAAGACCTGTCGCATAGAGCGTCTTCAGCGAGCGATCGAGATCGTCCTGATTGAAACGATTGCCGGGCTGCACCACCATATAGGAGAGGACGGTGCTGGTTTCGATGCGTGTGTTGCCCTTCACATCGATCGTTTCGATCACCTGACCATCGGCTGTACGCTGATGGGCGGCATGATGCGGAGAGACACGACGGGCCTTCTGAGCCTCGGCCGTGCCTGCCCAGACGGGGAGCATGCAAACCGACGCAAGGAGAACGAGACGTTTACCTGACAAGACGGACGTTCCTTAACTTCATCAACCCAGCGTGAAGGTTTATTTCAGACAATTTAGTTTTATGCAACGAAGCCGGAACCATCGACCGCGTTTATCCCAATCGGACGTATCCGACTTCTACCCTGCGAGGCAAGCACCCCGCGACATGAAGTGTCGTAACACTCTGTGTCAGCGGGTGGGGTAATGGCGCTCTTTTTAGTGGAACAGCCCGAGATTCGACAGATCGTTGAAGGTCGAAAACAGGAAAAGCGCAGCAATAATAGCAAACCCGGCCTGGTAGCTAATTTCCTGTACCCGCCTTGAAACGGGTTTGCCACGCACTGCCTCGGCCACATAGAAAACGAGTCTGCCACCATCAAGCAGTGGAATCGGAAAGAGATTGATCAGACCCAGATTGATCGAAAGCAGGGCCATGAAAGAAAGGATACTTGCAAAACCGTAATGGGCGACCTGACCGGATAGCTGCGCGATACGGATCGTACCACCAAGCTCTTTGGCACTACGGTGACCGGAAACAATCTGCCAGACACCCTGCAATGTCTGAACTGAAACATGCCAGGTTTCCTTCAACCCGGCGCCAGCCGCCTGTGCAAATGGCATGGGTTTACCCGGCACGAGCTCGGCCATGATGCCAATGCTTCCTTTATCGGGCGCACCCAGCTTGCCGGGCACACGATCAAGAGTGATCGGCAGGGTAAGCGACTGTTCTCCACGTTTGATCCCAAGAGTTGTCTGTACCCCCGGCATCGCGACTGCATGGGCCTGGATATCGGCAAAATTGAATACGTCGAGAGAACCAAGCCGCGTGATAACGTCACCCTTCTGCAATCCCGCCCGTTCGGCCGCACTATGAGGTGCAACCTGGGCAATCTCGTTCTTCATTTCCGGTTTGCCCACCGAAACGTAAAGAACTGTGAAAAGAAGAATAGCAAAGATAAAATTGAAGACCGGCCCCATGACGATCACCAGCATGCGTGAGCCTACAGGTTTGTCATGAAAAGTCTGGCCCGGTACCCAGGCTGCTTTCTGCTCCGGCGTTGCATCTTCCGGATCTTCAAAGCCATGGGGTTTGACAAATCCGCCAAGGGGAATGGCCGAAATACGCCACTCCGTTCCCGTACGGTCGCGCCAGCGATAAAGCGCAGGACCAAAACCGATCGAGAACGTATCCACTTTTACGCCACGCCATCGAGCCGCGAGATAATGACCCATCTCATGCACGAATACGAGCACACCAAGGATCAGAGCAAAGGCAAGAACTGTAACCGCAAACTCATGCATGAAGATGCTCCGCGCCTTTCAACGAATTGCTACGCTCGCGCGCCACGAAAATCCCGGCCACACGACGCGCTTCCGCATCCCAGTGCAGAACGTCATCAAGAGTATCCAGAGAGGGCGAACCGAGCTGTTCCATTGCATAGGCAATAGTATCACTGATGCCAAGGAAACCGATGCGGCGGTCAAGGAACGCCTCTACTGCAATCTCGTTGGCAGCAGAGAAGATTGTGGGTGAAGCGCCCCCGGCGACAAGGGCCTCTCTCGCCAGACGCAGTGCAGGGAAACGCACTTCATCCGGTGCCTCGAAATCCAGACGGGACAGCACTGCCAGATCAAGACGTGGTGCATTGGTCTGCATGCGATCGGGCCATGCCAGCGTATTGGCAATCGGCACACGCATATCCGGTGCGCCAAGCTGGGCAATCAGACTGCCATCACGAAACTGGACCAGACCATGCACAGCCGATTGCGGATGAACCAGAACGTCGATCTGCTCATTACTCAGACCAAAAATACGTGCAGCCTCGATGACTTCCAGCCCCTTGTTGGCCATTGAAGCGGAATCAATTGTGATTTTGGCACCCATGCTCCAGGTCGGATGCTTGAGTGCATGCTCCGGAGTTGCCTCACGCATGGTTTCCAGCGTCGCGCACCGGAATGGGCCACCTGATGCAGTAAGAATAATCTTCTCGATGCTCTCAACCGGGCTACCGGTCAGGCTTTGGAAAATGGCATTATGCTCGGAATCCACAGGAAGTAACGTGGCTTCGGCGGCAGCCACCTCGCGCAGCATGACATCACCGGCACTTACGAGTGCTTCCTTGTTCGCCAGAGCGATGGCATGCCCGTTGCGTGTCGCAGCCAGAGTAGGCTCCAGCCCGGCCGCTCCGGTAATGGCCGCCATGGTCCAGTCAGCTTCCATCGCGGCAGCCTCGATGACCGCATTTCGTCCGGCAGCAGCCTTCACGCCACTCCCCTTCAAGGCAGTGCGTAGCGTGTCGAGCAGGCTTTCGTCGTTGATCACGGCAACTTCTGCATGCAGCGCACGCGCCTGTTCTGCCAGCAGAGCCACATTACGGCCACCGACAAGCGCTCGAACCTGGAAGCGCTCCGGCTCGGCCAGCAGCAGATCAATCGTCGAACAGCCAATGCTGCCGGTGCTGCCAAGAACGGTAATGCTGCGCGGGGACGAGGTCATGATCTCAGGATACTCCAGATCAATGCAGGAAAGCAGAGAGTTATGGATGAAAAGGATGGAAAAGGGTCGCAAGGATATCCAGGGGCGTCGCAGACAGAAGACCTGTCCGGGCACCGACAAGGAAACGAGCGCTGCCAACGGTGCAGCAGCCAGCAGCCCGTCAAAACGATCCAGCAGCCCACCGTGACCGGGAATGAGCCAGCCGGAATCCTTGATCCCGACACGGCGCTTTGCCGCACTTTCTGCCAGATCCCCGCACTGGGCTGCACAGCCAAGGATCATTCCCCAGATAGTCCCGCAAATCAGGCCACCCTGCCCTGAGAACCATGCTGTAGCGAACCCGGCCACGCCCGCAGCGAGAAGGCCACCCAGAGCGCCGGAGCGGGTTTTTCCAGGTGAGATACTTGGGGCAAGCTTGGGACCGCCGATAATGCGGCCAGCCAGATAAGCGCCACTATCACTGGCGATCACGACAAAAATGATGAAAAGTACGGGAAATGCTCCCGTCCCGGGTTGCTCTCGCAACCAGAGAAGGGACAAGCCGCCGAAACCGGCTACCGCAACGCAGATCCATTGAGCCATACCGAAAACAGCTGCCGACAGGGTCAGCCCGAAGGCGACCCGCCACTCGCCTGTCATGGCAATCAGAAGCCCCATAACAGGCCATAGCAGAAGCAGTCCGCCGCGCCAGCTTCTGGCACCGCGCTTCCAGCTCAGCCCGGCCATTGCGGCCCCCTCGTAAACGAGGCCCAGACTGACGAGGAGGATCATCGCCCGATAGGCATTGCCCCCAGCAAGAATACAAAGGAGGGCGACAGGTACGATCACGGCTGCGGAAATAAGGCGCAGACGAAGATCGGACCAGCGCTGATTGGCGCTGCGTGCTGTCACAATGCACTGTCCATTGTCAGGCGTTTTCCAAAACGACGTTCACGTCGGGAAAAATCAGCATCAAGGCAGCAAAATGAGTTTCATCGAAATCTGGCCACATGACGTCAAGAAAGGATAATTCCGCGTAGGCTGATTCCCAGAGCAGGAAATTTGACAGGCGGCGTTCACCACTGGTCCGGACGATCAGATCAGGATCAGGAAAGGGGGACGTCTGCAGATAGCGGCCGAAATCCTGCTCGCTCATCATGGTCGGATCAATTTCACCATCACGTGCGGCCAGCGCAATATTCTGTGCCGCTCTGAGCATATCATCACGTGCGCCATAAGAAAGGGCAAGAACAAGAGTCAGCCGTGTATTCTGCGCCGTCAACTTGCCTGCCCGCTCGATCTCTCCGCGCAATCCGGAATCGAAACGGCTGAGATCCCCGATAAACGTAAGGCGCACATTCTGCTCGTGCAGCTCTGCAACCTTGTGCCGCAGATAAAATCGCAGCAGAGAAGTAAGGTCAGCCACTTCTTCTGCCGTCCGCTGCCAGTTCTCGGAAGAAAAGGCATAAAGCGTCAGATAGCGGACACCGGAGAGAATGGCGCCCTTGACGCAGCGCCTCACTGCCTCGGCACCGGCGCGGTGTCCGGCTATGACGGACTTGCCTCGCGCCCGCGCCCAACGGCCGTTGCCATCCATGATGACAGCGACATGGCGCGGCACGATGGCGAGCTCGGGCTCGGCAGTAGCGACTGAACTGGAACGCGGAGATGACACGATATGCGATCAGACCTGTTTGATCTCGCGTTCCTTTTCCGCGAGCATGTCATCAACCTTTTTGACGTATTGATCAGTCAGCTTCTGTACGCCATCAGACCAGACTTTCATGTCATCCTGGCTGATTTCGCTTTTCTTCTCATGGGTCTTGATCTGATCCATGCCGTCGCGGCGTACATTGCGCACGGCAATCTTGCCGTTTTCGGCATAACGACCAGCGGCACGGGCCAGCTCGTTGCGGCGCTCCTCGGTAAGCTGCGGAATAGGCACTCGCACGGTCTGTCCATCAGCGGCCGGGTTAAGGCCGAGACCAGCATCACGGATAGCCCGCTCAACAGCACCTACCAGCCCGCGATCCCATACGGAAACAGTCAGCATGCGCGCCTCGGGAACCGCAATTGATCCGACCTGAGAGAGAGGGACTTCACTGCCATAAGCTTCCACACGCACGGGCTCGAGCAGATTCGGGCTCGCACGCCCTGAACGCAAACCGGAAAGATCACGGCGAAGACTCTCCATCGCACCATCCATGCGGCGTGTCAGGTCTTCGAGCAGGTCATTCAGCTCAGCAGGCATTGTTCTCTCCTTTATGGACATTCAAAGAGGGACGTCTTGAAGGCGTCCTGTTCAGGCTGTTTCCAGAATTCGGGTAAAACGTCCCTCGCCACGCATCACGCTGGCAAACGCTCCCGGTGCATGAATATTGAAAACAATGATCGGCAGGCGGTTTTCGCGCGCAAGCGAGACCGCTGTTGCATCCATGACATTCAGATCACGGGAGAGCACTTCCATATAGGAAAGCTCATCATAACGCTCGGCATCTGGCACACGACGCGGATCAGCGGAGTAGACGCCATCAACCTGTGTACCCTTGAGCAGAACATCACATTCCATCTCATTGGCGCGAAGAGCCGCTGCCGTATCGGTCGTGAAAAACGGATTGCCTGTTCCTGCTGCAAAAATCACCACACGCCCCTTTTCCATATGACGTACGGCACGACGGCGGATATAGGGTTCGGCGATAGACGACATCTGTATGGCTGACATCACACGGGTATCGATCCCGGCCCGTTCGAGAGCATTCTGCATCATCAGGGCGTTGATGACCGTTGCGAGCATACCGGCATAATCACCCTGTGCCCGGTCCATTCCCTTGGCCGCTGCAGCGACACCACGGAAAATGTTGCCCCCTCCAATCACAAGGCAGACCTGTACCCCGCTTCGGGAAACAGCCGCCACATCGTCTGCAATTGCCTCAACGACCTGAGGTTCTATGCCAAAGGATCCGCTGCCCATCAGGGCCTCGCCCGAAACCTTGAGAAGAACGCGCTTGTAGCGTGCAAAAGTTTCGGTCATCGCTTCCTCTTTCGTTGCAGCCTCGTGAAGGCCATCTCACAACCCGCGCCTCTCTTATAGGGCACAGCCTGTCCTCACAAGAACTTCTCAGGCGTCATCAAGACCTATGGCCCGCAATCTTGCCTTTTCCTCATCCCATCCGGCGCGTTCACGCACATTCAGGAAAAGATGGCAGGGCCGTTCTAGCAATCGCCCCAGATCAAGACGGGCGCGCTCGCCAATGCTGCGAATCTTGCGCCCCCCCTCACCTATCAGAATCGCCTTGTGACCAGGTCGCGATACATAGATTGTCGCATCGATACGCACGGAACCGTCAGGACGCTCCTTGAAACTCTCGGTCTCAACAGTTGCCTGATAAGGAATTTCCTCATGGGTCTGCATGAAAATCTGCTCGCGGACCAGTTCTGCCGCCAGCAGACGGTCGGGAAGATCGGTCAGATCATCTTCCGGATAGAGGTAAGGACCTCCGGCAGTTCCCTGGCAAGATGATCGAGCAGATCATCGACCCCATCACCTGATCGCGCGCTCAGCATGAAAACATGCTCGACCGTCAGTTGCTCGGTAATGGACTTTGTCAGAGGCAGAAGCTGCTGCGCGCTGACCAGATCGGTCTTGTTGAGCACAAGCCAGACACGACGTTTCTGCTTGGCCAGTGTGTCGATAACTGCCTGGGCTTCCTCACGGATCCCCGCCTTGGCATCGATCAGCAGCAGCGAGATATCGGCATCCTGAGAGCCGGTCCAGGCTGCCGCAACCATAGCGCGATCAAGCTTGCGGCGAGGCTTGAAAATTCCGGGTGTATCAACCAGCAGAATTTGCGCCGTCTGACGCATCAGGATGCCAAGCACCCGGAAACGGGTCGTTTGCGCCTTGGGGCTGACAATCGAAAGTTTCGTACCGGTCATACGGTTGATCAGAGTGGATTTTCCGGCATTCGGCGCCCCGACTAGGGCGACGAAACCACAACGTGTCGTCATTTCTTATCCTTCGTGCCTTTACGGCTACGGTTCAATCGCCGGAGCAGGGCAGTCGCCGCCTCGCTCTCGGCCTGGCGTTTACTTCCCGCCACGCCTTCTCCTGCCTCACCCATGGCACATACCGCAACTGTAAAGCGCGGCGCATGGGAAGGCCCTTCCATTAAGAGGGTCTCGTATTCCGGCAAGGCCGAGCCGCGCGCAAGCACAAACTCCTGCAATGCAGTTTTTGGATCTTTCGGCGGCGCAATCTGGGAGACAAGCAGGTCTTTCCACCGCGACCGGACGAACCGGCGCGCCGGCTCCAATCCCCCGTCAAGATAGAGCGCACCAAGAAGTGCTTCCATGGCATCGGCCTGTACATTGGCCAGACCACGTATACCTGCCTGCTCTTCATGCTCTGCAATAAGCAAGGCCTTGGATACGCAGATACTCTCCGCGATAGGAGCCAGGGCATTGCGTGATACCAGAGAAGCATGACGCGGTCCGAGTGCTCCTTCGGGCTCGCTCGGAAACTGCTCCAGCAGCCATTCAGCCATTAATAGTCCCAACACCCGATCGCCCATGAATTCGAGACGTTCGTTCGAGACCGTCTCAGCAGGTCTGGCACCCCCGCGAGGAGCACGGCGACCTGACGGGAAGATACAGCCGAACGATGGGTCAGAGCCTGTCGCAACAAGCCCTGATCGGTAAAATGATAACCAAGTGCGTCCTGGAGTTCGTCCAGAATGCCGTCGTGACCGTTCATCATCAGACCTCAATGCATGGTGGCAAAGAGATGGCTCCAGCGAATTTCGAAAGGCCACTGCCAGAACTGCCACAGAGGATGGATGGCCTCGTAAGAGAAGAACACGAAGCGTGCTTTGCCCACCAGATTGACCATTGGCACATAACCGAGATCAACACCGTTGTCGCGCTGGAAACGGCTGTCGCCACTGTTGTCGCGATTATCACCCATCGCAAAGAAATAGCCTTCCGGCACGACGTATTCACGCGTGTCATTCTGCTCACCTTCATCAGTCTGCTTCAGGATCTGATGCGTAACCGGAGGGGCTCCCGCGCTGCCTGGCAGCGTTTCCAGATAGCGTATACCCGTTTGCGGCAGACGGTTCTCATCCATGACCGAATAGGCGCCCAGAGACTGACGCGGCACCAGAGAACCATTTAGATACAGTTCGCCAGCACGCATCTGGATATGATCGCCTGGCAAGCCGATAATACGCTTGATGTAGTCAATCGAGTTATTCTGCGTGTAACGAAAGACAGCCACATCACCCCGATGCGGCGTGGCTCCCCAGATACGCCCCTCGAAAAGATGCGGCGAGAACGGCATGGAGAAACGCGACCAGCCATAATCGAATTTGGTCACCACAATGTAATCACCGACCTGAAGAGTAGGAATCATGGAAGCACTTGGGATATTGAACGGCTCTACGAAGACAGTACGTATAGCCAGCAATATGATCACCCAGATCGCCACAAAGCGAACGATCTCAAGAGGGGTATCTTCTTTTCGCTTGGAGGGCGTTGCCTCCGGAGTCATTTCGGTCATTTCAGTTTCTTAGCGCAGGAGAAGGGGATTTGGCGACAACCTATCACGCAGGAGAGGCAACCGATTCAATGATCACATAAGCAATGGCATAAGGCATCTCATCACTCAGGCTAAGCTGGACGACGACCTTTTCACCAGGCAGAGCCATGGACTGCAGATATTCCCCGGCCTTACCCGACAGATGCAATTCAGGCTTCCCGATCGCGTCGTTACGCACTTCAATATCGGTCAGCCGGATTCCGTCACGAAATCCTGTTCCCATAGCCTTTGCACAGGCTTCCTTCGCTGCCCATCGTTTGGCGAGAATACCGAGACGCCCGTCTCCCTGACGGGTGTTTGCATAGGCAATCTCCCTCGCGGTGAAACCCTGCTCTAGAAACCGCTCGCCAGACCGTTCAAGTGCCCGCCCTATGCGTCGCATATCGCACAGATCCGTACCAATCCCACGTATCATGAATCGTCAGTTCTTTGTCCGCTCAACCTGCATGACCCCTTGAGCCGATCGCAGGGCTGCGATCATGGCCGAGAGATGCCGCACATCACGCACCTCAAGATCGACAAGAATTTCCATGAAATCGAGCTGTCGGTTGAGAATACGCAGATTGACAACACTGCCATTATGCTTTGACGCCGTATTCGTCAGCGTTGTCAGAACAGTGGATTCATTGGCAGCAATGACACTGACCCGCCCGATATGCGGTGCTCCCCGCTCTCCCTGGGCAAGAGCTTCATAGTCCCAGTCAATCTCCAGAAAACGTTCGGGCGTCGAGGAGAAAGCACTCAGATTCTGGCATTGACGCTGGTGAATCGTCACCCCTTTGCCCTGTGCGATGATCCCGACAATCGCATCACCCGGCAACGGATGGCAGCACCCGGCGAAATGCGTTGCAATACCCGAACCGATACCACTGATAACCGAACCACTCTTGGCCCCGTAACGCGCCTGGTTACCCAAGGCACCACTCAGCCGTCCCGACAGCCCAGGTACCATACGCGGTGCGCGATGGGTCTGTCGCAACTCGGGGTAAGCAGCATTTACAACATCGCGCGGCCCCAGATGGCCGGTTCCGACAGCAACATAAAGATCCTCGATACTTGGCTGACGCAAATCGCGCAGCAGTGTTTCAAGTACCTTTTCGCTACCATCCACGCCCTCCTGACGGAACGCTTTCGCAAGCGCCGTACGTCCGGCATCCAGATTGACCTGACGCTGCTGCAGGGCAACATACCGGCGAATACGGGCTCGGGCCTTGCCGGTGACAACAAACCGTTCCCAGGAGGCTGAAGGCGTGCCGCCACGCGCTGTCATGATCTCGACCTGATCACCATTCTGCAGCTCATGGCGCAATGGCATCAGACGACCGTTGATTTTCGCCCCGACGCAGGCATCTCCTACCTGGCTATGCACGGCATAGGCAAAATCGACAGGAGTTGCCCGACGAGGCAACGAGATGAGCTGCCCTTTGGGGGTGAAGCAGAAAACCTGATCCTGGTAGAGTTCGAGCTTTGTGTTTTCGAGAAACTCGTCCGGGGCCTCGGAATCCTCAAGAATTTCAAGAAGATCCTGCACCCAGCGCAGCTTGTTCATCCCGAGCGCCGCAACCTCGTTACTGGATGCCTGAGCCGCATTGCGCTCTTTATAGGCCCAGTGAGCCGCTACGCCGTTCTCGGCGAAATCATGCATATCCGCTGTACGGATCTGGATCTCGATCTTCTGATTGCGCGGCTGACGCAGTGTAACCCCGGTATGAAGGCTCTGATAACCATTCGCCTTGGGAGTGGAGATGTAATCCTTGAAGCGTCCGGCAATCATCGGATAGGCGCCATGAATGGCACCCAGAGCCGCGTAACAGGCATCCCGTGAAGGAACGATAACACGAAATGCATGATGTCAGAAAGCTGCTCGAAAGCGACGTTGCGCTTCTGCATTTTGGCCCAGATAGAATAAGGCGATTTTTCACGCCCGGTTACATCGACGTGATCCAGCCCCACTTCGGCACAGAGCGCTTTCAGCTCCGTCCGTATCTGTTCGATGATATCGGCCCCATGGCCACGCAGGAAATTGAGACGGGCCCGGATTGTCGCATCTGCCTCCGGCTCAAGCTGCTCGAAAGACAGATTCTGCAACTCTGTCTTGACGCGATCCATGCCGATGCGCTCGGCGAGGGGCGCATAGATATCCATCGTCTCGCGCGCAATGCGCAGTCGCCGGTCCTGGCGTTGCACATAGTGTAACGTACGCATATTGTGGAGACGATCGGCAAGCTTGACAATCAGGACGCGGATATCACGCGACATTGCCAGAACGAGCTTGCGGAAATTCTCGGCCTGCTTCGTACGATCCGACTGCAGTTCAAGCCGGGTCAGCTTGGTTACGCCATCAACCAGACTGGCAACCGTCTCTCCAAAATGCTCTTTCAGAAAGGCCGGGGTTATTCCGGTATCTTCGACAGTGTCGTGAAGCAGACCGACCATGATGGAAGGTACGTCCATCCGAAAGCCGGCAAGAATATTCGCCACGGCGATAGGATGGATAATATAGGGCTCACCATTGTCACGCTTCTGCTCACGATGCGCCTTTTCAGCGACAGCATAGGCCTCTTCGATGCGCGAAAGATCCGCATGCGGATCATATCCTGCTATCCTGCGCAGCAAACCCGCAATGGACGGCACGGAAGCGGGGACGTCGGCGCCAGGGAGAAGGGTGTCAGACATGCCGGTACTCTCTCCCACAACACCAAAAATATCAGTTGTGACACCGGATCACGGAATGATCCGACATCAGAAGCGATCAACGACGGCCACGCCCTCCGAATTCGGCCTCAAATGAGGCTTCGAGTTCAGCAGAGGACATCGTTTCAGCCATATGCGCATGCTCTTCTTCGGAAGAAACATCCTGCAGACCAAAGATATTCTGATCCGTCGGAATAAGATCCATCACCTCTTCATCGACAGGCTCGGGTTCCGGTGCGCGGGCAAGGCCGCGAACAATCCCATCTTTCAATGTGCCGAGATTGACCTTTTCCTCAGCAATTTCACGCAGGGCCACGACCGGATTTTTATCATTGTCACGATCAAGGGTCATTTCTTCGCCACGAGAAAGACCGCGCGCGCGCTGGGCAGCAAGGAGAACGAGCTCGAAGCGGTTCGGAACCTTTTCGATGCAATCTTCAACGGTTACGCGTGCCATAGACTCTTCCCAACCAATATACGCAGATCCACGAGAATTACATCATCTAGCATAAGCACCGTCTCCAGGCAAACTTCCTCTGGAAGACCACTGTTGGGCAAAAGCCCTGAAAGACCGCAGATTACTGCTGCCACAACCACATCAGATGCCATAATATGATGATAGAGCAATGATATCACTATATTCTCGCTCTATAATTCGTTAAACCTCGTTTCGAGACTATTCTTTGCGCAACGGCCGCAAATTCCACTAATCTTCTGAAATAGGCTAGAGATGCTCGACAAAAATGAGAGAACCGCTGTATTTATTGATGGTTCAAGTCTCTACTACACCGCAAAAACCATTGGCTTTGAAGTAGATTACAGAAGGCTCCTTCGCTATTTCAAAAGCAATACGAAGCTCCTGCGCGCACATTATTATGCCGCCATACCCGAGACAGAAGAATACTCGCCTCTCAAGCCTCTGACAGACTGGCTTGCTTATAACGGTTTCATGCTCGTGACCAAAAGTGCACGCGAATTTACCGATCAGTCCGGTCGACGCCGCCTGAAAGGTAACATGGATGTGGAGCTCGTCGTTGATCTCCTTGAACTGGCTGATCGTATCGATCACGCAGTCATTTTCAGCGGTGATGCTGACCTGCGCCGCGCTGTCGAAGCTGTCCAGAGACGGGGAGTACGCGTCACGGCTGTGTCCTCGCTTCGCTCGACTCCCTCTTTAATAGGTGACGATCTGCGTCGTCAGGTCGATCAGTTCATCGAGCTTGGCGATATTGCCGGCGAATTTACCCGCCGTCAGGGTGACTCACCCGCCCGTCCGCGCCCGACGCCAGTCCGGCATCCGGCTGACATCGTCAATGACGACGAGCTCGATGACTGAGACATTCAGCGCAGCAATAATATCGATCTACTGAGAGCGGCACGACCAAGCCTGAAATTTCCTGTATGGCGCACTCCAGCAGGAAACCCGACAGGTAGTCGCAGGACAGGAGGTGGTCATCATACCCTGCCGTAGCACGCATTTGTTTCATCAATGACGCAACGATCACGCCTGAAGCCTCAGGTCCAGCTGCCCCCTTCTCCGGGGGCAATCTGAATCCTGCCTGTATCAAAAGCGCAACCCGTGTCCCAACGAGGCTTTAATCAGCGATAAGAACGTGCAGAAGGATGACGAAAATGACTGAGGGCAATTCAACCACTATCGGATTTGTCGGCTATGGCGCCATGGGTGCACTGATGGGACAAAATCTCAGAAAAGCCGGTTACCATGTCTGCGCCTATACCCCATCCGGGCGACAGCAGGATACGCAGACACCCGTCATCGACAAACCTGCGACGCTTGCCGCGCAATCCGACATCCTCATTCTCTGCGTTCCCAACGACGCGGCGATTTTCTCCTCGGCAGAAGGCGATGAGGGATTTCTCGCAGGTGCGCAGAAAGGGACACTCATTCTGAACACCAGCACAATCTCACCGGAAGCTACCGAAAGACTGCATCACCTGGCCACGACCAGGGGGTTGCGCTTTGTCGATACTCCCATGTCAGGCAGCACACCCGAAGCCGAAAAGGGGGAGCTGGTTATGCTGGTTGGCGCATCGCACGAAGATCTCGAGACATCGCGCCCGGTACTCAGTGCAATAGGCAAACTCATCGTTCATGCCGGCGCCGTTGGCGCCGGTACACGCCTCAAACTCGTGATCAACGGTATCATGGGTGCTACCCTCAACGTGATTGCGGAAGCGGTTGGCTACGGCCTTTCAAGCGGCCTGGACCGCAAGATGCTTTATGATGCACTTGGTCAGGTAGCTGTTATCTCTCCCCACCACAAACGCAAGCTTGCCGCTGCAGAACGTGGTGATTTCAGTGCCCAGTTCCCGACGCGCCTCATGTCCAAGGATATGGGGCTGCTTGTGTCAGCAGCACGCAACACGCACAGTTTCTGCCCCTCCATTGCAGTTGCGGATCAAGCACTTGGTCTTGCCACCAGACATCACGCCAATGACGATTACTCAGCTCTGCTCGGGGCAATCGAGAAGAGTGTGGTCCATCAGCACGAGCCGGAAGAAACAGCCTGACGGGCCAGGACACCCTGACGGGTTGACGAAACCCTCTGCGCGCCATAGCTGCGTTGTAGGACCAAGCAGCTCCGCTTTGTCCCCACCATGATAGTCCAGGAGACGAGACCATGGCTTTTGAACTGCCGTCCCTCCCCTACCAGACCAGCGCGCTTGCCGCATCAGGCATGTGCCAGGAAACACTCGAACTTCATCACGGCAAGCACCATCAGGCCTATGTCACGGCACTGAACGGCTTTGTTGAAGCCAAGCCCGAGCTTCAGGGCAAGAGCCTCGACGAAATCATTCTCGCCGTAAAAGGCGATGCAGCTCAGGCCCCTGTCTTCAACAATGCGGGCCAGCACTGGAATCATATTCTCTTCTGGAAGAACCTCACCCCCGATGGCGGCAAGGTTCCTTCCAAACTCGCAGCCAAGATCGATTCCGATCTGGGCGGGCTGGAAGCCTTCAAGGCTGCATTCAAGCAGGCAGCAATCTCGCAATTCGGTTCAGGCTGGGCATGGCTTGTTCTTGGCACAGATGGCAAACTCGCCGTCACAAAGACCGCCAATGGCTCGAATCCTCTCGCCGAAAGCCAGGGACGCGCCCTTCTGGGTCTCGACGTGTGGGAACACGCCTATTACCTCGACTTCCGTAACCGCCGCCCGGATTACATCACCAACTACCTCGACAAGCTTGCCAATTATGAGTTCGCCGAAGCAGAGCTGCTTTCTGCCTGATCTCCAGTAAGCCTGATAAAAAGAAACCGGCATCCTTGCGGAAGCCGGTTTTTTTTATGACTGCTTTCAGAGTTTCACTTTGCTGCCTTGCCGCCGTCATTTGCAGGCTTTGCTGTGCTGGTCAGGATCTGCGACACATTCTCGCGCATCAGCTGGATCTTGACCCCCGGTGCAATTTCCACCTCGATTTCCTTGGTACCTTCTCGTGCCAGCTGCACCGTACCGATCATGCCACCACTGGTCACAATCCTGTCGCCACGACGCAGCGCATTAAGCTGTGTCTTGAGCTCGCGCTGACGTGTCTGTTGCGGACGGATAAGCACAAAGTAGAACACGACGAACACGAGGATCATCGGGAGGAATGAGATAATCCCGCTGTTGGCGAGCATGCGTTTCTTCCATATGTCGATAGATAAGGGATCGGACGCGCCCGAAAGCCTGCCCGATTGGCCCCGGACCATAATTGGTCACGCCCACACGTCAAGCACTGCCACGGAGTAAGGGAAACATCCATGGACGCCGTTCTGATCGAAAAACTGGAGCGTATTGCAAATGCACTGGAGCGCCTGGCTCCCGCGCCTACCTCTTCTGCCCCCCTGACGGGCAGTGATGCTTTCATGTGGCAGGGCAGCACGGCATTGCTGCGCCCAGTCAACAAGGTTCAGGGAGTCGATCTCTTCCTTCTTCGTGGAATCGATCGGCAGACACGCCTTGTACTCGAAAACACGCGTCACTTCGCATGCGGGCACAAAGGCAATAATGTCATGCTCTGGGGAGCCAGAGGTATGGGAAAATCTTCGCTGGTCAAGGCATGCTTTGCCGAAGTCAATCGTGAGCATCCCCATGCACTGGTTCTGATCGAGATCCAGCGTGACGATCTCTCCACGCTCCCTCGCCTGCTCGACATACTCCGTGCCCAATCGAGACGTTGCATCGTATTCTGTGACGATCTTTCTTTCGAAACCCAGGATGCAGACTACAAATCCCTCAAATCCGTACTTGATGGCGGCATCATGGGACGACCTGAGAACGTGCTGTTTTACGCAACCTCGAACCGACGCCATCTGATGCCACGCGACATGACGGAAAACGAGAGCGGTAGCGCCATCAATCCGCAGGAAGCCGTAGAAGAAAAAGTATCCCTCTCAGATCGCTTTGGCCTCTGGATTGGTGTCCATGGCTGCAACCAGGAAACATATCTTTCCATTGTCGATGGCTATGCAACACATCAGAATCTGGGAATTTCTCAGGAGGCACTTCACAGACATGCGCTCGAATGGGCTATGGAGCGCGGTGGCCGATCAGGTCGTGTGGCTGCACAGTTCATTGATCATCTGAGCGCCACACTCGGCTGACAGGACAATCGGGCCAGCCCACAGGGCCGGCCCGTCAGGAAGCTTCAGAATGTCGCGTTCAGACGGCCGTAGTAATACGCGCCATAGATCGGAATACCGGATGAATCCGTATCATAGACCTTGGGGCCCAAGTAATTGTTGATTGGATTTACATGGCGGGGACGCTGGTTGAAAATATTATTCGCACCAATTGCAAAGTGCCAGTGTTCGGTAAAGCGGTAACCGACCTCAAGGTCAGTCAGCCAGACCGGAGTATTCTTGAACTCAGCCCATTCGGTATTCGAGTATTTGAGCGATGTCGGCGCCAGATCCTGATAGCCAAGCAGTGACTTGGTTTCGCCGTAGCGGGTCTGGCGCAGGTTCACATCCCACTGATGATAGGTCCAGTAGGCGTTCAGGATCAGCTTGCTCCGCGGCGAGCCGGTCGTAAGATAACCCACAGTCTGGGCATTGGCCGCCGGATCACCAAAAGCGTTGGTATTGATATGGCTGATACGCGTACGGTTGAGATTCAACATCGCGCTCAGATTGAGCGTGCCATATCTGTGCAGATGCAGCAGGTAATCCGATTGCAGATCGAGGCCTTGTGTCCGCGTGCTGGCAACGTTGGCAAAATAATTTGCCGTCACGTTACTCAGGTCGATACCGCTTGGCAGATTGACACCGGTAAGCGCAATTGCATTAAGGGCCGCCGTGTCATTAACCGTTGCTGACCCGATAATACGATCACGAATATTGATCTGATAGACGTCAACCGAAACGTGCCAGTCCTTCAGAGGTTCGGCAATGATCCCCCCTTCGGCACTCGTCGATCTTTCAGGCTTCAGACGCTGGGCGCCGATCGATTTTCCGGCGGCACCCACAGTCTGCAACAGTCCCGTGGCACCGGTCGGCGAAACATTGAGCGCTGAGTAATATTGTTCGGCCATGGTCGGGGCTCGGAAACCATTGCTGATAGTCGCACGTACAGCCAGCTTACTGGTGATGTCGTATCGCGTAGTCACCTTGCCATTTTCGGTATTCCCGACATCGGTATAATGCTCGAAGCGTCCTGCAAAATCGAGATCCCAATGCGGCAGGGGATGGAAATCACCATCCAGATAGCCCGCCCAGATATTACGCTGCCACTTGCCTGCGTTCTGAGGCGTCAAACCGGCAAAACCCTGTGTACCCCCCAGTTCATAGGAAGCCGGCTCGCCAGCCTTGATCTGGTACATCTCAAGACGATGCTCAGCACCGAAAGCCAACGTCATCGGCACGACGTCTGCAATACGGAAATTGCGGCGTGCATCGAAGTTACTGGTCCACTGTGCCAGAGAATAACTCTGACCACGCACAGTCGTAGGGGAGAACCCATAAGTCTTGTAGTAGTTGGGGTTGAAGGTATTCTTGTTCCCGATATCGTCATCATCCTGGCCGTAAAGGGTGCTCAGATCCCAGCTGAAACCGAGCAGGTTATCACCCTTGATACCCAGATTGGCCTGGAAGTCGTTTTCCTCGATCGTTTCCAGAGGCGAGAAGCCATAAGGATAGGCGCTCGGCGCTACGGTCGGCACACGATAATTCTCATAAGCCTCGGAATGACGATGAGCATAGGTGATCAGACCATAGGTCTCTATGCCTTCCGTAATGCCCTTGCCCCACTCGATCGAGAGATTTTCGCGGGTTTCCTCCGGGTTGGACAGAATGTTGTTGGAGTTGGCTGGCCAGCTGGAAGTCGGTGTCCAGCGATGATCGTTTGTGCTCTTGAGCTTTGAGACCCAGTGATCAGTGTGATAAACCTGCCCGCTCAGATGGACGAAGCCGTCATTACCCCATTTCAGACCGCCGTCAGCACCAATCAGATACTGCCAGCCAGTGCCGTTATACGCATTGGCGCCTGTCTGAGCGACAGTATTGATGCCGTGACTGGTCTTCTTGGTGATAATGTTCACCACGCCCGCAATGGCGTCCGACCCGTACAGGGCTGCAGCACCATCACGCAAGATCTCGATGTGATCGATTGCACCCGCCGGGATCATGTTCAGATCAACCGGGGTCGAGCCCTGCTGGGGACCTGCATCGGCATAGATATTGGCGGTCGTGTTGCGACGTTTGCCATCGACCAGTACGAGACTTCGTTGGGATTGAGGCCACGCATGCGAATAGCCGAGGTCAGCGCGCCAGCATCGGCACCATTTGCTGTCACCGTGATCGACGGATCAACGCGCGTAATGGCATCGGCCAGGTTGAGCTGACCCGAACGACGCAGGGTTGCTGCTGAAACGACCGTGACCGGTACCGCGCTGTCACGTGCCTTGCGATTGAAAGCATGAGTGCCGGTCACGATGACCGATTCACCGGCATCCCCACTTGCATCCCGGGATCTCCGGGTACGAATCTTCGGTACTGAAGCCAGAGCCTGGTTCGAACCGATAGATGTTCTGTGCAGGGCGGCACCCGGTTTTTTTTCTCCTTCGAGACGGTGTGCCCGGCTGGCTGCACAGCGGCCTGGGCATAAGCAAACCCAAACGGAAAGGAGAGAAGGGTCGCTGCGGCAAGTATTCTTCGTTTTGTGAACATCGTTCGAGCTGTCTCTCCATGGGATCATCAACAGGAGACAGTCTAGGCAGCAATGGAAAATCGTTACAACATCGGAATGTATTTTTCTTTCGCAAGCGGATTGATTGCGACCAAAAAAACACAGTTTGTCGCATGATACCAGCGTTAATGAGCTCTTATACGCAATATTCTTTCTCATTTTTTTATCCAGGCGCATGAAACTTACCTCACTCAGCAACGGCCCGAGAAAGGCGCTGTTCCTCTAGGCGGCAAGCCTGCTAATGTCCGGCTGCGTATGATTATGCACGGTCCCGAGGCGAGAGAATCCGGGGGTTTTCCCTCATGAAGCTTTCAGTCACGAGGCTGTCACGACAGGGATACCCATGACGGAAAGCCTAACCATCGACACGACAGCCGTTAATCACGCTGAACAACGCTGCTCTGATGCCCTGCGACTGGGCAAGGACACGGTCGACCTTCGAAAGGTCAAATGCGATCCGGATTACTGGTATCCTGTTGCCTGGTCGCACGAGCTGAAAAAAGGCAAGACAATTGCCACGCGTTTCGGTGGCCAGCCCATCGCTCTCGTCAGACCTCAGGAAGGCAGTGTTTTTGCTCTGGAGGACCGCTGTGCGCATCGTCAGGTCCCGCTCAGCAAGGGGCGTGTTGAAGGAGAGGCGGTGCAATGCTGCTATCACGGATGGGCGTATGGCCGTTCAGGGCGTTGCATCGATGTACCCTATCTCGGCAAGGGTAAACTGCCCAACGGCGTGCGTACCTATCCCTGCCGGGAAGTCGAAGGACTGATTTTCATTTTCCCGGGCGATGCGGAGAAAGCTGAAAGTACAGCTTTTCCGAAACTGGGCTCGGTAGCAGACCCGGCCTATAAAACCCGTCGCTTCGGCGAACAGGTGAAATGTCATTACAGTTTCATGCATGAAAACCTGATGGATATGAATCATCAGTTCATGCACTCCAAACAGATGGGGAAAATGAAACCCCGCTATCTGGGAGGTGAAAACGAGCCGCGCATGGTCGAAGCGCGCTACAGCTTTGCCCGTGTCGGTGGCAAACAACCCTGGGGCGAGACACTGATTTTTGGCGAACGTCGTGATGCAGCGCGAAATTCGCGCATCGCGATGTCATGACAATCCGTACTGTCTATCCCTACCAGACCCTGCACATCCGTACAGGTGATGAGCCACCCGTCATGGATCTGTGGATTGTCTATGTACCTCAGGATGAGGACCATCTGACCTGCCGCGTTTTCGGGCTCCTGTCGATACGCCGCCCCAAACTGAAAGGCGCGCTCGAACTGGCCTGGCCCCTTCTGGTTGGCTTTACAAACCGTATCTTTGCCGAGGACCGCGAAATCGTCGAGCTTGAACAGCAGGCATGGCGCGATCTTGGTGGTGACCGCAATCAGGAGGTATTCCCAGTCATCAACGCACTTCGTGATCTTTTGCGCCGTTCCGGTATCCAGCCTGATACTGCTGCGGAGTAGTTTCCCGGATGAGCCTCCAGCTCGACATCGCGCCCTATACGCTGCGCCCCCTCAGATCCTCTGATGGTGCAGAGGTACATCGCCTGGTCAATGACTGGAGTGTGGTTCGCATGCTCAGTCATCTCCCTTTTCCTTACCCGAGGGATTTGGCTGATCAGTGGATCACGAGCACCATCGATCGTCAGAGTGCCGGAACAGCCTGGCATTTCGCCATCTGCGAAGGTGAAACACTGATAGGCTGTGTTGGCCTCTCTCTCGGTCATCCGAACCAGGCAGCCAAGATCGGCTACTGGATCGGCCGTCCCTATTGGCAGCAAGGGATCGCAACTCTCTGCGTTCGGCAGGTAATTGAATGGGCGTTCGCCACACTACCTGTCTCGGAAATCATTGCCGATGTCGCACAAGACAATCTGGCATCGATTGCCCTGCTCGATCGCCTGGGGTTCGGGCGTTCAGGGGCAACACGCACCCCATTCCTCTCGCGCGGGCCTGACCCCTACCCTGTCCTGATCTACAGCAAGAAAAAAGAGAAACCGATCGACAGCACAGGTTCAAAGCCGGCTACGTCGCGCGTTCTGCTTGTAGTCGCTGGAATCCTGATCGATCAGGAGGGACGGATCCTCCTGGCACAACGGCCGCCAGGCAAACCCCTGGCCGGCATGTGGGAGTTTCCCGGTGGCAAGGTCGAGCCTCACGAATCCCCTGAGCAGGCGCTGGTCCGGGAACTCCATGAAGAGCTGGGCGTGGATGTCTCCGCCGGCTGTATCGCGCCGTTTGCTTTTGTCTCGGAAAATATTGGTGCCCGACACCTGCTTATGCCGCTCTATGTCTGTCGACGCTGGCGCAATCAGCCGGTCGGGAAGGAAGGGCAGGAATTGGCCTGGGTAACCGCTGATCAGCTCGAATCCTACCCGATGCCGGCCCCTGACCGACCGCTCATTCCCCTGATCCGAGAACTCTCACTCGGCTGAAAGAACGATATGGTGCTGGGGAAGGCCTGCCTTGTCAGCCCGGAATGCAAAGAGGCCACCAGATTGCGGCTGCCTGATCAGATCCTGCTGCGACATGCCCTTTCGGGCTGTCGTGACATACGCGGTTTGGCGATCATCCCCGCCAAAACAGACCTTGGTCACATTGGCGGCGGGAATATGGATGGAGAAACGCTCGACACCCTCAGGGGTGAAGCATCGCACGTGCCCGCCGCTCCAGGTCGAGCACCAGACATTTCCTTCGCAATCAGTCACGACACCATCAGGGTAACCTTTTTCCTCCGGCAGGTGAACAAAGACACGTTTGTTCTCCAGCGCTCCGTCAGGTGTGACATCGAAACAGTAGATCAGGCCATTTGGCGTATCACAGACATAGAGCCGAGTTCCGTCAGGCGAAACAGTAGGACCATTCGACACTGTGTAACCGGTATCATGACGTCTCAGAACGAACCCGTCTGCACCATGCGCTACGCTGTAAAGCGACCCTGAAGGACTCTCTTCCGAATCATCCATTGTGCCAAACCAGCCGCGACCATGCAGATCGACACAACCATCATTCAGACGATTGCCGGGCAGATCCGGCTCGACATCCAGCATTTTCACAAAACTGCCTTCCTGTGGATCGAACCGGTAGAGGCCGTCAGGCAAGCCAGCGAGAAAGCTGCCGTCGTTCACCGGCAAAAGGAAGGCAACCCTTCCAGGAGCCGCCCAGTGACTGGCTTCCCCAAGAGCCGGGATGAACCGATGCACTCTGGATCCGTTGATATCAACGAAATAGACGGCGTTTTCGCCAGAGATCCAGACGGGGCCCTCACCAAGCTCCGCGCGGACGTCATGAACACATGACGCATAGGCCTCATTACCTGATTCGGCCATTTCAGTTCTCCCGCGTAAAAGTCATATTATCAGCAGAGTGTAACGCAGAAAGACCCTCCGTGGTTGTTAACCTTTCGGTTCCTCGCAAAAGAGAGAAATTTTTCTATGCCCCCTACAGCCTGTCTCCTGATTATCGGTAACGAGATTCTTTCGGGCCGTACGCAGGACGCCAATATCCGCTTTATCGCAACAGGCCTTGCCCAGGCCGGAATAGCCCTCGAAGAAATCCGCGTCATTCCGGACAAGGCACGAAAGATTGTCGAGACAGTCGCCACCTGCCGCACGCAGTTCGATCATGTCTTCACCACAGGAGGGATTGGCCCGACTCATGATGACATCACGGCAGGCTGCGTGGCTGAAGCCGTAGGTGTGCCGCTGGAATGTCATGAGGAAAGCTTCAAGGCACTCGAAGCCTATCTTGGCAAAGAGAAATTCAACAAGGCCCGTCAGCGTATGGCCTGGCTTCCCAGAGGGGCCGTACCCATCAGGAACAGCGTCTCGATTGCACCGGGCTTCAGCATTGCGAATGTTCATGTGATGGCCGGGGTACCGTCCATCATGCAATCCATGTTCAGTACCCTGCTTCCCACATTGCAGGGAGGAGCGCCGCTCTGCTCGGTTGCATGGCATGCCGATCTACGGGAGGGGAGCCTTGCAGAGGGTCTGGAAGCGATACAGAACGACTTTCCCGAACTTGATCTGGGATCTTACCCGTTTGAAAGAAACGATGGGCGCAAAGGTGTCTCGCTTGTCGCCAAAGGATACGATGAAGAAAAGGTCAAAGCTGCCGGCAATCGTATCCGTGACCTGATTGTTTCTCTCGGAGTGATGCCTGTAGAGGGGGAACCCTCCCCCTGAAATGGCAAGACGCCCGGTTTTAAGGCCGGGCGTCTTGTCGGTCATCTGAAAGGAACGTTGTTTTTCAACAGTCTCACAGGGTGTCGCGTCCCATTGCCAGGAATTTCTCACGACGTTTGGCTACCAGGTTCTGGCTTTCGAATGGCATGAGCTCACCCAGCATGTCACTGATAGCCTCACCCACGGAAGCAATCGCCTCGGCCGGGAAGCGCTGAGCACCACCAATCGGCTCCGGAATGATCCGGTCAATCAGACGCAGCTTGAGCAGATCCTGCGCCGTCAGCTTCAACGCCTCTGCAGCAGTAGATGCCTGTTTTGGATCGCGCCAGAGAATCGAGGCCGCCCCTTCGGGGGCGATAACCGAGTAGATGGAATGTTCAAGCATCAGCACCCGGTCGCCGGCACCAAGCGCAACAGCGCCCCCGGAACCACCCTCGCCAATGATAATTGCAATCAACGGCACTGGGGCACGCAGGCAACAATCAGTGGAACGGGCGATGGCCTGAGCCTGGCCACGCTCTTCAGCATCGATTCCAGGCCAGGCGCCAGAGGTGTCGATGAAGGTAAGAATCGGCAAACCGAAACGCCCGGCCATTTCGACAAGGCGCTGAGCCTTGCGATAGCCTTCGGGCTTGGGCATGCCGAAATTGTGACGGAGGCGCGACTCCATATCAAAACCGCGCTCTGTGCCAATCACCATCACAGCCTGACCGCGGAAGCGGGCCAGGCCACCAACGACCGCCTGGTCATCATGGCCAAGGCGATCCCCGGCCAGAGGCGTATATTCCTCAAGCAGTCCCTTGAAATAATCGAGGGCACGCGGGCGCTGCGCATGGCGGGCGACCATGACCTTCTGCCAGGGCGTCAGCTTTGTATAGGCGGCCCGGAGCTGCTTCTCCGCCTTGTCGGAGAGCTTGCCGATTTCGTCGGCAATGTTGATGCCTTCGCCGTCCTTCGCCATCTGACGAAGTTCGGCAATCTTGTTTTCAAGCTCGGCAACCGGCTTTTCGAAATCGAGATACTGACGCATGACCCGCGGATAGCACGGCTTCCATCCTGACAACAATCCGTTGCGTCACGAGATTGTCTCGTCTGAGAGCGGATGATGCTGGGCAAGCACCTGCCTGAGACGTTCCTGCATCACATGGGTATAGATCTGCGTCGTGGCGATATCGGCATGACCAAGCAGCATCTGCAGCGCACGCAGATCGGCTCCACGCTCCAGAAGGTGAGTCGCAAAGGAGTGACGCAGCACGTGGGGAGAGACCATATCCGGATCGATACCAGCCCGAAGCGCCACCTGATAGAGAATCTTGTCAAACCCCTGACGGGTCAGCGGTCTCGATGGCTGACGTCCGGGGAAGAGATACGGACTGTCGAGATCACGATCATGATGCAGAAGGGCAAGGGCTGCTTCTCTTGCTCCCCGGGAGACAGGAATGAGACGCTCGCGACCCCCTTTCCCTCTGATCAGCACCATGGGTGCATCACGCACAAACACACGACCAGGCAGAGCCAGCAGCTCCGAGATACGCAATCCGGTCGTGTAAAGCAGCTCAAGAGCTGCCCGACTCACCACATCACGCCGGGGCTCGTCATGGCCGGTACAACCCTGCTCAATGAGTGCAGTCACCTGATCCTGGGAGAGGAGCCTGGGCAAGGCAGTCTGATGCCTAGGCATGGCAACACCCTCGGTTGGATCAGAAACGCACCATCCCTCCCTTACGGCAAAGCGATAGAACTGCCGGAGACAGGAAAGACGCCGTGCTGTCGTTCGTGAAGAGAGCCCGGCTTTTTCCTGCAAAACAGCATAAGCCGAGATCCACCCGCGATCGGCGTCCAGAAGCGTTTCTGACGCCCCGTCTTTGCCGTGGCGGAGGAAAGTCACAAAATCCTCCAGATCGGCACCATAAGCCTGACATGTGCGTGGGGCAGCATTACGCTCTGCCACCAGCATTTCAAGAAACGCCTCCGCTGCAGGCGGCAAGGCGCTCTCCCGTTTCATGCCGTCACCCGACCTCAGTGCTGGAGAGTTGGAGCAGCAACGGGCTCAGGCATTGCAGGCAGCGTTTGGCCAGACTGGGACACAGATTGCTGTTGGGTTGCAGCGAATTGCGTGCCGGGCAGATCCTTGTGCACGATTGTCTGAACCGGGAGTGGCGGGTTCATTCCCAGCTTGAGAAACGCTCCGCCAAGTCCCAGCACGATCAGAAGAAGAAGGGCAAGGGCAATTCGTGGAAAGCTCAGCGTGGACATGAAGGCTCCTGGACAAGCGGCGCGAAAGCAATGTTTTCGACACGAAGCCTGACCCTGTGGGGGTCTGGTCGGTGGCGAGCGGCTTTCCTGTATGTTAGCCTTGCATGAATGTCACGCCCCACCTTTTTCTCTGAACGAAATCGAACAATGTCTGACCTGCCTGATCCTGCCTGGGGATCGGTTTCCACCCTGCCTGTCTCCTCTCCCGGTATTATTGTTCTGGTCGGACTGATGGGAGCAGGAAAGACGACGATCGGGCGCAGACTTGCAGCCCGACTCGGTCTTGATTTTGTTGATGCCGACCATGAGATCGAACGCGCGGCTGGATGCACCATAGCAGAAATCTTTGCGCGCCATGGTGAGCCCGCTTTCCGGGACGGCGAACGGCGTGTGATCCAGCGATTACTTCAGGGCCCACCCAAGGTTCTGGCCACCGGCGGCGGGGCCTTTGTCGACATGCAGACACGCAGACTCGTCAAAACCCATGCCCGCTCGATCTGGCTGCGTTGCCCCTTGCCGATCCTGGTCAGGCGTGTCTCCGGACGGACGGGGCGCCCGCTCCTCGACAAAGGCAATGTCGAAACCACTCTGGCAACGCTCCAGGCACAACGTCACCCTATTTATGCAGAGGCAGATATCATCGTGGATTGTGGAGATGACAGCGTCGATCACGGCGCCCAGCGTATCATCGAGGCTCTCAATTCGTATGCGCATCCGCTCAGAGTCCCCGTCACGCTCGAATCCCATCGTTACGAGGTGCTGATCGGGTCGGATCTGATCAGTCGCGCCGGAGCCTATCTGGCGCCGGTCCTGCCGCAGAAACGCGCTGTTGTCATAACAGATGAAACGGTTGCCGCGCTGCATCTGCCACGCCTCATGTCCGCCCTTTCAGAAACGGGAATCCAGGCGAAAGCCTTTGTGGTGCCGGTTGGCGAGGAATCGAAATCGCTCACGCGCTACAGCCAGCTGATCAATGACATCCTCGATCATGGTATGGAGCGACGTACAACTGTCATTGGCCTGGGCGGTGGCGTTGTCGGAGATCTCTCGGGCTTCGTGGCATCAAGCATTCTGCGCGGCGTTCCCTTTGTGCAGATTCCGACAACACTTCTCTCCCAGGTGGACAGTTCGGTAGGCGGCAAGACGGGTCTGAACGCCCGCGCAGGCAAAAATCTGGTCGGCGCCTTTTATCAGCCGCAAATCGTGCTGGCTGACAGTTCCGCCCTGGCCACTCTCTCCCGGCGCGAGCGAGTGGCTGGCTATGCCGAGATCGTCAAGGCCGGTCTGATTGCTGACCCAGCACTCTTCAGCTGGTGTGAAGCCAATGGCGCCGATATTCTTGATGGTGATCCATCGGCCTTGGCCGAGGCCGTTCAGCGCGCCTGCATGTTCAAGGCACGTGTCGTGATGGATGATGAAAAGGAAACGGCGGCTCAGAACGGTCGCGCCTTGCTTAATCTGGGGCATTCTTTCGGTCACGCACTTGAGGCCCATTTCAACTACGATGGACGCCTGCTTCATGGCGAGGGCGTTTCGATCGGATTGCATCTGGCGGCAGCCCTCTCTGTTGCACTTGGTTATTGTCCCGAAAGCGATCTCCACCGGCTGGATACTCATCTGCGTGGTCTGGGCATGCCAGCAGGACTGGACTGGCTTGATGAACAGCTGAGTGCCTCGGAACTGATCGGCTCCATGGCCCGCGACAAAAAGGTTCAGGACGGACGCCTGTCATTCGTGCTGCTGCACGGAATCGGCAAGGCATTCACCAGCCGCGATGTTGAAATGGACACGGTGCGTGACGTTTTGGTGCAGGCAGGCTGCAAGCCGTGATGTTCCGAGACAAATTTATTGATTTTCTTACGAATCAGTCAGCTGCCTCACGATCCCTTGATGAGGTTACACCTGAAAAAACCCGTTAGAACGACGTGTTGCATAAGAAATCATTAATCTCTCGGAATGAAGTGTTGCAGTTTGGACACGGCTATTTTGTCTAATCGTCAAATACCTGTGGAACTCACTTCTCGAACAGGAACTGACGGCTCTATACGCACTTATGCATCGCGCTGGGCTTGTTGTTGCTTCGCCTCTCCGGAGGCAACACGGCAAGCTTGAATGGATGAATTTATGAGGACGAAACTAATGCGTCTCCGCACGGCACTTCTGGCCATGACGTCGATGGCAGCCGCCCCGACGATCGCCATGGCGAGCACCATCACCGGCCCGTATGTCAATATCGGCGGTGGCTATAACCTGGTTCAGCAGCAGCACGCTCACTTCTCCCCGACGACGCAGGCTGACGGCAGCACGGGCAACAATGCGACCAAGTCGCGTTATCGCCACAAGGACGGCTTCACGGGCTTCGGTTCGTTCGGCTGGGGCTTCGGCAACGGTCTGCGCGCTGAAGTCGAGGGTGTCTACAACTACTCCCAGATCAACCACCGTCGCCCGACCTGGGCCAATGGCACGACCAGCGGCTCCGATCAGTCCTATGGTGGCTTCATCAACGTCCTGTATGACATTGATCTCGCCCAGTTCGGCATCAACCTGCCGATCACCCCGTTTGTTGGCGTTGGCGCAGGTTACCTGTGGCAGCACTACAACCCGATCACCACGGCTTACACCAATGGCGCTGTAAACCGCGTTGGCGGCACGCAGGGTGGCTTTGCCTATCAGGCATCGTCGGTGCGGCTTATGACATTCCGGGCGTTCCGGGTCTTGCCCTTACCGGTGAATACCGCATGATCGGCCAGACCTTCTCTGATGGTGCATACCGCTCCACCTCGTGGAACAGCACCGGCCTGCACAAAGGCAACGTGAACTTCGATCAGCGCTTCAACCATCAGTTCATTGTTGGTCTGCGTTATGCCTTTGACACGGCTCCCCCGCCGCCGCCGCCGGTTGCAGTTGTTGTTCCCCCCCCGGTTCAGCCTGCACGCACCTATCTGGTGTTCTTCGATTGGGACAAGTCGAACCTGACGGGCCGCGCTCGTGAGATCGTTGCCCAGGCAGCTCAGGCTTCCACGCACGTCCAGACGACGCGCATCGAAGTCAACGGCTACACCGACAACTCTGCTGCACACCCCGGTGCTCGCGGCCAGAAGTACAACCAGGGCCTCTCGGTCCGTCGTGCACAGTCGGTCAAGGCTGAGCTGATCCGTGACGGCGTTCCTGCTGCTGCGATCGACATCCATGGTTACGGTGAGCAGCACCCGCTGGTCCCGACGGGTCCGAACACCCGTGAACCGCAGAACCGTCGCGTCGAAATCATCCTTCGCTGATTTCGACCTGATCTGAAGACTGCTTCGGTAGCCTTCAGATTGGTTCAGAAAGGCCCTTGGCAGTTATGCCAAGGGCCTTTTTCTTTGCCTGCCAGCCATGCAGAAACTACAGTTCATTACAAGCTCGTAATTCAGGAGAATCACCTGGCGTCATCGATTCCATTCAGGAGGATTACGTCATGACCAGAATTGCTCATTTCAGTGAAATACCAGACCTGCATCGCGCAACGCTCAGCACCCGAAAAAATGGCCTGGGCCTCGTATGTGGAGCCATACTGGGAGGACTGATCGCGCTCGGAAGCATTGCCCTGCTTATGCTGTGAGCAACCCGCTCCTGTGATGTAAGACACCACTTCACGGCGCGGGAGTTTTTCTCACTTCAGCCAGAGACCATCATTGCGACATTTTCCGGGTTTGCGACATATAAAAAAGGCCCCGGTATTAACCGGAGCCCCCAATCAAAAACATGGAATGCCTGCTAACCTGGTCAGCTGCTGAGACCAATCTGCTTGATATCGTGAAAAGCAAGGTCAGCATTCATTTCGACCGTCCGTCTCATCATGAAATTGGAACTGGCGAGAAAAACCGGATCTCCATCAAGATCATCTGCCATGGCAGATCGATTGACCATCGAGAAGGTTTCGACCTTTGAGCGATCTCCTGTCACCCATCGCGCAATCGTATAGGGCGTTGATTCGAACCCGATCGCCACTCCATACTCTCCCTGCAGACGCGATTGCAGAACGTCCAGCTGGAGAGTCCCGACCACACCCACGATCGGTGGAAGACCATCCTGAGGGCGGAAAAGCTGCACAACCCCCTCCTCTGCAAGCTCAACGAGGGCCTGACGCAGCTTTTTGGCTTTCATCGCGTCATCAAGACGCACACGCCTGAGAATTTCCGGCGCAAAATGTGGTACGCCGGTAAAGCGCAGTTCTTCATTTTCCGAAAGTGTATCACCAATGCGCAAAGTGCCATGATTGGGTAGCCCCACGACATCACCGGCAAAAGCTTCCTCTGCCAGCTGACGATCTCGGGCAAAAAAGAACTGTGGTGTATGCAGTGCAAACTGCTTGCCGGTACGAACATGCTTCAGACGCATGCCTCGCGTCAGCCGGCCTGAACAGATGCGGGCGAAGGCCATGCGATCACGATGGTTGGGATCCATGTTAGCCTGGATCTTGAAAATCAGGGCAGTCACCTGCGGCTCATCAGCCTTTACTTCACGTGTCTCGCTGGGCTGGGCGCGTGGCTCAGGTCCGTAGGCAACCAGGGCGTCCAGAAGATCGGTCACACCGATCTCCTTCATGGCGCTACCAAAGAAGACAGGTGTGAGATGGCCTGCATCAAAAGATTCACGGTCGAAAAGCGGCAAGGCTGCCTCTGCCAGTTCCAGCTCCTCTGAAAGTGCAATCATACGGGCGTCCGACTGCGGCAAGCTGACGGCCTCCCCACGGATCTCACGCGTACGCATATCATAGGTACCGGCAAACTGGCCGGCACGCCCGATCGGCCAGGTGGCAGGTGACGTATCAAGCGCCAGTGTTGAGGCGATTTCGTCCAGCAACCCGAAGCAATCCTGCGCTTCACGGTCCATCTTGTTGATGAAGGTCACGATAGGAATATCACGCAGGCGGCAGATTTCGAAAAGCTTACGCGTACGATCCTCAATACCCTTGGCAGCGTCGATCACCATGACAGCGCAATCCACAGCGGTCAGGGTGCGATAGGTATCTTCGGAGAAGTCCTCATGGCCCGGCGTGTCGAGCAGGTTGAAGACACAGCCGCCATATTCGAAAGTCATGACCGAGGTAACGACCGAAATACCACGATCGCGCTCGATGCCCATCCAGTCCGATTTGGTGCGGCGGCGCTCACCCTTTGCACGCACATTACCGGCAAGCTGGATAGCGCCACCAGCGCGCAGGATACGCTCCGTCAGGGTCGTCTTACCGGCGTCGGGATGGGAAATGATGGCAAAGGTCCGGCGGCGCCGGATCTCGCTGGCAAGGCCGGTGGCAGAAACGGGGGCGGACGCGGCTTCGGACATCGAAAAAGCCTTCGGTAAACGGCAAATACCTGAAACGACAAATGCCGGACCGGGGGTGAACCCGATCCGGCATTGGCCAGAAACACCCGGTAGGAAAACCGGAGTTTAGCGCGAGTAGAACTCGACCACGAGGTTCGGTTCCATCTGCACGGGGTACGGCACATCGGACAGACGCGGGCTGCGAACGAACTTGCCCTTCATCTGGCGATGATCGACCTCGATGTATTCCGGCACGTCGCGCTCAGCAGACTGGGCGGCGTCGAGAACAACAGCAAGCTGCTTGGACTTTTCACGAACTTCGATCACGTCGCCATCGCGAACCAGATACGAAGGAATGTTCACCTTGCGACCGTTAACCGTCACGTGACCGTGGTTCACGAACTGACGGGCAGCGAAGGGGGTGATCGCGAATTTGAGGCGGTAGATCACCGCATCCAGGCGACGCTCCAGCAGGTCGATCAGGTTCTCCGACGTATCGCCCTTGCGACGCACGGCCTCATCATAATACTTGCGGAACTGCTTCTCGCTGATGTTGCCGTAGTAGCCCTTCAGCTTCTGCTTGGCCATCAGCTGGATCGAGAAGTCGGAGGGCTTCTGCTTGCGGCGCTGGCCATGCTGACCAGGACCGTATTCCCGCTTGTTGACCGGCGACTTGGCGCGGCCCCACAGGTTCACGCCCAGACGGCGGTTGATTTTATACTTGCTCTCTTGGCGCTTGCTCATGTGCAAGAACTCGCTTCGACTTCGGGCTGCCCTGTGCTGCGCGGCAACCACATGTTGCACCGGTAGGCCTTCCCCCTAATTAGGAAAGACGGGCGCATCCCTCGAACCGCAACCTCGGGATGCAGATCCCGGTCTGGTTACGGCCGGCATGTCCACGTTCCCGGCAATAGCGGCGGCAGGTATAGGACCTGCCCCGGACTGTCAATGAAAATCATCTCCGAAGCTGGCATGAACAAAGGGAACAAAGACAGGACTGACACGTCAGAAAACACAGGAATACCGTGCGTGTATTTCTCATGCGTTTGCCCTAACACCTGCTGCAGGAACGTCCTATCATGGCTATTTTCAAGTTCAATCGTGCTGCCGGTCGCAAACTGAATGACAAGGCAGAAGTTGAGGCCATCAACCTCGCTGGATCACCTGTACCACGCGCCCCTCATGAAAGCCTGATCAAGCGCGCTTTCAAACAATACGGGCTTTCCCAGCTCTCAGTCTCACATATTACTGTCCGTGATACGACAATTGCTGTGAAAGCCCAAGTGGAGAGCGCGGCAGAGCGAGATGCACTCATTCTTGCAGCAGGCAATATTGCCGGGATTGATACAGTTCATGCCGATATTTCGGTACCAGAGGGTACCCCTGCTCCGATTTTTCATCAGGTTGCACCAGGCGAGACGCTTGCTACCATTGCTGACGAAACAGACGCTGATGTGACGGCGCGCGAACTGCATGATGCGAACAAGGATGAGCTTGTCCATAGCGAGGGTGTCTATCCCGGTCAGACCATCCGAATTCCAAAGGTATAATCTGCCTATCTTTAAGCCGGGTCCGCCAGATCTTGTGAAACGCCTGTTCCAGTTTCTCTCAGCCTGCGTCTGAACGTGATGGTCAGGCGCACGGAAAGAAGAATGGCCAGAATACCCAGCCCGGTTGCAAGACCTATCCACAGACCTGCCGCGCCATAGCCTGCATGAAAGGCAAGCCAGTCACCACCGAATATGGAGACCGGCAGGTAGGTCAGAACCATAAGAACCATGGGCATGAAAGTATCATGACACCCCCGCAGCGCGCCGGCACAGACACACTGCACACCGTCAAGAACCTGAAAGACACCCGCAATCTTGAGCAGGGAGACAGCAATGGGCATGACCTGGGCGGCGTCTGAACTTTTCCCGTTCAGATAGAAGCCGGCAATATATTCTGGAAAAACGATCAGCACCGTTGCCGTAAAGCAGGTCCATGCAATGACCAGCATCAATGCCCCGAGAGTCGACCGCAAGGCAGCCTGAGGGGAACCTGCTCCCAGCCAATAGGCCACCCGGATATTGACTGCCTGTGACAGCGCGAGGCTGATCATGAAGGCGGTACTCGTCACGCTGAGCGCAATCTGATGCGCTGCAGAGGAAACTGCCCCCAGCGCGCCAGCATGAAGCCCGGTCATCTGAAAAGCGAGCAATTCCGCTCCTGTTGCCCCCATCATGGGCAGACCAAGACGCAGCATCTCGATCATTGCCCGATGGTCGGGGCGCGTCAGACGCAGATGGTGCTTCAGATGCGCCTGGCGACGCGCCAGCACGACCAGTAACAGGGCTACCGACCAACCCGTCACGATCGTGGCACAGGCAGAGCCCCAGAGTCCCATTTGCGGCAGACCGAAACGTCCATGAATCAGTCCGGCATTAAGAAACCCGTTCATGACCGCCATACCTGGCATCGTCCAGAGCAGCAGACGCTCACTGCCGAATGCGGGCAGAATGATCCGCAAAAGGCCGATCACCACCAGATTTGGCAAAAGCGCCCAGAGCAGGAGATGCATGAACCGGCTGCCCTGCGTCACGATCTGCGCAGGCTCATTGAAGTAGGCAAGCAATGAACCTGCGGGGAGCAGGATTGCCAGAACCGGCAGACAGAGCAGAAGCGCCAGGACAACTCCGGATGACACGATGCCCGACAGATCCTCAAGTGTCTTCTGGGCGGCAAAGGCCTGTCCTCTTGCCCGCGATATGAGAATACTCGCCCCACCCAGAGCCGCCTGGAAAGTAATGAACGTGCAGAAAAACAGGTTGGTTGTCATACCGCCTATGGCGAGCGCCGAGCGCCGAGGCTGCCAAGCAGGACCGTATCGGTCACATTCATGGCCATCTCGCTCAACTGGGAAAAGCTGAGCGGAGCGGCGATCCTGACCAGCGCACTCAAGTGCTGACCCCAGCGTAGAGCCGTTATTATAGGACGATTTTCTGTCATAATGCTCTGCTTATACAACCGGAGACAGAAAACCAGCGTTGTTGGTCGTAAATTAGAGTTGCACTGCGCACGGGGCTGACGCATCTACTCTGAATCATGGCCACCCCTCTTTATTCCCTGTCCCTCCATGACAGCCAGACACGGCAGAAACAGGTTTTCGCGCCGCTGGACCCAGCCAATGTGCGCGTCTACTACTGTGGGCCTACGGTCTATGACGCTGTGCATATAGGCAATCTGCGCGCAATGCTGAGCGCCGATATTCTCGTACGCCTGCTGCGCCGGCTTTATCCCGCTGTCACTTTCGTACGCAATATCACCGATGTTGATGACAAGATCACTGCCCGCGCCCGGGAGAACGGCGAAGATATTGCCAGCCTGACGACACGCACCACCATTGCCTTTCATGAAGATGTGGCAGCGCTGGGCATTCTGCCGCCAGACATCGAACCCCGCGCCACGCATCATATCGATGACATGCTGAGCATGATTGCGCAGCTGATTGCCAATGGCCATGCTTATGAAGCCGAAGGCCATGTGCTGTTCGCTGTCGATCGCTGCGCCAGTTATGGCAGCCTCTCAGGGCGCAGCTGATGATCTTCTGGCAGGTGCCCGCGTGGACGTAGCCCCCTATAAACGTCATCCGGGCGATTTCGTATTATGGAAGCCCTCTACCCCTGAGCAGCCCGGATGGGACAGTCCTTACGGGCGCGGTCGCCCCGGTTGGCATATCGAATGCTCGGCCATGTCCCACCGCTATCTCGGCGCCAGCTTCGATATTCATGGTGGTGGCGACGATCTGATGTTCCCGCATCACGAAAACGAACGTGCACAGTCGCTCTGCTGCCATCCCGGCAGCAGTTTTGCGCGCTATTGGCTGCATAATGCCATGCTCCTTTCCAATGGCGAGAAAATGTCCAAATCCCTGGGCAATTTCTTCACCATACGCGAGGTTCTCACGCGCACACCTGCCGAAGCCTTGCGTCTTCTGATTCTTGGAACGCATTACCGTTCGGTTCTGGATTTCACCTGGGAAAAACTCGAGGAAGCCAAACGTGTCCTTGATCGCTTCTATCGCGCCCTCGAAAAGACACCTCCTGATGATAAAGGGCTCGTCCCGGATACGTTCATGAACGCTCTGTGCGATGACATGAACACGCCTCTGGCCCTCTCCTGCCTGCATCCCCTGGCCGATGCCGCTCTGGGGGGTGATATTCAGGCTGCATCATCACTCAGGGCATGCGGTGCGGTTATCGGTCTGCTGCAATCCTCACCTGATGAATGGTTCCGCGCAGGTTCGGATGAAACCGCCATCAATGCCCTGATCAGCCAGCGCGTTGCAGCCAAGAAGGCACGTGATTTCGCCCTTGCTGACAGTATTCGCTCCCAGCTTGCCGGACAGGGTATTATTCTAGAAGACACAGCACAGGGTACGACATGGAGGCGCGCATGACCGGGCGAGACGGCGGCGCCGATATCGGACCGATCGGGGAATTCAGCCCGGTGGTTATTCTTGTGCGCCCGCAGCTGGCTGAGAACATCGGCACCACTGCACGCGCCATGGCCAATGGTGGCTTGTTCCATATGCGTCTCGTCGCGCCACGCGATGGCTGGCCGCAGGAGCGTGCCTGGTATGCCTCATCTGGCGCCGATCGTATTCTTGATGCTGCACAGGTTTTCGACACAGTCGATGAGGCCGTTGCCGATCTGCACCATGTCATGGCCACCTGCCCCCGGCCGCGTCATATCGTAAAAACTGTCATGACAGCACGTGGGGCGGCCTCGGAACTGCGGGCCATTGCTGATCGCGGGCTGAAGGCCGGACTGCTTTTCGGCCCTGAGCGTGCCGGGCTTGATAACGAGGACATGGCCCGCGCCGATGTACTGATACGTTATCCCCTTAACCCCGATTTCATGTCACTCAATCTGGCTCAGGCCGTCCTGATCATGGCTTATGAGTGGTGGATGGCAAGCGAGACCACCCCCCCGCGAACGCTCATGACCAACGAAACCCATGTCGCGACGAAGGGCGAACTCGAGAATTTTCTCGGACATCTGACCCGGGATCTCGACGAGTGCGGTTTTCTCCGTAATGAGCAAAAACGACCCGGCATGGTACGCAATCTGCGCCATCTCTTTCAGCGTGGTGAAGTGACCGAGCAGGAGTTACGCACCATGCACGGTGTTGTCACCGAATTATCCAATGGCCGCAAAGCCCGTCAGAAATAGGTCACAGACGATGTTCAATTGCGTCCATCATATTGCGATCATCGCATCGGATTATCAGAAATCGCGTGCGTTCTATACGGAGATCCTTGGCTTCCGCATTGTTCGGGAAGTCTGGCGTGCCCAGAGACAATCCTGGAAGTGCGATATCGCCGTCGGGGATATGCAGATTGAGCTTTTCTCTTTCCCGACGCCTCCGACACGCCCCACGCAGCCGGAAGCGGCAGGACTTCGACATCTGGCGTTCAGCGTGGAACATATGCAGGAAGCCGTTGCTCATCTTGAGCAGAGCGGTATTGTCTGCGAACCTGTCAGAACCGACCCCTATACAGGGAAACTCTTCACTTTTTTCTCTGACCCTGACGGTTTGCCGCTCGAACTGTACCAGATCTGAAATCGACTTCCGGGACGCATAACATCAGATAACGCGCCCCTCCTCTTTGGCATAATATTCCGATAGAGGGGGCGCGACTTCCTCCAGCGATCGGTTTTCGGCATCCACCCCCCAGATCCACGCGACCATACTGGCCACAAGCATCAGGATCGCGGCGACAACATAGCCCATGACAAGCAATGACAACCGGCCTGTCCCGATCAGATGACCAAAGATGACTGGTGCCGCAACCCCACCGAAAAGAGTGCCGACAGCATAAAAAACGGCGATCGCAAAGGCGCGCATTTCGAGCGGGAACAGTTCGCTCGCCGTCAGATAGGCGGATGAGGCGGCCGCCGACGCAAAAAAGAAGATCCCGCACCAGGATAGCGTCTGGGTAGCGGCCGTCAAAGCATGAGTACCCATGGCGTAGGCAACTGCAATCATGAGTATGCCTGAAATGGCATAGCTCAGCCCGATCATACGTCGGCGCCCCCAGGTATCGAACCAGCGAGCCAGAACCAATGGGCCGCACAGATTGCCAACAGCCAGAGGAAGAATATACCAGCCAACTTCTGTGGGTGGAACACCATGGTATTTTGTCAGAACCATTCCATAGGTAAAGAATACAGCATTATAAAGAAAAGCTTGGGAAATCATCAGAACAAGGACGTAGAGAGAGCGTGTTCGATAACGCTGCACCATAATTTTGATCATGTCAGTCGGACTGAAGACACCAGCGGGGTAGATAAGCACTTTGGGTAAAGGGCTCTCCCAGCCACCTGAAGGCTCTGTACAGTGCGATTCGACGTGACTGACAATTGCATCCGCTTCCTTGACGCGACGATGGGTCATGAGCCATCGGGGGCTTTCGGGAACAAAGCTGCGAAGGAACAGGACAGCCACACCGAGAAGCGCCCCCAGCGCAAAGGCTACGCGCCAGGCCAGCCAGACCGGTATGATCGCCGAATTCAGCAGCCAGACAGAACCGAGCGCACCAAAAGCGGCTCCTGCCCAGAATGTACCATTGACCATAACATCAACACGCCCCCGTAAACGGGCAGGTACGAGTTCATCGATAGCCGAGTTTATGGCTGAATATTCCCCGCCAATACCCATGCCCGTTACAAAGCGCGCGATGGCGAAGCTCGTCAGGTTCCATGAAAAGGCAGAAGCGCTCACACCAACAACGTAGAGAGCAAGGGTCAGAAAGAAGATCTGTTTGCGACCGAGCTGATCAGTCATCCAGCCAAAGATCAGGGCACCAAGTACGGCCCCTGCAACATAGGTCGAAGAAGCAAAACCGATGCCGTCAGCGGAAAGCCCAAGCGTATCACCGCGCTGCAACGAGGGAGCAAGTGAACCTATTACCGTGACTTCGAGCCCGTCGAGTATCCATGTAATACCGAGCGCCACAACGATGAGCATGTGAAACCGCGACCAGGGCAGACGATCCAGCCTGGCAGGAATATCCGTCTCGATAGGTCTGCTATGGGTTTTATTGCCATAGAGCTTCTCGCCTTGATGCCTGGACAATTGCAACGGGTCGACCTCACTACGATTACAGAAAATTCATCCTCTGATATCGACTCTGACGCGCAAAGGCGGCAAGGGTTCGCCCCGTCACAATTCCCTGAGTGAAACAGAGCTATCCCCTGCTGAACCACCCCCGACGAATGGCGCGTCTGACGACAAGCATTCCGAGTATGACAAGCGGTGCCCAGACCACTGCCTGGATCAGGAAAGCCCACACATCCGCAATGGTCTCGCTGAACAGAGCTCCGCTTTCTTTCCAGCTGCGCCGTAACGGACCGAGGGTTTCAACTGCGCTTTCGTAAGTAACATTGACCTCTTCCGTATCGACCTGACGTGAAAGATCCTTCTTTTCTTTTGCAGCCCCCTCCAGCGCCGACTGAGCCTCGGAGAGTTCTTTCGCCACCTTGATCAGATCATCCGTCTTGCCCGCACTCTGCGTCTCCAGAGCTTCGAGACGGTCCCGATACGCCGTCATCTGAGCAAGACGTCTGTCAACATCGACAATATCGTTGTGGAGATCGCGCTCATTGGTACGGAATTGCCGGGTTACCACCTTACTGGCGACCTCTCCTGCCAGTGGTGCTGCGGCTACCGCAAGAAAGGCTTCAACCTTGTCATGAGGCAGGCGCGCTGAGAGCCGCGCATAGCGTCGTGTTGCGCCCCGATCACTGTCATCAGTATCTTCCGAGGCTGAAGCGAGCTCACAGCCGGCCGTTGCAAGGCAGTAGTCCCGCAGATGCGCCAGATGGTCGCCAACCTTCCCGGTTGGAACTGTCAGCGAAATACTATGGTCATAGGCGATGGACCCCTGTCCCGCTTTGCGCAGGAAAGACCGCCCCATTGAAGCAGGAACCACAACCGCCATGGGAGGGGGGGGCGGCGAAGCAGAGTCGTAATCAGCCTCGCTTTGACCTGGCAGGGAATGTCTGTGTTTGCAACCGCCAAGACCAATCATGACAACGCCTAATGCGGCGATACCGCTCAGGCGGATGATCTTGAGCCTGGGTCTTTCCTCAATCATTTTCTGCTTCCGTTTCTGCTGAGGCAAAACAGGACCATGGAGAAGCTGTACCATGAAGTCCAACGGATAAGGCGTGAGGTGCAGATACATGGATCAGGAAGCATCCCTGCACAAAAGACTTATCCCCAGATTCAGGGAACAACTCTGCGGATCATCTTGTGCATAAGCTGTTAATGGCGTGGGACAGAATACTCCTCCCTGCCCTTTGGATCGATCCATCGACTTTCGACAGACCAATCCAGACCGCTCTGGATCTCAGACTGCGCGGGACTTCAATGACGCCAGCAGCTTGGCCATTACAATATCGGGCGTGCCTGCACTATCCACAGTGATGACATTCTCATCCTTTCCCGGCGGCTCCAGAGTGGCGAGCTGACTCGGGAGAAGACTGGGCGGCATGAAATGGCCAATCCGGAGCTTCAGACGTTCTGCAATCGTTTTCTCGCTCGTCTCAAGATAGACGAACGTAATATCCAGCCCGTTGCGCAGCGTATCGCGATACTTGCGCTTTAGGCGGAACAGGTGAGGACCCCCCCTGTTTCTACGTGCATTCTGAGCCATTCATGGCAGATCTGCAGCCAGGGCGCCCGGTCAGCATCATTCAGGGGAATGCCGCTATGCATCTTGGCGACATTCGCAGCCGGATGGAGGTCATCCCCTTCCTGAAAGGGATACCCGAAATGATTGGCAAGCCCCTGGGCCACGGTTGTCTTGCCACAACCCGAGACACCCATCACGACAAAGAGACCGGAACCGGCCTTTACGCCAAACCCCGTCATGCCTTCAGCCTCTGAAGGCCTGACGCACCGGCAACCAGCACTTCGGTTGTCATATCAAGGAAAAGCCCATGATCGACGACACCAGTGATGGAAATAATGCGATCGGCCAGCGCACGCGGATCATCGATACGCTCATAATCGCAATCGATGATCACGTTGTGATTATCCGTCATATAGAGCGAACCATCCCCGTTGCGACGCGGCACACAGCTCTTGGCACCGGTTTTTTTCAGGAGATTTTCGACGCGTTCCCATCCCCAGGGAATGATTTCCACAGGCACAGGCATATGGGTACCGAGGTCAGCCACGATCTTGCTTTCATCAACGATCACAATGAATTTGCGTGCTGATACGGCAACAATCTTCTCGCGCAAGAGAGCCCCCCACGCCCCTTGATGAGAAAGAGAGACCCGGTCTGGACTTCATCCGCACCATCGATCGCAACATCGAGATAGGGATCGTCAGCAAAATTGGTAATGGGAATATCGAGGCTCTGCGCCTGTTCGGCGCTCGCCTCCGATGTCGGAATAGCCCGGATTTTCAGCCCTTCACGACGTACGCGCTCACCCAGTGCATCGATCATGAATTTCGCCGTACTGCCCGTACCGAGCCCCACCGCCATACCATCCTCGATATAGGAAATAGCATGGGTTGCGGCTTCACGCTTCAGCTCTGCCACGCGAGACGCGGCGTCTTGTATGATTTCAGCCATTTTCGAGCGCTCCAGCTGCGGCCTTGTCCACCAGAAAAACCACCTCACCTTCTGAGGTGATATGCGCTGCAGGCAACGATTCATCACCGCTGCGGACACGGGCAAGCATCTCTGCCTTGCCCTCGCCCTCGATCAGAAAAACCACATTACAGCTTGAGTGAATCGCCTGATATGTCAGTGAAACGCGATCATGAGGCGCGTTGTCCGGTGTGCAGGCTGCAACCCATTTGGTTTTCTCCTGCAGGATAGGCTGACGCGGAAAGAGTGATGCCGTATGCCCATCCGGCCCCATACCCAGCATGACGACATCGAAAAGCGGCTTGCCGGGAACAAGATGATGGCTGCCGTACAGATCCTGAAGGGCATTCTGATACAGGGCAGCATCATGCTCAGTCGTACCATCTGACGGAACAGGATGTACGTTTTCTGTCGGCAGATCGACATGTTCGAGCAAGAGCTCATCGGTCATGCGATAATTGCTGTCGTCATGGGTAAAAGGCACATGCCGGTCATCGCCAAAGAAGATCTGGGTACGACGCCACGGGAACCTGGCAGCGTATTCAGGCTCTGCCATGATCTTGAACAGACGCTTGGGCGTCGACCCTCCAGACAATGCCACGACGAAATAGCCGTCAGTCTTGGCCAGCGCCTGATCCAGAAGCCAGTGTGCCATTTTCTGGGCGACAGCCTCGCCATCATCCAGGATGACCATCCGGGCTGACGTCACATCATGTCCACTCATTTTCTCGTTCCTTTGTATCAGGCCGCGCGGGGTGCTCTGGGCAACACAAAACGCTGCATGGCCTCTGCCCAGCCCTCTGCGTCATTTCGCCCTGTCGTAACATGGGCATGGGCCTGGACTTCTTCGGTTGCATTGCCCATCGCAATGCCAAGCCCGGCAATGCGCAGCATCGGCACATCATTGGACATGTCTCCGATGCAGGCAACCTCACTCATGGGAATACCCAGACGATCGGCCAGCGCCCGCGCTGCGAACCCCTTGTTCGCATCCTTGTGGGTAATATCTAGATAGTAATCTGCCGAGCGATGAGCACTGGCCTGCCCTTCAAGCATCGCTCCGATCTCCACCTCCATGCGCTGCAACAGCGCAAAGTTGCTGCTTGCTGCCACGATCTTGCCAACGCCTTCACGATAGGGCTTGAAATCCGGGACTACCACCGGCTCGATCCCTACAACGCGACGTTCATGATCCACATAATAGGTGCCGGGATCATGAATGAGCCATTCATGGCCGCGAAAGAGCCAGGTATCAACATGATGCACCGAGAGCGTGTCGCAGGCAGCTTCGACGCTCGAAACCGACAGTGAAAGCGAAGAAAGAATCTCATCATCCGGGCCGACGATCAATCCGCCATTCAGCGCACCGAAAGGCGTATCAAGCGAGAGCTCGCGATGATAGCGCAGAATTCCCTCTGCCGAACGCGCACTTACAAGACAGAGCGTGATACCTGCCTCACGTAGCTGTTTCGCAACCCGGAAGGTCGATTCCGTGATATTCTTGTCCGGTCCGATCAGGGTTCCGTCGATATCGGAAACAACCATACGAATGGTGGATGCCATAGGCGGCAAGGCCGCGTGAACGGCATCCAGATCATGTGTCATGGTTTTACTATCCTGTCTGGGCAGAGCATCAATTGTTCAGATCGAGCCAGCGACGACCGCTGCGTGCCAGCAACTCATCGGCTTCACGTGGTCCGTCGAGCCCTCCCGGATAGAAGCACAGAGGTGATTTTTCAGCGATATTCTGCGTAAAGGCAGGTTCAACGATACGCCAGCCTTCCTCGATCGTATCGGCACGCTGGAAGAGTGTCTGATCGCCAATGAGGCAATCATAGATCAGCGTCTCATAACCCGTGCTGGGCCCTTCGCTGAACCAGTCGGAATAGTCGAACTTCATGCGGACACCGCCCAGACGTACCGAAGGCCCCGGCACCTTGGCAGAGAACTGCATGGTCACGCCCTCAGTCGGCTGGATATGCAGCACCATGATATTGGGGGTCAGCTTGTCTACTGGCGTATCACGGAACAGGGCAAAAGGCGCCTGCTTGAAATGAATGGCGATTTCCGTCTTTCGGCGGCGAAGACGCTTGCCGGTACGCAGATAGAAAGGAACGCCAGCCCAGCGCCAGTTGTCGATACGCAGCTTCATGGCCACATAGGTTTCGGTCTGGCTGCCCATGCCGACATCGGGTTCCTCGCGGTACCCACGCAGGGCCTCAGCGTCATCTCCCACACCAAAAGAACCGCTGACATATTGTCCGCGTACAACCTGCGAAAGATCGATAGGCTGAATGGCGCTGAGTACCTTGGCCTTTTCGTCACGCACGGCTTCTGCATCAAAAGAGGTCGGTGCCTCCATGGCCACCATCGACAGCAGCTGCATCAGGTGGTTGGGTACCATGTCGCGAATGGCCCCGGTGCTCTCATAGAAACGTCCGCGGCGTTCAACACCGACGGTTTCAGCTGCCGTGATCTGCACATGATCTATATTCTGACGGTTCCACAGAGGCTCGAAAAAACCGTTTGAAAACCGCAGGGCAAGAATGTTCTGGACCGTCTCTTTCCCGAGATAATGATCGATACGGTAAATCTGGTTTTCATCGAGAGAACGCTGCAGGCGGGCGTTGAGCGCCTTTGCCGATTCCAGATCCGCGCCAAACGGCTTTTCAATGATCACGCGGCGCGAAACAGTATCTGTCTGCTCGGCCAGACCGGACTCACCAAGAAGATCAACGATAGGCCCGAAGAAACGTGCGGCAACGGCGAGGTAGAAAACTGCTGAACGATCGCCGATCTTTTCCTTCAGTGCCTCGAAAGTTGAAATCTCTTCAAAGGAGCCGCGCAGGTAAGTGATGCTTTTCGAGAGTCGGTCCCAGACGTCCTGTCTCAACAACGTAGCGCTTGTGCCGCGCTTGCTCACAAAATCATCAAGTGCGCTTTTGAGCTGCTCCAGCAACCCCTCGGTGGTCATCTCAGCCCAGTCCACCACGACGATAGAAAAATCCTCGCTCAACAGACCGGCAGCGTCCAGATTGTAGATGGCCGGAACCAGAAGGCGTTTCGTCAGATCACCGCCACCGCCGAAAATGACCATGGAGCCCGGAGGCGCTGGGCGTACGCCGCGCGATACTTCTGAATTGGACAATGCCGCACGAGCTGAAGCGGAAACCTCGACCATATGCCAAACCTTTTTAGTCGATAAACTGAAAGCCGGAATGCAAGCAGGAGCTCGTATGCTCCCGCTGACATTCAGGCCAAGAGTGTAACGAGGAAAAAAAAGGCCGGGACCAGATATGGTCCCGGCCCGAAACATCACTTCTTCTCGACGTGTCCACCGAAGCCAAAGCGCATTGCAGAGAGAATCTTCTCTGCATAGTTGTTGCCGCTGCGCGAGCGGAAACGGGTGAAGAGCGAGGCCGTCATGACCGGCACCGGCACTGACTCCTCAATGGCGGCTTCGATCGTCCAGCGACCTTCACCCGAGTCAGCCACCTCACCCGAGAACTCGGAGAGGGATTCGTTCTTGGCGAGCGCATCAGCTGTCAGATCGAGCAGCCAGGACGAAACCACGCTGCCACGACGCCAGACTTCAGCGATATCAGCCATGTTCAGGTCGAAGCGCTGGTCTTCCTGCAGAACCGGCGAGTTCTTCGACTTCATGACGTCAAAGCCTTCGGCGAAGGCCTGCATCATGCCGTACTCGATGCCGTTATGAACCATCTTGACGAAGTGACCCGAACCGGCCGGACCACAATGCAGATAGCCTTCTTCGGCGCGGGGATCGAGACCTTCGCGGTCGCGACCGATGGTGCGCACGACGTCGCCCTTGCCCGGCGCCAGCGCCTTCAGGATCGGGTCGATATGATCGGCCGAGTCCTTTGTGCCGCCGTACATCATGCAATAGCCGCGATCGAGGCCCCAGACGCCACCCGACGTGCCAACATCGATGTAGTGAATGCCCTTCTCCATCAGCTCATGGGCGCGACGCACATCATCCTTGTAGTAGCTGTTGCCGCCGTCGATCACGATGTCGTCCTTGCCGAGCAGGCCACGGAGTTCCTGCACACAGGCTTCGGTGATCTCACCGGCTGGCAGCATGACCCAGACGATCTTGCGCTCTGCAGAGAGCTTGCTGACCAGATCGGAAACGGAGTTTGCAGCGATCGCACGGCCTTTTTCGGCACGGTCGAATGTCTTGGACACAACTTCAGGTGTGCGGTCGAACAGCACGACGTCATGACCGTGACGGGTCAGACGCACTGCAATGTTGCCACCCATACGGCCAAGGCCAACAATACCGATTTGCATCTTTAAAACTCCTGCACAGTTTTCCTGTGCCCTCTAACTACCACGTCAAAAAACAATCCGCCCCGTCGGAGCGGGGCGGATTGCGTCAGTCTCAGACGGCCTTCTTGATGACTGTCGCCAGTTCGGCGAGGCCAGCTTCAAGCGGTCCCTTGATATGCACGCGCAGGGCACGACGGCCACGCTCGGAGAGCACATCAAAATCACCACGTGCCTGGGCAGCCTTCACAACACTGAAAGTGAAGCGTTCACCCGGCACGGCCAGATCAGCATGATCGTCCACAGTAATCTGCAGGAACACGCCGCTGTCAGGGCCACCCTTATAGGCCTGACCGGTCGAATGCAGGAAGCGCGGGCCAAATTCTGCTGCCGTTGCCACCTTGAGCTGGTCGCGCAGAGCGAGGCGTACGTTCTGGATCCACTCGCGTGTCTTCAGATCGCGTTCCACATAGGCCAGAACACCCACATAATCACCCGCCTTCACGCGGCCGAAATGCGCCTTCAGGATTGCCAGAGCATCACCATTGCCAAGAGCCTTGGCATTGTTTGCATCAGCAAAGAACTCGAACGCACCCGATGTCGCGAACGGGGTCTCAGACGGAAGCTTGCCCGTCTCGTTGAAGGCAGTTGTGAGCTTCTTGGTTTCGATCTTGCTGAACTCGACATCTGGCTGATCGAACGGATCGATCTCCAGTACCGAACCTGCAACCGCTGTGGCATATTCCCAGTGGAAAAATGCCTGGGCGATATCGAGCTTGTCTGCAAGATCAATGGTTACAACCGGCTCACCAGCCGCCGCGAGAGCGGCGATGGCCTTTTCCTGGTTCGGGCAGGCTGCACCTGTCAGACGCAGATAGGCAAACACACGATCCTTGCCGTAGACGCCCGGTGCACCGAGAGTCTCGTCATCAATCGGGATAAGCCCTGTGCCCTTCTTGCCGGTCGATTCAGCCAGAAGCTGCTCGAGCCAGGCGCCCAGATCGTAGATCGCGGGCGAAGCGATGATGGTCACCTTGTCGCGGCCGAACTTCGTTGCAGCGGCACCAAGAATAGCACCCAGCTGAAGCGCGGTGTTCTGTGCCGGCGGCGTACTGGCAGAAGCGCTTTTCACCGAACGCAGCGCTGACTCGAGGAAGGCGCGAACGTTCAGACCAGCAGCAGCTGCCGGGACGAGACCGAAATTGGACAGTACCGAGAAACGGCCACCAATCTGCTTCTCACCGTAGAAGATCTTCCAGAACCCGTCGCTCTTCGCAACCTGCTCCATATGAGAGCCGGGATCGGTCACGGCCACAAAATGGGCACCCGGAGCCGAGCCAAGCGCCTTCTCAGCCGCGGCAAAGAAATAGGCCTTCAAAATGTTCGGTTCCAGCGTGCCGCCAGACTTGGACGAAACGATGAAGAGCGTCTTTCTGAGGTCTACAGCATTTTCAAATGTCTTGACCTGCTGGGGATCCGTGCTGTCGAGCACATGCAGCTTCGGGAAGCCTGCGATCTGACCAAAGGTCTCGGCAATCACTTCCGGACCAAGGCTCGAACCACCCATACCCAGCAACAGCACGTCGCTGAAACCCTTGGCCTTGACTTCGCTGGCAAAAGCTTCGAGCTCGGAAACATGAGCCAGACGCTCATCAACGATATCGAGCCATTTCAGCCAGCTGGCCTCGTCACCGCCAGTCCAGACAGAGGCGTCCTTGGCCCAGAGCTTACGGCCCTTGCCGGTCTTGCGCCAGTCTTCGAGAACTGCATCAGAAGCAGTTTTCAGATCAGCCGGAAGGTCAGCCTTCTGCTCGATCAGTTTGGACCCGAGAAACGTGGCCTGCTTGTTTGCTACCGCCCCAAGCAGCTGGTCGAAAGCGTCGCAGAACGAAGCGCAGCCTTCTGTTACAAGGGTCTTGGTCACGCCATCGAGGTCGAGACCAAGCTTGGCCTGCTGTTCGATCACCTTGAAGGCGTCCTCGACGTTTTCGGTCAGGCTGGCGCGAAGCTTGCCGTGATCACGGAAGGCGTCAAAGGTTGCGGGCGGAATGGTGTTGACCGTGTCTTTACCGATCAGTTCTTCAACATAGAGAACGTCGGAGAAGGTCTTGTCCTTGGTCCCAGTCGAGGCCCAGAGCAGACGCTGGGGATTGGCACCGGCTGCGGCCAGCTTCTTCCAGCGCTCGGAAGCCGTGACTTCAAGATAATGCTGATAAGCAACCTTGGCGTTCGCGATGGCTACCTTGCCACGCAGAGCCTTGAGAGCCTCAGCGTCCTTGTCGCCTTCCTTGACGCGGCGATCAATGGCACCGTCAATCTTGCCGTCAATACGTGACACGAAGAATGAGGCAACGCTGGCAATTTTACTGATGTCCTTGCCCGCGGCATGGCGGATTTCGAGGCCCTTGATATAGGCTTCAAGAACATTCTTGTAGGCTTCGAGTGAGAAGAGAAGCGTGACGTTGACGCTGATGCCTTCAGACGTGACTTCCTGGAATGCCGGGATCCCTTCGGGCGTGCCCGGGATCTTGATCATCAGGTTTTCTTCGCTGACGGCAGCCCAAAGACGACGTGCTTCGTCGGCTGTGGCCTTCGTCTCGAAAGCGAGATAGGGCGACACTTCAAGGCTCACATAGCCGTCGAGACCCTTGGTCTTCACGAAGACCGGGTGCATGACCTTGGCAGTTGCCTGAATGTCGGTGATGGCGAGCTTCTCGTAGAGTTCACCAGGGGAGAGGATTTCCTTTGCCAGCAGATCCTTGATCTGTGCATCGTAATCCGTACCGTACCCCATGGCCTTTTCGAAAATGGCCGGGTTGGAGGTGACGCCGCGAAGGCCGTCTTCATCAACCAGCTTCTTGAGGCTGCCATCGGCAGTATAGGATCTCTGGATGAAGTCCAGCCAGGGTGACTGGCCATAATTGGAAAGATCACGCAGCGGGTTCCCGCCTGTAGCGGCACCCTGCTTCTGTTCGACGTCCATGACGTACTCCTGTCTGTCCACCTGACGGGTTCCCTGTGGACACCCGCCTCAGCTCAGGTCGGCCTTCCGACCCTGACCTCATAAGAGGGGGCCAAAGCACGCTATGGCCCTCAGGAGCCCGACCGCCGAGGAAGCGACCGGGCCCCGGTAGTCGTCTTATTTGCGAGCAGCCTGCTCGCGAGCTGCGTCGTATACCTTCTCCGGCGTGAAGCCGAATTTGGTAAGCAGGCTCTTGAGCGGCGCAGAAGCACCAAAGCTGTTCATGGCGATGATTGACCCGCCAATACCTGTGTAACGATCCCAGCCGAAAGCAGCAGCCTGTTCGACAGCCACGCGTCCCTTGACGTCAGGCGGCAGCACGCTGTCCCTGTAAGCCTGATCCTGCTCTTCGAAGAGATCGAAGGACGGGAAAGACACGACACGGGCCTTGATGCCCTCTGCCGTAAGCTTCTCATAGGCATCAACCACCAGAGAGACTTCCGAACCGGAAGCCATCAGGATGACATCCGGCTTGCCTTCACAGCTTGCAAGCACATAAGCGCCCTTTGCGACACCCGAAGCGCAGGCATATTTGCTACGGTCCAGCGTCGGCAGATTCTGGCGGCTGAGGATCAGCACAGCAGGCTTATGCGTCTGCGGGATAAGCGTACGCCAGGCTTCGGACACTTCGTTCGCGTCACCCGGACGGATCGTCATGATACCCGGCGTTGCGCGCAGCTGGGCAAGCTGCTCGATCGGCTGATGGGTCGGCCCATCTTCACCAACACCAATAGAGTCATGGGTGAAGATATAGATGACCGGCAGCTCCATGAGAGCCGACAGGCGGATCGGCGCCTTCATGTAATCCGAGAAGATCAGGAAGCCCGATCCGTAAGAGCGCAGACCGGCCAATGCCAGACCGTTGCAAATCGACCCCATTGCATGTTCGCGAATACCGAAATGCACATTGCGACCGGCGTAGGTCCCTCCCCACTGCGGCGGCTGGAAGGACCCTGCCCCTTCAAAGGTGAGATTGGTCTTGGTTGACGGCGAGAGATCGGCTGATCCGCCCATCATCCATGGCAGGTTCTTGGCAACGGCATTGATGACCTTGCCCGAGCTGGCACGCGAGGCAACACCTTTCGGATCGGCATCCCATTTCGGAATATCCTTGTCCCAGCCTTCCGGCAGACGACGCTCGAAGATCGCACGCAGTTCAGCAGCTTCCTTCGGATATTCACTGGTATAACGATCAAACAATGCATGCCAGTCGGCACGCGCTTGGCACCACGCTTGCCCAGACCTTCCTGGAAGTGCTCGAGCACACCTTCAGGAACATGGAAGGCATCGGTCCAGGGCCAGTGATAGGCTTTCTTGGCACCAGCGATTTCTTCCTCGCCGAGCGGCTCACCATGAGCGGAGGCCGTACCGGCCTTTTTGGGCGCACCAAAGCCGATAACCGTATGCATGACGATCAGGCTCGGACGATCCTTGACCGAACGTGCTTCTTCAAGAGCCTTGCCGACAGCAGCAAGGTCGTTGACGTCGTTGACGGTCACAACGTGCCATTTATAGGCGCGGAAACGTTCAGCGACGTTTTCTGTAAAGGCGAGATCCGTGGAGCCTTCGATCGAAATCTGGTTGGAGTCATACAGCCAGATCAGATTGCCCAGACCCAGATGCCCAGCCATGGAAGCCGCTTCGGACGAAACGCCTTCCATCATGTCGCCGTCACCACAGAACACATATGTATGGTAGTCAAAGAGATCGAAACCCGGGCGATTGTAATGGGCGGCGAGATATTTCTCAGCCATCGCCATACCAACCGAGTTACCACAACCCTGACCAAGTGGCCCGGTGGTGGTTTCGATGCCCGCCGTGTGGCGGAACTCGGGATGACCCGGTGTCTTGGAATTGAGCTGACGGAACTGCTTGAGGTCTTCGAGGGTCAGCGACGGTGTATCAAGAACCTTGTCTTTCGCAACATCGCGGATGCCGGTGAGATAGATTGTCGAATACAGCAGCATCGAGGCATGACCAACTGACAGGACAAAGCGGTCGCGCGCCGGCCAGAGCGGATCTGCAGGATCATATTTCAGATCATTCTGCCAAAGTGCATACATGACAGGAGCGAGCGCCATCGCCGTTCCCGGATGACCTGAATCGGCCTTCTCCACACCATCCATCGACAGGGTGCGGATGGTGTTGATGCTCAGCTGTGCGATGTCAGAGACACTGGCGCCAGCCGCTCCACCTGTTTCCGCGCCGAACGCGGACGGGTTGCATAAAGAACGCATCAAAAATCGACCTCCGAATTAACTCTCTGCGATGGAAAACCATCCGCCGGACAGACATCAATGTTCAAGACCGGTTTGCTGCCTGATACAACCCCACCAGGGATCCTTTTCGCATAGGCGACTTCGCAGAGTTTATGACCGCACTCACCTCACATGGCCTGACCATGGGGAGACGATCACGAGAACACCTTACCATACGCCTATGGCCTGACGATGTTCCGCCGCGCCGCACATATTGCCTTCACAACCCCGACAGCATTGACATCAAACTGAAACCTACCGGCCTGGCAATACATTGCGTTGCGCATAAAACGCTCATTACCCACATTGTGCTAGAGCCAAACTCTTCACGACTGCTCGACCACACGAAAATTTGCAGGATTTGCCGTGCATCCTTTTCCGAAATCGGACCATTGCGACGGTCACGCCTTTCAGAACCCTCCTTCTTATCGTCTTTCCCCTCCCCTCGTCGTCGCGCCGCCGCGTGAAGACAGGGAGCCACGCTTCAGGAGCATTCTTTCATGGCAGATGAGCCTGCGCCCCCGATGGCCTGACGACGTCGCGACCAACCCGCCGGATGCCCTGCCTGCGCTGGAGCCGGGAGAGTTCTCCGTCAGCTTTATCAACCACTCCAGTTTTCTGCTGCGTATCGGCCGGGCGGGACAACGTCCTCTTACCCTCCTGACCGACCCCATCCTTTCCCAGCGCTGCTCGCCGTTCCGTCATTTCGGCCCCAAACGGGTAGTACCCCCGGGTCTGGGTTTCGCTCAGATTCCAAAGATCGACATCGTCCTTGTCTCCCATTGTCATTACGACCATCTGGACAGACCAACCCTCAGGCGCATCGCTCGCCGCGACCAGCCGCTCTGCATTGCCCCCTTGGGCAACAGACGTCATCTCAATGGTCTTGCCTTCTCCAGAGTGATCACAATGGACTGGTGGGATCGACTGCCAGTCGACAAGATTGCCATTACGCTGGTTCCGGCGTTGCATGGCTCAGCCCGCACCCCCTTTGACGGGAATCGGGCACTCTGGAGTGGTTTTCACGTGGAAAGCCACAGACAGAAACTGCTGTTCGCCGGAGACACGGCGCACGGCCATCACTGGCAAGCCATCCATGCGCGTCTGGGCGCTCCGGATTTTGCCCTGCTTCCGATAGGCGCCTACGAACCGGCCTCTCTCATGCAATCAGTGCATATGACCCCGGAACAGGCCGTCGAAGCAGCGACCCTTCTTCACGTCCGTCAGGCTGTTGCCATGCATTTCGGCACATTCCAGCTTACTGATGAAGGTTACTGGGAACCAGGCGGCCGCCTCAGGCACTGTCTGGCAACCCTGGGACTGCCGGAATCCCGCTTCATCATTCCCGAGCGTGGCCAGTGCCTCAGACTTGCCTGACCGTAAACGCATGGAAGGCCCGTAAAGAAGAAAAGAAGGTGTCACGCTTCCTGATCGGCAAGGGGTAAGCTATCCTGCCTTCACCATGACAGTTTCAGGCCCTTCCATGACAGAGATGATGCCAGCAGGCAGTTTTTCGTCCGAACAGATTACGGCACTCTTCATTGATGCCGCACGCCTGGGCGATACAGAAATGCTGACCCGTTTTCTTGATGCCGGCATGGTCGTGGATGCCCAGGACAGCCGTGGCTACACGGCCCTCATCGTGGCGGCCTATAACGGCGTGTTGCCCGCAACGGCCCTCCTCCTTGAACGAGGAGCAGATCCAGACATGCAGGATGCCAAGGGGGCGACAGCCCTCTCTGGCGTCGCCTTCAAGGGCCATCTGGCCGTTGCCGAGCTTCTGATAAGCGCCAATGCCAAACTTGATATTCCGAGTCATCTGGGGCGCACGCCGCTCATGTTCGCCGTCATGTTCGGCAGACAGGACATGGTGCGGCTGCTGCTGTCCCATGGCGCGGACCCCAACCAGCGCGATGCCGAAGGGCTCTCAGTGCGCGATATCGCGGAAAGCCACGGCCAGAGCCATCTTTTCACTTCCGACACTGTGATACCGTTATGAGCCGCTTCTGGAATCCGATTGTCTCTGAGCTGCATCCATATATTCCAGGCGAGCAGCCCCATTTTGTTGACATTCTCAAGCTCAACACAAACGAACTGCCTTATGGTCCGAGCCCTGCCGCACTCGATGCCATGAAGGACAGCTGCGATGATACGCTTCGCCTCTATCCTGATCCGACAGCCCGTGACCTCCGTCGGGTTATCGCTTCAACCTACGGCACGACAGAGGAACGTGTCTTTGTCGGCAACGGGTCGGATGAAGTGCTGGCCCACGCCTTCAGGGCACTGGTCTCACCGGCGCTCCAATGCTTTTCGCCGACGTAAGTTATGGCTTCTATCCTGTCTATTGCGGCCTCTTCGGTCAGCCTTATCAGGAAATTCCCCTCAATGACCGTTTCGAGATCGACATTGAGGATTATACGGTTCCCTGTGGTGGCATTGCGATCGCCAACCCGAACGCCAATACCGGCCACGCCTTGTCGCTCGACTCCCTGTCACGTCTCGCCACACTTCAGCCTGACCGGACAATCATTGTCGATGAGGCCTATGTCGATTTCGGCGCCCAGTCCGCCATCCGCCTGACCGAGGAACACGACAATATCCTCGTCGTTCAGACATTGTCGAAATCCCGTGCCCTGGCCGGGTTGAGGGTTGGCTATGCCGTCGGTCATCCCGATCTGATCGAAGGTCTTGTACGGGTAAAAGACAGCTTCAATTCCTATCCGCTCAGTCGCATCGCCCAGGCAGGTGCCGCCGCAGCGATTGCCGACAGCTCCTGGCTGACGCAAAAGACCCGTCAGGTCATGGCCACGCGCGGGCGTTTTGTACAAAGCCTAGCCGGGTTGGGCTTTGACATTCTGCCATCCTGTGCCAATTTCGTTCTTATACATCATCCTGCCCATCAGGCTGACAAATTGCTGACGGGATTGCGGGAACGCCATATCATCGTACGACAGCTCAGTGCGCCTCGTATTCGCGACTGGCTACGCATCACGATCGGCACAGACCAGGAAATGGACAGGCTGATTGAGGCTCTTGCCTCCATGGGTCTGACACCGCGCTGACTTCCGGCGCCTTCCTGGCCTTCTGACAAAAGCCAAATCGGCCCAAAAGGGCGCGATCCCGCGCCTTTTGGGCCGATTCAAGTGACATCCTCTGGCAAGAACCAGAGCAATATGAAGAGATTCGACCATGCGCTCCCATATCGGACAGCTCTCCGACAACCAGCCGATCCGCCGCAATCTCGCGGAAAAGCAGAAACAGCTTCGCGACCTCAAGGAAACGCTGGCGACAATGAAGCCGCATACCTCTCCCGCGCTGAAAGAGAGCGTCCAGCGTCGCATTCGCGAACTTGAGGTCGAGATACGCACAGCTTCGCGTGACGATAAACAAGGTAGTCGCGACAAGCCCTCCCGTCAGGAAAGACCGCGGCGGACGCCACGTCGCGCCCATCACGCCGAGACCTTCAGCGACTAAAAATCCGGTTTCACCCCGGCACTGATCCAGAATGGACATAGCCCCCAGGAGACTTCTGATGTCCGCTACCGCTCTTCCCTTCGCCGAACGCCTGGACAGACTCGGTGAAGTAGCTGTCAGAATCGGCCTCAATCTCCAGCCCGGACAGGAGCTGATTATTTCAGCCCCCCTGGAGGCTGTGCCGCTGGTTCGACGCCTGACCGAACACGCCTATCGCGCCAGGGCAAGTCTGGTAACCACGCATTACAGCGATGATGAGACCACTCTCGCCCGTTATCGCTTCGCGTCCGATGAAAGCCTCGACACAAGTGCGGCCTGGATGGCGGACGGCATTGCACGGGCTTACCGTGAGGGTGCAGCAAGACTCGCCATTACCGGCGCCAATCCCACCCTGCTGAACGGACAGGACCCCGGTCGGGTCTCTCGCGCCAGCCGCGCCGCTTCGCGTGTCAACCGCGAAGCAATGGAAATCATTACCCGCTTCGACACAAACTGGACAATCGTAGCCTATGCCACGAGAAGCTGGGCGGCTCAGGTTTTCCCGGATCTGCCAAGCGATGAGGCACAATCACGCCTGTGGGACGCGATTTTCGCCTCTTCACGTCTAGATACGCCCGATCCGGTTGTGGCCTGGAAGCAGCATAACGCTCTTCTTCATGCCAAGGCCGCCATGTTGAATGAACGCCGTTTCGACTCCCTGCATTTTACCGGGCCAGGTACGGATCTTCTGGTCGGACTCGCCGATGGCCACGCCTGGGCCGGAGGTGCAGAACGCACCACAAACGGCATCGAGTGCAATCCCAATATTCCGACCGAAGAAGTCTTTACAACACCCCATAGCCATCGCGTCAGCGGTCATGTGGCCAGCACGAAGCCACTCTTTCATCAGGGAACGCTTATCGACGATATACGCGTGACCTTTGCCGGAGGACGTATCGTCGAAGCCCATGCCAGCAAAGGCGAAGAGGCCTTGCAACGTATTCTCGACAGCGATGAGGGGGCTGCCAGACTCGGTGAAGTCGCACTCGTCCCTCATGCCTCTCCCATTTCTGATACAGGCATCCTGTTCCGGAACACATTGTTCGATGAGAACGCATCAAGCCATATTGCGCTTGGGCAAGCCTATACCAAATGCATGCTCAACACCGAGGGAGCAACGCCAGAGGAGCTCGCTGCGCGTGGCGTCAATACAAGCATGATCCATATTGACTGGATGATAGGCTCTGCCGAAATCGATCTGGACGGTATTCACAAGGACGGTGAAAGAACACCTCTCATGCGTAAGGGAGAATGGGTCTGATGAGCCATTTCATCAAAACCGGAGCTGCGGCCCTGGGTATTGTTATGCTCGGCACGACGCCGCTCATGGCCCAGACAGTGGCGCAGAATGCGCCACAGAGCCAGCAACAGGCACTTTCACCCGCCATGCGCGCCGATATTGAAACCGGGCTGAGGTACACCTTGCCTGGTGATTTTCTGCCTCGCGCCGCTGAAACCTTGCAGGCCCTTCAGGCAGCCAATATACGCCCGCCAAACTCGACCCGACTCTCCCTGCAGCAGACGATCAGCCAGATTGCCTCAACTCCTGGCGTACCAGAGATACTTAACGCGCACGGCTTTACGCCTGAAAGCTTCACCATGGGCATTACCGCATTCGGCATGACCCTGGCTGCAACAAATGGACAGACCCTGCCTGCCGGTTTTCCAGCCCCCAACCCGAGCAATGTCGCCCTGTTTCATACCCATCCGGAACAGGTGACCGCATTGATGCAGGCCATGGGTACACCCCCCGGTCAGAACTAAAGTCACGGTAAACTGCACATGAAGGAATTCGCGCTTGATCCGATGAATCTGCCAGCTACTGATATTGTTCAGCTCGCACAGGCAGGGCTTCTCTGCCGTGCTGAGCGCGAAACACCGGCAGGTGGTGTCCCCGCCTTTCTGACCCGACAGGACTGGGACAGGCTTACTACAAGATTTTCTTCTGAAGCCCCCCAACCCGAACGACTCCTTGAGGCCGTGGAACGCGCAGTGTGGAGATTATTGGCTCATGCGGCTGCCACTCTCTCACAACAGCCCAAGGGCAACGTCAGCGCGACCATGAGCGCACGCACAGACCTTTTTACAGAGAATGGGGAGACCTATCTCTCCTTCGTCCGGGACCGGTCCCATCCAGTCGCCTGCGTTATCATAGGCACGCGCCCCTGGTACGAAATCGAAACTGAAAGACGCCTGTAAATATCTGACGCTTCCACCCGGAATGCGGCAGAAAACCCGAGATATACAGAGCCGCCGCCCTAGAGTGAATTGGCCCCCTCCTCACATTCATCAGAGGGAAGCGACGCATTCCTGGCCAGCACAAATACATGATAGGCCACAGCGACGTCGATTGCGACTTCACGCTCGGCTCTGCGTGCCTTTTCGATGGCGCCACGCGCCTCAGGCAACCAGTTCACAAATCCCTCTACAGCCTTGTCGCTGTCATTGGATGCCAGGACCGCACGTTCGGCCCCCACGATTCTTGCCTCCGCATTGCGTCGGGTAAGACGCACACTGGTTTCACGGCGTAATACAGCCATCAATGCCTGTGCACGATCAAGCAGTTCACGCTCTCTCTGCATTCTCGTGTTTCTTCTGATCCACATGACACTTGCCCCTCGTTCCCGGTTCGCAAATGGCCATCGCCGTCTTACTGCCCGATCGCGCTCAATACAGAGAACCAAACGAAATAATCTGTGAAAGACCGTTTTCCTGACCGTTTATACATGCCGATAGCCCGATCAGACATACAACCTATACGGGTATCGCATGTCACGAAAATGGGGCACATTGATAATACTTTCCACCGTTTCGTTAAAATTCGTTATCACTTTAACTATCCAGGACGGAAATTTTCACCATACCTTCACCAACAACAGAAAGAAATTTGTTATAGCCTCTGGTTAATTTCAGAATCATCCAAGAAAATACTAGAATTGACACGTTAAAAACACGTTACTAATTCTGAAAAATGTTTTGGCTTCAAGAACGTATTTTGCTTGCTGACAGCAACCTTAGGTAGTAACACAGCAACATCAACCCTGGAGATTGATGAGATGCGCCTCCTTCTTGTGGAAAGCGATCAAGCTGCGGCTCAAGCTCTGATCAAAACCCTCAGACAGGGCGGTATTACTGTTGATCATGCTCATACCGGGCATGAAGCAATCGATATGCTGCGCCATTATGATTATGATCTTGCCCTGACCGAACTTACTCTGGACGATATGGAGGGAAATGAAGTCATACGGCGTGCTCGTAAAACACAAATACAAACGCCGATTATTGTGCTGAGTACCCTCGGAAGCGCTCAGGCCAAAATCAAGGCATTTCATGCTGGTGCAGATGATTACATCACCAAGCCTTTTGATTCAGAGGAACTTCTCGCACGCCTCCAGGCTGTTCTGCGCCGGTCGCGTGGCTTCAGCACTACAGTTGTAACAATTGGCCCCCTGTCGCTTGATCTGAACGCCAAAAGTGCATCGATCGACGGTCACCATGTGCAGCTGACTGGCAAGGAATATGCCATTCTGGAATTGCTCGTACTCCGCAAGGGCAATGTCCTTACAAAAGACGCATTTCTGAACCATCTTTACGGGGGCATTGATGAGCCGGAGATGAAAATTATCGATGTTTTCATCTGCAAGTTGCGCAGAAAGTTGCAGCAATTTGGTGCAGGCCATCTGATTGGCACCGTCTGGGGGCGAGGCTATGTCCTACGTGAAGACAGCAAGGCTGTTACTACGGAAGCCAGTCACGAACAGGCAAAGATCAGCCCCTCTGTTCTTCAGCCTTCTTTCTGACACATGTGATTCATTGGTCTGGCGCTACCTTTTCCGAAAGGCGGCGCCTGCAAGATCGCCTGACGGACATAGTTTCTACCACGTCTGACAGCGTTACTGACCGTATCACCCTGTGCGAGACAGACAGCGATGGCACTGGCGAGAGTACAGCCTGTACCATGTGTATGCAGCGTATCGATTTTCTTGTCCCTGTAGTGCTCTCTGTTTTCACCTGAGAGCAGAATATCGATGACCTCGTCGCCGCGCAGATGCCCTCCCTTCGCCAGAATCCAGCTTATATTCTGAGCTTCCCTGACTTCGAGAGCCGCTCCCTCCATTTCCTGAGCCGTCAGGAGGGTTCGACCGCTCAATATCTCCAGTTCTGGCAGATTGGGCGTCAGAAGAAAGCAATGCCTGAAAAGACGCTGAAAAGCGGCTTCTCCATCTCTGGTTATCAATCTGGCACCGCTCGTCGCAACCATCACAGGATCGATCACGCAGCGTATTTCCGGATAACGGTCAAGCGTGTCTGAAACAGCTTCCATAATCTCGGCATTGCCCAGCATTCCTACTTTGATGATATCAGCTCCGATATCATCAAGGACGGCACATATCTGGTCAGCCACCATACCAGGGGACAGACAGGCGATATTGGTGACACCAAATGTATTCTGGGCGGTAACGGCCGTGATTGCAGTCATGGCAAATCCGCCAAAAGCACTGACCGTTTTGATATCAGCCTGAATACCGGCACCACCACCGGAGTCGCTTCCGGCAACAATCAGGACACGCCCCCTCATCAGGCGGAAACCGCCCTTTGAACGGCGTCGCAGATTGCGGAGACGACCTCTTCCACCAGTGCAGGATCCTCGCTTCTGCCATAACCCGAACGAGCGGTTCAGTGCCGCTTTTGCGTAGCACCAGACGCCCTTTCTTCCCAAGCCTCGCCTCAGCCTTGTGACGTGCTTCAGTAAGAAGATCGGTTTCCAGAGGATCTCCCCCCTGGTAACGGACATTGCGCAACAACTGCGGATAAGGTTCAAAAACCCGCAGAACCTCGCTGGCAGGACGTCCTTTTTCGACCAGAACAGCCAGCACCTGTAATGCGGCGATCAGTCCATCACCTGTCGTCGCAAAATCGGAGAGGATCATATGGCCGGATTGTTCACCGCCAAGCCTGATAGCCCGGTCACGCATGCGTTCGACAACATAGCGATCACCCACCGCCGTGCGATGCAGGGTAATACCATGATCTGACAGTTTTTTCTCGAGACCCAGATTGGACATGATCGTCGCCACGACATCATTGCTACCCAAGCGGTCGTTCTTCTGCAGAAAAGAGTGATCAGCCCCAGGATCTGATCACCATCGACGATCTGCCCCTTCTCATCGACGATGATGAGACGATCAGCATCGCCATCGAGCGCGATGCCGAGATGCGCTTTATGAGTGATCACGGCCTCACGCAGGGCCTCGGGATAGGTAGAGCCGCATTTGGCGTTGATATTCACTCCGTTGGGCTCGCAGCCGATCTTGATGACCTCTGCCCCTAACTCCCACAACGCGGTCGGGGCTACACGATAGGCCGCACCATTGGCGCAGTCGAGGACGATACGCAGCCCTTCGAGGCGTGACCCTCTCGGAAAAGACGCCTTGGCTGCCTCGATATAGCGACCAGCAGCATCGTTCAGACGCGAGGCGCGACCAACCTCTTCCGGGGGAGCCATCCGGGCCGTCAGATCCTGCCCCATCATAGACTCGATTTCCGCCTCGACATCGTCTGACAGCTTGAAACCATCGGGGCCGAAAAGCTTGATGCCATTATCGCCAAACGGGTTATGCGAGGCCGATATCATCACGCCCAGATCGGCGCGTAGTGAACGGGTCAACATCGCTATGGCTGGCGTAGGTAACGGACCGACGAGAATGACATCCATGCCGGCAGAGAGAAATCCCGATACCAGTGCGCTTTCTATCATATAGCCCGACAGGCGCGTATCCTTGCCCAGTACGACACTATGACGATGCGCTCCACGACGGAAATAGAGCCTGCGGCCTGACCCAGACGGAGCGCCACATCGACTGTCATCGGAAAACTGTTGGCGGTGCCTCGAATACCGTCTGTGCCGAACAGCTTACGCTCTGCCTTGCGCTCTTTACTCATGACCGTCCCTTTTCCCGCTTGCCCGTGTCGTAGCACGTCGCTCTTCAAGCATACCCCGCATTACGAAAAAAGGGGGGCTTATGCCCCCCTTTCTCTCTCAGTCTTGACCTTGGCTCAACCCGCCTGAGGCGACGGATCGAGAGCCTCTGTTCCTGCGGCAGGCTCAGGCTTCACTGTCGGCACGGAGGCGCGGCGATTATCGGGGGCGGAGTCATCTACCGCTACCCGCTCTACCGGTTCATTACGAATAACCTTGCCAACCTCATCGCCCGTAAGCGTTTCAAACTCGAGCAATGCATTTGCAAGACGATGCAAATCGTCGATATGCTCCAGAAGGAGTGCATGAGCCCGGCGATACGCTTCGTCGACAAGCTCCTTTACTTCACGGTCGATCTCACGCGCGGTCTGTTCGGAAACGTTCTTGTTCTGCGTCACCGAATGCCCAAGGAAGACTTCCTGTCCATTGTCGCCATAGGCAATCATCCCCAGCCTGTCGCTCATGCCCCATTCGGTGACCATGCGACGGGCCAGATTGGTTGCCATCTTGATGTCACCTGAAGCGCCTGTGCAGACATTCTCGGCGCCGAAGATGAGTTCCTCAGCAACGCGACCGCCCATCGCCAGAACCAGGTCGGCTTTGCATTGCGCCTTGCTCTTCGAATAGCGATCACCTTCCGGCAGGCTCATGACCATGCCGAGCGCGCGACCACGCGGTATGATTGTCGCCTTGTGCACAGGGTCGCATCCCGGCGTCAGGATTGCGCATATTGCGTGACCGCCCTCGTGGTAAGCCGTGTTTCGCTTTTCTGAGTCGCTCATCACCAGCGAGCGACGTTCGGCACCCATAAGCACCTTGTCCTTGGCATTTTCAAATTCGAGCATGGCAACCGTCCGCTTGCCAAGACGGGCAGCGAGCAAAGCGGCCTCGTTAACAAGATTGGAGAGATCTGCACCCGAAAAACCAGGGGTACCACGGGCAATAACCTTCGGATCGACGTCAGAGGCAAGCGGCACCTTGCGCATATGAACACGCAGGATCTTTTCACGCCCTGCAACATCCGGGTTCGGCACCACAACCTGACGGTCGAACCGGCCAGGGCGCAGCAATGCAGGATCAAGCACATCAGGGCGGTTGGTCGCCGCAATGAGAATCACACCCTCGTTGCTCTCAAAACCGTCCATCTCGACAAGCATCTGATTAAGAGTCTGCTCACGTTCGTCATTGCCACCGCCAAGACCGGCTCCGCGATGACGGCCCACAGCATCGATTTCATCGATAAAGATGATGCACGGGGCGGATTTCTTGCCTTGTTCGAACATGTCACGCACACGGGACGCCCCGACACCCACGAACATCTCGACGAAATCAGAGCCTGAGATCGTGAAGAACGGCACATTCGCCTCACCGGCAATCGCACGGGCCAGCAAGGTCTTGCCGGTACCGGGAGGCCCGACGAGCAGTGCCCCTTTGGGGATCTTGCCACCCAGACGGGTAAATTTCTGCGGGTCCTTCAGGAACTCCACAATTTCTTCAAGCTCGGATTTTGCTTCGTCGATACCAGCAACATCGTCGAACGTAACGCGTCCCTGCTTCTCGGTCAGAAGTCGTGCCCGGGATTTTCCGAAACCCATGGCTCGCCCGCTGCCTGATTGCATCTGACGAAAGAACAGGATGCCAATCCCGAGCAGGAAAATCATCGGCAACCAGCTGGTGACTGCACGCAGGATCGGGCTGCCATCAGCATCCACCGGTTTGGCAACAACTTCCACACCTTTTGCCGTCATTCTCGGCACAAGACCCAGATCAACCGGAGCATAGGTTTCGAAAGAGGTACCGTCCTTGAGCGTGCCGGTAATATTCTGGTTCTGAACGACAACCGACCTTACCTTGCCCTGATCGACATCACTGACGAAATCGGAATAGGCAAGTTGTTGTGACGCGCGCTGGCTCCCACTTGGCTGGAACGCCAGGAAAAGCAGCAACGCCAGAACGATGATGATCACCCAGAGTGCCAGGTTGCGGCCAAAATTGTTCATCACTGTCTCTATTATTTCCAAACTTTAAGTCGAAGATTGATCGACGGTGAGACGATAGCCCATGGCTATCTGCCAGGAACTGGCAGCAACCACACACTTGTCAGGCTAACATAAGCATTCGGCGATATGTTCCCACCCCCCGGGATCAAGTTTTCAGGGAATCTCGATATTCCGGCCAGAACGAAAAGTCGCTTAGCGGGATGGCAGGTCGGAAGGCGACACTCGCTCTTGCCCATTCAATATCAGCAAAAGCTCCCAGAAGAGGTACAGCAACAAGCTTGTTGCCCTGCCATAAGGCAGGCAGACCACGCAGAACAACCGAAGGGAGCGCATGGTGACGAAACCTGCATGATTCTGCGCCGAGCGCTGCAATCACTGCCCCTTCCTGAGGCAGGACGCCTTCCAGTCGAAAGCGCCGGTCCCACAGAATACCGTGATCTGCTGTCCGCCGTTCGACCACAGCGCCAGGCTCTCTCGCCAACATCCAGCCTCTGCCCAGCCGACCAGCAACGCAAAGCTGCACACCGCCAAAGGTCACAGGTTGAGGACTGGCGATTACCCTTTCCAGAATGGCAGAAGACGGAGGGTATGAACTGCCGCCGATTACCTGCCAGATCCGCCCCAGAAGGGTGGTATCCTCAGGAAGTGTTTCCATCACCGCAAAACCCAGCGGATCGATATGCAAGGCTGCTAGAGCCTGTACCATTCCGTTCTCTCGCACGTTCCGCCGTTGCCCCTGAAAAGCAAGCTGAGTGCGACAGGAACTGCGTGCTTCCCTGTCGAGAGACTGACGAATGCGAACACGCTCGAAGACAGGGTTCTTGTTGCTGGGATCTTCTACCCAGGAGATACCCCCGGCTCTCAGAGTCGTTCTTAGTCGTTCAGGTGGGATTTGCAGCAAAGGCCGCAGATAGCGCAATTCCGGAGTCTCGCGTGCGAATGCCATAGCGGCGAGACCGTGGGACTTGCTGCCATGTGTCTTGCGCAGAAGGAATGTTTCCACTTGATCTCGTTCATGATGACCAAGCGCCAGATCGAGAATACCACGCTCGAGACAGGCTGCGGTCAAGATCTCATAACGCGCCTTGCGTGCCTGTTCCTGGACACGACGCCCCGGATCGAGATGATCGAGAGTAAGAATTACGGCGGGCATGCCGAAGCTTTCAAGTCGTGCTGCCGTTTCTACGGCTTCGCTATCGGATCCCGTTCTCAATCCATGATCAACGATCAAGGCCAGAGCAGAACGCCGCCATCTTCGCATCAACCAGGCAAGACACAGACTGTCAGCTCCCCCTGACACCGCCACGCCGACCGTATACGAGGGCTCATCGGGAGGAAACCTCCCGAAAACAGACATCAGATCGGCAAATTCCTCGTCGCCGATCGGCTCTTCATGCCTCAATGGCAGCTTGCACGCCCCTTGAATGTCGTGACTGCAGCTTTGACGCGCGGCGCCGGGGAGGGAAATTCTGCTTCCAGCTTCTGGAGGGCCTGACAGGCTGAATTCTTGTCACCCAGAGCCAGCATGGAGGCCGAAACACCAATAAGGGCTTCTGCGGCGCGAGGTGATTTCGGTGCCCGGTTATAGGCATCGTAATAGGCCAGCGCCGAATCCCGGTACTGTTTCTGCCCTGCAAGGGACTGAGCCAGCAAAAATTGCGATTCAAGCTTGCCGTTGGGTGTTTTGGCCAGTTTAAGCGCCTGAGAAGCGTCGCTCTGAGCCGTGTCGTAATCCCGTGCCTTGAGAGCAGCCTGCCCCGTCTTGAGAAGTTCTATCGCTGTAACCGGCTTATCCGGAGCCGCTGCTGGCACCGAAGGAGAGGCTACAGATGCCGCAGGTGACGCACCACCACCACCACCATTCTGGGAAGCAAACTGCATGTCATCGATCTTTTTCGAGACGGCGGCATTCTGCGTCTGAACCTGATTGATGAGCTGATCGAGTTCACCACGCATTTCCCGGTTTTCGTTTTCTAGTGTCGATACCCGTTGCAGAAGCTGAGAGACCAGATCACTACTTCCGGCAGGAACAGCCGGCGCTGCTGCAGTGGCCGTACCTGCACCCTGACCGCGGCTCTGCACCTGCTGAAGCTGCTCACTGAGCTGCTGGATCTGGTTCTGCAGGGCAATGCCTTCACGGCTAGAGATCTGTGCCTGAGCGTCAGGCATGACCAGAAAAGAAATCAGCGGAACAGTCGAGAGGATGAAGAACCGGGAAACTCGGGCACCGCGCATGGCGCATCCTTCAGTCAAATCGTGAGTGGGTGCGGGCAGGTTACCACGCAGAATCGAAGTCACCATAAAACAAAACCGGCTGGCGCATAAGCGCCAGCCGGTTTCAAGCTCTCTTTACCTTAGGGCGATCCGATCTGACCGACAGATCGAAAAAGGGGGCTGTTCTGGCTCGTGGCTGGAGAACCCCCGCCGTCAGGCAACAGAAACAGTCTCTACAGAGACTGCCCGATTACTTGACCGACGTGATCGCGTTACGGTTCTGAGCCCATGCCTGCTCGTCATCGCCGTCAGCTGTGGGGCGGTCTTTGCCGTAGGAAATTGTCGTGATGCGCGAAGGTGCTACGCCCTTGGCAACCAGATAATCGCGAGCCGCATTTGCACGGCGCTGACCCAGTGCGATGTTGTATTCTTCCGTACCACGGTCGTCGCAGTTACCAGCGATCTCGACGCTGACCTGCGGGTAACGGGCAAGCCATGCAGCCTGCTTGTCGAGGGTCGCCTGAGCATCGCTCGAAAGCGTGTTGCGGGCCAGATCGAAGAAGATGCGATCACCGACATTGGCGACCAGATCGGCTTCACTGCCGGGCGCAGCGCCGGTTTCCTGAGCCGTTGCACCTGCACCGGTCGATGCACCCTTGTTTGATTCGTCCGAGCAGGCAGCCAGAACGACTGCCAGACCAAGCGCACCGAGAAGCTTGAAATTCATTTTTGCCAACCCTGAATATAGTCCCCATCCGGGACCAGGAAGCGTGACGACAACTAATTATGAAGGTCGGAGTTCCCGTTTTGCTTGCTGGTTACCAGAACCATTGGGCCTTACCGATACCGACGACCAAGATCGGCCATACTCATTCCCGAGAACTGCGGTCAAGCGGGATGATAACCGTCACGAGGCATGTCGCGCGGATTTCATGATAAAGTCAGAACTTAGTGTCTCAGGCGCCACAAAACGCAGCGCCAGAGACACAGAAATCACCCTTGCAGAGGCGACCAGGCCGGATCGGAAGCACCGGTCGCAGTGCGAACAGGACGTTCATGAAAGCCGGTGATATCCACGGTTCCGATTCCACTTGAGAATCCGGCTCCACCAGCGCCTGATGCCGACTGACGACAGAAAGCAATCACGCGCCCGTTAGGACAGAAAGTCGGACTCTCGACTGTGAAGCCTTCGGTCAGGATACGCTCACCCGTACCATCCGGCCCCATGACGCCGAGAGAGAAGCGACCTCCAGCGAGTCGTGTGAAAGCGATCTGGTCCCCGCGGGGCGACCAGACAGGCGAGCCATAAGTCCCATGGCCATAGGAGATGCGTCGCGCTCCCCCGCCGGAAGCACTCATCATGTAAAGCTGTGGGGAGCCACCACGATCGGAATTGAAGACGATCTGGCTTCCATCGGGACTGAAGCACGGACTGGTATCGATCGCCCCTGAATTGGTGATCTGACGCTTGGCACCCGAACCGAGATCAACGACAAAGATATCGGACCCACCACCACGTGTAGCGGAGAGAACTACCTGACTGCCATTGGGTGAAAAGCGCGGCGCGAAGGAAATTCCCTCGAATTCCCCCAGCATGCGCTGACTGCCGGAACCAAGATCAAAGGTATAAACGCGCGGACGGTTATTGGCGTAGGACATGAAAGCGATCTGGTCGCGCACGGGGTTGAACCGCGGCGTCAGCGTCAGCCATTGTCCGGATGTCAGCATATGGCTGTTGGCACCATCCTGGTCCATGACGGCCAGTCGGGTAATCTGGTGATGACGCGGCCCGGTCCGGGCAATATAGGCGATACGGGTATCAAAATATCCCTTTTCACCGAGCATACGTTCGTAAATCACATCAGCGATCGTATGGGCTATCCGACGCCAGTTGGCGGCAGAAGCTGTATAGGCTGTACCCTGGATCTGTTCACCGGTCAGAACATTCCACAGGCGCATCTCAACGCGTGTGCTGCTCGACCCGGCCGCGCTACCGGTTACTGCAGCGCGCGCACCTTGCGCTTTCAGCGCGGCAAAATCCGGCGTGCCCGACGAACCGGGCAGAATGGAGAACAACCCGGTAGATTCGAGATCTGCCGAAACCACGCTGGTGATCTGTTCGCCAAGTCCCGGTCCGAAAGAAGGGATTGCAATGGGGATCGGCGCCGTACGCGCCTGATCGACCGTGATTTCAGCTTCACCCGGCGCGCTGGCAGCCTGCGCAAAAGCGCTCAGCGGCGTAGCCAGCAGACCGCCTGCGGCTATTGAAGCGCCAAGCAGGGAGCGGCGCGATAAAAAGGTGGAAAGGCTCTGTGCCTGATCGTCGGTCAACAGGGGCATATCGACTGGCATGACTTCGCTTCTCTTGCGCTCTTTGAGGATCATGGGCGGAACACGAATTTCAGTTCGTGCGTCTTGCCCAGAAGGTTTGAGGGTATTGGAAGTTTCGAACAGGTTGGACTCAGCACGGCATCACGAGCGCGTTCAGCCAATGCCCGATAGGATGGGTCTGCATTGGCCTTCGCCTGTGTATCGGGAGCGAAACGCGCCATTCTTGCCTCTCCGGTCGCATCGACGGTGACAATAAGATGCGCACTAAATGAGGCATAATTGCGTGCCTCTGTATCTTCCGAGTAGCAACGGCGCACAGAGCCGCCGATAGCTTTCTGTTCAGCAGCACTCAGTGCATTCGTGATGTCACCATTGGGCGCTCCTCCCCCGTTGGGCGCCCCACCCTGTCTCGGATTGGCCCGAGCTTTCGGAGGATGGGTCTGCTTCTGGTCCGCACGAAGCGAATCGAGAGTTGCCAGGAGCGAATGCGAATCGGCCTGGGTCTTCTTTGCCGCGTTTGGCTGCGTGATGTGCGAGAAGGTCGCGTCTCAGGCAGCTTGTCCACAGGCTGTGTCTGCGGTGATGGTGGCGCAACCTGTTTCGACGCTGATGGCGGTGACGGTTTGGGCGGTGACGCTTGATGGGCTCCGCCGTGTCGTCAACCATCTTTTCCGGTGTCTTCACATCGGGCAGAGGCGGCGTCTTGCTTTCCGCTGGTGGCGGAATGGGTGGCGGTGGTGGCGCAGGCGGTGGCGGCTCTTCCACAGGCTGCGGCGTCGGAGGTGTAGGCGCAGGTGGCGCGTCAGTTGGCGTAGGCGCTGGCGCCGGAGCAGGCTTGGGCGCAGGCGTATCGGCCTTGTGCGGAGTCGCAGGTGGGCCGGAATCCTCGAAAGCCATCTCGATCGGTGGGGGTTCGGGGGGTTCTGGCGGCTTGCTCATGGGCATCCGCACAAGAAGAAAGCCGATGAACAGCGCGTGCGCTGCCACCGACGCTCCCAGCGCATAGCGGAAGCGCCGGACATCGGACCGACGGGGACGCAGCAAGGCTGCTTCTCCTCTGGTTACTGGCCCGCGGCGGGCTGCTGGGCAAGCAGCGCCACGTGCGTGAAGCCACCCGAGGTAATCTTCCCCATGATGTCCATCACCTGACCGTAATTGATATGAGCATCCGCACGAACGAAGATGCGATGCTCCTTGTCATTCTGCGCCGCTTGCTGAAGCTGCGCGACGAGCTGGTCCGCCGATACGGGATCCTCGCCCAGATAAATGCCGCCATCCGCCTTGATCGACACCGTGATCGGCTTCGTATCGGCATTAAGCGGGCTTGCATCTGTCTTGGGCAGATCGACATTGACGCCGCTCGTCATCATGGGCGCTGTCACCATGAAGATGATGAGCAGCACGAGCATGACGTCCACAAGCGGGGTCACGTTGATTTCCGACGCCGGACGTCGCCTGCGGCCGCGCGCGGGGCCGCCCCCTGCAGACATGCCCATGGGCCTTAGCTCCGCTCTTCCGACTGACGTGAAAGGATCGCGGCAAATTCGGTACCGAAGGCGTCCATACGCTCGGCAAAATGATCGAGCGCGCTGCTTGTCACGTTGTAGGCGACATACGCCGGAATGGCTGTCACGAGACCAATGGCTGTTGCGAAAAGCGCTTCAGAGATACCGGGGGCAACCACAGCCAGATTGGTATTATGCATGGCAGCAATCGAGCCAAAGGCGTGCATGATGCCCCATACCGTGCCAAAAAGCCCGACGAACGGCGCTACCGGGCCGATAGTCGCCAATGCCACGACACGGCGGCTGAGACGATCCATCTCACGCGTGACTGTGATGTTGATGGCGCGATCCACGCGATCACGCACGCCACCACGGGCAAGATCGATGCCGGTAATCCGTGCAGAGCGTCGCCATTCACCCATCGCCGCGCCAAAAACAGCGGCCATCGGATGGAGCGGCTTGGCGCCGTCGGAGTCGTAGAGATCCTCCAGACTGCCACCGGACCAGAAACGGTCTTCAAACTCTGTTGCCTCGCGATTGACGCGACGCATCAGAATAATCTTCTCGATGATCACAGCCCAGACGAAGGCACTGCACAAGATCAGTCCCACCATGACCAGCTGCACCACGATGGACGCATGAAGGAACAAGTCCAACGGTGACAAACCAGAAGCGGCGGCCCCTAGGTCAGCCGCATTTACCGCTCGATCCAAAAAAACCTCCTGAGCTTCGTTCTGCATCACGCCTATACAGTGCAAGCGATAGCCTCGCCTATCCCGAATCGTTACGCGTTTTCGTTCCCGCCGATCCTCAGCCCTGATTCGATAACGCCTCGATTGAAGCACGCCATCGCGGCGGAATTCGGGCAGGCCGACCTGAACCTGGCACAATGCATGCCAGCTCGACTGTCAGCGTGGCAGCATGCATGTCGCCACACGTCACGACCTGACGCAACTGGCAACGCGCAGCCCCTATGGAATCAATTGACGTTGTGATTTCGGCCCAGTCGTCAAGCCGCAGAGGCTGGTGATATTCTATGCCCAGTTTTGTTACGACAAAGACCAGACCGGCCTCTTCCTGGAGGGCTGAAACCGGTGTGCCTGCCATACGCAGCGCCTCGGTGCGTGCTCGTTCAGCGAAAGCGAGGTAGCGCGCATGATAGACAATACCCCCTGCATCCGTATCTTCGTAATAGACCCGAAATCCGGCCTTATGCGCTTCATCGCCCTCTCCCAGCAAATCAAACTGCGTTGCCGTGGCCGAGGCTGGTGCTTTCATGCCGAGATGCGTCCAGCCACGCTCCCCCAGCATGCGGCCGCGTGACGTGCGCAGGACGAGCCCCTCCTGGATCAGATAGGGTTCGATCACGTCTTCCAGCGTATCGCGTGCTTCGGCAAGAGCGGCTGCCAGTGTCTCGACTCCTACCGGACCACCATGATGATGCTCGGCGATACGCAGCAGATAACGGCGATCCATGGCGTCCAGTCCAACCGAATCGACTTCAAGACGTGAAAGTGCCGCATCGGCCATTTGACGTGTGATGGCACGTCCTTCGGGTGCTCCTACAGCCGCGAAGTCACGCACACGGCGTAGCAGACGCCCGGCAATACGAGGCGTGCCACGCGAACGACGGGCAATTTCCTCGGCCCCTTCTTCGGTCAGATTCATGCCAAGCTTGGACGCTCCACGCGAGACAATCAGACGAAGTTCTTCCGGCGTATAGAAAACCAGACGCAGAGGAATGCCGAAACGATCCCTCAAAGGTGTGGCCAACAGGCCGGCACGAGTGGTTGCGGCCACTAGGGTGAAAGGGGCCAGGTCAATCCGCACAGAGCGCGCTGCCGGCCCTTCACCAATGATCAGATCAAGCTGGAAATCTTCCATCGCAGGATAGAGGACTTCTTCGATAGCCGGTTGCAGACGATGAATCTCATCGATGAACAACACATCATTGGGCTGGAGATTGGTCAGAATCGCCGCAAGATCCCCGGCACGCTGAATGACCGGCCCGGATGTCGCCCTGAATCCGACACCCAGCTCACGCGCCACAATCTGCGCGAGCGTGGTCTTACCGAGTCCCGGCGGACCATGCAGCAACACATGATCAAGCGCCTCGCCGCGGCTGCGGGCAGCCTGAACAAATACGGACAGATTCTCACAGCTGGTCCGCTGTCCGGTGAAATCATCGAGCGTCTGGGGACGCAAACCGTGATCACTGTCATCCATACGGCGTTCGGGATTCAGCGTGCCGCGATCTGTCTCACTCATAATCCTGCTCCACAGGGGCACAGTCCGTATGTGTTACCAATATGCAGCACGTCAAAGGCTCTGCTCATCTCGCGAGATCCTTCAGTGCCAGACGAATGATCTTGTCCAGGGTCGCCCCTTCATGCTCGATCAGGATCCGGCTAAGAACCGGCCAGGCTTCAGCGCGACGAAAACCGAGCCCTGCCAGGGCCTGAAGCGCATCAGTCTCGATGCTGCCCGCAACCGAGGCCGCGACCTTGCCCAGAGGCGCAGCGCCGCCACCCGGCATCTTGCCCACCTTGTTCTTGAGTTCGGTCACAATACGCTCTGCCAGACGCGCGCCCACACCGGCAGCACGCGTCAGCATGGCCTTGTCACCCGCGCTGATAGACAGGACCAGATCACCCGGCGTTGAAACAGAGAGAATTGCCAGCGCCACCTTGGCGCCCACGCCCTGAACCGTGGTCAGCAGGCGAAACCATTCCTGCTCATCAGAGGTCAGGAAACCAAAAAGCTGGATGGCATCCTCACGCACCACGGTCTCGATCAGAAGACGCGTCTTTTCGGGTGCAGCAGGCAGATTGGCAAGGGTTCGGCTGGAAGCGGAGACAAGATAGCCCACTCCGTTCACATCCAGAATACAGCGATCCGTTTCCGTGCTGACAATAACGCCGGTCAGAAGCCCGATCATGCCATACGCTTTCCGGCCTGAACGAGGCGTGACGTCTCACGGTGATGCGCGTGACAGATGGCCACGGCGAGAGCATCGGACGCATCGGCCTTGTGAATTACCGCTCCGGGCAGAAGGCGTTTGACCATCATCGTAACCTGCTCTTTCGTGGCCGCACCTGTACCTACAACCGATTTCTTGACCATCATGGCCCCGTATTCCGCTACAGGCAGCCCTTCATAGGCTGGTGTCAGCAGGGCAACACCACGCGCGTAACCCAGCTTGAGCGTTGATGACCCGTTACGGTTGACATAGGTTTCCTCAACCGCAGCCTCTGCGGGCTGATATTCGCGTATCAGTTTCTGCAAGGCACCGTGCAGTTCGCACAGGCGCAGAGGCACGGATTCAGCCCCGTCGGTTGCAATGACACCAGAGGCCACATGCTGAAGGCGATTGCCCTGCACATCAATCAATCCCCAGCCCATGAAACGCAGGCCGGGGTCGATTCCAAGAAGTCGGATCAAGCAGCCAGAGCCTGAGCGACATCATCGGGGATGTCGAAATTGGCATAGACCGCCTGGATGTCGTCATTGTCTTCCAGAACGTCGATCAGCTTCAGTACGGAGCGTGCCTTTTCCTCATCCAGCGTCACCGTGTTCTCAGGGCGCCAGTCGAGCTTGGCCGAGCTGGGTTCGCCGAACCTGGTTTCAAGCGCATCGCGGACAGCGAAGAGATTTTCCATGGCACAGGTGATCTCATGCCCGTCTGCTGTCAGCTCGGCATTATCAGCACCGGCCTCGATCGCCGCATCCAGCATGTCTTCCTCTGACGCTGCGGCAACCGGATAGGTCACGACGCCAAGACGCTGGAACATGAACGATACCGAATTGCTCTCCCCCATGGACCCGCCATGCTTGGAGAAGGCAGCACGCACTTCGCTGGCCGTACGATTACGGTTATCGGTCAGGCCCTCGACAATCACGGCAACGCCTGCCGGGCCGTAGCCTCATAGCGTACCTCGACATAATCCTCTCCGCCACCGGCACCGCTGGCCTTCTTGATGGCGCGCTCGACATTATCCTTGGGCATGTTGGCTTCACGCGCTGCAATCATGGCGGCGCGCAAGCGGGGGTTGGAAGACGGGTCAGGCAGGCCGGAACGGGCCGCAACCGTGATTTCACGCAGGATCTTCGCAAACTGCTTGGCGCGCTTGGCGTCCTGCGCGCCCTTGCGGTGCATGATGTTCTTGAATTGCGAATGACCGGCCATCCGAGCCTCTCCTCAACCTTGCTTTCTCAGGCCAGACGGCCATGACAATGTTTGAACTTCTTGCCCGACCCACAGGGGCAGAGCGCGTTGCGCGGCGTTTCCTGCGCATAACCCTGAGCTTCGGATATATTCAGACCATCGCCTGATGGTGCCTGGAACAAACCCGAAGGCTGCATGCCGACCTGCCGCGGCTCCAGCCCTGCAGACGAGAATCCCTCGTCATTGGGCGCGAAGATCTGCTGCGCCTCGGTACCGGGGAACGGATCAGCCTGCTGCACCACCTCGATACGCGACATGGTGGTGGTGACACGCAGACGCATGTCGTCCAGCATGGCTGTGAAAAGCTGGAAAGCCTCATGCTTGTATTCGTTGAGCGGGTCACGCTGGCCATAGGCGCGCAGACCAATACCCTGACGAAGCTGGTCAAGCGCATGAAGATGCTCTTTCCACACCGCATCGAAGGACGTCAGCAGAACCTGCTTTTCGATATGCCGCATGATGCTCGGCCCGATATTGGCTGAACGTGCCGCCTGTGCCTGGTTTGCTGCCTCTTCGACACGCTGGATAACAAGATCGGCGTCCATGCCGTCTTCCTTCGCCCATTCACGAATCGGCAGATTCAGATTGAGCAGGGACAGCAGATCGGCTTCGAGCGCCTCGCTTTCCCACTGCTCTGCGAAGGCCTTTTCGGGAATGCGGGCATGAACCGCATCCTCTATACTCTGCTGACGCAGGTCATGGATAATCCCGGAGACATCTTCCATCGCCATATATTCACGGCGCTGGGCGTAAACCTCCTTGCGCTGGTCGTTCATCACGTCATCATATTTGAGGACGTTCTTGCGCATGTCGAAATTGCGCGCCTCGACCTTTTTCTGCGCGCGTTCAAGCGCCTTGTTCAGCCAGGGATGAACGATGGCCTCGCCTTCCTTCATGCCAAGCTTGGTCCAGAAAGCCCCCATGCGCTCGCCGCCATAGATGCGCATCAGATCGTCTTCGAGAGACAGGAAGAAACGTGATGCACCCGGATCACCCTGTCGACCGGAACGACCACGCAGCTGGTTGTCGATACGCCGGCTCTCATGGCGCTCGGTACCGATCACATACAGACCGCCCAGCTCCTTTACCTTGCCGTGATTGACCGCAATCTCCTCACGCAGGCGACGGATTTCTGCCTCATGTGCCGACTCATCCTCGATCTTCTCGAGGCTTTGACGGATCAGCATGTCCAGATTGCCACCCAGTTTGATGTCCGTACCACGCCCTGCCATGTTGGTCGCGATGGTGATGGCACCCGGTGCGCCGGCCTGAGCGACGATCTGGGATTCCATCTCATGGAAGCGTGCATTCAGCACACTATGGGGAATGTTCTTGGCTTTGAGCTGATTGGACAGATGCTCGCTTTTTTCGATAGAAGTGGTGCCGACCAGAACCGGCTGCCCCGTTTTCGCGATTTCCTGGATAAGGTTGGCAACGGCTTCGAATTTTTCCCGTGCCGTAATGTAGACCTCATCATCCGTATCCTTGCGGGCAACGGGGAGATTGGTGGGAATCTCGACCACATCCAGCTTGTAGATCTCGGCGAATTCGTCGGCTTCGGTCATCGCCGTGCCGGTCATGCCCGAAAGCTTGGGATAGAGACGGAAATAGTTCTGGAACGTAATAGAGGCGAGTGTCTGGTTTTCAGGCTGGATCTCGACATGCTCTTTCGCCTCGAGCGCCTGATGCAACCCGTCGGAATAGCGACGGCCATCCATCATGCGGCCCGTGAACTCATCAATGATGATGACCTTGCCACCACGCACGATGTATTCGACATCGCGTGCAAACAGCGTATGGGCGCGCAGTGATTGCTGCACATGGTGCATGACGGCGATGTTATGCACGTCGTAAAGGCCACCTTCAGCGAGCACGCCCGCCTCATGAAGCATTGCCTCTACCTGATCGGAACCCTGCTCCGTCAGGATCACCGTACGAAGTTTCTCATCCCGCTCGAAGGCTTCCTTGTTCTTGACGAGCTGAATCACAACGTCATCGACAGCCCGGTACAGATCAGAGCTGTCATCCGCAGGCCCCGAGATGATGAGCGGTGTCCGTGCTTCGTCAATCAGGATCGAATCCACCTCATCGACAATCGCATGATAGAAAGGACGCTGGACCATTTCCTCCAGCGTGTATTTCATGTTGTCACGCAGATAATCGAAGCCGAATTCGTTGTTCGTTCCATAGGTGATATCGGCCGCATAAGCCGCGCGTCGTTCGTCATCGGAAAGATTGGGTATGATCACGCCCGTGGTCAGGTCGAGAAAGCTGTAAAGCTTGCTCATTTCCTCGGCGTCACGCTTGGCCAGATAATCATTCACCGTGACAACGTGAACGCCCTTGCCTGCGAGCGCGCTGAGATAGACAGCCAGTGTCGCAACGAGTGTCTTGCCCTCACCCGTACGCATTTCGGCAATACGCCCCGAATGCAGCACCATACCGCCCACAAGCTGCACATCGAAATGACGCATGCCAAGCACACGACGCGATGCCTCGCGGCAGACGGCAAAAGCTTCCGGCATGATCTTGTCGAGGTTTTCTCCCCCGGCGATACGGCTCCTGAACTCCTGTGTCTTCGCGCGCAGTGCCTCATCGTCGAGCGCCTGTACTGCGGGCTCGAGCGCATTGATTTCAGGCAGACGCTTCTGATAGCCCTTCAGAGAGCGATCATTGGCTGTGCCGAACACGGCGCGGGCGATACGAGCGAACATGACTGTCCTTCTGGCGACCTGGTCCGAAAAAAAACGGACCGCAAACTGAGAGGCGGGGTATCCCGACCCGCACGTATCAGGTCATTCCGAAGCCAGGGGCGATGGAAACCGGAATACGGCGAAAGCGTAGCGCACCCGCCGAAGCAGGATCGGGATCGTCCACGCGGGAAAGGAGATAGGGCGCACCCATGCCCCGGTCAACCGAGTGCCCCCGCTTCATCCCCTATGAACAGGCGTGAATGCACGTTTTCTTCATGACGAGTATCATCAAAACACCGCATCAGCCCGAAAGCGGCCTTGTCGCGCGATAAAGCCTGCGCCATGTTGGCAAGAGTTCCACGAGATTTTCGAGGTTGTTTCTCCATGCGGCTTATCCGCCCGGCCCTTTTCTGCGCTGCTCTCCTCTCCGGCACGACTCTGGTGGCTCCGGCCTTCGCGGCCCCTGCCCCTGCCGCCCCGGCGAATGCAG
>NZ_BAJV01000017.1 GCF_000613885.1 Asaia prunellae JCM 25354 | reverse complement strand
GTAGCGTGAGAAGAGGATTGAGAAGGTTAGGCATAAGGCGATCGGTCGGGAGACATATCGCAGAGGCAAACTGTCTGGACATTTTCAAGCTGATGCCGCGAGCAGTCCAAGGCCGGGTGAATTGTGCAACTTCTGTCGGCAGCAGGCTCGTGCGGCCTTGATGTGCGGGGAAGAAAATGTCTTACCTCGCCCAGCAAGAACGGGGCACTGATCCAGCCTGAGTGACAGGGAATGGATCAGTGCAAAGATATCAGAGCTTGTTCAGCCCATCCTTGACGCTGTCGATACCGTTATTCACGGCACCCTTCACATCACCCTTTGTCTTCTCAGCCTTGCCTTCGAGATTCTGGGCAGCGCCTTCTGCCTGCAGCTTCTCGTTATCGGTCAGCTTGCCTGCTTCTTCCTTGATCGAACCGACGACCTGCTTGACGGTGCCGCTGACCTTATCCGTGAATGAGCTCATGACGCTGTTCCTTCTCGCTGGGTTCTGCATTGTGCAGGACAGCCCCCTCAACGCGTCATCCTGAACAAAGTCGCATGATCTGGCACATTTCGGTCGGGTACTGATCTATTTTATGCCGGAACAATCCCATAAGGTTGAGCGCCTTTGATCTCCCCTCAAGAAAGTGCGCTGATGGCCCCCTTCCTGTTTTTCGCAGTTGTTATCTTCTGGGGTCTGACATGGTTTGCCATTACCCTTCAGATCGGCGGTACGACAGCTGATGTCGCCATATTCTGGCGCTTCCTGTTTTCAGCGGCTCTGATTGGTGCCGGTCTTGCCGTAACGGGAAAGCTGCGACGTCCACCCGCTTCGGCCTGGGTCTGGATCCTAGGCATGGGGGCCTGCCTGTTCTCCTGCAATTATCTCGGGATCTATACTTCGGAGCTGTATCTGCCTAGCGGTACGGTCTCGGTCGTTTTCAGCATGGCTACCTTGTTCAATACACTCAATCTCTGGCTGTTTTTCGGCCAGAAGCCTGATTTGCGTGTATTGGCCGGAGGATTGCTCGGGGTCTGTGGCGTCGCCCTGTTGCTGGCAGGCGGAATGGGACATGGCAACTGGCATCACACGCTTGTCGGGCTCGGTTTTGCCTTGCTGGGTACGTTTCTGTTCTCCTGCGGCAACATGTTCTCGCGCCGGATGGGGCGCTATACCCTCAGCCTGACCAATACCGTATTCTGGGGCATGCTCAGCGGTGCGGCCATCATGGCCCTCTTCATCCCTGTGACCGGTCATGGCTATGGCTTTCCTCTGACATGGCGCTGGATGACAGGACTGGTCTACCTGATCCTGTTCGGTTCAATCGTCGGCTTTCTTTTTTATCTGGAGCTGGTGCGTCGCATCGGGGCCGATCGTGCAGCCTATGCCACCATCCTCTCACCAGTCATCGCACTCGGCATGTCTGCCTTTTTTGAGCAGGTACACTGGTCATTACCCATGCTGGCGGGTCTCGTGCTTATCCTGCTCGGCAATGTTCTGGCGTTTCTGCGTCGCAAGCCCCTGCCTCAGCCGGTCGAAATCGAACAGGGCTGAAACCGATTTGACAGCAGGACGAGCCAGTTTTCTGATGGGTGCTGACACGCCCCATCAGGAGAAAGACCGATGAAACCCGCCTCTGGCCAGACCCCTGCCCTCGTTCTGCTGGAGAAAGAGGACATAGCCTACACCTTGCACGCTCATGATTATGACCCCGAGGCTAGCCGCAAAGGGTTGCAGGCAGCTGAATCGCTCGGCGTTTCGCCCGAACGCGTATTCAAGACGCTGATGGTCTGGGTGGACAAGGACAAACCAGCCTGCGCGATCATCCGGTCCGATCACAAACTGCATCTCAAGGCAGTGGCCGCTGCCCTGAAGGGCAAATCAGCCACCATGATGGCCCCGCCCGATGCCGAGCGTCTGACCGCTTACAAAACAGGCGGAATCAGCCCGTTCGGACAAAAAAAACGCGTGCCGATCCTTCTGGACCGACACGCGCTCGAACAGGAAACGATTTTCGTGAATGCAGGGCGCAGAGGGCTGCAATGTGAAATCGCCCCGACCCCGACCGCCAGCCATTTCGGCTGGACAGTGGCGCCACTGGCTGAATGATCAGAACCCGGTAGAGAGGGTGACCATCGCCGAGAAAGGCGGGTTGAGGTAATAGGAAGGCAAACCACCAGAATTGATCATGGTGCCATAGACGCCCTTGGTCTGGTTGGCGTTCGTGGTGAAGCCATACACACCGTTGCGGAACTTTGCGCCTGTCAGGTTCGTCATGTTCAGCTGGATCTGCGGCGACTTCATGAAGCCATGATTCTTGAAGCGATAGCCGATACCCACCTGGTTCGTGACATATTGCGGGATCGAGCTGTCATTCATGAAGCTGGCATATTGCTTGCCTACATAGATGACCTGACCAGAGAACCAGAAGCTGCCATCATCGTAATCAAGGCCAAACTTGGCCTGCTTTGACGGTGAGCGAATGGCTATCTTGCCAGCCGTCGGCAGGAGATCGTTATTGACCCGGATATTGTTGTCGATGGTCGAATGCAGATACTCAAATGTCGCATATGGACGGAAATGATGCCAAGCGCGCGTAGCGATCTGAACATCAACGCCGCGTGTGGTCTGACCTCCTGCGTTGACTGTCTGGCTGTAGCTCGCGCCAGCCGCGCCGTCATAGTAGTTGAGCGTCTGCTGACGGTTGGTCAGGTTATAGTTGAAAAATGAAACCGATCCGACAATGAGCTCGCCGTTATAGCGATAACCCAGCTCTTCCTCAATCGTATATTCCGGCTTTGACGCTCCGCCCTTCTGGCTCTGCTTGCCTTGCGTGTTGTAGTAATCGACCAGCGAGGTATTGGATGGCGCCTTGAAGTTCGTGCTGCCCGAAACATAGATCTGGTGCTGCTTGTTGAAGTTCCAGGAAATCCCTATTTGCGGCAGCGGCTCAGGGGTATGCAGATTACGATTATACTGCGTGCCAGGCGTGTAGTTGTACATCCGGCGCGTTACCATCGCCTCCTTGAAACCAACCACGATGTTCAGGCGGTCATTGAAATACTTCATCGTGTCACCAATGAAGATCATGTTGACCTGTGTCAGAGACAGGAAGTCGCGAGAACGGAAAGGCTGTCCTGAGGTGGTCTGGATCGTATCAGTCGTACCCCAGATATTGTTCGGAACACCCGTCTGCTGGTTTACAACACCATAGGGCGAGTACTGATAGAGATTGGCATACTCATACCACCAGCCAAGCGAGATATCATGGTGGTGATCAGGCTTGTAATGCAGCGAGATCGTGTTGCCGGTACGGAACTGCTCCTGGTTGGACGGTGCGAGCGCCAGAACGCTCTTGGCACCACCAAGACCGAGCTGCACTGCCTGATTCCCCATATAAGTCGAGGAGTTGATGACCGAGGCTCCGGTTCCATTGCCAATTCCGTGCCAGAAATACAGCGAATCCTCGAGCGTCAGCTTGGGCGTAATGACGAGATGGGTGGGGATGGCTGCAACCACGTTCTCGAACGGATTGACGTGCAGCTTGTAGTAATTCGCTCCTGCAGCGTTTGGACCAGCATAGTCTGTTGCATAGTTGGTCGAATAACCCGTCGTGCGCCACTGGGTGAGATTGGGTGCCAGATAGAAATCATTTGTCTGGTCGTTATAGGCAACGGTCAGTCCGGTATGGCTTCCGTTGCGGAAGTCCTTCACCATCTTGAAGTCATAATGGTATTTTTCGGCCTGGCCGGGGCCACGCCAGGTATTGCCCTTGGTATGGCTGAAGGCGAACATGGCGCGGATGCCGCTATTGCCGATATCGCCCGAATTCAGCCGGATGAACTGACGAAAAGTATCGAACGACCCGAAGGACACATCCATGACCCCCCCGAAATGATGGGTCGGATTACTCATGGTCATGGTCGTCATACCGGCCGAGGCACTGATAACCGGCGTATCGATATTAACCGAACCCGGCTGCATCGATACGCTTTCAAGGTTTTCGGACTCGAGCACCTCATTGGCATAGAACTGACCACCGCCAATATCATTAAGCGGTGCGCCATCCAGCAGCCAGCCCACTTCGGTCGTATCGAAGCCGCGAACGTTCGTCTGACCTGTGTAGAGACCGAAGGGATCGGCTTGGGTAACATTGGCTGCCGGCATCATCGCCATGACCTGCTGCAGGTTCACGCTCGGGGCCAGCTTGGCGATGAAGTCGTGTGTAATGGTCTGGACAGCTTTGGGCGCTGTTTCGACACGCAGCAGACCACCGCCTGGCTGACGGGTACGACTGCTGCGACCGGTTACGGCAATTTCTTCAGGCTGCGACCGCGCCATGACAGGAGCGGGAGCCGGATTGGGGATCGCCGTAGCGACCGGTGCAACCACCGGTGCTATGGAGGGTTTGGCCGTCCGGTGGGGGGACGCATGATGCTTGTGGCGTGTCGGCGCGGCGGTCGATACCTGAACACTGCCTGCAAGAGCGGTACCTGCGAGCAGCATCTTAAGACAGCGATGCGTGAAACTGGACGACATAGAGTGGCGTTTCCCTCGGCACTGGACAAAACGAGCGGCCCTATTCGACTTTAATCGTATCGTTACGATATCAAACAGAAACCCACTTCCCGGCTACCAGTTACGTTAAGCAACAGCAACGAAACCTCTGTGACAATTGCTGGTAAACGGCTGAATCGTCACCCACTGTTACCGATCTGCATCAACTGATGCTTCCTAAAGCGTATCATGGCTGCTAAGCGCGGTCTGTGCACAGACCGGAGCTCCTTCCCTGACACCTCCTCTCCCTCGAAAACCTTCCCTTCTGCAGAGCCTCTGGAAACCTGGGCTGTCACTTCTGGTCATTATCGGGCTGCTTCTGCTTGTCCGTGCCTTTCCTGTGACACGAACGCTTCTGACCAGTATTGAAAGCTGGCAGAACCAGCCGCTTGCCCCTTTTGTCTTTCTGGCGATCGGGATCCCATACAGCCTTTTCGGCTTGCCGCGACAGGCGCTCTGCCTGGTGGCCGGGCTGATGTTCGGCACACTGGCGGGTTTCGGTCTCGCAGCCCTGGCAACGCTTTGCGGCACAATGCTCGGTTTTCTCTGGATACGAAGGCTTGCCTCATCCGCGCAGAGGGAACGCTGGCAGACGCGTTTCAGAGGCAGATTGCGTCTGATCGGAATTATACTGGAGAGATCACCTTTCCAGGCGGTACTGACCCTGCGACTCATGCCTGTTGGCTCTGCGCTGATGGTAACGGCCGCAGCAGGACTTTACGGCGTTCCGCTAGGAGCTTTCTGCTGGGCGAGTTTCATTGGCGCCATACCGCAAAATCTGGTTTTCGTGCTGATCGGGGCAGGTACACAGCTCGGTCAGGGGATACAGATTGGTCTTGGCGTGATGCTCTTTGCCGGATCATCGATTCTTGCCTGGGCCTTGCTCACCAGAGCCCGGCGCGAGGGAGGGGCTCTCGGGAAACTTGCAGAAACGACACTTGATGATGAGACTTTCTGAACCCGCAAGCATATTCCCCCGACGAAAGCGAAATAGAGGCGCCGGAATGAAAAAAGAGATTGAAAATCGCCAGCGCTGCGATATCTGACACTTCATTGCCAGAGAGCGGCCAGAAAACCGCCTTGTTTCTGATGCGCTTGAAGAGCGCGCCCCCTGGCCGAGAGCGGGGCATTCGTCTATTTCGCAGTCCTTCATCCAGCAGGAGCGCCTCATGGCCTCTCCCGACGGGATTTCTTTTTCTGACAATTCGGCCCCCGGGCGTCAGACCGACGCAGCGCGTGCGGCCCCTGTGGCCATGCCCGGCTGGCTTCCCTTGCTACTGGGATTTCTGACTGCTGTCGGACCTGTCTCGACAGATATCTATCTGCCGGCCTTCCCGGCTCTTGAGAAATCCTTGAATTCCCCCGCAGGCAGCGCCGGCATGACGCTTTCTGCCTGGATGATCGGGCTGGCTATCGGACAGATCAGCATGGGCCCGCTTGCCGACCGCTTCGGTCGACGCATTCCCATGCTGATCGGTATGAGTGTCTACACTCTGGGCAGTGTTGGTTGTGCCATGGCGGCAACCATGACCGAAATGTGCCTCTTCCGGCTTGTCGCCGCCATTGCCGCGTCAGCGAGCATCGTCATTCCCAGCGCCTGTGTGCGCGACCTTTCAACAGGGAATGATGCCGCCCGGCTGATGTCCAAGCTGATTCTCATTCAGGGTATAGTGCCTATTCTGGCTCCGATGCTGGGCGGGATTGCGCTAGATTATATCAGCTGGCGCGCCATTTTCTGGGTATCTGCCGTTTACGGTGCGCTTTGTGTTCTGCTTCTGCTCCGGGTTTTCCCGGAAACACTGCCTCGTGAGAACCGCCGTGAACTGCGGCCCCTCTCTCTCCTTCACCGCTATCTTTTCATCGCCCGCGAACGCAGCTTCATTACCAACGCGCTGGTCTGGGGATTTTGCGGGTTTCTTTCCTTTACCTATCTGACCGCTGCACCCACGGTTTTCGAGCATATCTTCGGTTTTACTCCGGCCCATTATGGCATGCTGTTCGGGCTTTTCGCCGTGTGCATGATCGGATCATCGCAGATCAACGGAGCACTGGTCGGACGTGTCAGTTCCTCCACCATGCTGGGCTGGGGAATCACTTTTTCCATTATCGGGGCCATCGCACTGCTGGTCGTCGTAATGGTGGCCGAGCAATACCTGGGTCCGATGCATCATATTCGCCCCGTCATGCTGATCCCGATTGTGGGATGCATGATGATCACTCTGGGCATGACCGGCATTATCGGTCCGAATGCCATGGTGGGTGCCTTGAGCAATCAGTCGCAATATGCAGGCAGTGCCTCTGCTTTTGCGGGAACCATGCAATACGCGCTAGGATCGCTTGCCAGTACCGCAATTGGCCTGCTTCCTGCGGATACACCCATGCCCATGGCAGCGCTTATGCTGTTTGCAGCATTAATGATGGGCGTATTTGCGGTGATGCGCCCACATAACCATCCTCCTGCCGTCTAGGCTTGATGAAGCCCCTTTGGAGAGTCTCCGAATGACCGATTCGCCCATCCTGCTTGTAGAGGATGACGATTCAATCGCCCTTATTGTTGAAGCAATTCTCTCTTCTGCCGGGCAGACAATCAGTCGGGCCAGCTCAGCGGCAGAGGCCCTGACCCTTGCCGGCAGCCACCCTCCTTCTCTCATCATCTCTGACCTCAATCTGCCGGGCGCGCTGAACGGGGACGTACTGGCTCGCAGGCTGAGAGAGACCCAGCCGGATCTGCCCGTCATTCTGATCTCGGGCGATTTCGACGATACATCCTCTCGCGATGATCTTGTGCCCGGCGCTGTCATTCTGCCGAAACCATTCCGTCGTGCAGCCCTGATCGAAGCCATCGAGAGCGCCAGAGCTGATTCAACCTGAGATTTACTATGGCCTGAGATTTACATTTCAGGCTGCCGCGGCTAGATGCCGCGCCTTTTGACGATGTTGTCCAGCAGGGAAGAGAAGCAGAACCATGACCCAGAACACGCCGCATGGCGATCAGCCCGAGCTCGATCTCAAGAAATACATTCGCGAGATCCCGGATTTTCCCAAGCCCGGCATCCTGTTCTATGACATCTCGACCCTGATCCGTAATGCCGATGCCTGGCAGATCGCCACCGCTCGTCTGGCGCGCGCCATCGCGCCCTGGCAGCCCGATCTTCTGGCCGGAATCGAGAGCCGCGGCTTTCTGACGGCGGCCCCTGTCGCCATGCGTCTTGGCTGCGGCTTCATCATGCTGCGCAAGCCAGGCAAGCTGCCAGGAAAGACCATCTCGCTGAAATACGGCCTCGAATACGGTCAGGACGAACTGCATATCCAGGCCGATGCCATCAAGCCCGGCCAGCGCGTGGTCGTACTCGACGATCTGCTGGCGACAGGCGGTACACTCTCTGCCTCGATCAAGCTGCTGCAGAATGTGGGCGCCGAAGTGGTTGGCACCTCGGTACTGGTCGAACTCGACGGTCTTGGCGGACGCGACAAGCTGGACGTGCCGCTGCATTCGCTTCTAACCTACCCGGCCTGAGGCCTGCGCACTCAAAGGCGGTTGACAGTCGAGCCCTGCGGCAAAGACCGGACCGCCTTTTTCCGGCAAGCCCCCTCATGCGGAGCCCAGCCATGACAGATTGCCTCTCCTCCCTATGGGAACAGCGCTATCGCACGCCTCTCCCCGAGGCTCTGACCGGAGCGCTGGCCGATAACCCGGTCAGTCAGAGCGCCGTTTTTACCTCTCTTCTTTCCCATCGCTCGGTGAGGGCCTATCTGTCGGATGCGCTTCCCGAGGGCACCATCGAAGCCGCCATCGCTGCCGCCCAGTCAGCGGCAAGCTCCAGCAATCTGCAATGCTGGAGTGTCATCGCCGTTGAAGACCCGGTGCGCCGTGCGCATTTTGCCGCACTTTGCGGCAATCAGGAGCATATCGCGACAGCACCGGTCTTTCTCGTCTGGGTTGCCGATCTCTCGCGTCTGCAGCGACTGGCAACGCGCGCTGGCGAAACCCATGAAGCGCTCGACTATGCAGAATCCTTCCTGATTGCCACGATCGATACCGCCCTTGCGGCCCAGAATGCTGTCAGCACGCTTGAGGCCGCGGGGCTTGGCACCGTCTATATTGGTGGCCTGCGCAATCATCCTGAGGAGATTGCCCGAAAGCTGACCTTGCCTGAAAGCTGTGTCGGCCTGTTCGGCCTTTGCGTCGGTTATCCTGACCCGGAAAAGCCCGCCAGCATCAAGCCTCGCCTGCCGCAGCAGGCCGTGCTGCATCGCGAGCATTATGATGCCAGCACAGAGGCTGAATGCATTGCTTCCTATGACGCGCTCGATGATGCGTTTCAGAAAGAACAAGGGTTACCGCCCCGACGCTGGTCAGAAACCATGGTCAGACGCATTGCCACCAAGGCAGGGCTGCATGGGCGCGACACCATGCTCGCCTCGCTCAGAGCACTCGGTTTCCGCCTGAAATAACGCGAGGGGACGCCCGCCCCCCCCTCCTCGCGCATCCCGATCAGACCGCGCCATTCAGCATGCCGGTCTGATCATGACAGCTAATATACTCGAGAATCTGGGCCTCGGCCTGCAACACGGCGACCTCATGAAAAAGGCGCAGATCGAGCCGCCCCTGCAATGCATGCGCCACCTGAAGAAAGTCGCCGAAAATGGCCTTGTGGGTCGGGTGATGCTCGGCCCAATTCTCCATGGCGGCCAGATCGCGCCAAGCGCTCATGCCGAAGCTGCGAGAGGGCTTGCCGCTATTGGCCGTACTGACCTGCATATAGCGATTGAAGTAGCACCCGACGGATTGCCCTTCATCCCGCAGGAAATCCATGCCGGCATTCAGAGTCGGTTCGATGCGCTCCAGATAGAGAGTCAGTTCCTCACCCTGGACATCTGACCAGTCCTGACCTGAGCGAATCAGCGCCACCCCCTCATGACTGATCACACGGCGTCGCCGGGCTGTCTCCACCATAATCCTTCTTGTTCCGGATGAGACGAGATTCTCTGTCTGACTGGCGGGCAGCCGATCGCGCATGCCGCCCCAATAACCGTGCTCCTGGATTGGCTCGACACTTCTCTCCCCCAGCATGACACCGATCCCTTCGAGACGATCAGAGGCACTGAACAACGTCTCGAAATGCGTACTGCGTGGAAGATAGATCTCACGGTACAGCCCGATCTCTTCGCATTCTCGCGCCGGGTCGGCCCACCATGCCTGATGCTGTTGCCACCAGTATTGATAGGCGGTCGGATCCGGCCAATAGCCAATGGCCACCTTATTATCCCAGCCAGCACCATCAACAAAAACAGCACGCTCGATATTCCGCGCGGCCTCTCTTTCACCAAGCCTGGCTACGAGCGTGTCCAGAACCGCCCCAGCCTTTTCCGCCTGAGCGGTGCCGCGCCACTGTACCCCGAAATAGCCCATGACGACCTGTGAAGACCCTGTATTGCCTCGAGCCGTCCAGGCCGGAAAAGGCGGCTGATAGTCTTCGGCAATACGCCGCTCGCGTGATCGCGGACAACGGAGATGAGGGGCAATGGCGCTTTCCATGGGGTCAGACCTCGCCGGAGAGCGGAAAAGAAAATGACGTGTTTTCCACGGATTCAGGCTCGCCTGACCGAACATATTCCACACGCCGGGCTTTTGTCGGATTGAACAACAGGCGGGTCACATCAGGACGGGAATAATGCCCGACCGGATCGGCAGACGCCTTGGCGACAGGAATGGCCGCCAGGTCGATCTCGGCGTAAAGCAGACCTTCCTCATCAGGAGCGAGTGATGCCGCCAGTTCGCGTCCGTCTGGCCCGAAGATACGCGCAGCGGCCCCACCGGCGCGCAGCAGTTCGCGCTTGTTCGGCGTATCACAGAGAATATCGAGCATCTCTTCGGAAACGATCGCGCAAGGGGCCAGAACGAAACACCCCCCTTCTACCGCATAGACACGAGACGCTGCCGTGTTGACCTCGGCGCTCAGCGCGTAGGCAAAAGGCTCGTAAAGCGAAAAGCTTGGCCAGGCACCAATATGGACCTGCTCGTTCTGGGCATACATCGCGTATTTTGTCAGAGGCTGGATATGCTCCCAGCAACAGAGCGCGCCCACACGCCCCAGACCCGGCAAATCATGTACTGCCAGATCGCTCCCATCGCCCTCACCATAAACAGTGCGCTCGACATGGGTCACACGCAGCTTGCGTCGGGTAGCGACGGTCTCGCCGGCAGGCCCGAGAATCCACTGGGCGATATAGAGCGATCCTTCGTAACGCTCCGATAGTCCCAGCACGGCTGTGATACCTGCCTCTCTCACCGCCTTGCGCAAACGGTCAGCCTCGGGGCTGTCATAGGCAAGCGAATTGTCAAAATAACGGCTGGTGAAACCCTTGCCAATCGACCAGGCCGGGCTGTCGAGCCAGATATGCCACGGATAACCGGGAATGAAGGTTTCAGGAAAGGCAATCAACGCAGCACCCGAGGCGGCGGCCTCCCTGATCAGGGCAATCGTCTTGTCGATAGTGGCATCGAGATCGAGAAAGACCGGGGCTGCCTGCACGACAGCGACCTTGTATCGGGGGTGCTTGAGGCTCATGTCTCTGCTCCGTCCATGGATATCTGATCGGGCTGAAACTGCCCGGAACAGAATCGATCTTAGATCGGAACAAATCCCTGTCTTGTCTGGGAGAGAGGCAAAACATGCCTTTCTCTTTTCCTGCACAAGACGTCTTCTACTCGGGCAGAACGAGCCTCTCATGACGGCTGTTGCGGTACTCTCGCGGTGCGCAACCAAAGGCCGCCGCGAATACCCGGCTGAAATGAGCCTGGCTCACAAACCCGCTCATGCGCGCAATTTCGCCGATCTGGTAACGATCACGGCTCGAATCAGACAATGCATCACGTGCCCAGTCCAGACGGCGCTTCAGGATATATTCCGCCACCCCCATCCTCTCATCGGCAAAGAGATCATCAAGATAGCGCGTTGAGATGCGAAACTGCCCGGCGAGCGATCTGCGGTTGAGATCAGGGTCACGCAGACGCGTCTCTATGGCGTTGCGTATCTGTAGCCCCATGGTCATGCGATGCGATGTGGGCGCGGCTGAGCGGGTGCCAGAGGCGATCAGCATGGTTGCAACCAGCTCGGCAGCCTGAGCCGTGAGTTTCGATACCAGCATATCTGGCATGGGACGTGTCGTGGCCATCAGCCCGGTCAGGAAATGACGTGTCAGTTCTGTCAGGGGATTGGATGCATCGATCAGTGTCGCGGTGTGATATTCCGCATGGCCAAAGCGGGCATTCAGCGCCTCGGTAGGCAGCATGAAAATGATCTGCTCGAAATCTCTGTCAAAACGCAGCGTATAGGGTCTGTCGGTATGGTAGAGTGCGAATGTGCCTGGCATGACAACCGCCTCACGCCCATCCTGCATGACCTGCCCCCTGCCGCTGATCCCAAGCCCCAGCAAGTAATGCGCCTCGCCGGAGGCACTGATCAGACGACGTGTGCGTGAAACGGATTGCGCGCTTGAACGCACGGTCGAAATGCTGCAGCGATCAAGGGCGAGACGCGTGACCGCCCCCTGGAATCCGGTCTGCTGCGGCTTGCACTCCAGCGGCACAAAGGACCGGCAGACAATGTCGTGCCAGAACTCGACCCCCGCCCGGGGCGACAGACCGGCAATATCATAGCTCTGCAATAGCAGCGGCATGTCACTCTGCCTCCGTCACTATCCTTGTCCGCCCATATAGCCCATCGCCTAGCATGGGATAGAATGTTTCGGTATCGTTATTGTTCCGCTTTGGGACAATTCCGGCGACACAGACAAGAAAACGCTCTCTCCCGGACAAGAGCCTATCCCACCTGCGTGCTGACATTTCCTCTCGATTTCAAGCGGGGGTGAGATGAAACAGTTCCTGAAAACCGACCTGATCCTTGCGCTTTGTACAGGCGTATTCATGCCGGGCATCATGTCAGAAACAAAAGCCACTGAAGGTGGACAGACCAACTGGGCCTCAGGTGTTCAGACGATCTATCCTGCCCTGACGCCCGCACCGGGTCAGACGTTGTGGCAGGATTATTTTGTGGTGAACCCCAACGGGGCCTATTCGAGCACAAACAGAAAATCCGCCGTACCGGGATTCCGCGCCACCGCTATCGCGAATGCCGCACGACTTTTTCACAGCTGGAACAGCCAGTTTATGGGGGCAACGATCTCAAGCAGCGCTATTCTGGCACTCAACAGCCTCACCTTGCGGGCGGGTGGTCAGGGCGGCACGGCCTTTGGCGCAAACTGGCTGTATCTCGCACCACTCTATCTCTCATGGCATACGCCCAAACTCCATGTGTATCTGGGTGAAGGCGCGTTTCTTCCCATCGGCTCGTTCAGCAAGACCGATCCTGTCAGCGAATCAACCCATGTCTTCGGCTTCAATCAGGAAGCCGCGCTGACCTGGACGCCTACGAAGCGTTTTGATGTCTCAGCCGAAGGCGAGCTGCAGATCAATGCAAAGAACGGGGCAACCGATTACAAATCAGGTAATGTCATCAATATCGATTTCGGTGCGAATTACATGATTATGCCCGCCCTGCCACAGCTCCGCCTCGGGCTGAACGGCTTCGTGACGTCGCAATTCACCAATGATGTGCAGAACGGGCGTCGTGTGGGAGATGGCAACCGTCTCGCCAAATACGCGCTGGGCCCGCAGCTCATCTGGTTCTTCAGGCCGCCTTATGCCGTTGCTCTCAAATGGCAACATGAAATGGGGGTGCAGAACAGCACACGCGGTGACCGCTATTGGCTGCAATTCCAGATACCGCTCTGATGCTCACAGAACCTGCCTGGTCATGGAGGAGGCAAGGCGACCCTCAGACGAGGGCCGCATGACATCATATCAGCCCATGGCTTTTACAAGACTGTCCGACGTGATCTCGCTGATCGATCGGGCGCCGGTCAGGGTCATGGCTACCCGCAACTCCTGCTCCATCAAATCCAGAAGCTTGGTAACGCCCCGTTGGCCCCCTGCTGCCAGAGCATAGATATAGGCACGTCCCAGAAGTACAGCATCAGCGCCAAGAGCCACCATGCGCGCAATATCCAGACCGGACCGTATCCCGGAATCGGCGAGAACCGTCAGCTCGCTTTTTACCGCGTCAGCAATTGGTGGCAAGGCGCGACAGCTTGACAACACACCGTCGAGCTGTCTCCCCCCGTGATTGGATACGATGATCCCATCGGCTCCGAAACGGACAGCGTCCTTCGCATCCTCAGGATCAAGAATCCCCTTGATCAGCATTGATCCTTTCCAGAAAGTCCGGATCCATTCCAGATCCTTCCAGCTGATCGACGGATCGAAATTCTGGCTAGCCAGCCGATATAATCCTCAAGCTTGGTCGGGTGACCGCGATAGGTCGAGATGTTACCCAGATCATGAGGTGTGCCCCGGAGACCAACATCCCATGCCCATTCAGGATGAAGCACAGCCTGAGCGATACGCCGCGCGGCGGCATAAGGACCTGACATACCCGAATGTACGTCGCGATAGCGCGCTCCCGGTGTCGGCATATCCACCGTGAAAACCAGCGTTGTCACGCCTGCATCGCGCGCACGCTCCAGCACATTACGCATGAAACCCCGGTCCTTGAGGACGTAGAGCTGGAACCAGATCGGCGCCGGGCTCTTGCTCTGCACTTCCTCGATAGGACAGACAGAAACAGTCGAAAGCGTAAAGGGAATGCCCTTGCGTGCAGCAGCGCGCGCCGCCTGCACCTCACCACGGCGCGCATACATGCCCGTCAGCCCGACCGGGCCAAGAGCCGCAGGAAAACTGAATTTCTGACCCAGAACAGTCGCCGAGGTATCAAGACCGGAGACATTGCGCAGAATGCGTTGTCTCAGCGCCACCTGCGACAGATCGGCCTGGTTGCGACGCATCGTATGCTCCGCATAGGCCCCGCCATCGATGTAGTGAAACAGGAAAGGCGGCAGCTTGCGACGAGCGGCCTTGCGAAAATCCGTCGGGGCGGAAATCAGCATGTAATCGGACTCCTTGAATGAACGTCTTCCTGTTAACGTTCAACAGGAGCGCATCATCCCCGAGCGTCCAGTCACATCACTGTGCGTCTGCTGACACCCCTTCCTGCCGCTTGCGCGGCATACCGGAAGTACCCTGCTCCGGCAAAGCGCCGGAACAGGACAAGGATGATCCAAGCAGAACTAGCGCAGGATACCGGTATGCCCGACACTGTAACGTCCGGGCTGTGGCCACACAGTCAGACCATGCGGTTCTGCGCCGACCGGAATTTTCTTCACATCGCCGGTTTCGGTGTTGATGGCATAGGCCACATCATCAAAACGCCCGGAAAGCCAGAGCAACTTGCCATCGGCGCTGACATTGCCCATGTCGGGGCTGCCGCCACCGGGAATTGGCCACGTCTTGACCACCTTGTCCGTCGCAAAGTCAATGACGGAAACGCTGCCGGGGCTATGGCGAGGCCCATGGATCTTGTGCGAACCGCGATTGGCCACATACATAAATTTGCCGTCACGGCTAGGGTATTCGCCATGTGTACCGGGACCGGTCGGAATGAAACCCGTTTCCCTGAAGCTGTCGCCATCAACCACAAACACACCATCAGCATGCATGTCGGCGATATAGAACTTATGCCCGTCCGGCGCTGTGAGGATATCCTGAGGCATGCCACCCTTCGAGAGCTTCAGATAGCCGACAAGGCTGCGATTGACCGTGTCAATCTTGGCCAGATAACCACCGAACTCACAGGTGAAGATGGCATAGCGTCCATCTATCGAGAAATCGGCGTGATTGATGCCCTTGCATTGCGGGGCTTCAACAGAGCCGATCAGCGCCATGCTATGCGGATCACGGAAATCGAGACGTTCATGCGCTTCGGCTACCACGATGGCGTATTTGCCATCCGGAGTGAAATACATGTTGTAGGGATCATCAACCTTGACCGCTGTGCCAGGCTTGCCCGTGCGCGGGTCGATGGGCGTCAGGCTGCCATCATTGCTGCCTTCGGCATTGTTCGTCACCCAGAGCGTACGCAGATCCCAGCTCGGGACCACATGCTGGGGGCTGCGACCGACCTTGAAGGTATCGACCACCCTGAATGTCGCCGGATCGATCACCGATACGCTGTTACCACGCAGATTGGGTACATAGACGCGGGCAAGATCATCCTTGATCGCAGGCGAGATACGGCCGGCGACCGTCTCGCTATAGATATTCTTCGGATCGATAACCGCAGGCATGCCAGGAATAGTCTGTACAACGCCAGGCGTTACCGGCGCGCCAGACACTGTCGCATCAGGGGCTGCACTCGTGGCCGGGGTTCCTCCCTGTACAGCGGTCTGGGCCGGGGCCGCAGGCACTGCCGTATTGGCTGACTGTGAAGAGGAAACCGGAGCGCCATTCGATGTGACGTCCTGAGCCCATGCTGCGGGAACAGCACCAAGCGTCAGGCCGAACAGCGATACGATGAACGCATGATGTGAGAACTTCATAGATGCTCCTTGAAAACGACTCATCTCAGCGGGCCTTGCCAAGGGCACGGAGCGCTGCCTGAACCTGAATCTCTGTACCAATCTCTCCCAGCGCCGCGGTAGCGGGTCGGGGGTCTCCTCCGTAAACGCCCTGAGCGATTCCCGGCAGCGGTGCTGCTTTCAACGCGTCCAGCCTGACCATGGTCGGGTCAATGGCCAGCATGAGCGCCGTATCACTCAGATCGGCATGTTTGCCGAGGGCAGCGCCATATCCTCTCTGACGTAGCGTATCGGCAAATGCGCCGCCAATACTGTCATAATATGCCGCCAGATAGAGGGCATCCCCCTGGCCACGCCATTTATTGTTCAGCTTTGCCACAGCTGCCTTGAGATAGGACAAATATCCACCGTGATCTGCAATGAAAATCACATGGCGGAACCCCTGAACGTGAAAACTCTCGCCAGCCCCTTCAATCAGACCTTCAAACACGGCGGGCGGAATCGATATTGTCCCGGCGAAACGCATATGCGAACTGCGCGGCGTCGTAGTGCCCTCAGGCACATAGGCAATGACCGGTGCGACCAGCGCATGCCCAAGACGCCCGGCAATATGCTCTGCCTGAACCTGCGCCCGGATATTATGCTTGCCGACCGCAATATAGGGACCACTCTGCTCCGTACCACCGACAGGAACGATAATCGTATCGGTTCCATTCTGGATCTGCGCCTGAATCTCGGTCCAGGTCAGTTTTTCAAAGGAAACTGTCCCGGCATGAGCCGCATGTGTCGCTCCATATAGAATAGTCAACGCCATGAACAACTGACGTGCGACAGGACGCAGGCAGGTAATAAAGGTCACGCTCGAGATTTCCTCAAAAGAAACGTCCCTTGTTCTATCACAGGTGCAGACTGGCGCCAGAGCCTGGTCTCGATGTTGCAGAGTTTTGCTGGCACTGTAAAACACATCACTGATTTCACATCAGTTATGGAGCCACCGTCCCCATGCCGCTCGACCCCGTCGGCCTTAATGCTCTTCTGGCACCCGAACCGATCGATAGCGTGGCACATGTCATTCAGGTCGCGTTAACCCCTGTCTTCATGCTGTCAGGCGTGGCGTCCCTCCTGACACTCTTCAATACGCGGCTCGCCCGCGTGTCCGATCATGTGGAAGAGGTAGCCCACCGCCTGAACGAGACAAACGAGGATAATGACGAAACAGCTCGGCTCGAACGTCACCAGCGCCGTTTGCGGCGTCGCATTTTTGCTCTCGATTCTGCAGTCATGCTTGGTGGTGTGGGAGGCGCTTCAACCTGTGGCGCCGCTCTGGCCCTGTTCGTCGGCAGTCTTCACAACAGTCAGACGGTAGCCTGGCTCATCTTTCTGTTTGGCGGCGCGCTTTTCTGCACTGTGGGAGCACTTTCGGCATTCCTAGCTGATACCTTTCTTGCCTGGCACGGCCTGAAAAGAGACGGGGCTCTCCCCAAGCCGGTGCCTGTGATCAAAGCAACAAGATAGCGGTCTCCCTAGGCAAGAGAGTAATTTTATTACCATAATACCAGGCAAATAACGATCAAATAGATATACAGTTCGTTCCATGCATTTACTGCATTGCTGAAGCGCGTTTTCGACGATTGTCTTTGATCAGGTTTGAGCGCTTTTTCCGCCGCCACACTTCAAATATCTTGGAAAAACCTGATGTTCACCGTTGAAATTGCCAATCTTATCGCCCACCCGCTTACTGCACTCAGCGCATTGACAATGATCTCTTTCACCCCTGTCATTGCTGCACTTCTTGTTGCAACGATCGCTGCAGACAGAACAGCCTGACTGGACTTATCCGAGAAAGATGATTACTTGAAGAGGAGATAAGAAAGCCTTCTGGCTTTCAGTCCCGTCTTCAAAATTATCATTGCCCCTGCCTATTTCCGGGCAGGCGCATAAAGTCCCAGATCAAGATGGTGGCCATTGGAATAGTTCAGTCCGGTCACTCGGCCATATTCCGTCAGAGCAAACCCTTTCTCCAGCATCCGGCTGATAAGTGCAGCCTCATCCTTTCGATCAACAAGGACGAGTGCGCAGGAAGAATTGGCTGCAAGATACTCCGCCGCCTTGGGTACACCCAGCAGCTTTGTATTTGATCCGGCCAGAAAAGCGAGACTTGGTTCGGAATAGGAAACCGAGACGAGCGTACTGTTCTCACAGGGACGATAGTCATCGTAAAGAGCAGCGGCTCGCGGGGCGAGCTGCAACAGGCCCAGATTGGGAATTACGGTCAGGAAAATACCCGCATGCACTACTACAGCGGCGGCGATAATGACCCAGGCAGCATGAAGCCGCCGTGCTTTCCAGAGCAGCCAGAATGCATAAAGGACGAGAGGCAGCGCACCAAAAACCGCAATAAGCGCTCCGTAATTGAGCTGGCCTTCACTCTTCCAGAGCAGAATGACCCCAGCGACAACGAAACCAGCCGCCAGCATCCCCCAGAGCAGGGTATACAGCCCCATCAGACCGCGTGCCCAGACCGCTTTTGGTCGACGCAAGGGCCATTTGGTCAGGCTAGCTGCTGCCAGTATTGCAATAGCTGGATAGGTAGGCAGCACATAATGCGGCAATTTGGTCGCAATCGCCTCGAAGACGAGCCAGTGAGGCACAATCCAGCAGAGCAGGAAGCGCACAGCAGGCTCGCGATGACGCGACCAGATCGCGGGCAAACCAAGTACGAGAAATAGGGAGCCCGGCCAGAAAGCCAGCAAAAACACCACGACATGAAAACCGGGCGGCAAGCATGGGCCTGTTGACCATGGCCGATCTTACCAAGAAAATTGGTCCCCACCGAGTGGGAGAAAAAGGCCCCATGGCTGACGACACCAATCGCAATGCACCAGGCAACACAAACGCGAGCGTTACAAGCCATCCCCAGCGAGGACGAAGACGGGCAAACCAGACTGCCTGACGATCGATCACACGCAAGGCTAGCGGAGTTGCAAAACCCGGGATCAACACCACAGGCCCCTTGAGCATCAGCCCGCATCCCAGTGCGCCCCAGTAGAGCAGAGCAATGCCCAGAGACGTTGTCCGGTTTCGCTGCTGGTCAAGATAAGCCCGCAAAAGCGCCGTCTCGACCAGAAGGATATCAAGCAGCAACACCGTATCGATCGTCGCCATTCGCCCTTCAGCGGTGAGCAGGGTCGAAACCGCAAGCAGGGCTGCCGCCACGAGACCAGTGAGCCCACCGAACAATGTTGCGCCCAGATAGGCTGTCAGTGTGACAGCAGAAACAGCAGCAATCAGGCTGGGAATGCGATAAGGCCAGGCTATGTGACGGTCATGGGGACCACCAAAGATCTTCTGGGCCCCCGCCTCAAGCCAGTAAATGCCGGCAGGTTGCAAATAGCGTGGCTGATCCAGAAATCGGACATCGATGAAATTGCCGCTCTCAAGCATCTGGGCCGAGGCTTCCATATAGCGTGGCTCGTCCCGGTCGAGGGGGACAAGACTCATCCGTCCCGGCAGAAAAATCAGCAGGGTCAGCAAAGCCACGCCAAGATAATGGCGCCAGGTCAGAGTCATGAGAGCCCTCAGCGTTCGGTTACGCGGCCCGGCAGTCTCGTGCGATTGAGCAGCCACATGACACCCAGAAGATCACGGATGCCAACAAGCGCGCGATTGAAATTGGTATATTTGGACTGTCCGTGCAGGCGCGCCCGATGGCGCGTCTCGACACAGATCAGTTCTGCTCCATAGCAGCCAAGCAATGCGGGCAGAAAACGATGTACCCCCTCGAACTGGGGAATACGCAGAAAAGCAGAGCGGGCAAAAAGCTTCATGGGGGCGCCCGTATCAGGGCAGCCATCTTTCAGCAGACGTCGACGCAGGCCATTCGCAAATCTCGTGGCAATGACACGTGAGAGGCGGTCATTACGCTTGAGGCGTACACCGACCACCAGAGGCTCGCCATCCTGGCAGGCTTCGGCCCGCTTGAGCATGTCTATGATAACAGCAGGATCATCCTGGCCGTCACCGTCGAGTGTCGCGATCCAATGACCCTTTGCAGCCTCAATACCGGTGCGCAGGGCAGCTGACTTGCCGCGACGCCGGTCGTGACTCAGAAGACGCAGACCCGGCAACACACGCATACGCTCGGCAAGAAGCGCCTCGACCGTTCGGTCCGTGCTGCCATCATCAACAAAGATCAGTTCGATTTCGGGGTCATTCTCGAAGACGTTTGCGAGTTCCTCACAAACGGGGCGGATATTTTCCGCTTCATTGAGAACAGCAATAACGACGGAGAGACGAACACTCATGGCTGAACCGCCTATGGCTTGTCCGGACTGCAAGCGGCCCGGGACAGATAATCAGGCAGCGTTCTGGCTGCGCGATCCGGCTTCGTTGGATGCCCTGAGAGCCTGTGGCAGATCGCTGATAGCGGAGTCGAGAAGAGCAGAAGCCCCTGCCTGTTCAGTCCCGAGATGTTGTGCAAGCAGGCTGCGTGCCGCCTTGATGGCGGCATCAGCAGCAAGCTCACGCATTTCACGAACTGCAGCACGTTCCGAAGCCGCAATACGATCACGTGCCATCTGCTCACGGCGCCCGGCAACAGCCTCTGCTTCACGACGGGCGTTTTCCGCTATTGTGGCGGCTTCCTGACGCGACCGTTCGATCAGGGCGCGGGACTCTGCAAACGCCTGCTCACGCTCACGCGTGGCATCCTCAAGCATCTTTTCCGCTTCGCGACGAAGACGGCTTGCTTCATCAAGATTGCTGCGGACCTGCTCTGCACGGGCATCGAGGATGGCAGAAATCGCCTTCCATAGCTTACCGCCAAACAGGACGAAGAAGAGAACGAAGGAAATAGCGACATAAAAACGCTGATCGTGGAACATCGCGTGACTTCCTTAGCCTCTGCTTGCCGAGAGACCGGCCTGAACGGCGCTCTCCACCTGATCTTTCGAGATGGTCGTTCCGAGCCCGGAGGGACGAAGCAGTTTCTCGATCAGACTCTGAGCTGTATCTGCGGCAACGCCTGGCAGGCTTGCAAGCGCGTCGACACGTGCAGAAGCGATACGCTTCTCGGCCTCGGCGATATCAGCCATAAGCCGATGATTCATTTCGTGGGTCTGAGCCTCGGCAGCCATACGGGCTTCCTGAACAACCCGGTCGATATTGGCCTGTGCCTGAGCGGCTGCATCGTGGCGCGCACGGCGCAGCTCGTCAACGGCGCGATCAGCGTCGTCACGGGCACGGCGGGCAATATCAAGATCGCCCTCGATCCGGTTGCGTCGATGGGTCAGAACCCCTTCGATACGCGGCAGGGCCGAGCGACTCAGAACAAAGTAGAAAACCGCAAAAATGACTGCGCCCCAGACCACCTGCGATAAGCAGGGGGTTGGCGAAGTCGAGCTGCGGCATGCCAGCTGCCCAGGCCCGTCCCGGCACAGCGCCAAGCGCAAGCGCAATGGCCAGCGGGGCAGCGAGATTACGAGACGGAAGGCGCATGACTTTACCCTGCCTCTCTAATCAGACGAACAGGATCAGGAAGGCGATCAGAAGAGCGAAAAGCGCAACAGCTTCCGTCAGTGCGAAGCCGAGCATGCCGAGGCCGAACACATGCGGGCGAGCAGCCGGGTTGCGGGCAATTGAGCTCACCAGCGTGGAAAAGATGTTGCCGAGGCCGATGCCGACACCGGCAAGAGCGATAACAGCAATACCGGCACCGATTTCGCGAGCAGCAGTAACGTCCATGAGTCAGTTTCCTTGGTTACGACAAAACAACAGTTAAACGTGAAGAACGATCCGCACTCAGTGCGCTACGGCCTCACGCAGATAAATGCAGGTGAGGATGGCGAACACATAAGCCTGCAGCACGCCCACCAGCAACTCCAGAGCTGTCAGCGCGACATTGATGACGACGGGCGCCACAGCCAGCACTGAACCGAATGCTCCAAGACCTGCCAGCATCAGAGTGAAGCCGGCAAAGACTTCGAGCAGAACGTGACCAGCCATCATGTTGGCGAAAAGTCGGATCGACAGGCTGACAGGTCGCGAAAGGAAAGAAAGGATCTCGATCGGGATCAGAAGTGGCGCAAGAAATACCGGGGCACCTTCAGGCATGAAATGCGTGAAGAACTTGAAGCCCTGATACCTGAAAGAGGCCAGAATCGACACCAGAAACACGAGCAGAGCCAGAGACACAGTAACGACGATATGGCTCGTGAAGGTAAAGCTGTAAGGGATCAGACCGAGATAGTTACCCGCGAGGATAAAGAAAAAGATCGCGAATACGAAGGGAAAGAATGCTGTCCCTTCCTTGCCGATCGTCTCGGTAGCCATGTTATGGATGAAGTCGTAGCCCAGCTCGGCTGCAGCCTGGAGACGCCCCGGCACCACAGCGGCAGGACGCATACCCAGATACAGAAACGCCAGAACGACCACAACGGCGATCAGCATGAAAAGCGGCGACTGACTGAAGCGCAGAGCCTCGCCAATCTGCCCGAGAACAGGATGAAGCTCGAACTGGCCGAGCGCGTCAATCGTTGATCCGGCGGCCAAGCTGCCTCTCCCGCTTCTCATTCGGGCTGCCCGGATACCGGCCAGCCCATGAAACCATCACCATGGCGCGTAAAACTGCGCCGCACTGTCAGACGTTGGCGTTTTTCACCGCACGCCAGACATTCAGCATCCCTGCTGCACCGCCGATCAGCGAGAACAGAATGATAAACAGGGGCTTCGTTCCGCACAGGCGATCAAGCCCGTATCCCAGAACCACGCCAACGACGAGTGCGGCAACCATTTCGGTTCCGATCCTCATCGCAAGACCAAAAGCCGAGTAGTCGGCCTTGTCTCCTTGCTCTGTGGTGCTCATCTCCGACTTTCCGTTCTTACCGCGCATACGAGCCTCAGCGTCGGCCAGCCTTTTTTCAAAGCTGTCGGCACCCTTTCCCGCTTGCGAGGAAACGTTCAGGTCGTCCTGTGCGCCCACGATTCCATACCTCGCCTTCCTCCCCGATATGAGGAGTCCTTGGTGCGCGGTTGCTACCCATCAAGACGTGTCCTGTCAACGCCTCGTAACTGCAGGACAACGATTTCCATGACGCCTGTCACGCCTCAGACCCGTCTTGCCTCACCGAGCAGTTCGCGGCGCGTACGGTCCAGAGCTTCAGCATAGCGACGCAATACATATTTCTCGCTCAGAATCCCCACGACGCGCCTTGTCTTTGGATCCTCAACCACAACAAGGGCGTCTGCCTCAGTCCGTTCGAAAAGGTGCACGGCTTCCTCGCACGCCATGAGGGGCAGAAGGGTAACAGCCTGATGCATTGCAATTGCGCCCAGGATCCGCTCAGGCGGGTGGTCAGGGGAATGAATCTCGGCAACCAACACGATCCCGCGATATCTGTTTTCTGTATCAATCAGCACGATCTGTGGTGCCATCCCGAGGGGGCAACTGACTCTTGCTTCACCCACAGTCATGCTTTCCTGCCGACAGGGAAAATCACGCTGCATCAGGCGTTCGATCGTCAAGGCACGTAGCCGGCTCACATCGACAGCAGAGCGAATCGACTCGCCTCGCTGATGAAAACGCCAGGTAGCGAAGGAATAGCCGAACAATCGACGTACAGTGAGAAGTGACAATACACTGGCAAGCAGAACTCCGCTTGCCAGTGTCAGATCAGCCGTCATCTCGAGAATAAGACAGGTCATCGTCATCGGCACACCGATGATCGCGACCGCAGTGGCACTCATGCCCAGCACAGCGCAGGTCGCAACCGATGGGCCGCCTGCACCAAGAGCCTCCAGCCCGAAGCCGAACAATGACCCAGCCAGCACGCCGAGATAGAGTGAGGCAAAGAACAGCCCCCCACGAAATCCGCTGCCGATCGAAACCGAAGAGGCCATCATTTTCAGTATCAGCAGCAGAAACAACGGCCAGGGCGATAGACCGCCCTGAAGCACCTTGAGAACGGCGGCATGTCCTGCAGACAGGATGGACGGAGAATAAAGAGCCAGCCCCCGACCACCACCCCTCCAAGTGAAGGCGCATCCAAACAGGCAGGGGAAGCAGCCGGAATCCGGCCTCTGCAAGCGTTACCCCACGCATTGTGGCTATCCCGACCAGACCGCAGAAAATACCCAGTGCCAGAACGGGCATGGTCTCACGCGCCGTAAGCGGGCCATGAGGAAGCAACGGAACCGTAGCGCTCATACCCCCCAGAAGATGCCCTGTACCAACGGCCGCAATCGATGCCACGGCCACCGGCGCAAGATTCACAAGGGAATAGGTGCCGATTACCAGTTCGAACGCATAGAAAGCGCCAGCAATCGGTGCGTTGAACGCAGCGGCAATCGCTCCACCTGCACCACATCCGACCAGAATGCGCAAATCGGCACGACGCACACGAAACAGTCGTCCGCACCCGCTTCCCAATGCAGCAGCGATCTGGGTGAAACCCGCCTCCAGCCCCAGAGAAGCACCGCTGCCATTGGACAGAAAGGTCTGGAATGCGACAATGGCGCTGTCTCGCACTGACATACGCCCGCCACGCAATGCGTTGGCTTCGATCGGATCGACGGGCCTGTGACTGAAGCGCCGCGCAAGAGCCAGACCAAAGAGCCCCAGCACAGCACCACCGAGACAGGGCATAAGCACTGTACGCCACGGGCTGAGACTCACGAGACCGGAAAGCCGCCCGTCATTGTGAAGCGCATAGAGCACCCGATGAGCGTAAAGTGTGCTGCGCGTCATCACCCAGACGCTCATCCCGGCGAGAACGCCGACACAAGCTGACAGAACAGTCAACCAGATTTCATTGGATCGAACGAGCGCACGCACATAGTACGGGACATGCACCAAATGCCGAAGCCATCTGAATGTTCTGTATAACCCTGAGGCCAAGAAAGATCCTGACATGGCTTTAAAGACAGGTGAAGAGCGACACCCTTATTGTCGTCCAGACTTGCCGCAGGCAACAGAAAACCCCAGACTTCGCCCATCACGCCTCCCTGAAAGGAGCCTTTTATCGTGCTGCTGAACGTCATCGAACGCCTTTCGGCCCAACCGGGGGGCCACCCGCCGGTCGTGTTTTTGCATGGTCTGTTCGGGCGCGCACGCAACATGGGCTTTCTGCAGCGTCAGGCGGCCCGCACACATCGTACATTGGCCCTCGATCTGCGCAATCATGGCGATAGCCCTCATGGCCCCATGGATTTTCCCGCTATGGTCGAGGATGTCGTCGAGACGTTGCGTGCCCATGAGGCCCTGCCCGCCATTCTGGTCGGGCATTCCATGGGAGGGAAAGTGGCCATGATCATGGCGCTGCAATATCCCGAGCTCGTAGCCGGAATACTGATTGGCGACATGGCCCCGGCCCGTACCGGCTTTGGCCAGGCAGCCCTCGCCGAGGCGATGCTGCATATCCACTTTCCTGACCAACTCGACCGACAAGGGGCAGATCAGCTGCTGGCAAAGGAGATCCCGAACCGCAGCGTTCGCGATCTCATGCTCCAGAATGTGCGTCTTGGCACCGAACCCGGCTGGCAGATCGGACTACAGGATATCACCAACTCGATGACCAATATCGAGAACTGGCCCTATGTTCCCGAAGGCTATGTCTATGAAGGCCCTGCCCTGTTCCTGAGGGGGAGCATTCCCCCTATATCGGGAAAGATCACGAACCTGTCATGAAGCGTCTTTTTCCCAATCATCGCCTTGAGACCATTCCCGATGCGGGCCATTGGCTTCATGCTGACAATCCAAAGCTCTTTTCTGAAAAGATGCTTGGTTTCATTGATAGCATCTGACCGACACGCCTTCTCTTCAAGGTATCGCCTGATGATCAAACGCATTGCGCTGTTACTGCTGCTTTCGATCGGTTCCGCGCAGGCCGAGCCCCTCCCCGTCCTCACACGTGACGGACTTCAGGCACTTACCCTGGCACAGACTTCAATTGCACTGCATTCGGTTTCAGGCGCGAATAACCAGACTGTCGATGTTGCCGAGCTTTACCGCAAAACGCTCATCAAGGGCGGCTTTCCTGCCGACTGGATCACTGTCACCCGACTGAATGATACTGCCTATATGGTTTTGCGCTGGCCTGGTCAGGAGCAAGAGCTCAAGCCTTTGGTCATTTCGGGTCATATGGATGTAGTCGCAGCCAGTCCCTCCAACTGGACGAGGGACCCATTCACCCCGATCGTGGAAAATGGCTATCTTTACGGGCGTGGCGCCTCGGATATGAAGATGAGCAATGCCCTGGCCATTACAGCGTTGATCCATCTTCGCCATGAGGGTTTCAAACCGAAACGTGACATCGTTCTGGCCCTGTCGGGTGATGAGGAAACAGCGATGAAAACCGGTCAGATCCTGGCCGACATGTTTCCGGATGCCAGAGAAGTACTGAATCTGGATGTAGGAGGCGGTACGCTCGACGAGGCAACCGGGCAACCGCTCTTTTACAGTTGGTCAGGCGCAGAAAAGACTTATGCCGATATCGGACTTATGGTGACTGATCCAGGCGGGCATGCCTCCGAACCGCGCACTCGTAACGCTATCACGATACTGGCAAAAGCCCTGCTCACTATACAGGCACATCCGTTCAGGCCGGAACTGAATGCCCTGACGCGCAGTTATTTTCTGAATGCTGCGCGCTTCACATCACCAAAACTTGCGTCTGCCATGCGTGTCTTCGCCGCGAGCCCGGACAACGCGCAGGCCGTTGCCGTTTTGCGCGCGACTCCCTCTCTAGTCGGCGCAACCGGTACAACCTGTGTCGTTACCATGATCAAGGGGGGACATGCTCTTAACGCGCTGCCACAGCACGCTGCCGCCAACATCAACTGCCGCATTTTCCCCGGCCATTCCCGGTCTGATATCATTCATGAACTGACAGCTATTATAGACGATCCTTCCATTCATATAGAGGATCACAGCCAGGGCTCAGTCGAGACACAACCTTCACCATTAAGTGGTCCACTTCCTACCGCCGTAACACGCGCTGCCCAGCAGGCCTATCCGAATATACCGGTCTTTCCGACCATGAGTTCCGGAGCAAGCGACAGCATGTGGTTTCGTGAAAAAGGTGTGCCTTCCTATGGTGCCAGCCCGATCTTCATGAAAGCCTCTGATGACTTCAGTCACGGCCTCAATGAGCGCGTCCCCCTTTCAACCATAACGCCCGGTTTGCATTTCATGCTTTCACTGGTAACTGACCTTTCACAGAACTGACTCCCGGATATTTTTCATAGGCGCTTCAATCGCCTGTCAGAACATTCCTGATGGTCTTTCCCTCCTCGGAAAGCCGCCAGAGATACCAGGCAAGGGCCGAACGATAAGGCTGAAGCGTTCTCCCTCCTTCCTGAGAGCAGCCGGTTTAGGGGGCAGAGGCAGGCTGTGCAGTTTCTGCCATCCTGCCCGTACGGCAAAATCATCCACAGGAAGCACATCACGCCGATTTAATGTAAAAATAAGCAACATTTCCACAGTCCAGCGGCCAATACCACGAAGCGTAATCAGCCGCTCAACCAGCACCTCATCGCCCAGTACTGCAGCCTCTGCCAGATCAGGGACAAGCCCTGTCAGACGTGCCTGAGCCAGCCCCTGAAGTGCCAGTAATTTCGAAGCTGAGAGGCCACATTGACGCAGACAGTCTTCCGTCTGCGCCAGAAATGCTTCGGGATCGGGTATTTCACCCCCTGTCAGCGCACAGACACGACCCAAAATGGCCTCGGCCGCGCGCCCATGCAGCTGCTGTCCAATAATCGCACGAAACAGCGCCTGATAGGGTGTCTTGCCGTCAGATCCTCTCAGCCGGCACGGACCAATACGCTCCATGGCAGCCGCCAGGACGGGATCCTGCCCGAGGCAGGCATAGAGAGTATCATCTTCCGACATGGAATTTCTCCTCTTACGGTTACCACATGCCTCACGCCCGCTTGGCAAAAGGAGGCGTCCAATGTCATGATAGGCGCAAGTGCCAGATCGTGTAGTCATGCAGAATTTATTGTATGATTCACCGCGTGTTGGCGTGTGTTCTGATTCTCTGCAGGTGTTCTTCTGAAACGCACCCAGCCCGTTGATCCGACCTCGCCCTCTTCGGGCGTGGCTCCAGCTCCGCGCCCAGACCAAAAACGGGTGCGCAATGAGCCGTTGCTTTTCGCGTCGGCAGAAGAGCAGACCCGCGCCCTGCCCTCCATGACCCGCAGCCGCGCCAGACTGGGCCATTACGAACCCAAAATCGGGAGCGAACCGCCGGTCAGACCGGCTGGCGCGTCACTGATACGCCCCCAGACCCTTGAAGATTCCGGCGTCACGACAGTTCTGATCGTGTCAGCGATCGCCCATGCGGTACTGATCGCATTGCTGATCTATGAAAGCGCTCATCATGCCCGTGGTCTTTCCGAGGGGATCGAGCAGCCTCAGATAGAGATGATGTTTGCCCCACCGAGCAAAAGTGGCATGGCAGGCCCGCATGAGGAGAAACCCGGAGGTCCTGAAAAACCATCCACCAGCCATGATTCGTCCTCTGCCAGCACTCCGGACACACAGCAGGAGCAGCAACCGGATGAGGAGGAATCAACGCCAACGCCTGCTCCGCCCACACCAACCCCGCCTGCAGCGCCACCTGTACCGGAAGGGCCTTCAACCGAATTGCCAAAGACCCAGACAGACCGCCCTGTCAGTCCGGGCATTCCCAAATCCGGTCGGCACAGCCAGACCCATGCCCATAGTCATCGTTCGAGCAAACGGCCGACACCCAAGCAATCGGATAATCCGTTTGCCAACATGACGACGCTCGATTTCAGCGAGGCCCCTTCGACACCGCGTCGACAACGCGGCCGGCGCGGCGGGTCAGGTGCGCCTATAGACATGTCGCTTGGTCCACTTTCGACCAATGGACAGATCAATGCGCCATTCATGACGCGTAATTCGATCCGGGGCGTGAGCGATGATTATGGCAGCGAGATCGATCGCTGGATCCGGGCACATCTCTATTATCCGGAAGACGCCATAAAGAATGGCGAAGACGGCCCCTCTTCCGTTCATGTCGTGCTCGACCGTTCAGGCCGCGTCAAATCAGTGCGTCTGACCGGGCAATCCGGCTCGTATTCTCTCGATGCTGCCACTACAGGTATGTTCCAGGGGGCGCAGCTTCCCCCCGTGCCGCCAGACATGAAGGGCGACCATTTCGATATTGATCTGACGATCAATTACATTCTGATCAGACGTTGAGTACCGCATGAGCCTCGATTCCGTTCGCAACGAACTCGCCCGTCTCGCCCCTGAACTTGCCATCATTGATGATGGCCTGAGCACGGCCACCGTTCTTGAAGCCGCAGCAGTGCACAGGGTTGTTCCCGACCAGATTGCCAAGACGCTTTGTGTCGATGTCGGGGGGAAGATCGTACTGGTCGTCATGGCGGGCACGGCACGCCTGGATAATCGGCGCGCCCGCGAAATTCTGGGAGGGAAACCCCGCTTTCTCGGACCAGAAGCCGTGCTGGAGGCAACCAGCCACCCCGTTGGCGGCGTCTGTCCTTTCGGGCTGCCTTCCCCTCTGCCGGTCTATTGCGATGAGTCGCTGCTGCAATTCGAAGAGATTATTCCTGCAGCAGGCTCGATTACAGCTTCAGTGCGCATGACGCCGCAGAAGCTGGCCGAGCTGACCAAGGGCGTCTGGGTGCATGTGCGTCAGGATGTGGGTTAAGGGTTCTTTTTCGAGAAAATGAACTGAAAATTCTTGTTTGTTAGCCATCTGCGAAACGCAGAGCACGCTGATCTCAAGATACAAAAGTCTTTTCTCTATCTTCAGAAAAAGAAGATCCCCCGCCCCACAAGGAGACGGGGAACAAGCTCTTTTACTCCGCTGCTTCAGCGTAAGTAGAGATATCCGGGCAGGAGCAGACCAGGTTGCGGTCGCCCCAGGCATTATCGATACGGTTGACCGGCGCGAAATACTTCACACGGTCGAGACCGTTCGGGAAACAACCCTGCATGCGGTCATAAGCGCGGTCCCACTCACCGACGAGATCGGCGGTGCTATGAGGCGCATGACGCAGCGGGCTGGCTTCCATCGCAATCTTGCCGGCTTCGATCGCTGCGATCTCCTGACGGATGGCGATCATCGCATCACAGAAGCGGTCCAGCTCAGCCTTGCCTTCGGACTCGGTCGGCTCGATCATGAACGTGCCGGCAACCGGAAAACTGACCGTCGGTGCATGGAAACCATGGTCGATCAGGCGCTTGGCGATATCATCCACGGTGACGCCGACCGCATCCTTCAAAGGACGGAGATCGATAATGCATTCATGCGCCGTGCGACCGTTGCTGCCACGATAGAGCACCGGATAATGCCCCTCGAGGCGGGCCGCGATGTAGTTGGCGTTGAGGATTGCCATTTCGGTGGCTTCACGCAGCCCGTCATCGCCCATCATCAGCACATAGGCGACCGAAATCGGCAGGATCGAGGCCGAACCGAAAGGCGCGGCTGACACGGCGCGTGCGTCGCCCTTTTCGGGGCGACCCGGCAGATGCGGGGCGAGATGCGCCTTGACGCCGATCGGGCCCATGCCGGGACCACCGCCGCCATGCGGAATGCAGAAGGTCTTGTGCAGATTGAAATGCGAGACATCCGCGCCATAAAGCCCGGGACGGGCTAGCCCGACCTGAGCGTTCATGTTCGCCCCGTCGAGATAGACCTGACCGCCCGCCTCGTGAACGAGGTCGCAGATTTCCATCACGGCTTCCTCGAACACGCCATGGGTCGAGGGGTACGTCAGCATGAGGGCCGCAATACGCCCCTCATGCTGGGCAATCTTCTTGCGCAGATCGTCGAGATCGACATTGCCCGCGGCATCGCAAGCCGTGACGACCACGCGCATGCCGACCATCTGGGCCGAAGCCGGATTGGTGCCATGGGCCGAGGCCGGGATCAGGCAGACATCGCGTTCGCTCTGGCCATTGGCCTGATGATAGGCGCGAATGGCCAGCAAACCGGCATATTCACCCTGCGCGCCCGAATTCGGCTGAAGCGACACGGCATCATAACCGCTGACGGCGCAGAGCGCGTGTTCGAGAATACCGAACAGCTCGTGGTAGCCTTCCGTCTGATCGGCAGGCGCGAAAGGATGCAGCGCACCGAATTCCGGCCAGGTAATGGGGATCATCTCGGCGGTCGCGTTCAGCTTCATAGTACAGGAGCCGAGCGGGATCATGGTACGGTCCAACGCCAGATCCATATCCGACAGGCGGCGCATATAGCGCAGCAGATCGGTTTCGGAACGATGGGCGTGGAACACGGCTGCCGTCAGGAAAGTCCCGCTGCGCTGCAGGGAAGCCGGAATGGTGGTTGCGCCGTCGAGCTTCGCTTCCAGCGCAGCCAGACGCGCATCATCCGGGCAGACGCAGCGCCACAACGCCTTGATGTGGTCGGGCTGTGTGGTTTCGTCACAGGATATGCCCAGACGACCATTGCCTGCATCGCGCAGATTGATTCCCGCCTTGCGGGCACGTTCAAGCACGAGCGCAGCAGATTCGCCGGCGTCGATGGTGATCGTGTCGAAGAAAACGCTCGTTTCGACCTTCACCGCGAGTTCACGCAGGCCCTGGGCCAGAATGGAGGCGAGACGGTTCACGCGATGGGCGATGGCACGTAGCCCTTCGGGGCCATGATAGACCGCATACATCGAGGCGATGACAGCCAGAAGCACCTGCGCCGTGCAGATATTCGATGTCGCCTTTTCGCGACGGATATGCTGCTCGCGGGTCTGAAGCGCCAGACGATAGGCCGGGGCGCCACGGCTGTCGCGTGACACACCGACAAGACGGCCCGGCATGGTGCGCTTATAGGCATCGCGAACGGCCATAAACCCGGCATGGGGTCCACCAAAACCCATCGGCACGCCGAAACGCTGCATCGAACCGATGGCGATATCGGCGCCGAGCTTGCCCGGTGCTTCAAGCATGACAAGCGCCAGCGGGTCGCAGGTCATGGCCGCGACGGCACCCTTGGCGTGCAGGGCGTTGATCACGCTGCGGAAATCGCGGATTTCGCCCGAGCTGCCGGGATAGGAAAGCAGTGCGCCAAACACGTCTGCTTCTTGCAGATCGGTCTCGGGATCGCCCACCACGATGGTCCAGCCCAGCGGTTCGGCACGGGTGCGCAGCACGGCGAGCGTCTGCGGGTGCGTGTCGGCATCGACGAAGAAAACCGTGCTCTTGGTCTTGGCATTGCGCTGGGCGAGCGCCATCGCCTCGGCGCAGGCCGTGGCTTCGTCAAGCAGAGACGCATTGGCGATATCGAGACCGGTCAGATCACAGACCAGCGTCTGGAAATTGAGCAGTGCCTCAAGACGACCCTGGCTGATTTCGGGCTGATAAGGCGTATAGGCCGTATACCAGGCCGGATTTTCAAGGATATTGCGCTGGATCACCGGCGGCAGAACCGTGCCGTGATAGCCCTGCCCGATCATGGACTGCATGACGACATTGCGGCTGGCGATCTGTTTCAGACGGGCCAGAGCCTCGCTCTCAGTCAAAGCCGGACCAATGCCGGAAGCCTTGCGGTCAAGAATGGCAGCTGGAACCGTCTGTTCAATCAGCGCGTCGATGCTGGAAACGCCAAGCGTTTCGAGCATGGCAACGACTTCGCCGGGGCGTGGCCCGTTATGGCGGGAAACGAATTGATCGGCAGCCTGACTGGGCCAAAGGGGAGCGTTACGGGTCACGTCTCGGCAAATCCTCGTCGGGAACGGGGTCGGTCACGGGTCAAGAAAGCAAAGGCGGCACAATATGCCACCTTTGTCGGTCAGATTCAGAGAGAAGCCTTGTACGCCTCGGCATCAAGCAGGGCTTCGAGCTGGGCAGAATCGGTGACACGCAGCTTGAAGATCCAGCCGTCACCTTCCGGATCGGCACCCACCAGTGTCGGCTCATCGCTCAGACGGGCATTGAAACCGGCCAGAACGCCGCTCACCGGCGCATAGATATCGGAAGCTGCTTTCACGGATTCGACTACGGCAGCGGCATCGCCCTGGGCGACTTCAGTGCCCTCGTCCTTGGCTTCGACAAAAACCAGCTCGCCCAGCTCTTCGGCAGCGTGACCGGTGATGCCGACGGTCGCGATCTCGCCTTCAAGACGGATCCATTCATGGGACGGGGTATAATAGGTGGTGCTCATGACGAGGTCTTTCTCTGTGAGATGGTTTTCAGCGTTTGAAACCAGGAGGAACGAAAGGCAGGGCGCGCACCTGAACCGGCACGAACTTGCCGCGCAGCGCGCCGTAAAGAACGGTACCGATGGCGGCATGAGCGGTGGCCACATAGCCCATGGCGACAGGAGCATTCACGCTGGGGCCGAAGGCGCCAGAAGTGACCACACCGACTTTCTGCGTGCCCTTGGCATCGGCAAAAAGCTCTGTACCACCACGTATGGGCGCCCGACCTTCAGCAGCAAGCCCTACACGCAGACGTGACACGCCATCACGGGCCTGTCCCATAATGATTTCTGCACCCGGATAGCCACCTGCACGGACACCGCCTTCACGACGGCTTTTCTGCATGGCCCAGGTAAGCGCCGCCTCAACCGGGGTCGTAGTTTCATCCAGATCATTACCGTAGAGGCACAATCCTGATTCCAGACGCAGGCTGTCGCGGGCACCCAGCCCGATCGGCAATACACGTTCATCGGCCAGCAGGGCACGGGCAATCTGCTCGGCGTGCTCGGCCGGAATGCCGATTTCAAAACCATCTTCGCCCGTATAACCCGAACGCGTGACCGTGCAACGCACGCCGTCCACATCGGCCTCGATCGCATCCATGAAACGCATGGCTTCCGCTTCGGGGCAGAGATCAGCCAGAACATGCACGGCTTCCGGGCCTTGCAGGGCAAGGAGCGCACGGTCAGCAAGGGTCTCAATCACGATGCGATCACCAAGCTCTGCCTGCATCAGGGCGGTATCGGCTGCCTTGCAGGAGGCATTGACGACCACAAACAGCCAGTCACCCATATTGGCGACCATCAGATCGTCGCGAATGCCGCCCTTCTCATTGGTCAGGAAGCCGTAACGCTGGCGGTTGACGCCGAGCCCGGCCAGATCGACAGGGATGAGGGATTCCAGCGCCAGAGCGGCGTCTTCGAGCGTGGCTGTGCGCGACGTGACGCGCAGCTGACCCATATGGGACACATCGAACAGCCCGGCCTTGCCGCGCGTATGCAGGTGCTCGGTCATCAGCCCGGCCGGATATTGCAGAGGCATGGAATAGCCCGCGAACGGCACCATACGCGCCCCGAGTTCAAGATGCAGGGCATTCAGCGGCGTGAAAAGAAGCGCGTCGGACATAGGACAGAATCCCCCGGAAACAGGAAGCGAGAAAAATCGTCGCCCCTTCTGTCACCTTTGCCTGAGATCGCTATCCCGTCGGCGGACATCCCACGGGAATGCCTCTCTCCAGAAGTTCCAGCCGATCGCGGTCCTTTTGCCTGAGAGTTTCCGGGGCGGTTGCTCCTTCGGCGCCGGAAAAGTGTCCGGTCTCTCCCGTGAATCGGTGTTTACTCTTCGCAGGATTAGGGCTGAAAAGTCAATTCAGGAAACGAGAGGGATTTGAAGTCATGTCACAGCATTTCACGGTCATCGCAGAATTTGCGGCTCCCGCCGAGAGCTTCGAGGCCTTTCTGGAAATATGTCGCTATGACAGCGATCGTTCACTGGCTGATGAAGAAGGCTGTCTGACCTTTGACGTACTCACCCAGCAGGATGCCTCGGATATTATTGTCCTGCACGAAGTCTATACGGGCCGACCTGCTTTTGATGCCCACCTCAAGACACCCCATTTCGAGAAATTCGCTGCTGCTCTTCGCGATCTCAAGATCGAGGAGCGCAATGTCCGCTTTTTCACCCATCAGCATCCCTGAGATAGAGGGGCTGTACCCTCCGCCTGGCAACAGGGGTAAACGGCATTGGCGAAAGGGGCCTGAATGCCCCTTTTTTCATACCTTCTTCCCTCGGGATCAGGCGACAGGATCGCACATGACTCAGACGTAACGACCAGAGAAGAACGCAAAGGGTTTTCGCCATCCAAACCCTCGCCTAATCTGTCTTTTTAGGTTCCTGCGTGACTGAGACAGCATGACACCGTTTTCCTGCTTCCTTCCCTCAATGGCAGGGCTTTCCCCGTCGCGGGAAGCAATCACCCGCGCGAACCGTCTGCCGGAAGCCGAGGCACTTGCTGCCCTGCTGGTCAGCGCAACTCTGGGTGAGCCGTTTCTGGAACAGATAGAGCAGCAGGCGCGCTTTCTGGCCACTCATCTGCGTCATCATGACGACAGGAACGGCGTGGAAAGCATGGTTCAGGCTTTTCCTCTTACTTCGCCTGAAGGGAAAGCCCTGTTCTGCCTCGCCGGAACCTTGTTACGCATCCCCGATTCGGCCACACGCGACACAGTAATTCGCGATCAGATCAGTCAGGGCGCCTGGCTGCAGCATGGCGGGCAAGACCACCCTTTCTTTCTCAACGCCGCGAGCTGGGCCATGTCCACCTCATCCCGCCTGCACAATCTGACAGGAGGGCTGCGCCGCCTCGCCATGAAAAGTGGCGCACCTTTCATCCGCCATGGGGTCGAGCGCGCCATTACCATGATGGGCAGTCAGTTTGTACTGGCCGAGACCCTTTCCCAGGCGCTCAGACGCAGCCGAAAGGCCGAAGAGAAAGGATTTTCACTCGCCTTTGCTGCCCTGCATGAAACGGCCCTGACAACCGAAGAAGCCGATCGTGCGGGGCGCGAGGTTATGGCAATGATCGAGTCCCTGGGACGGCATGCCCGGGGCGTGGCACTCTATGATCGCCCCTCCCTGTCACTCAGGCTCTCCGCTCTGCATCCGCGCTTCGAACGCAGCCAGACAGCGCAGGTAATGAGCAGGCTTCAGCCTTTTCTCGTCGAACTCGCCTTGCGCGCCAAGAGCGGCAATATCCAGCTGGTTTTTGATGCCGAGACCAGCGATACGCTCGGCCTGAGCCTCGATCTGTTCGACGCTTTGTGTCACATGCCCGAGCTGAACGGCTGGAATGGGCTTGGCTTTACGGTCCAGGCCTATGACAAGCGTGCGCTTCCCCTGATCGATCATCTGATAACACTTAGTCTTGAGACCGACCGACGCATCACATTGCGTCTGGTAAAAGGCGATTACTGGGAGAAGGAAATCCGGCAAAGCCAGGCGCAAGCAGCGCGCGATTATCCGGTATTCACACGCAAATGCCACAGTGATGTCAGCTTCATCGCCTGCGCCAGACGAGCGCTAGAAGCCCCTGATGCGCTTTACCCCCAGTTCGCCACCCATAACGCACGCAGCATTGCTACGATCCAGACGCTGGCATCTCCCTGGAAGCCCGACCTGTATGAATTCGGCTGTCGACATGGTATGGGCGAAACGCTGTATGCACCGCTCGTTCAGCCACATATGCGCATCGCTCAATGCCGTGTCCTGATGCCGATAGGCGCTGATCACCAGTTTGCACCTTTTCTCATACGACGTCTGATCGAAGCTGGCTCCCCTTCGTCCTTCCTCAATCAGGCCGCGAACGGATCCGTGACCCTGGACGAACTGATTGCGGATCCGGTCAACCAGACACGCAGCTTTCTCCCGCATGGTATGCCCAATACCACCATCTCCCTACCCTGCGATCTGACGCTACCGGAACGCCAGAAGGCACACGCGCCTGATCTGAATGATGATCTGACCCTGAATTTCTTCGCCACGACCCTGCCCGACACATTGCATGCGTTTCAGGCTGGCCCCATGGGACCAGCCATGCCCAGGGTAGAAGGGCGCTCACATCCAATTCGTAATCCCGCCAACCATACCGATCAGGTGGGCATCACGCATTATGCCCGACCGCGCGATATCGATGCTGCGCTCAACGCTGCCGAGACTGATCAGATCTGGCGGCGTATGTCAGCCGAGGACCGTGCCATTCAGCTCGATCGCCTGGCTGAAACACTGGAACAGGATCAGAATCCTCTTCTCGCGCTTCTGATACGTGAAGGAGGCAAATCTCTCGCCGGTGCATGTAACGAATTGCGCGAGGCAATTGATTTGTTGCGTTACTACGCCTCCCGGCTTCGTACCCTTTCGGAAACGGGGCTGATCGGTGCACCACTCGGGACAATCCTGTGCATCAGCCCCTGGAATTTTCCTCTGGCAAGCTTCATCGGCCAGATTGCTGTCGCTCTTGCTGCTGGCAATGCCGTGATCGCCAAGCCAGCAGAAGAAACACCATTGATTGCCGCCCATCTCGTCACGCTGTTTCTCGAAACCGGTCTCCCGGCAAGGGCCCTTCAGCTTCTGCCCGGCGAAGGCAATGTCGGTGCCTCTCTCGTAGCTGATTCCCGTATCGATGGCGTATTATTTACCGGCTCGACTGCAGTCGCAAAAACCATCAGCGTGAATTGCTTGGCCGTACAGGACGCACTGGTCAGCCCGTCCCTCTTCTTGCTGATACAAGCGGGCAGAATGCCATGCTGGTGGACAGCACGGTTTCGCCACAACAAGTCGTTCCCGATATTCTGGTTTCCGCTTTTGACAGCGCAGGTCAGCGCAGTGCCTCGCTTCGTGTGCTTCTGGTGCAGGAAGAGGGAGCAGATGCACTGATCCAGGCGCTCCAGTCAGCCATCAGCGCACGCCATGTAGGCGCCCCTGATCAGCTGAAATGCGATATAGGACCGGTTATCTCGGCTGCCGCCCGAACCCGTATCGAAGACCATGTCGATCGTATGAGACGAGCGGGTTATCGTGTCTGGCAGCCAGATCTGCAGGCCGAGACCCTGAATGGCCATTTCGTGGCGCCAACCCTGATCGAAATAGGGCGTGTGGCCGATATCGGCCCCGAGGTTTTCGGACCGGTTCTGCATATCAGGCGCTATGCCCGCCACGAACTCGACGGGGTTATCGATGCTCTGAACGCTACCGGCTACGCGCTCACTTTTGGCGTACAAAGCCATTTGCGTGACACGGTGGAACGCGCCTGCGCCCGCATTCGGCAGGTAATATCTATGTCAATCGTCCGATCATCGGCGCGACTGTGGGAATGCAGCCCTTCGGAGGGCATGGGCTTTCCGGATCGGGGCCCAAGCTGGGCGGGCCTCTTCTTCTGCCGCGTCTGATGCATGGGGCACCCTGCCCGCTCACGGCAGAAACAACAGCCCCCGTACCATCAGCCGCACGCGCGTTTCTGGCCTTTCTCGAACCACGTGACCCGCCCTCGGCACGGAAGGTACGCGCTGTCATTGCTCATGGCCTGTGCGGACTCAGCCTCGACCTGCCTGCCATATCCGGCGAAACGAACCGCTACACCCTGCGCCCCAAGGGAATCGTACTTTGCGCCTGTGAGAGCTGGCCAGCTTTGCTTCATGCCGTGGGTCTGGCTCTTGGTACCGGCAATTCGGTTCTGGTCCTTGCCCCTGATCCGGCGGTTGAATGGCTACGCCAGGTGTCACGTCAGCTTGCCAATCTGATCACCCGCGTCAATCCGGGCGCCCTGCCAGAATGCGACGTCATGCTGATCCAGCGTGGTGCCGAAACAGCAGAACAGGCGGCTCTGACCATCACGGCGCGTGAAGGCCGGGTCGTGCCTGTTTACGATCTTGATACAGTACAGCCCGAATGGTTACTGAGCGAGGTGGTCACAACCTTCAATCATGCTGCCATCGGTGCCGATCTTGCTCTGGTCGCAGGCTCCTGATCTCCCTGACATCACAAAGAGCCTGTCCTTCATCGCAATAAAACCTTCGTTACGGGTTGTCACGCGGGTCTGTTTCCGTTCTGTTAATGTATTGATCCAGCCCGAACCTCTCTCGGAGTACCCCCGCTTGACTATCCGTCTCTTCCGCGCCGGCACATTCCTGACCGTCCTGTTACTGGGCACGCGCGTTCTGCCTGCGCTGGCTGCCCAGCCTCAACATGATCAGCCCCAGCCCGAAGCGACGCCGCTTCCCTCACCACTCCCTCAGGCCAAGGACGTCGCTTTTCCAGGTACGCTCAAGCTCAGCGTCAATGCGACCGACCTTGCCCATCACGTCATGACCATGCATGAAACCCTGCCCGTGCCACAATCGGCGCGTGAAGCAGGCGATCTCGTTCTTCTCTATCCGAAATGGATTCCGGGAGGCCATGCACCCGAAGGCACTATTACCCAGCTGGGCGGCCTGAAGATTACCTCTGAAGGCAAACCCCTTTCCTGGCTGCGTGACCCGGTGGATGTCTTTGCCTTCCATGTTCCTGTTACAAAGGCGCAGACCCAGATTGATGTCGATTTCAATCTGCTTTCGCCCGTGACCGATAATGAGGGGCGCGTTGTCATGACACCTCATATCGTGAACGTGCAGTGGAACGAGGTCTCCCTCTATCCAGCCGGTTACTACTCACGCAATATTCCTGTCCAAGCGAGCGTGAAGCTGCCTCATGGCTGGCAGGCAGCCACGGCTCTGCGCCCGACAGGTCCTGCTGTGGGCGACACCCTGACCTTCGGTACCGTGCCCTATAACACACTGGTCGATTCACCGATTTTTGCGGGCGCCTATTTCAAAAAGGTCGCCCTTAACGCACCGGGCGGCGTGCCGGTCACACTCAACATGGTGGCCGACAAGCCGGGTGATCTGGCCTATGACGATGCCGAACTTCAGATTCATCGCAATCTCTCACGCAGGCCCTGCTGACTTTCGGCTCCCAGCATTACGCGCATTACGACTTCCTGATGGCACTGACCGATGAGCTGGGCCGTATCGGTCTGGAGCATCATCAGTCGAGCGAAGACAGCGTAAGTGAGGATTATTTCACGGACTGGAAACATTCCTTCCCGCAGCGCGACCTGCTGGCGCATGAATATACCCATTCCTGGAACGGCAAATATCGACGCCCTGCCGATCTGTACGGTGCCACTTTCAATGCCCCGCAGCGCGGTTCTCTGCTCTGGGTCTATGAAGGGCAGACCGAGTTCTGGGGTAACATTCTTGCTGCACGCTCCGGCCTTGTGTCGAAGGAACAGGGCTTCGACTCCCTTGCACTCATGGCTGCAACCTACGACGCGCAATCGGGCCGTACCTGGCGCCCTGTAGCCGACACCACCAATGACCCGATCATCGCCCAGCGTTCGCCGCTCTCATGGCGCGATTTCCAGCGTTCGGAAGATTATTACGTGGAAGGTCAGCTGGTCTGGCTCGATGCCGACATGATGATCCGCAAGCTCTCACATGACACAAAATCGCTTGATGATTTTGCCAAGGCGTTTTTCGGTACGAATGACGGCAGCATCATTGTGAGCACCTATACATTCGATGATGTCGTTCTGACCCTGAACAAGGTAGTACCGTATGACTGGGCCAGGTTCCTGCATGACCGTATCAGCACAGTACAGAAACGCGCACCTCTGAACGGTCTTGAAGCCGGCGGTTACAAGCTAGTTTATACCGACAAGGAAAACGCCTTCGAAGCCCAGGCAGGCAAGAACTATCACCGCTTGCCGCTGCGCTTCTCTCTTGGCGTAATCATCAACCAGAAAAACGGATCACTTGGCACAGTTGCCTGGGACAGCCCGGCGTACAAGGCTGGTCTCGCCATTCATGACGTGATTGTCGCCGTCAATGGCGATACCTTTACGTCCGAAGGGCTGGTCGATGCCGTCAAAGCGGCCAGGAGCGACAAAACGCCCATTACCCTGCTGGTCAAGACCGGATCACATTATCATACAGTCTCGATCCCTTATTATGATGGCCTGCGCTACCCCCATCTCGAACGCATCGAGAACACTCCGGACCGTCTGACAACGCTGTATTCAGCACGTCACTAAGCCTTCAAGCGAGAGAGTATTCATCCGGATACTCTCTCAGGGAAGCCTGGATACCCCAGGGGTTTCATGAAGGCTTTCAGGAAGAATCAGACTCCCGAAGCGCATCCCGATTCAGGCGTATCCTGCGTAGAAGATTTCAACCTTTCCCGTACAGATACCGGGGTTGCCCCCTCGTTCACGGCGCTGATGAACAGGCCTCTTCATAAATCTACGGTATCGCAATAAAATTGAATTCCAGTCTCTGCCCCGGCACATCGAAATGGGGTTTGACGCGTAGCGTCATGGCAGGGCAGGCGGGGCCAAGGACTTCGGCAATGATCCGCTGGCAGGGAACAAAAATACTGCTGTCGGGAATCATATAGGCCAGATGAGTGATGTCTTCTGGAACCAGACCATTAGTGGCCAGAATTTCCCGGATACGGGCCAGAGCGTTCTGGCATTCGTCGATCAGGCTCTCCGGCACCTGTCCATCAGCATCAAGTCCTGTCACACCATAAACGGTCACACTGTCTTGCAGCACAGGACGGGAAGAAGATGAGGAGTGATCGTGCATGACCCAGAGCATATCGCAGAATCCCGACCCTGCCCATCGCTTATGCATGGAAGATATTGCTCCCGTTCCGGCTATCCATGCTTCCTGTGCCAGTTGGGAGGGGTTGGGCGTAATTCTCACCGGGCCATCAGGTTGTGGCAAATCAAGCCTTCTGCTGCGTCTGATCGATGCCGGATTTGCGCTTGTTGGTGACGACCAGATTCTGATGGAACAGGAACATGCCCGCCCTGCTCCTGCTCTTGCCGGGCTGATCGAGATACGCGGTCTGGGCATCGTGCGAATACCGCATCTATCCGCAACGCGGGTCGTGCTGCAGATCGATCTGACACGTCATGCGCCTGTGAAACGCCTTCCTGATTACGCCATCGATCCAGAAACAGGCATCTGGCATCTGACTCTTGATGCGTTCCACGCCGATGCCGTCGCACGGATACGATCAACCCTGCGCTGTATCCGCGGTGAATTCACGCTGCTTTGTGGTGCGAATGGCGGTTTGGAGGTGTTGCCCCCCTTCCCCCTGAAGCGTGAAGAAAGCTAATGTCAGCTCATGTATCCCGGCTTTGAGGACAGGAGAAGCGGTCTGTGATTTCCGCGCGACGCGTGCTGCTGGTCACGGGACTCTCCGGGGCTGGCAAATCTTCCATTCTGCGCATTCTTGAGGATATCGGTTATGAAGTAACCGATAATCCACCTCTGAATCTGCTGGATGCACTCGTCGCCCGCACGGAACATCCTCTTGCTATTGGTATTGATGCCCGTACGCGCGGTTTCGAAGCCAGCGCCGTGCTCAACGCATTGGCCACGCTGCGCGCCCGACCCGGTCCGCAACATGTCGAACTGATCTACGCCACCGCCGAAAGCGATGTGCTGCTGCGTCGTTTTACCGCTACCCGACGGCGTCATCCGCTCGATAACAGCACTGATAGCGGCCCAGGTCTCATGGCCTGTATTGAACAGGAAAACGATCTGCTGACCCCCCTGCGGGGTACAGCTGATCTGGTCATCGACACCTCTGATCTGCCGCCGCCCGATCTGCGACGTCTCATCGAGTCGCGTTTCGGCCATCAAAATGATGGCGACTCGATGACGACCACGCTCCTGTCTTTTGCCTATCCGGCAGGCCTGCCGCGTGAGGCCGATCTGGTGTTTGATGCGCGCTTCCTGCGCAACCCTCATTACGATGCCATCCTCAAGGCCCGGACCGGCCTGGAAGAAGACGTGCGCGAATACGTGCAGACAGATCCTGATTACCACTCTTTCTTTTCCCAGATTGTCTCCTTACTCAGACTTGTACTGCCCCGCTTTGTCGCCGAAGGAAAAAAGCATGCGACAATTGCTATCGGCTGCACTGGCGGACAACATCGCTCTGTAACGCTTGTTGAGGAAATTGCCGGTGCTCTGGTCAGATCGGATGACATTACACTCTTGTCAGATGGACCAATCGCCGTCATGCATCGGGAACTGGCACGACAGGGGCGCAGCTCCTGGCGTTGGGTTCGCCCCCCGCAGCACCGTGTCACACCGGATGAACAGATACGGACAGAGCCGTCTTGATAACCGTGACAGATGACCAATATCTTGTGGGGTCGCCAGAGATCTGGCGTTACAGCCCCCTCGAAGGAAGGCCCCGATGATCGGGATCGTTCTTGTTACCCACGGTTCTCTCGCCCAGTCTCTTCTCGAAATCGTCACCCATGTGATGGGGCCGCAATCCCAGATTGCCGTTATGGGCATCATGCCTGATGATGATGTCGTTCTGTCCCGCGCTCATCTCAATGCCGCCATCAGCTCGGTCGATACCGGCGATGGTGTGCTTCTCTTGACCGATATGTTCGGCAGCACCCCTTCCAATCTGGCTCTGTCCCTGCGTCTTGACGGTCGCGTTGAAGTACTGGCAGGCGTCAACGTGCCGATGCTGGTCAAGCTGGCAAAGACGCGCTGCACACGCAGCCTGGCCGAATGCGCCGAGCTGGCCACCATGGCAGGACGCAAATATATTGCCGCCGCCTATCAGCTGCCCGAGTCCTGTTTGCAAGGCGGCAAAAGCTGTGAAATGGTGGTGACGACTACCATGAGCTACCCCCCCCTATCCCTCCGCTTCTGGCCCCGCTGCGGCAGGTCGCTCGATGAGCACAGGTCCGACGCTGGAACGCGATGTGACCATCGTCAACCGACTCGGCCTTCACGCCCGTGCCGCGGCAAAATTCGTCACGCTCGCCGAAAGCTTTGATGCTGTTATCGAAGTCAGTCGCCATGGCCAGCGCGTCTCTGCGCTGTCGATCATGGGACTGATGATGCTCGGCGCCGGACGCGGTGAAATGGTCAGAATTCTGGCCAGTGGTTCTCAGGCCAGCGCAGCCATCGATGCCCTGGTCCTTCTTGTTTCCGACGGCTTCGGCGAACGTGATTAAGAGATTACGCCGCCCCTCCAACGATATTACCCTGCCCGACGACCGGCCCATGAAAATCCTGCAGGGTACGGGAATCTCTGCCGGCGTCGTTATTGCGCGTGCAAGCCTTACTTTCGAACGCCCCTTGCCCGTTATCGAATCCCTGCCTTCGCAGCTTACGGCCGAAGCGGAAAGCGCGCGTCTCGATCAGGCCATTGCCCTGACTCTTAAGCAGCTCAAGAAGCTGCGAGGCAAGCTGAGTGGCCTGCCCGATGAAGGGCGCATCGAGATCGATGCAATGCTTACCGTCTACGAACATATGCTCAGCCATTCCCGTCTGGTGCGCGCCGCGCATCGCCGACTGACCGAGGACGGGCTAACCGCAGAAGCTGCCGTGCAGCTCGAAAGTGACATTCTGGCTGCTAAGGCCGGCCCTCAACCCGGCATGCCGGAAGAGGAAATAGAAGGGGCAAGACGGCGCGAAGGCGAGTTCCGGGAAGTGGCCCGCAGGCTGCTGCGCAATCTGACAGGTGTATCGTTTCGCGCTTTTTCCGATATTCCAAGCGGGTCCATTCTGGTGGCGGAGCAGATCCGTCCCGCCGATGCGGCTGTCATTGATCCGAACCGTATAGCGGCCGTACTCTCCGAAGGGGGCGGAGCCACAGATCATACCGCCATCATGCTGCGCGCGCTGAACGTTCCTGCCGTGCTGGCCGTGCCGAATCTGACTGATCTTGTCGAGGAAGGCAGCCTCCTGATCGTTGACGGATCGAGCGGACGAGTCGTGATCAACCCTGATTCGGCGACACTGGCCGAAGCCCGCAGCGCGATGGCGGAAGAAGCCAAAGAGCGCAAAGGTATCGGGCGTTTGCGTCGTCTTCCGAGCCGGATGGTGAGCGGCGAGGATATCGAACTTATGGCCAATATCGAGCTCGCCAATGAGCTTCCATTGCTGCACCGGAATGGCGCAACAGGGATTGGTTTGTTGCGTACGGAATTCCTGTTCGATGAAACCGAACCTCTGCCCGATGAGGACGGGCAATACGAAGCCTATGCCGAGCTTGTTGCCGATATGCAGGGTATGACCACGACGATCAGGGTCCTTGACTGGGGCGGAGAAAAGGGTCTTGCCCGTCTCAGACAACTGGGAATTCATGACGAAGCTGAAGAAGAAAATCCGGCTCTCGGTGTAAGAGGTCTCAGGCTGCTTTTACGTCATCCGGAGATTCTTGAAGCCCAGCTTTGTGCAATTCTGCGCGCCAGTGTCGAAGGAAATTGTCGTATTCTTCTGCCAATGATCAGCTCTGTGAACGAGGTGATCGCAGCCAGACAGATTTATGAGCGCTGCGCCAGAAGACTTCGACGCCGCGGCGTCAAACTGTCCGGAGAACTGCCGCCTCTTGGCATTATGATAGAGACGCCCGCAGCCGCGCTGACGGTGGGTGCGCTTGTTCGTCAGGCTGATTTTTTCGCACTCGGCACCAATGACCTGACCATGTACACTCTGGCTGTAGATCGCTCTGCGGCCATGGGATCAGAACTGTATACTGCGCTTCATCCGAGCCTTCTCAGATTGCTGCGGCTCTCGGTAGATGAGGCCTTGCGCTCCCATCGTCCTATCTGCGTCTGCGGTGAGATGGCCGCTGATCCACGCAGCGTGGCTCTACTGATCGGTATGGGATTGCGCTCGTTTTCGATGTCCGCCGCTTCAATCCCTGCTGTAAAGCGCATGATCCGTTCCCTGAGCATCGAGGCCTGCGACGACCTCTACCGTCGTGCCATACTCATGGAAGATCCGATTGAACTGACGAAACTGGTACGCAATTTCGCCAGTTAGGAAGATGCGGCTTCCGCCCCAGAGCGGAGGCCGCACCCTTTAGTCTCAGTGACGGAGGTCTTCAGGTACCTTGCCGCCGTTTTCCGACAGCTTCTGCATAACCTGACGGATGAGCCAGACATTCATGGCGGCGCTGTCATCGGTACTTTCAGAGTAATGAAGTTCTTGGGCCAGATGTTTGCGCGCCTCAAGCGAGCTGTCCATATCGAGCAGCTTGAGCAGATCAACAATGGAAGTGCGCCAGTTGAGGGTCTGACCCTTTTCAGAAGCGAGACGGGTCAATACGGCATCGACATCAACAGGAGCACTCGGGGCTGAAGGCGTTGCGGAAGATGACGCGTCCTTACTGGAGGCAGATGCCGCACTGCCTGCTGACCCGCTTGCAGGTGCAGCTTCTGCATGACCAAAAATCTTTGTCATGATTGTGCTGAAAATGCTCATATCTGGTTCTCCTCGACGAATAATGCGCACATCCCGATCATGGGATCAGGTTTGATAATATTTCGTTCAGTAACGAAAATTGACATGTTGCTTCAGCGCATCAGTTGCGCCGCAATATGTCTTATCGCGTCAAAGAGATGAAGGTTTTGTATTGCATAGTGGTTTTTCTGACACGCCCCTGAGGCCTGGACGCCTCATTGCCCTGGGGCACGAACCCCGATAGGCGGAATTTTCCGCCTTTTTTGAGGATCAGCTCACGCGATGTCGTCCAGCCCAGATGTCCATTTCATTTCCGGCCTTCCCCGTTCGGGTTCGACACTTCTTTCCGCCTTGCTCTCGCAGAATCCGGCTCTTGTCACCTCGGGCCGTACCTCACCCGTCGCCCCCATGATCCTGCGTGTTTCCTCTCTTATGGCGGAAGGGGAATATGCCTGCGATTTCGACGCCATCCGTCGTGATCGGGTACTCCGCCAGATTCTTGACAGCTATTATGCCCCGGACGCCGATCGACGCATCATCATCGATACGCACCGGGACTGGTGCGCCCGGCTTGGGCTGATTGACACGATCTTTCCCAAAGCAAGGGTAATCTGTTGCGTACGGGATCCGATCTGGATCATGGACTCCCTGGAACGACTGATCGTACGCGACCCGATCCTGTCATCACATCTCGTACCAATCGGAAGACGCGCCACCCAGCATGACAGGCTCGATCACCTTCTTTCGCCAGATGGCGTGTTTGGTTATGCATGGCGTGTGCTGATCGAGGCCTTTCATGGCCCTTTCGCCAACCGGCTCATTCTGATCGATTACGATTATCTTGCGCGCTACCCAAAAGCCGTACTGTCGGCACTGACCCGGGAACTGGGCCTTCCTGCCCATGACTATGACCTCGATCATGTCGAGAGTCTCGATCACGGAGCTTTTGACCAGACACTGGCCACGCCCGGCCTGCACAGGCTGCGGCCCAAAGTGGAATTCGAGGCACGACGCTGCATTCTGCCCCCTTCAGTACAGGAACGTCTTGCAGGCGGCATGTTCTGGCGTACCCCTCAGGCAGCCGAAAACGGCGTACGCATTCTTGCCTGAGGGCTGCCCGTGTGTGTCAGAATACCAGAACAGTCTTGCCGATACTCGTGCCGCTTTCGCTTTCTCGATGCAGTGCAACAACAGTCGCAGCACTCAGACCCTGCAGGCGTCTGTGCTCTGTGGGCACGAGATCTCCGGACTGTACCAGAGAGGAAACCTGCTCGAGAATTTCATGCTGGCGCGCGCGATCAGACGTCGCAAAAAGCGAGCGCGTAAACATGAATTCCCATGAAATTACAGCACTTTTACGCTTGAAACCCATGATGTCGAACCGGGCAGGATCGTCAATAAGACTGAGATGCCCCTGAGGCGCCAGGATCTCCTCATAGCACGCCTGATGCTGATCGCTTGCGGTCAGGGATGCAATATGGGTGACATTTTCCAGACCCAGTGCCCTGATCTGCGCCACCATGTCACCACGATGATCGATCACATGATGCGCGCCCATTTTCTGCACCCAGTCACGCGTTTCAGCACGGGATGCTGTGGCGATCACGGTCAGACCAGTCAGTTTGCGTGCAATCTGGGTCAGGATTGAGCCCACACCTCCGGCACCGCCCACCACAAGCAGTGCTCCTGACGTCAGATGGTCAACTGCAAGACGGTCAAACAGCAGTTCCCAGGCGGTTACTGCAGTCAAGGGCAAAGAGGCTGCCTGCCCCCAGTCCAGCTGCGGGCATATGACCGACCAGCGTTTCCTCAACGAGTTGCAACTCGGCATTGCTCCCCTGACGCATCAGCGCGCCTGCATAGAAAACATGATCTCCCGGGCGGAAAAAGGTGACATCCGGCCCGACCGCCTCGACAGTTCCGGCAGCGTCCCAGCCCAGAACACGCCATTCGTCTCCATCAAGCGCGCCGGCGCGCTGACGGATCTTGGTATCAACCGGATTGATCGACACGGCCTTGACCCGGACAAGCAGGTCGCGCCCTTGGGGTGGCGACGGATTGGGGAGTTCTAGATCCTGCAGGATGTCAGGTGCGCCTTGCCCTTTGTAACCGACCGCTTTCATGCGGATCTCCCTCTTCGTGAAAGCTCGACGAAGAGAGAAGCCTAACACACCGGTTTTGAACGAAGCAGCGTTTTAGAACGCCATTCGACAGATAGGCCTCAGTCAGGCCGGACGAACGAGCTCATAAAGGGCTACAGCTGCAGCATTGGACACATTAAGGCTTTCCATATCCCCGGGCATATAGACACTGGCGATTTCATCACAGCTTTCACGTGTCAGACGACGCAGCCCGGCACCCTCGGCGCCCAGCACCAGCGCTACACGACGGCCTGTATAGCTCGGCCCGTTCAGAACCGAGCCACCGGCATCGAGACCCACGGTCCAGAGACCGGCATTCTGCAACTGGGCAATGATACGCGACAGATTGACCTCACGTAGAACCGGCACAACATCGAGTGCGCCGGAGGCCGCTTTTGCAAGCGCCCCGCTTTCCTGCGGCGTGTTGCGATCCTGAACCACGAGTGCCGCGGCACCGAAAGCCGCAGCAGAACGCAGAATGGCCCCGATATTGCGCGGGTCAGTAACCTGATCGAGAATCAGCAACGGACCCTCACTGCCTTCAAGAACCTCATCGAGAAAAGGCGGAGTCAGGGGTTCGACACGCAAGCATACCCCCTGATGCACGGCATCGCGCTCGCAGAGCAGATCAAGGCGCTGGCGTTCCACCACATTGGGGGAAATCCGTATTGGCGCCTGTCTGGATTCGAGCGCCGACAACCCCTCTTTTGTCACGAGCAGTTCGTGCAGGTGGCGATCCGGATTACGCAGGGCGGCCTCAACCGCATGCAGACCATACATCCAGTAACCGCTGGCTGCGGCGCGCCCCTCGGCAGAGCGGCCCGAACGGCCTGACGGGGAGCGGGGAGAAGACGGGCGTGAAGGGCGTTTCGACATGAAGGTTCTTCTAGAGGAACCCTCATGTCATGCAACAAAAATGAAGAATGCCCGTTGACACCAATCCTGATCCGCCATATTTCCCGTCCCGACCTGGAGAGATGCCCGAGTGGCTAAAGGGGGCGGACTGTAAATCCGCTGGTGTACGCCTACGTTGGTTCGAATCCAACTCTCTCCACCAGGTCCCCTCCCTTCTGAATCATGAATATAAAGAGCGCTATCCTGCTGTGCTACAGGCTGATGGAATGCGTAATGGCTCGACAGGGCAATCTCATTTTCCGACCTGCCTTGTAAGCTGAAGATGCATTGCTTCCCGCAGGCTCCACGTTACACAGTCTTGAATCTGGTAGTGCCTGAATAGGTTCCGGGCAGTCTGTAGGACTGCGCCCGCCCCTCGCAGCGTGACCATGAATTTCAGGAGTGTGATGTCAATGCGTTCTGACTCGATCCGCCAGCAGTTTTCAGAGCGGATAATTTCCTCCAGGCATGGTCGCACGGCCAGGAGGCTTTCGCGCTCCCTGGCCGCTGCGTGTCTCGGCATCTCCTGTCTCGGGCTGTCCGTAGCGACGGCTTGGGCCGAACCGCGCAAGGTCATTCTGGATGATGACGGCTTTGCCCTTGCTCAATGGATGGTGATCAAGGCGCCCGATGTGCAGGTTCTCGGTGTCACGACCGTCACCGGCGATGCCTGGGCGAAGGAAGCCACTGCCATGGCCCTGCGTGGTGTCGAGATCGCCGGGCGTCCTGACCTGCCGGTCTATACCGGTGCCAGTTTCCCTCTGGTGAATACAGAAGCCCAGACGGAACGCTGGGAAACGCTTTACGGCAAGCTCGTCTGGAAAGGTGTCTGGATGAAGCACTGGGTGGAACCCACCCTGCAGAAACTGCCGCCCTATCATGGGCGATGTGGTGCCTGATCTGCCGCAGGGCAATCCGACTGTCAAAGCACAGTCGGAACGTGCAGCCGATTTCATGATTGATATGGTGCACCGCTATCCGCATCAGGTCTCGATCATCGCAACCGGTCCGTTGACCAATCTCGCCTTGGCCCAGCGTCTCGATCCGGAATTTGCCTCGCTCGCCAAGGAGCTGGTTTATATGGGAGGCAGCCTCAACCCGCGTCAGACACGCCCCGATGAAGTTGCCCATCAGTTCGCGCGTGAATTCCTCAATGCGCCGCGCCGTGAATTCAATATCCGCTTCGATCCTGAAGGGGCCAGTATTGCCCTGCGTGCACCCTGGGCAAAAATCACCATGATTCCTGTCGATCCATCGACAGATACCGAGCTGACGCCCGCGCTTCTCAAGCGTCTCTCCCGTTCCGACACGCCGGTTGCCCGCTCGCTCAAGACAAGGGAAGCCGGTTTTCCGCTCTGGGACGAAATTGCAGCGGCTGTCTGGCTTGACCCCAGCCTGATCACCCGGAAAGCCGATCTCTATGTCGATGTGAACACGCAGTTTAACGCGTCCTACGGCGACATTCTGTCCTGGTCACCCGGTTACCAGCCCGGTCTGGGAGAAGGCCGGACGATCGTCGTACAGAGAATCGATATTCCCCGCTTTGAAGATCTGATGGACCGCCTCGTTGCCGCCCCGCAAAAGCCCCTGAGCGGCAGACCTCTCCCCTGAATGCTTTCTACAGAAACTGTGGCGCAGCCAGATTTGGCAGCGCCACGACTGGTATTTCAGAACCTGAGATGCGGGAACGTATTTCTCGGGCAGATGTCCATACTATCTACGAAAACTGTCCGACAATTTCCGATCTCCACGGAGAATCTGCCCCTCGTCTCGCGCAGGTCGTGCTGGCAACCTTCTGACCAAAGGCAAGGGCATCATGCAAGGCTTTGTGTGAGGGGTGTCCCAGCGCTTCGGGTGTGAGAAGACCGTTTTCATGCAGCCCGGCAAGAAGCCCGGCCATGAAACTGTCTCCCGCCCCTACCGTATCGACCACTTGGGTCGGGATGGCATCGGCATGGGCGTGTGAGACACGACTCCAGCCGCTTACACCGTCCTTGCCATGGGTAATCACTACTACTCTGGCTCGGTGCTGAAGCCATAATGTCGCAGCATCCCCGTGAGCCAGACCGGGGAAAAGCCAGTCGAGATCCGCACCACTTATCTTGATGATATCGGCAGCCCGCAGCAGCCTGTCGATACGCGCACGATATCCGACCTCGTCACGCACCAGAGAAGCACGGATATTCGGATCAAAACTTACCAGACGCGATCCGCCGGTCTCGCGCAGAAAAAGCCGTTCATAAGCCGAGGCCGTTGGCTCACGTATCAGCGCAATCGAGCCGAAATGCAGCGTACCCACTCCGGCGAGCGCTTGATCGGAGGGTATTGTTTCAACAATACGATCGGCTGCGCCTTCATCGTAGAATGCATAGGCAGGCTCGGCCTGATCGAGACTGACAAAACCCAGTGTCGAGGGCGCGTTCAGCCTTTGCAGAAAACGCTGGCCTACCCGGCTCTCTGTAAGACCGGCGACAAACTGGTCGCCAAACAGATCGTTTGAGACGGCACAACCATACTCGGTTGGAACACCCAGCCTGCCCAGTGCACGGGCCACATTATAGGACGAGCCGCCCAGACAGGGGCGATACGCCCCGCCTCCTTCGGCCTGGACGGGAATAAAGTCGATCACTGCCTCACCAAGGCAGAGAACAGAGTCTGTCATGGCTGTTTTTTCCACCCCATACAGGCGAGTCATTCATACCGGCGCAAAACGTTGACTTCAGACACCCGCTGCCGTGGCTTCGAAGACGGCAGAGGCTTCAGTCGTCTGTGGATCAGAAAAGAGCTGCTCTGCGACTGCCGGGCTGAAAGTGAAGGTATCACAGCCCAGAGAAGCCAGACGTGCCATATCCTCGGCGTGACGAAGACTGGCAACCAGCAGGCGTGTCGATGTACCGCTTGCAGCCAGAATGGCCCGCATTTCGGTAATAACCGCCAGCGCATCGCGCCCGCTGTCACCGATACGTCCAAAATAGGGTGCAACATAATCAGCACCGGCTGCCGCAGCGGTCAGGGCCTGATGAGCGACATAGACCGCTGTCAGCGTCGTGCGCACGCCACGCGCATGCAAAGCGGCGACTGCTCTTATGCCATTCTCGGTAATTGGCACCTTGACCACGAGACGCGGGTCAAGAGCAGACAGGGCCAGGCCGGTTTCAATCAACGCCTCGGTTTCTGTACCCCAGCACTGAGCCTGCACCTCGTGCACAGGATAGGCCAGTATCTCACTTACAAGCGGCGTCAGATCATCGAGGCGACTATGCAGCCCGGCACGATCAAGAATGGTCGGATTGGTTGTGACACCATGAAACAATCCGGTTGGAAGCCAGCGGGCAAACGCAGCCCGATCGGCTGTATCAAGAAACAATCTCAGACCCTGGCGTTCGCCCGGTGCGGCTCTGTGAACCATGTCATCCTCCTGACATCATCTGGCCAGCATAGATGGCCGACTTTTGTCTTATTGTCAGGACATATGTTGGTATAGACAAACACATCTGCGTCACCAGCTTGCGTGACGCAAATGACAGATCCAGGAAGACCATCATGACACGAGTGAAGCGTGTATCAGGCAGGAACGTAACATCAGATCGTTCAGTACGCCTGCGCGTGGCCTGGATGTACTACGACCGCAAGATGACCCAGAAAGAGATTGCCGACACACTGGGTCTGGCACGCACCACCGTTATCCGCCTGCTTGAAGAGGTACTGCATCGTGGCGAGGTACAGATATGGATCGCCACTGATTCCGATGAGTCACCAGGCCTCGCGGCCGATCTTGAGAACCGTCTCGGACTGGCTGAAGCCATTGTCGTTCCTGATACCCGGAGCCAGGAAGAGGCCAATCACTCTGTCGGCACCGCTCTTGGGCGCTTTCTTTCTGAAACAATGCAAGACGGCATGACCATAGGTGTCGGCTGGGGCAGAACACTCAATGCGTCTCTGTCCAGCTTTCGCCCTGCGCGCCTGCCGGATACGCGCGTCATTTCGCTCCTTGGCGGCATGATCGAAACAGGGCGTGAGAATACGACTGATTACGCCTGGCAACTGGCCAGCCGCATGGGTGCGGAATGTTTTCTTTATCCGGCACCACTTCTTGTCGACTCTCCTGAGACGGCGAATGTCCTGCGTAAGGCCTGTGGACTTGACCGGCTCGATCGCATGGCAACATCGCTCGACATGGCAGTACTCAGTGTAGGTGATATTGGCGAGACCGCCACATCGTTGTCACGCAATCTCATTTCCTCGCTCGACTATACAGCGCTTGTCGCACAAGGCGCGGTCTGTGACGTGATGTGTCACGCTCTGGATGGGAGGGGTACCGAAGTCGACCACCCCCTGAACAGGAGAATCATGTCTGTTGCGCTCTCTGTGCTGGCTGAAACACGCCAGCTGGTTCTGGCATCCGGCGGGCGAGCCCGAGCCCCGGCCATTCTGGCCGCCATAAAACGACTGGGGTGCCACACCCTTATTACAGATGAAGGTGCTGCACACGCTCTGCTCGATCTGACGGCAGACACACCCTGAGAGCATGGCTGTAATTGCACTGCAAAAGAAAACGCCGCCCTTGCCATGAAGGAGCGGCGCTTCGAAAAAAATATAAGAGAAAAGAACAGAAAAAGCTTTTACTTCAGCTTAGCGTTACACTGCGAGTAATAGCCACCGCCTTTCTGTATCCATTTCAGAGAGCCATTTCCCCCTGTCTGCTGATTGGCATGATACTGGTCAAGGCAGGTTTTCATGCGTGCCTTGCCAGCAGACAGCTTGGCATATTGCGCCGACACAGATCCCGGAAACACCACATTGCCAGAAGCAACCGTGCTGGGCTTTGAAGCAATACCCGCACCAGGGGCTGCAGGGGCATCGGTGGTTACTTTCCTGTCAGCTGCGGCTTCTTTCTCGGCAGGAGGCATGTTCTGTTGCGCAGCCTGGGCCGAAACCTCACCGCACTGAGCCGCCTTGAAATCCTTGTAGGACTGACCGTTCAGCGTACCTGCCTTCTGTGCAGCCTGAAATTTCGCATGACATTCCTTTGCGGTGAGCGCCAGAGCCGGTGAGCTGGCGAACGCCGCGCCTCCGAGCATGAGACCGGCCAGAAGCGCATGGCCATGCGAAAATTTCAGTGCCATCGACATTTTCCTCACAAGTCAATGCGGATCAGTTGATCCGCTCGCCATGAAGAACCATGTCCAGACCTTCAAGTTCCTCATCACGCGTCACACGCAGACCAATTGTCAGATCAATGGCTTTCAGGATGATGAAGGTAAAGATCACGCACCAGACAATAGTTACTCCGACAGCCTCGGCCTGACGGATAAACTGACCGAAAGACCCTACCACACCGGCAGGGTTTGCATCGGTTGCCGAGAGCGGGCCATAGGCAAACACGCCTGTCAGCAGCGCCCCTACAATACCACCTGTCCCATGAACGCCAAAAGCATCAAGACTGTCGTCATAGCCAAGGCGTGGCTTGAGAATGGCAGACGCCCAGAAGCAGACCACACCGGCTACCAGACCGATAATCAGTGCCGGGCCGGGCAGAACAAAACCGGCAGCCGGGGTGATAGCCACCAGACCGGCCACAGCACCTGAAATGATACCAAGAGCCGTAGGCTTGCGGGAATGAATCCATTCTGCGGCCATCCACGCCATGGCACCGCCGGCTGTGGCAATCTGCGTGGTCAGCATCGCCATGCCGGCACGGCCGTTGGCCCCCCCGGCAGAACCGGCATTGAAGCCGAACCAGCCTACCCAGAGCAGCGACGCACCAATAATCGCATAGGTCAGATTATAGGGCGACATATCGTCATGGCCGTAGCCCCGGCGCTTGCCGAGTACCAGGGCCGCAACAAGGCCCGCAACACCAGAATTGATATGTACAACCGTACCACCGGCAAAATCCACGGCGCCGATACCGGCCACCCAGCCCAGCGGGCTCCAGACCCAGTGTGCGACCGGGGCATAGACAACCAGAGACCAGAGAACCGTGAACACACACAGCGCCGAGAATTTCATGCGTTCAGCAAAACTGCCCGCGATCAGCTGGTGTGATAATGGCAAAGGTCATCTGGAACATGACCCACACGCTTTCAGGAATGGTCATCGCCACGGGATTGGCCGAACTGGCCCCCATGGTGAAAGCCTGATCAGCACCCTTGCTGATATGCTCGGCCACGCCATTCAGCATGAAGCGGGACATGTCACCGATCCAGGGCGTACCTGTACCGAAAGCAAGACTGTACCCCACCACCAGCCAGACAATGCTTGCAATACAACAGATGGCAAAAGACTGGATGAGCGTGGCCAGCACGTTCTTCTTGCGTACCATACCGGCATAAAACAGGCCGACACCGGGAATGGTCATCAGCAGCACAAGCGCCGTGCTGACCAGCATCCAGGAGGTGTCACCGGTATCAATAGCGGCAGGCGCCGCGAACGCAGGCAGCGGCAGGAGAGCGAGGGAAAAGGGAACAATCGCCTTGAAGATGCGGCTCATATGGCGGTTTCTCCCGTCTCACCGGTACGAATGCGAATGACGCTGTCGAGCGGCGAAACAAAGATTTTGCCATCACCGATTTTTCCGGTGCGGGCGGCGTTCAGGATCGCATCGACCACTTCGTCAACGATAGCCTCGGTTACGGCAATCTCGATCTTGACCTTGGGCAGAAAACTGACCTGGTATTCCGCCCCTCGATAAATTTCCGTCTGCCCCTTCTGACGACCGAAACCCTTGATTTCGGTGACCGTTAGGCCTTGCACCCCCAATGGGGTGAGCGCTTCGCGAACATCGTCCAGTTTGAACGGCTTGATAATCGCCGTGATGAGCTTCATTACATCCTCCGCGCCGCAAGAGGCCTCTGTTTCTGCAAACAGTCCTGCTGATTGTGATGAACGCAAATCGTGCCAGTTTCATAACGATATTGGCAAGAGCCCAGAACGATCCATTTCCCATTTCGTGCGACTGCATTAAAAAAGCCACGGTTGTTCAGACTGTGGAGAAATGAGCCCCATGCGACAGATCGATATCTGCATCAACGGCGCTGGCCCGGTTGGAGCGACTCTTGCCTGTCGTCTCGCAGCCTCGGGGCTCAGAATCCTGCTGATTGACCGCGCCCCCCTGCCCGGTATGGAACATCCCTCCCTTGATGGACGCGCCTATGCCATTACCGAAGGGTCACGCCGCATGCTCGATGCTGCCGGAATATGGCCGCACCTGACGGGGCCGACACAGCCAATACGCAGCATCACGGTCAGCGATGGCCGCCCCGGTGAGCCCGCATCACGTCACGGGCTCTGCTTCTCGCCTGATGACGCTCCGGTCGAGAACGGCAGAGCCATCCCTTTTGGCTGGATGATCGAGGCGCGGCTGCTGCGCGCCGCCCTGAATCAGGCCCTGACCGCGCATGAAGGCGCGCTCGAGGTCGCCGCGCCTGAAACGGGCAGCTTTGTTTTCGAGCCGGACCATGTCGCAATCACCCTTGGTTCGGGCGTACGCTATCGCGCTGCCCTGGTCATTGCTGCCGAAGGCCGCCAGAGCCTCTGCGTCAGCAGGCAGGCATCATGGTCACACGCCTGCCCTATAACCAGTGCGGGCTCATCAGTATCATCCACCATGAGAGGCCGCATGAAGACCGGGCTCTTGAACATTTTCTGCCGCAGGGACCTTTTGCCCGCCTGCCTTTGCCAGGCAATGACGAGCACCCCTATCGTTCCGCAATTGTCTGGGCAGAGGCCACAAAACGCGCGGAACGTTTCTACGCCCTCGACCAGAATGGTTTCGCCAGGGCCATCATGCAGCGCCTTGGTGACGATGTCGGGAATGCCGTACCGGTTGGTCGTCGCTGGATCTATCCGCTCTCGGCCCAATATGCGCAGCGCTACACGGCTCCCCGCCTCGCTCTCGCGGGCGATTCTGCTCATGGATTACACCCGATCGCCGGTCAGGGACTGAATGCCGGATTCAAGGATGTCATCGCCCTGACAGCCGTGCTTGAAGAGCGTTTTGCAAAGGGGGGCGATCTTGGCAGTCCTGATCTTCTGATGCGCTACCAGAGGCGCGTTCGCCCCTCAAACATGGCCATGATGGCCGCATGTGACGGGCTCGAACGTCTTTTCGGCAATGATAATCCGGTCCTGCGCTTCGGGCGTGATCTGGGCCTTGGCGCCATGAGCCGCCTGCCAAATCTGCGGCGCGCCTTCGTGAAAAAGGCTATGGGACTATGAGCAGGAAACCCGATCTCGACGCTATCTGGCAGGAAATGCTGAAACAGAGCGATGTATGCTGCGACGTTCTGATCCAGGGGGTATTCGCGACCGGCATCAGTGATCATCGAAACTTCCAGGGCGCGCTTGCCGCTCTTCTGGGCACCAAACTGGCCGACCGGGCACTTTCGGCCCCTGTCCTTTCTGCTTTGGTAACCTCGGCTCTGGTCGCAAATCCCGAAATTGCCGAGGCAGCCGCCGAGGATATGATCGCGGTTTTCGAACGCGATGCCGCCTGCCCCGATTACGTCACCCCTTTCCTGTTCTTCAAGGGCTATCACGCGATCCAGGCCTATCGGATCGCGCACTGGCTCTGGCAGCATGACCGTCAGCATCTGGCACGCCATATCCAGAGTCTGGTCAGCGAACGCTTCGGCCTCGACATCCATCCCGCCGCACAGATGGGTCGACGACTCGTTTTCGATCATGGGGCCGGGATCATCATTGGTGAAACCTGCATTATCGAGGATGATGTCTCGCTGCTTCAGGGCGTAACACTGGGCGGCACCGGCAAGGAAACAGGCAACCGTCATCCCAAGGTACGCCGCGGCGTTCTGGTCGGGGCCGGGGCCATCGTTCTCGGCAATATCGAACTCGGCGAAGGGGCCAAGATCGGCGCCGGTTCGGTGGTGCTGGAAAACGTGCACCCCTATACCACTGTCGTTGGAAACCCGGCTCGCCGCATCGGCACACGTCATACCAGCATGCCAGCCCTTGGTATGGACCAGCGCCTGCCTCCGGTGGATTATGTGATCTAGGGTAGCCTTAATCGAAAGCCTTGCGCACGAGAGAGCCGAGCAGCGTTCCTTCCACCGCCCCCTTTGCCTCTGTGGCACCCAGATAGGGGCCAAGAGCCCCTGCAAGGTTTGAGAGGGTCAGCGTCTGGAGCCAGATGCGTCCGGGCCCTGTCAGCCGCGCGAGAAACAGGCCGTCGCCGCCAAACAGGCCTGCTCCCAGCTTGCGCTGAAAGGCAAGATCAAGACGCACACCTTCGGTACCAGCTATAAAACCGTGACGATGGACGAGATAGGCGCGGGATCCATCGAGCTGATGTCCGGTGATATGTCCCGGAATCTTGGCAGCGAAAGCGACAATACCCGGGGCGCCCTCTGCGCGGTACTCGGTCATGAACAGACCGCCTCCCGCGACCATACGCGAAATCGAGCCGAGAAAACCGCTGTTCCCGGCACCAGCCGTACTGGTAGTCAGGGTAACATTCGGACTCTTCCAGGAGAGTTCGCCCGTTTCGGCTACCAAACGCTCCCCGGGTTGAAGAGCGATCCGCAGCACCGGAAAAAGCGACCCGTCAATCTGTACGTCCATTCCATGCTCCTCTTCCAATACTCAGACACAGGAAATGGCATGATCATACAGAGCCGCACATCGTCAAACTGACAATCCTTATTTTCCTGGATGTACGGGTCAGGAACAATCAGATCAGAGAAATTCCACGTGGCTCTTGAAGCCCAGAAGTACCGCGTCCTTCAGGTTTCCCTGTCCGTTTGGCCTGATGAAAAGCTCGACCATGGGTTGCATCAACACACCACGCAAAGCATGCCAGCCATAATTGGCTTCCATGACAATTGCGTGCCTCTGGATACCGGTTGCCCGATAAGGCAGCACCCCGCCTCTGGCACGAAGCAATTCCTCTGTGCGCTGCACCCCCGGGGAAATAGCCGTATAGCTGAAGGCCAGTGCAATCGTGTCTTCGGGACGTGAAACCCAGGTACCCCGGCTTATGAGACCGCCGTAGACCTGCCAGTGGCGCAGGGCAACGCGTTTGTCATTATAGAGAAACCCCCAGAGAGCCGTCAGACCTGAATCCGTGTCCTTGCCCTCTGCATCGTGCCGATAGGTCATGAATTTCTGATCCATCAGTACCCAGGTATTGTAACTGGCACGATGCTGCCGCTGGGTCATGCCAGTAAGAACGTAAGGCTGACCGTATTGGTCCTCGTGAATGTCCGAAAGCGGTGCAGTCGTAAGAGCGGCGCCAATCTTATAGTGGCCGGGAAGATGGCCTTTCAGCTTCGGTTCCCACCCCAGTTCAAGCGGCAGACGGACACCATTGATATAGGCACTGTTGAATTTGAAACCGGTCCTGTTCATCGAATAGGAAAACATACCCTCTTCGGTCAGATAAAGACCAAGCTGGATATAGGACTGGGACAGGGGTCTCCCTCGGACACGCATCCCCCAGACGCCGGCCGGAAAGGTCGAGGCAAAACCGGTATCAGCCGCGGCACGGGGGCGACCGCAAATAGCGTTGATCTGAAAGGTACAGAACAAGGGACTCGCCACAAAATCGGAGAGCTCGGCCATACGTCCCGCCGCAATGGAGAGTCTGCCACCGTAAAGCGTCTCTTCGCCATAAGCCATGACGAGATGCACCACCACATTGCCACCACCGCCATAGATTTCAGAAGAATGGTTCAGCCAGTCGCCGAACATACGATTGGACGGCGTTCCATAACGTCCGGTTACCACCATATGGGTAGCAAAACCTTTGATATGAGCGATGCGTTCCCAGTCCATATTGAGCGAGAGAGCATATTGTCCCGCATTGCTCGAACCCTGCCGATAATCTCCGACATCTCTGGTCGGTTTGGTAACAGCAGCCGCATATTCATTGGTGTTATCCAGAAGAACACCGATCCCGTGACGACGCAGCCAGTCGGTCAGACCATAGGGATTATAAAAGATGGCCTTGGGCTGGCCGAAATCCGGCACACTTGTGGGCTGCAACGGACGATCAGGAAACGGATCATTGATCTGATAGCTTGGTTCGGCCCCCGTCTCGTCTTCGTCATTCGAGTCTGCCCATGCAGGTAGTGGCATGGTGAGTCCTGCAAGGCATGCAGCAGCAAGACTCCAGCGATAAAACTGACTCAGCACGATAGACGGGGCTCGCGAAAATTTCAGGCTCTTTTCTCTATTATCAGAAAAGCTCCCTTGACCATCCCTCTTTCTGGTCAATTCCGCCATGCATGAAAAAAGGGAGACATCTATTCGTCATCGATCCTGCGCTTGGGCAGGAGCGCCGGAATGAAGGTCAGAGTGGCCAAAAGCGTACAGGCCAGAGACATCAGCAGCAATCGGCCCATACTTGCCGTACCAGGATGCTGCGATGCTGCCAGCGAACCGAAAGCCGTGCCCGTTGTAAGCGCCGAGAACAGGACAGCGCGTGCTGTAGGCGATGTCAGCGGACTCTTGATCCCGGCACGCCAGTTCATGACGAAGTAAATATTGAATGACACGCCTACCCCCAACAGCAGAGGCAAGGCGATAATATTTGCGAAATTCAGTGTCTCCGGCACTACCACAATCAGAATAACCGTGAGCAAAGCCGAAAGAAGCAGCGGTGCCAGAACAAGCAACACATCCAGCAGGCGACGCAATGCCACAAAAAGGATGATCGCAATCATGACCAGCGCAGAAACAGCCGCCGTAGAAAAGGCATGAACCATTGTATGCGCGCTTGCGACCACTTCGAGTGCCGTACCAGCCGTATTTTTATCCACTGAAAGCAGATCGTTCAGGAAGCGATACAGCACCTTGTTGTCTGACATGCGTCCTTTGGGAAGAATTTTCAGAAGTGCACGGCCATCAGGCAGAACGTAATCGCGCGCAATATCCTGTGGGATACTCTCAATGGTCACAGCTGTCGGCTGGAGTACATCTACCAGCTGTGAAAGCTGCTCGGGAAGAAAGCGTGTCAGGGCGGTGTTGGCCGCGATGATCTGTGCATCCGGCGCTTGGCGAGAATGGCAAGAGATTTCTGGATGTCCCGCAGGGGCGAAGTCGGCGCGGTCTTGTCAAGAACGGCACCGAGCTTGCTGGCCGCGGCAGCCGCGGCGGCACGCAGTTCATCCGCATCCGGTGCAGGCTGTACTGTCTGGCCTACCAGGGTCGGCAGCAGGATTGATGCCGTATCCTTGATCATCGCCAGTTTTTCTGTCTGGTTTTCCGGCACAAACATGCCAAGCCACATCACCGAAGAGACACTTGGCAACGCATCAAACTGCCTGACGCGTTCTGCCGCAATCCTGAGGTTGGGCACAATGACCTCACCGTCATAAGGCGAGGCACGTGGATCCTGCTCCAGAAGATGAAGTGCACGCATCCCTTCTGTGTCAGGATTCTTCGTATGCAACGGATCTGCATCAAAACTCAGCTGAGGGATCAGCACGCCGCCGATGACCGCCAGTACGGCAAAAAAGGCCAGAACGGGTTTACGGTGGTGACGCAACAGGCGATCAACCCCGGCGAGCTTTCTGAAGCCCGGCTCACCACGACTGAGACGCGCACGGAACAGGCAGAGCAGGGCCGGAAGCAGTGTCATGGTGCAGAGAAAGGCGATGATCATGCCGATACCGGCAATGAGTCCCAGCTGGGCGACCCCAACGAAATTGGTCGGCACGAAAGCCAGAAAACCTGCGGCCGTGGCAAGAGACGCCACCAGAATCTGATGACCGGTTTCTCGCCCTGTTTCGGCCAGAGCATCGGCAGGTGACATGACACCTCCCAACATCAGGCGCTGGCCGCGAAAGCGTACCGAGAACTGGATTGCGAAATCGACAGCAATTCCGACAAAAAGCACAGCAAAAGCAACGGAAATCAGATTGAGCTTGCCAACGGCTATGGCCGCAAAACCGGTGGTCAGAAGCAATCCGATTATCAGCGTGATGAGTATGGGCACGATGACCCGCACCGAGCGCACAGCCAGAACCAGCCAGCAGGCAACCAGCACAAGCGAGGTTACCAGTCCGAGCCCCATGCCATGCGCTACGGTCGAAAACTCCTCATCACTCAGCTGTACGGGCCCCGTAATCATGGCAACGGCATTACCGCTCTTGATGAAAGGCAGGCTGTCAATGGCCCTACGCATTGCATCGCTCGCCACACCACCGGGCTGTAACGATCCGAAATCCTGGTGGGGCTGGGTTATGACATATTGATAGTTGCCGGCCATATTCGCGAGGGGGCCTGCAAGAAGATTCTGCCAGGAAAGATCTTTCGGATGCCCCTGTGCTGCATCATGAAGCGCTGCGGCAAAGCCTGGAGTTCGGGTGTGAAGCTTTCCGGAATGTCCTCACCGGCTGATAGCCCCTCACCCATCAGTCCAAGGGCAGAAAAGATGCCGCGTGCCGAAGGGTCTGCTGAGAGTGTACCGAGAAATGGCTGTGCTGCACGATGGAATCAAGCAAGGAGCCAAGAACCGGCTTGTCCAGATAGAGCAGACCGTGATTTTCCAGAAACGGCGAATCATCCGGCAGTCTGACCGTGCGGAAATTCTTGTGGTCGGCCCGAAGGATCCTGGCCAGTTCACGTGCCGTCGCCCGTCCCTGTTCAGGCATGTCAGCCTTGATGATAGCAACCATCAGATCGTCATTTTGCGGGAAAAGCCGGCTCAGCTCCGCATTGCGCTGTTTCCAGGGCAGACTGGCCGCGAACATCTCACCAGTATCGGTTGTCACGCCAAGACGTTGCGCTGTCAGATACAGACTGCCAGCCGTCAGAACCGCAAAAAGAAGAATAACGATCCAGACGCGTCTTGTGCAGAACGAGACGATCGTGCCTATGAAATTTGCAAGCATAAGAATGCGATGAACCCTGCCACGGAGAGACGTCGAAACGCCACGGTCCGGGCAGGTTTAGAGCATTGTTCCCCGATTGGGAAACGTCACGTGCAACGCTTGTGTAACGTCATTCTCAACTGCGGGTATTACGGAGAAAAGCAAGCGTCTCCACACAGGCAGCTGAGGCCTCACGCCCCTTGTTATGCACGTCCTTGCGCGAGCGGGCCTGAGCCTGTTCATCGGTATAAGTCGTCAATACCCCGAAAGAAATCGGTGTTTCGGTTGTCAGCTGTGCCTGCATGATCCCGATCGTGGCACCAAGGCTGATAAACTCGAAATGGGCGGTATCACCCTTGATGACGCAACCAAGGCAGATAATACCTTCATACGTCCCGGTCTTGGCCAGGCTTGCGCCATGAGGGGCAATTCGAACGCACCCGGAGCATCGAAGACATCCACGTCACGAATATTATGCTCTTCCAGCCATTCAAGCGCGCCATCACGCAGACCATGCGTGACATCGGTATTGAAGCGGCTGACCAGGATGGCGAGCTTTGGAGTCGGCACCAGTGTCAGATCAGGGGCGACAGGAATGGTCTTGCTCATGGGGTAATCCTTATTTCCTTACCATGGTATCAATGAGTTCGGGCCAGACATCGCTCAGCTGATGTCCCATCCGGGTACGCTTGGCATGCAGATAGGCACGATTGAAAGGGTTTGAACCTGCTTCAAGACGCTGCTGGTTCACCACCTTCAGTCCTGCGGCTTCAAGACCGGACACCTTGTTCGGATTGTTTGTCAGCAGGGTCAGGGTGTCGATGCCGAGCAATTGCAGGATGGCAGCGCCCGTCACCCAGTCGCGCGCATCACCAGGAAGACCGAGCTCGAGATTGGCATCGAGTGTATCCTTGCCATCATCCTGCAACGCATACGCCCTGATCTTGTTGCCCAGACCGATTCCCCTGCCCTCATGACCACGCAGATAGACAAGTACGCCGGATTGTACTTCGGCGATACGCTCCAGTGCCTCGCGAAGCTGCGGACCGCAATCGCAGCGCAAGGAACCCAGCGCGTCACCGGTCACGCACTCCGAATGCAGGCGGACCAGAGGCACACTCTGGGAGAGGTCCCCCTTGACCAAAGCCACGTGCTCAATACCGTCCGGTGCACGAAAGGCATGAATACGCAGATCATGCCCACCATAGACGCTCGGCAGAGCTGCTTCGGCAATACGCTGGACAGCAGGCGGAACAGGGCTGGGGACGACAACCTCATCCAGAGCTTCACGACCCTGTACTCGGCACCAGGCTGCAATTTCCTCGATACTGATGACCGGCATGTCATGGCGGGAAGCGAAGTCCTGCAATTCGGGCAGGCGTGCCATTGTGCCATCACGACTCATCATTTCGCAGATTACCGCTGCCGGGTGCAGCCCGGCCAGACGGGCAAGGTCAATCGCCCCCTCTGTATGACCGTCACGGGCAATCGTTCCCTCCGGATGGGCACGTAACGGGAAAATATGACCCGGCGTGCTGATATCCTCCGGGCGCGCGTCAGGGTGAGCTGCGAGCTGTATCGTACGCGCACGATCGGCTGCTGAAATACCGGTCGTAATCCCCGTCGTGGCTTCTATGGAGACAGTAAAGGCCGTTCCCCGTGGATCATGCCCTCGACGCGGCATCATGGGCAGATCGAGACGATCAATCTGTTCGGCTTCGAGTGGCAGGCAGATCAGCCCTTTTGCATGAGTTGCCATGAAGTTGATGGCCTCAGGCGTGGCGAACTGCGCGGCGATCACCAGATCACCCTCGTTTTCCCTTCCCTCATCATCGACCATCATGACCATACGTCCTTCTCGCAGGGCCGTAACGGCGCGCATGAGCGAGTCAAACGGCACCGTGCTCATGAGCGCACTCCGTATTTCAGCAGGCTTTCGACATATTTGGCCAGAACATCAACCTCGACATTGGCACTCGTGCCCGGCACGATTTCGGACAGGCCGGTATGATCCAAGTGTGGGGAATGATCATCAGGGCGATGGTAAAGGCGCCATCGGTAATATCGCTCACCTCATTGACCGTCAGGCTGATGCCATCAAGCGCGATTGAGCCTTTTTCCACCACATAGCCACGCAGGGCAGCAGGAAGACGAAAGACAATATGATGCGACTCACCAACAGCGTTTACGGAAACCAGAGTCGCCAGACCATCAACATGGCCTTGCACGATATGGCCGGAAAGCCGGGTCGCTGGCGTGCTGGCCCGCTCGAGATTGACTCTCACCCCCTCTTTCAGGCGACCAAGCGCCGTACGCGACAAGGTCTCAGCACTGACAAAGAAATCCGCGAGCCCGGTAGAATCATAGGTAGCAACAGTCAGACACACCCCGTTAACAGCAATGCTCTCACCCAGATCCATATCCGCAAGCCCTGTCTCGACCTGAAGCAGAATGGCCTGATCGCGAGGTTCGACGGTCTTGATACGGCCGATATGTTCGATAATGCCGGAAAACATCAGAAGGCAGCCTTGTCAGCAGGAAGGGGATTGATCCCTTCAGCAAGTATGAAACGCAGGGGAGAAGGAGAATGAGCGCGCACCGAACATCGGTCCGGCCCCTCATGAGACGCCCTGATTGTCAGCCAGTCATCCCAGAGTCCGAGACGATCAATCTCTGCCAGCAACACCGGACCAGCCTCGACCATGGCCCAGTTCACGCCATGATCACCCAGCATGCCAGGGATCTCTGTCAGATCATGTGAGACGATCACCCGGTAACCGCTACCAATCATCATTTCGCGCCAGGAATCCGGCACACGGTTCTGCCGATCGCAGACAACAACCAGCCGGGGGGCACGATCTTCATGATCGACGACATGCCGAACGGTAAATCGCGGACGATCGGCAAGTACCGTGCCGATTCCGGTGATAATTGCATCACTTGCGCGTCTCAACCGATGGGCAATTTCGAGCGAATTCTGACTGGTGAAAGTTGTCTTCCCCTCAGGAGGAATCATCGATCCCTTCCCGTCGCAGGCCTGTTTGACGGTTATCCAGGGGCGCTGCCTGATAATGCGTGTCGCAAACGGGGCCAGCAATGCCTGGCAGGCACGATGCGTTTCGGCCAGGGCCGGGCATTCCTCAAGAAGAATGACATCACGCCCCTCGGGCATCTGACGAAGACGGGCAATACCCCCTCCTGCCACAGGGTTAGGGTCGCGCATTCCAACCCAGACCGTGCTGACAGGACTGTCACGCAAGGCTTCGCTGCAGGGCGGTGTGCGACCCACATGATTGCAGGGCTCCAGCGTCACAAGTGCTGTTGCAACCCTGTCAATCACGCCCAGTTCTCTGGCACGATACAGGGCCAGTGCCTCGGCATGGCGTGCACCCGTACGATGATGCGCTGCTGTCACGAGTATGGCTCCCTCACGATCGAGCAGGTACAGCCGACAGCAGGATTGGGAGATGTAGCGCCGAGATAGCGCGAGGCTTCTGTCAGTGCCGCATCAAAGCCCAGACGAACGGTCTCGATGACGGACTGGGAGAAAACGCCGCTTTCCCTGTCAGATCTGGAGGAGAAAACTCCCGGCACGATAATATGGTCCCATCCCATCAGGACGGTCCCCGGGCGTGAACATCCGTTACGCTCGAAATGGCTGGCCATCAGGAGCGTATTTTCTGTTCTCTATCATCCGGACTATGACCGTCGGCTCCGGATTCTGACCGGATCTGCTGACCTTTCGACAACAAGCCGAAAGCGCTCGCGGGCTTGTGCTGAAGCACCTACCGCCGGTGGGGAATTACACCCCGCCCCGAGAACGTCGTTAACAAACACCGGCCTGTCGTGACCGGAGAGACACTATGTGCTGTCTTTCAACCAATTTGCAAGAGAGGGAGGCAGGTAAGGCTGCACCACGATCAGCATGGCTGTGGTCAAACTATGCAAAATGAACTGCCATTGAAAAAGGCGGAGCCAAGCTCCGCCTTTTTCAATGCACTATTTCCGCAATGCAGCGAATCAGCGCGTCGCAGCCTGTGGAACGGAATTATGGATGGCGCCCTGAGTGGCACTCGCACCATTGCTCACATTATGTCCAATAGAGCTGACATCGCGTCCCGCACCATCAACCGTATTACATGCGGTCAGGCTGACAGCCGGAAGTGCAAGGAGAACAGCGAAAGCACTTGCGCGGAAAAAGGAAATCTTAGTCATGGAACATTTCCCTAGTAAAATGTGTGGGGCCAGTTAACGTCCCGATAGCGAGACGGTTCTCTGTGTTACAAAAGAGATGCTCCTGTCGTGACATGCCTCTCTGGCAGCACCAAAAACCTACGTCCCGGCGCCCCAGGAAGAGCCTCATTTTTGCATTGAACCTCTTCTTTCTCCCCGCGCTTTCTCCTTGCCTCTTTCCGCTGACCTTCATGTTTTCAGGATCTGCATGACACGAACACCCCCTGCACTCCTCTGGTTTCGGGACGATCTCCGTCTTGCAGATCATCCAGCCCTGAATGCTGCCGTAGAGGCCGGTGAAACCTGTCTGTGCGTGTATATCCTCGACAGTTCCAACACGACACGCCCCATGGGCAGCGCTCTGAAATGGTTTCTGCACGAGACCCTTGTGGCATTCAGAAAGAGCCTGAAAGATCAGGGCGGAGACTGCCTCTTTCTGGAAGGGGATCCGGCAGAACTCATTCCCCAACTGATGGAGCAAAGTGGCGCCAGAAAGCTCTATTGCCATCATCGTTATCAGCGGGAAGCGCGGGATCAGGACGAAGCCATTGCCAGAACTCTGGAACAATCGGGACGCGAAATGCGTCGCTTCCATGGCACTGTGCTGCGCCCACCTGAGACAGTCACAACCAAAACGGGATCACCCTACAAGATCTTCACAGCCTGGTGGAAAGCCTTCAAGGCACTCGGCACACCGCCACTGCCCATTGCAGCACCCAAAAAACCAGAGTTTTCAGACTGGAATTTTCTGAACGGAACATCCAGGAAGGATAAAAAAGCATTTCTCCTGCAGATCCAGAAAAAATGCTCCTGCCCGGCCATCCCGACTGGGCGGGTAAAATGGGTGAATACTGGGAGTTCGGCGAGCAGGCTGCGCAGGAAATCGCCCATGATTTTGCTTCCGGCCCGCTTGATCACTACGAAACCGGTCGCAATGACATGGCGGCAGAAGACAGTTCACGACTTTCCCCTTATCTGCGTCTGGGCGTCATCTCACCACGTCAGGTCTGGCACATCTGCGCTGACAAGGGAGCCAAGACAGACCGGGAGATTTATCTCTCAGAGCTGGGGTGGCGGGATTTCTCCTGGTATACGCTCTTTCATAATCCACATCTGCCAGACAGAAATCTCAAGACCCAGTTCGACGCGCTTGGCTGGCGGCGAAGCAGAAAAGACCTAATCGCATGGCAGAAAGGTCAGACAGGTATTCCTGTTATCGATGCCGGTATGCGCCAGCTCTGGGAAACCGGGTGGATGCATAACAGAGCGCGTATGATTGTTGCCTCCTTCCTTGCAAAACACCTGCTCATTGACTGGCGTCAGGGCGAAGCCTGGTTCTGGGATACCTTGATTGATGCTGATCCGGCGTCGAATGCGGTCAACTGGCAGTGGGTAGCAGGAACAGGGATAGAAGCCTCTCCGTTCTTCCGCATCTTCAATCCCCTCCGTCAGACCGAAAAATTCGACCCAAAAGGCGACTATATCCGCAGATGGGTACCCGAGCTAGCGCGCCTGCCGGATGAGGCCCTTGCAGCTCCCTGGGAAGCAGAATCAGCTGTTCTGGAAAAAGCGGCAGTCACGCTTGGCAAGACCTATCCGAAACCGGTCGTCTCGCTCAATGAAGGACGCGACCGCGCCATGGCTGCCTACCGCAAGACCCGCGCGTCATAGACGCGTAACGGTAAGCTTCAGCAGGTCGCCGTTATGTGTGGATAGCGTGAGAGGCACCGTGTCACCCGATGCAAGTATCGCTACCGCCTCCAATGCAGGCAGATTGGTTGCAAGAGAAAAAACGTGCTCGCCGATCTGGGCATTATGACCCTGTATCAGACGGAGGGGTTCAAGCGTCTCTCCTGCCTCGTCCGTAACACGGCTGACTGTTTCCTGACTGAGAATGGCGTAGCTGTGTATCATGGGCTCTGAGAGGATGAAGAAATTTTCCCAGTCCTTGGCCTCAGTTGCCTGAAAATCCAGCCTTCATTCTCGATACTTCTGAGAAAGCGGCTGGTCCCGTCCATACGTTGCAAGGTGACTAGTCCGTTCGGCAATCGCTTTGCCAGCAATTGAGGAATCGGCATCGGTAACGAGACTACCTTGCGCAAGGTGACGGGAAACTCGGCGAGCGAGACATTGTCAGCAAAAAAGAAGAGACCCGGGTAACGTCCCGGTGACGGCGTGATCGAGAACAGACAGTCGCGCAGCGGGTCATGATCGACGACATGCCCAAAGAAATCAAGAAGCCAGAAACGGGTAGAACCATAAAGCATGAAAGCGGGTCTTTCTCTTCAATCGACTGATGCCACGCCTGCGAGGGTGAGGCATTTCTGCATGACACTGGGCAGGGCCTGATGTGCCACGCGCTCAGGCGGACAGGCAAAACCGGGCTGATTGTGCAACGCAGCGAAATCCGCCAGTCGCGCCACCATAACTCTCAACTGCAATGTGAAATGTGTAAAAACATGACGAATCTGTCCAGCCTCTTTCCAGGCTGCCTCTACCGGAGCCTCTTGCAGCATCTCGGGCAGGGAGAGAGCGCTATCCAGCCAGGCGGAACCGGGCAACTCGGTCATGCCACCAAGTAATCCCTTTTCAGGACGTTGACGCAACCAGATTGCCCCCTGTCTGTCGCTGGTCACAAAGACGACACCATATCGTTCCGGCTTTGTCTTGCGCGGCGCCGAACCGGGAATCGTTGCGGAGCTCCTGTGGCATAGGCCTTGCACGTGGCACGCCAGGGACACATCAGACAGGAAGGACGACGCGGCGTACAAAGTCCGGCCCCGAGATCGAACAATGCCTGGGCAAAATCACTGGGGGCCTCACGGGCCTGAGGATCATCATTCAGGAGGGTTGCCAGACGATCAAGCTGACGTCTTGCAGCGGGCAGAGGCTCTTCAATGGCATGAAGCCGGGAAGTAATCCGTTCAACATTCCCGTCCACCGGGACAACAGGCACCCCGAATGCGATCGCTGCAATGGCACGGGCCGTATAGGCCCCGATGCCAGGCAGAGCCTGTAGCCCCTCAACGTCGGAGGGAAAACCGCCTAACTGGGCCAGCTTTTGCGCACAGGCATGCAGATTACGCGCGCGGCTGTAATAGCCAAGCCCGGCCCATAATGCCAGCACCTCCTGTTGCGGGGCTGCTGCAAGAACCTGAACGGTCGGATAGCACTTCAGAAAACGCTCATAGTAAGGCATAACCGTCGTGACCGTTGTCTGCTGCAACATGATCTCACTCAGCCATACGGCGTAAGGATCAGCTACCTGACCGGGGAGGGCACGCCAGGGCAATACGCGTCTCTGATGCGCGTACCAATCGAGAAGAGCAGAAGCAGAAGGAGTCACCCGGGCGATATGAAGCGAGATCCCTCATTGGACAAGAGCCGGAATATCGAAAAAGGCGCCGGTAAGAACCGACCCCGACAAGACAAGATGCACACGACCAACCCGCCCCGGTCACAGCACACCGCACCGAATAACGATAAATCTCCCGTGCCGGAGCGTCGCAGCTGGTCGCCACGCGCTCTGGGGTCAATTCTGCCGCATGTCACGAAACCGGCTTTCGCAAAACGGGCTGCTCCGGCTGTAAGGCTGATACTCGACTGGCCGGAGATCGTGGGACCCGCTCTCGCCGCCCAGACAGAGCCCAGACGCCTGAGTGTCGGCACTCTGACAATTGCCTGTACCGGCCCTGTCGCGCTTGAACTTCAGCATCTGGCACCGCAGCTGATCGAACGGATCAACGCTCATTGCGGCCCGTTGCGAAGTGGACGCAATCTGCGTTTTGATGACGGGTCGATTCTGGTAAAAAAAATCAGGATCCTCCAGGATCCTTCGATCCTGCGCCCTGTGACGCCTGCAGCACGGCCGGCCCCTCTGCCAGTCACGGTACCAGATATGAAGGAGGGTGAACTGCAGGCCGTACTCGCCCGGTTGGGCGGATATATCCGACGAAAACCCAGATAGCGACAGGGCGCTGAAAGACCATTTTCTGCCCTGTTCCTGACAAGTCGACCCTTTGTCACGAAACGACATCGCGCAGTTACGCTTTCGTCTTTATTCCGCCCTTTCACGATACGATATGCATGAAAGAGAAAACGGATTTTCACCGCTTTCCCTGGAAGGAAAGACCCAGTCCATGAATCGATCACAAAGGGTTAAGGCAGGACTTCTGACCCTCCCGCTGCTCCTGCCACTTGCTGCCCATGCCCAAAGGGGAGGCCCTGGTGGAGGCGGACCAGGGGGTGGATTTCATGATGGAGGCCCTGGCGAAGGTGGTTTCAGAGGCGGTGGCTTTCCGGGAGGTGGCCCCGGCAGAGGACCCGGAGGCGGCTTTCCGGGCGGAGGGCCTGGCAGAGGACCTGGCGGCGGATTCCCAGGCGGAGGGCCTGGCAGAGGATGGCATGGAGGAGGTCCCGGCTGGGGTGGTCCTCATTGGGGCGGCGGCGGATG
>NZ_BAJV01000018.1 GCF_000613885.1 Asaia prunellae JCM 25354 | reverse complement strand
ATGCCGTCGAGGAACACCATGCCCAAAGCAGGATCCCGGTCTTTTACCCGTTCGAAAAGCGCCTGCCAGACACCCGCTTTCGCCCACCAAATGAACAACTGGGCCGCAGTCCACCACGGGCCAAGTTCGGCGGGAACGGCCCGCCATTTCGTCCCGTTCTGGTGCCGCCAGAAGATCGCCGAGACGGTCCGCAGCAGATCGCGCTGCGGGGTTTTACCTTTTGGACGGACCGCCTCAATCAGAGGTTCCCACACCGACCACGCATCATCGGAAAACGCAGACTGCATCATGCTCATCACAATGAGCTATGCAATCTCATACATGTTCCAAGACCTAACGGGACCTAGTCTGTCAGGAAAACCGACCCGATCCCGATAGTACCTGCACTCATGAATTGCTCGGCTGACCTGCCTGCACCACATCGACTGCTGACAAGCCTCTCCGGAGCTGATGACTCATGCTCCGGCTTTACGACAAGATGAAATTTCCGGAATGAACCAGAAATGATTTTATGTGACCACCCCCACGGTACGTGGAAGAGAAACACCTTCGATACCGACTGAAACCCCATTGACCTCCGAGCATTTCTGCTCATTTTCGCACTTTGTCATAAGTGTCAGAACAAGTATGAGGACACCCACCAAAAAGGCGTGCAAGACAGACAACACCCCGGGAATTGGTCTTTTTCCTCTGCATTTTCTTTTATTAAAAAGATTCAGGCAAAACTATACTTATCATACGCAATAAAAATTACATTATCCCTGTAATTCCGATGCACGGAAAAACCATGCCGCAGTCTCGATCTCATAGAATTTTCCATTGATAATCATACTTTACTTTACGACAGTAAATTAAGCCCTCCTCACCTCGTGCCTTCTCCCGTTTCGTGAACACCACATATGTCACACGAATGTGACAGCCTTTTCCCCAAAATGAGCTCTCCACAGAGAAAATCCCTTGAAAACTCAGGGCCCCAACACAAGGTGTTTGTTGCAAATCGTCTTAGAATTCTCCTTCTCAGCGCCCATGAAGAATTCGCAACAAATTATTATGTATTGGGTATTTTCAATCTGTATTTGTTGACTCTGAGCAAAGGTTAAGACATCTATAAGAACGTTGATTTTCTGATGCGGGTATAGGCACGGGGCACGATCTGAGGTTTGGGCTGGTTCAAGGCGCCCAGCGCTATGTAACGATCAATGTCTGATGCCTCCATAAACAACCATAAGGAGCAGATCGCATGGCGATCGTAACAGTAGTTGGTTCGTCTGGTATGTCAGTACAGGTCACTGTTGAAGGTGCCCGTATGCTGTCTCTGGCCTCAAGCTATGCCTCACAGATGTGGAGCGCGGCCGAGAGATTAAGTCTCACTTCTGTCGATCTTGCGGCTGGCGATAACTCAAGTCCCTCGACGTCCAATGCCCTGATTCAGGGCGTGATCACGACGGGTGGCGCCTTCTCGATGACCGGGAACTATACCAATCTGGTAATTGGCGCACAGGGTGGTGCTTACAATCCGGCTGCTCCGGAATCCAACCCGTCGCCAGCCACTACCTGGCCCAACGCCGTTACCGTCAACGGCACAGGTATCACCGCCAGCTCACTGTCTGTTCTCGCCAGTGATACGCAGGGCGTCACCTTCTATGCTGGCAATTACAATGGCCGCTTTGTCTCAACCGTGGGTAACAACGTGTTTGACGCACGTGGTCGTACCGGTAACTGGACGATCGCAACAGGCGATGGCAACGACACCATTTTCGCAGCTGCTGGAACGAACAATATTCGTGCTGGCGACGGCCAGAACAGCATCACCTTGGACAAGGGCGCCAATTTTGTTGCTTCGGAAGGTCAGGACACTATCACTGGTGTCGAGAACTCATCCGATACAGTCACGATCCTGGGCGGCAACTCGATCGTCACGCTGCAGTCCAACTCTGCTGTGGTCGATGCCGCTCTTGCGGGCAGCCAGATCTCGGTTGGTGTTAACAGCACAATCTTCGGTGGTACAGGCTCGACAGTGAATTTCACTGGCGCGACAGGCACCATTGTGGGTTCTGTAGGCGATACAATTTCGGCAGCAGGCGATCTGCAGGTCTATCATGGCACGGATCAATCGGTCAGCGCCTCTGGAGCCCTGCAGTTCATCTCTGGCACGGGTAACACCTCGATCAATGCCGGTATGGGCACAATCTGGGGCGCCAATGACCTGCATGCTACGGTCAACACAAACGGCCTCGCCCTGTTCACGGCAAACCAGCCCAAGACAACAGGCAGCCAGTACATTGATGCCTCATCGTCGAAGGGCACTCTCGAAGCCTGGACGGGTGCAGGCAACAATACGATCCTTGGTACCTCAGGCTCCGACCACTTCGTTTTTGGTACACAATTCGCCGATTCCAATGGCGACAGCTTTGCAACCGTCACGGGTGGCAGCGGCGCAGCCAATACGTTTGGGGTTCTTGCAGGCCATAATGGCGGCGATATCACCATTACCGATTTCGGTAGTGCTGCAGGTAACATGTTCTTCATGTATAACTACAAGCCTGCCGACGCAGACAAGGCAGTCCGCGATCTTCTGGCTACCGCAACCGTTTCTGGCGGCAACACAACGCTGCAGCTGGACAACAACATGAAAGTGCACTTCCTGGGTGTGACTGATCTCAAGGCATCGAACATCGTCATCAGCTGACATACGATACATCCAGATCACGTTTTTTTTAGAGGCCCAGTCCAAAAGACTGGGCCTTTATTTTTTCTGTTGCTGCGTTTGGGCATATAGACCTTGCGGGTTATAGACATCCCGTTTCGACCGCATCACTGAGTGAGCACTTCTTTCTTGCCTGATCTATCTGACAAACAGTCACATACTGCTTTGAATCTTCCAGACACACATGATGAGGTGACTCAGGCTGCGGCCTATCTGGCCACTCTACGTGCAGATTCCCTCCAGGCTGAACTACGCATTGCAAACCAGCAGCTCAAATTGATCCGACATTCAGTATCATGGCGGATCATGGAGCCCTTGCGCTGGGTCAGAGCTCTTACGCTTGGTCGGTTACCTCGTGGCATTACAATCGACGAAGCATGGGAACAATGGCAGGACTCGCGACGTGCGGAAGGTTTCATCAAGGCGATAAGCCGCTTTTTCGCCGGCGGTACCGCCAGGAGACGCCTGTCGCGCCACCGAGACCAGGCAGGCGATCCTCTTTTTGTGCCGACAAAGGCCCAGGCTGCCTTTCTCAGAAGACCGGCGCCAGAAGCGACTGTCATGCTGCGCCCCCATTATCTTCTGATCGCTGATATGGGCTTGCAGCAATGCACGAAATATCGTGTCACCCAGAAGGCTGAATTCATCCGCAGTCTCGGCTGGAGAGTTCAGATTGTCGACTGGCAGGATAGCAGCGAGGCTCTCTCTGCTCTTCAGGTCGCGACACAGGTTCTTTTCTATCGCGTTCCCGGTGTTACTTCCGTACTTTCCCTTATCAAGGAAGCCAAACGCGTCGGTCTGAAGCCGCGCTGGGAGATAGATGATCTGCTTTTCAGCAAGATTCTTTATCGCCGCAATGGCAATCTCGCGACGCTTACCTATCATGAACGTCAAGGTCTTTATCATCTTGCCGATCTTTATCTGCGCGCCTTGCGTGCATGTGGTCGGGGTATGGCATCAACCCAGGCACTCGCTGAAGAAATGCGCAAGATCGGCATTCATGATGTGCTGATACTTGAAAATGCCCTTGATACCCAGACTCTCAGCATCGCGCGGTCGCTTCTTGCCTCTCCTGCGCCTCGTGATCCCGACACGATTTGGGTCTGCTATGGCTCAGGCAGTCGCGCGCATGACCAAGACTTCAAGGTTGCTGAAGCCGGGCTTGTTGCTGCAATGCAGGAAGATCAACGGATCAATCTGCTGATCATCGGGCCGCTCAAAATCTCAAAACTTTTCGCCCGGTTCGGCTCGCGTGTGCAGCGGCGCAGCGAGCTTTCCTATGAAGGCTACCTTGCAGAGCTGGCCAAGACTGATATTGCCATTGCGCCTCTTGAGAACACATTGTTCAATGACTGCAAAAGCAATATCAAGTTTCTCGAAGCTGCCATTCTTGAGTTGCCGTCTATCTGTTCCCCGACAGATACTTATCGTCGCGTCATCCAGTCAGGTGAAAATGGTCTTCTGGCTGATTCATCAACGTCCTGGAAGGATGCGCTGCTTTCCCTGGCACGCGATCCCGCCCTCAGACAGAGTCTTGCGCACAAGGCCAAAGAAACAGCCTTGTCGCTCTATGCTCCCGAACAGATCCTGGAGCACCAGGCAGCCCCCATTTTCGGCAAGCCTTCCGGCTTTGCCCACAGGGCACCTCGCGTCCTGCAGGTCAATATCTTCCTCGCGCCACGTTCCTTCGGGGGCGCCACCATTGTCGTCGAAGCCATGCTCAAGCCTCTGGAGAAAGCGGGGTTTGAAAACAGCGTTATGACCACGAGGCCCGTACTCGAAGAACTGCCCGATGGCGCCGTGCGCTATCGCATTCTTGATACGGATGTTTTTTCGGTGGTTGCCGGACGTAACGGTTCTACCGATAATCTCTCTATTGCCCATCAGATCGAACGCTGGATCGATGCCTGGGACGCCGAACTGGTTCATTTCCATGCCATTCAGGAAATGGGTGTGGGAATGGCCCGGATTTGCCAGAAGCGCGGCATTCCGTATGTTATCAGCCTGCATGATTGCTGGTGGCTGTCAGATAGTCTCTTCATCACACGCGATGACGGGCAGTATCATCTTGAACGTGATGATGTGCCGCTTGCTCCTGGCAATTCGACGCGTGCCCACTATCTTGGTGAGCGACGCAAACTCATGCGCCACGCATTGGCTGGCGCGGCAGCCATTCTCAGCCCGTCCGAAGAACATAAAAGTCTTTATGTACGCAATGGCGTGCCTGCAGATCGTATTCTGATCAATCGCAACGGTTTTACCTGGCCGTCACGACCCAGAGCAAAAAGACTGAAAGGCTCAAGACTGCGCTTCGGCTTCGTTGGCGGTATTGGCTTCGTCAAGGGCTATGATCTGATCCGCAAGGCACTGGAGCGCACGGAGCGTGACGATTGGGAACTGGTTCTGGTTGATAACACGCTTAATCTGGGCTTCCCGTCGATAGATACCTCGGAATGGCTGGTAAAAGGATCTATCCGCACCGTCCCTGCCTATACACAAGCCGGGCTAGATGATTTCTATGATCAGGTTGATGTGCTTCTTTTCCCGTCCCAGTGGCGTGAGAGCTATGGCCTGACCGTACGAGAAGCCCTGTCCCGGGATATCTGGGTGATCTCGACGGCACCGGGCGGACAGGCTGAAGAAATCGTCGACGGCGTGAATGGCTCTCTTATTCCAATTATCGACGATCCAACTCCGCTACAAACCGCGATAGAAGCACTCCTTGATCAGAAGGACAGGTTCGACACCTACGTGAACCCCAACAAGGGCAATCTGCCGAGCTATGACGATCAGGCGCAGGAGCTTGCCGCGCTTTACCGGCGCATTCTGAACCGTCCCTCCTGAACGCTTTTCTGTCCCATACTCCGGGCATAAGAAAACCCCCCTCAGCTTTTCAGGCTGAGGGGGGTTTTCATGAATTATCAGGACAAAGAATAGTGCCGTTCCCGGTTTCCTTCCTCACGCCTGATCGCGCCAGGCAAGAAACAGCCTGCTCTAGTTCGCCGAGGGCAGAGCGTAGGCCAGAACGTAATCGCCCTTACCGACATTAGTCCCTGTACGGGTCGCACCACCGGCCACGACAAGCACATATTGCTTGCCATTTTCGACATAGCTCATTGGCGTTCCCTGACCACCAACCGGCAGACGCTCACGCCAGACTTCCTTGCCGCTCCTGAGATCGAAGGCACGCAGATAGTTATCAAGCGAACCATGGAAGAAAGCGAGATTACCGCCGGTCAGAAGCGGACCACCCATCGTGGGCATACCAACAGGGATATAGAGATGAGGAATAATGCCCTTATCTCCGAAAATGCCATGGATACGCGCATCCTGAATGCTTCCTACAGGCACCTGCCACAATGTCTTCTGTGTTTTCAGATCGATGGCTGTCAACGAGCCGAAAGGTGGCTTGAAACAGGGAGCTCCCATGGGAGAGACGAACATCGAACGTTCCACACCCCACGGCGTACCGAGCTGTTCGGAGTATTCACCCTCGGTTGACGGAACGAGCCCGGCTTTCGCTGCTTCCTCTCTCTTGATGAACTGTCCCCACATGGCCATGCGGATATCGTTCACCACAAGAACACCAGTCTGCGGATCGATCGCGCCACCACCCCAGTTTGAACCGCCATAATAGCCAGGCCAGATCAGGGTCTTCTGCTTGTCTGTCAGCGGCGTCCATTCGCCTTCCCAGCGCATTTTCTTGAAGGCGATGCGGCAATAGAGCTGATCGAAAATCGTCGCCCCCCACATATCGCTTTCCTTCAGTCGCTCGACACCAATCGACAGATCGGAATAAGGCTGAACCGGGCTGATACGCTGGCCAGGCATACCGTCCGTTGCAACGGGACGGTCCGTGACCTTCACAACTGGCTTGCCTGTACGACGATCCAGAACGAAGATCTGGCTGCGCTTGGTCAGCGCAACAACGACCGGGGTCGTCTCGCCACCTGCCCCAGGCAGATCATACAGGATTGGCTGCGAGGTCACGTCGTAATCGAACATGTCCTGATTGGCTGTGCGAAAATGCCAGCGTTCCTGACCCGTACGCAGATCGAGAGCAAGAATTGCATCAGTGTATTCGTCAGAATAGGAATGGCGGTTGCCGGTCCAGAAGTCAGGCGTCTGATTGCCCATAGGAATATAGCAATGCCCAGCTTGGGATCATAAGACGCCGTACCCCAGAAATTCGGGGTTTCAGTCGCGTAGATCTGTCCGGGAGGAAGCGGGCGACTATCCTTGTTGCCGCGCGAAGCATCCCAGGCCCAGACGAGACGACCGGTGCGTACATCATAACCGCGGATCACGCCTGAAGGCTCGCCCACTGTCATGTTGTCGTTAATCTTGCCGCCAACCATGATCACGCCGTCGGCCACCAACGGTGCCGAGGTGAGATAATAGGAACCAGGTGCGGTGGGGCCGAGGCCTTCAAGCAGATTGACCATGCCATGATCACCGAAATCCTGGCATAAGGCCCCGGTCGATGCATCAAGCTCAAACAGGCGGGCATCATTGGTCGTACTGACGATGCGACGCGCACAAGGTGTTTCAGCCGTAATGGGCTCGGGTGCCGCAGGAAGCCCGCTGGTCGACACTGGAGGCGCTGCCGGATCGGTTGCCTCCCCCCCGACCGGGGCAGCTGCTTCTTCCGGACCAAAAGCCTTCGCATCGGGAGCAAGCAATGACATCGTTGTCAGATCGGCATAGCTGACACCACGGCAACGCTTCCACCCCTTGTTGCCACGCGTCACCTGCATATGCGGGTCAAAGCGCCACCGCTCATGCCCCGTAACAGGATCGAGCGCGATCACCTTGTTGAGTGGCGTGCAAAGGTAAAGAGTGTTGGCCACTTTCAGCGGCGTTACCTGATATTCTGAGCCATCTATGGCGAGATCGCCCGTGTGAAAGGTCCAGGCCAGTTTCAGGCCGGAAACATTCTCCGCATTGATCTGGACGTAAGGCGCAAAACGATCACCCGACAGATTACGCCCCCAGGCTGGCCAGTCATTACCGTTCTGTTGCCCTAGCGCCGTATCGACCTTCGGGGTCTGTGCGGAATCTGCGGTAACCTCGGCATGAGGCTGGAACATACCCAGCAGGATACCTGCAAACACAATGGCATAGAGTGCAGCGACGCCCGTACCCCAGACACGAGAGACACTTCCGGTGCGCGATATGCCAGTTTCGTTTGATCGTGCAGTCGAGCCGAAAAAGGGTGCAAGAAGCCCGACCACGATCGGCAGCACCACAAACACGATCACACGCGGCACGATGAGCCAGAATACAGCGCCCACTTCGCTGAAGGCCCAGCCAACCGCTACCACGCTAAGGAGAACAGACAGGGGCAGGGCAATTGTCTTGCGTGCCATCAGTGTTGCGCCGACTGCCGCCATCAACACGCCCAGCAGGATATAAACCCAGCTTCCCCCAAGCCATGCAAGATCGACACCGCCCAGTGTCAGGACGACACCAAGCAGTGTGATCACGAGACCGATCACTATACATAATAGATGGACAAGGCTTCTCACGAGCAATCCTCACGCTGGGCTTTCAGCGGCCCTGTCTCCTGCCGGAAGACAACCCCGCCGAGTGCCGTTTTAGGCATTGAGCTTTTACAAGCCAGAAAAACCAGAAACCGAAGCCATGGCGATACGCAACACCCGAAAGATCGGGAAATTTCGCAGTCAAAAACCAGCCTGAAAGCTCAAAGATTGGGTAATCTGCAGCCTAAATGTTTCATTTCCGTCATCACATCTTCATCAGCATGCCAATATAACGGTTTTTTGTCTTCGCAGAGAAAATTAATACAAATTATGTGCAGATCACTATACCTGCACAACCCTCTCAAGGAAGGTTCGACATGATCGCGAGAGCATATTGCGCTGCCGGACTCATGCGACCACCACGTGCCCACGCAATACCGTGTTCCATGTAGAAATCGTCACCAGGCATACCCCCCTCCAGTACGGGAAGCCGAGCCAGTTGCGTCTCCGAAAGGAGAGAAACGGGCATCAGGGCTGCAGCATCACAGGATTCGACCAGATGCTCGATCAGCGTAGGCAGACTGATCTCTATAAGCCGCGGAGGAAAGGGAAGTCCGCGTGAAAGCAGGATCTGGTCAAAGCGATCACGCATCGCCATACCCTTGAGCGGAAGCAGCCAGACACGGTCGACAAAATGCGACCATTTGTCGAAAACCTCCGCGCTCGTCATCAGATCATCATCAATCGCAATCACGCAATGTTCCAGGCAGAGCGTCCGGGTCTCAAAACGCCCTGAAGATGCCACGTCCAGAAGATTGACGACGACAATGTCATTCCGTCCCGCGTGCAGATCATCCAGAAGGCGCTTGCGCATACCATATTCGATACTGATTGTCAGAAGAGGTTGCTCCTGCTTCATACGTGCCACCCAGGTCACGAGCGGGCGTTCAAGCATGGGTGCCTGAAAGCCTATGCGTAAGGTTCCGTGAAGTAACGCCGTCTCTCTCGTGAAATCCTCGCTCAACGTCTGCAGTTCATGATCGATGCGCCGCGCAGCTACCAGAACGCGTTCGAGCCCTGGCAAAGGGACAAGATGCCCTTGAACACGTTCGAAGAGACGCTTGCCCAGAATTGCTTCTATCTCGATGCAGGATTTCGAGACAGCTGCTGGTGAAATACCAAGTCGTGACGCCGTCTGCCTCATGCTGCGTGTCGTATTGAGCATATCAAGAAGATGCAGATGACGCAGCTTGAGGCGTCGATGCAGCGTAATCCCGGACCCGGCCATCTCATTCCTCCATCACGTCAACCATTCAGTTGACAGGATATAACCCTATTTTGCTTCAATATCGAAACGTTTTGATCTCATAATCTTTCATCAGCACTTCACCGGGCAGACCGGTTACCGCAGTTTGCTCCAGTAATAATCAACAGGAAGCATGATGGTAAACTCAGAGAGACAGGAACGTTCTGTAAAGAAGCATGTAACGGCATCAGTATTCCTGTTGCTGGCTTCACTATCCTCCACAGCTCTCTCAGGTTTCGCAGATGCTGCTTCCCGTCGTGATACGTCTGGTCAGACCGCGCCACATCTTCACCCTGCTGCAACGACCGCAAACACCGCTCAGGGCGCATCTCTTCACGGCGCAACGCATCACAAAACGGTCACCGGTGGTGCCGAAACGCTCACAGTGACCACTTCCCGTCGACGCTTGCATTTCACTGCAGCCCAGCACGAAGCAGACGCCACGACACATATCACGGCAGAGACACTTACCCGTCAGGGGGGTGTTTCTCTGCTCGATCTGCCGCGCGTGGCACCCAATCTTACGGTTCAGAGTGTGAACGGCACCGGCACGACGAATTTCTTCCTGCGCGGCATCGGATTGAACGATTATACGCAGAACAACATGTCATCCGTACTCGTTTATTATGACGATGTTGCCTATCCATTGGCCCGTATGGCTTCGGGGCTGATGTTCGATATCGCAGGCGCATCGGTGGAGCCGGGGCCAGTCGGTTTCAGCCATGGTCAGACCGATACGGGGGGTGAAATTGCCTTCCGCACCTCGGATCCGACCGATGAGTGGCATGGGGGTGTCTCACAGGACATCGCAAGCTATGCCCGCAGCCGGACCAATCTCTTCGTTTCCGGCCCGATCGTCAGTGACAAGCTGAGTTTTCGTATTGCCGGGCAGACCATGCAGGGAGGCGGCTGGCAGACAAACCCGACCAATGGCGCCCATCTGGCGATGCCAGTCTCGGTGCCTGCGGGCCAAACTCCGCTGGCGTCCCGAAGAGCATACCGAGATCATGCTGAGCGGTCATTGGGTACAGGATGATTCCGAGGTTGTAGCGGCCAAACCCGTTATCAATTTCCTGCCCAGCCGTCCCTACCCGGCACTCTCCTATCAACAGGCGCAATGGGATTATAATACCCGACTGGCCAGACTGATCGGCCGCTCACCAACGCTCTCCCCCAGCGAACACAACACCATGTGGGGTGCGGACCTCAAGATGACGCACGATTTCGGATTTGCAACGCTCAAGAGCATCAGCGCTTTCGAAACCGAACGGGTAGGGGAGTATACTGATCAGGACGGCACGCTCTGGGCGACAGGCGATAATTATCGCAATATCGTCGCCAACAGCTTCTCTCAGGAACTGCGCCTGGAATCACGCAGAAAGCAGCCCCTCGAATGGGTGGTCGGAGCCTATTACGACCGTGTACGCATGACGCAGCAATCATTCTTCGATTTCACTGATCACGTCCCGACACGCGGCTATCTGCAGGAGACCTCCTTCGGACAGAATGAGCAGACCTTCTCACAATTCGCGCATCTCTCCTACAAACTACCCTATCGTGTGACGCTGATAGGCGGATGACCGCCAACTGCTCGATCTGCGCACGGTGCAGTTCGGGCGGCGCAGCCTGCAATTCCAGTCCACCGGCTCGAATATGAACCAGTTTGCCGGAACACTCGGCATACAGTTTCAGGCCACCAGAGATCTGATGACCTATTTCAAGGTCAGTCGCAGCATGAAGCCCGGAGCATGACCGCCAACAACACTGTAGTGCAGGGCCAGCTCGACCCGTTCAAACCCGAGACCGTTCTGGCCTATGAGCTCGGTTTCAAGGCCGATATCATTCCCAATCGCTTCCGGCTCAATGCTGCGGCCTTTTATTACGACTATCACGACCAGCAATATCTGGGCAGCTATGTTGTGCCCGGCTATGGCCCTCTGGGGCGCTTCGATAACATTCCGAAATCGGAGATCTGGGGCGTGGAATTCAACACTGAAATCAACCCCGTCCGCCACGTCTATCTGATGCAGAATTTTGGCTTTCTGCGCAGCAAATACCAGAAATTCCAGGCCATCAATGCGGCTGCCGTGAACGCGCAATATCAGCAGACCGGCATCTGGGCACCAATCTATACGGATTATGCCGGAACAGAAGGCATGAATCCCAAGCTTACCCTGAATGGATCTGGCGATTATCGCCTCACTTTCCTGCGCCGCTATGAGGGTGAAGCGGGTGTCGACTGGAATTTCCGCTCGGCTCAATCGATGGTTCCCGGCGGTACGGGCAATTATCAGCTTCCTGCCTATTTCCTGCTCGGTGCCCATATCACCGTGCATCCGCTCAAAGGCCCATGGACAGCGACCGTCTACGCGTCAAATATCCTGAACAGGGAGTATTTCACCACGAGTTCGCAATCGACCACGACCTATTTCCGTATACCAGGCCCACCCCGTTTCATCGGCGGTCGCATTGGCCTCACCTACTGACGCCTTACCCGACAAGGAGACATGTCTGATGACTGGATCGGATCAGGACAGGAAACGGCTTATCATGGCCGCCTGCGTGGGCAATTTTTTGGAATTCTACAATTTCATGGCCTATGCGTTTTTTGCACCGATGATCGCCAGGGCATTCTTCCCTGACAGTTCGGGGCTGGCCGGATTATTCGATGCGCTGATCACATTCGGCGCCGGTTTCTTCCTGCGACCGCTCGGAGCGTTCTGCGTAGGTATCTATGCGCGTCGCTACGGCCATCAGGCCGCACTCATGCTTACTTTTGCGATCATGGCCATAGGGTCGCTGCTTCTTGCTGCCACGCCCTCAACCCGCTCGATCGGTCTGATTGCGGCCTTTCTCATCGTTCTGGCACGCATGTTGCAGGGCTTTTCGGATGGGGGCGAAGTCGGCCCCGCGACAGCCATGCTCTATGACGCGGCCCCGCCGGGCAAGGGCGGCATTATCAGCATCATGCAATATGTCACCCAGCTTCTGGGCATGGTTGTGGCCGTGATTTTGGGGCTGTTCCTCTCCCTGACCCTGTCGCATGACGCGCTCTATGCCTGGGGCTGGCGCATTCCGTTTTTCATTGGCATCGCATTCTGCCTTTCGGTTTCTGGTTGCGCCGTCAGATTCCCGTGCAACAGGCACATCATGCAGAACCGCATCCGTTCGGAGATACGTTGCGCCTGCTCTTCACTCCCAAGATCCTGCTGGTTTTTGCCCTCATTGTCTGCGGGACCATCACGAATTACCTGCGCACATTCGGCGTCAGCTATGCGATTGCCGTCCTGCATCTGCCACCCGGCACAGCGATGTTCGCCATGGCACTCGGACTGATCTGCGGCGTGGTTGCGGTTATCGCAGGCATGCGCATTGCACTGCGCAACCCCGACCCGAAACTTTTCGTCATCGTGGTTTCAGTGATCAGCACACCACTTTGCATGCTCTATTATGCACTCTCGATCACCTATCCGGGCCTTGGCACACAGATCGGCCTGAATCTGACTGTATTTCTTTCGTCAGGCCTGCTGATTGCACCAGTCTGGCGCCTGCTCTTTGACGCTATTCCCGATCATAGCCGCGCGTTCATTTTCGGTCTGGTCTATGCTGTCGCCGTTTCCGTCTTCGGGGGTTTGACACAACCCGTCACGGTTCTGTTGATCGCACATTTCCATGATCGCATGGTACCAGCCTGGATGCTCGGCGTTTTGATGCCACTCTCGCTTCTGGCCTATCTTGCGCTGCGTCGCCGCATGATTCCCCCTTCATCCGGCGCGACAATTGTCGCTCCCAGGCCGATCCGGCCTGCTGACCCAGTTACCCCGACAAGGATTTTCCTGATGAAAAATACCGATGCCATACTCTCCTTTGTCGATGACCGTGCCCAAAGTCTGATCGCGCTCAGCGATGCTGTCTGGGAGGTACCGGAAACAAATTTCGAAGAGATACGCTCCTGCGCGCTTCATACCGAGAAGCTGGCCGAGGAAGGGTTTCGCGTCACACGCAATGTAGCGGGCATTCCGACGGCAGTCATGGGAGAAGCAGGTGAAGGAGGCCCAGTCATTGCCTTCCTCGGTGAATATGATGCCCTGCCTGACCTGACCAATGCAGCGGGCGTAATGGAACACACACCGCTCCCCGGTAATGGCAATGGCCATGCCTGCGGACATAATCTTCTCGGTTCATCGGCGCTGCTCGCAGCAACGGCACTGAAGAACTTTCTTGCTGCGCATGATCTGCCGGGGCGCGTACGATATTATGGCTGCCCTGCTGAAGAAGGCGGGGCAGGCAAGGCTTTCATGGTGCGTGAAGGTGTGTTCAACGATGTCGATGCTGCGATCTCATGGCATCCGATGTCTTTTACCGGCGTGTTCCCGCCTTCGTCTTTGGCCAATATCCGGCTCGACTTCACCTTTACCGGCAAGGCAGCTCATGCCGCAGCCGCTCCCTTCCTCGGACGTTCAGCGCTTGATGCTGCTGAGCTGATGAATGTAGGCGTGAATTATCTGCGCGAGCATATGCTCCCCAGTTCACGCATCCACTATGCCTATCTCGATGCCGGCGGCGCAGCCCCCAATGTCGTCCAGGCCAAGACCACCATCCGCTATGTCGTACGCACGCTCGACCTGGCTGATCTGGTGCCACTGACCGATCGAGTCCGCAAAATTGCGCAAGGTGCAGCACTGATGACTGAAACCCGGGTGGAGGAACGGGTAATCAGCGCCATGGCCAATCTTCTGCCCTGCCCGCCTCTCGAAGCGGCCATGCAAAACCATATCGAACGTCTTGGCCCACCGCCCTTCGATGAAGACGACCGCGATTTTGCCCGCAAAATGCAGGCGACTTTCCCGAAAAGCGACATCATCGCCGCCTTCCGTCACGCTGGAGCCAAGCCGGATCCCGATCAGCCTCTGGCCAATTTCGTGCTGCCAGCAGGGGGCAACCGCTCTTCCCTCGGCTCGACCGATGTAGGCGATGTGAGCTGGACGGTACCCACCGTGCAGGCGCTCGGCGCGACCTGTGCCATCGGCACGCAGCTCCATTCCTGGCAGATGACGGCGCAAGGCCAGTCTTCGGTCGCGCATAAGGGTATGATCCATGTAGCCAAGATCATGGCCATGACCGGGCTCGATCTCTTCACGAACCCCGACCTGCTCGAAGCGGCAAAAAAGGACCATGCAGACCGTCTGGCCGTTCAGCCTTATGTAACGCTGATTCCGGCGGATGTGGTGCCTTCTGCGGATAGTGAATAATTCGAAAAGGGAGGTGGGGCTCTGCCCCACCTAACAGAGGACCTGTCCTCTGAACGCTTTTTCTAGCGCCTTTTTTTCACCAGAGACTGGGCACAGGCAACCCCGATCAGGACGAGCCCCCAGATAGCGAGCGTTAGGTAATCACTGAAGCCCAGAAGATTGAAGCCCGTAGCGATGAGTTGCAGCATGATCATGGCCAGAACCAGTCCGGTCACGCGACCAAACCCGCCATTGGGATCCACTCCTCCCAGCACAGCAGCCAGAACGGTCACCAGAAGATAGGATTTGGCATAGGCTGCGCTGGCCGAATTATAACGCGCGAGCATAAGACAGGCGGCGCAGAAACACAGAAAGCCTGAAAGCGCGTAGATCCTGATTGTCACCCGATCGACATTGACGGCTGAATAGCGTGTAGCCAGGGCATTCGAGCCGATCATGCGGATCGAGATACCGAAAGCCGTATGCTGCAACACAACATGCACGATGGCGGCAACAGCCAGAAAGGCCAGAAAGGCCAGCGGTATCTGGAGCAGAGACGCATTACCGATATGACCATAGAGTGCAGGCAGGCCCGAGACGACCTCGCCCCGCGTCAGCCAGATGCTTGTGCCTTCGACAATCGACATCACACCCAGTGTGACCAGAATGGGATGGACTTTCGTTCGTACAATCAGCCAGCCCGTCAATCCTCCAGCGCAGTGCCCAGTACCATCCCCGCCATCAGGGCCAGGATAATGCACAGGGTCACAAAACCCGTGCTATGTCCGGCCAGAGGAAGGTGGGCCAGAACCGTCACCATGGCGATACCGCAGGCATTGGCAATGGCAATGATGGCAAGGTTCAGCCCGCCGGACATCATCGGAATGGCCATGGCCAAGGCCAGCAAACCCAGCTGTGGAAGCTGGAACATCATTGAACGCATCGAGCCCAGACTGAAGAACCCGGGCACAATGAGACTGAATCCCAAAGCCAGCGCGAGTGCAGCCAAAGCCTGTCCCGAAACGCGCGCCGGAAGAAAACGCCGCAACGGCCCTGCCAGATCGTTCATGGAGAAACTCTGTCCTGTCAGGTTTTCAGACATTGGGGGCCTCCTCAACGAGGCGTGAGCGGGTACGGCTACGCACCGATAGTGCCGTAAGACTGGTCGAGACGAGAATGATCGCACCTGTGATGATCTCGAAGCAGTAAGGCGAGATATCAAGAAGATTGAGCCGTTCTGGATAATTGCCAGCATCAGGATACCCAGCGTGATCCCACCTATCGTGCCGACGCCACCCAGCAGCGAAGCGCCACCAAGCACGGCAGCAGACAGAACCGAAAGTTCGGTACCATAGAGGGCATTAGGTACTGCCTCACCAACACGGTTGGCCTGCACGAGCCCAGCCAGCGCCGCCATGAATCCGGCAAAACCGTAAGCAAAAAACTGAAGCCGGGAAATATTCAGACCAATACGTCGTGCAGCCTCTGCATTACCCCCCATGGCATAGAGCTGCCTGCCTGTTTTCGAACGGTTCAGCAGTATCCAGCACAGACCGAGCGAGGCAACCATAACCACGATAGGCAGGGTGATACGCACCAGATCTCCGCTTGCCGTTTCGAACTGCAGAAAGGTGATCCGCTCGCTCCACCACTCAGGCAGATTATAGATCGAATGTCCGCCCGTCGCATACATCAGCAGGGCGAAATAGACATTCATGGTCGCAATGGTGATGATGATTGAATTGACCCGCGCATAATGGATCAGCGTCGCATTGACAAAGCCGAGGCCTGTGCCGACCAGAAGTCCTGCCGGAATAACCAGTAATGGCGACAAACCGAAGCGTGTTGCCAGCAAGGCGGCTGCATATTGAGCAACCGATGCCGTAGCCGCGAATGAGATATCAATGCCGCCGGCAATCAGCACCACAAAGAGCCCTGTCGCCATGATCGCCTGAACTGCGTAGCTTTCGGTCAGATCGACGAAATTGGACAGACTCAGGAAATTTGGGGTTGCCAGCGATAGCACGATGACGAAAACGGTGATGACCGCCGCCAGCCAGAATTCCGGGCGGTTTCGCAGGGATGCGAGATCAGGCATAGATCCGCTCCTCCAGAGCCTGTTCGGTAATGAGAGACGGGCTGTATTCGCCGGCAATGCGACCATTACGCATATGCAGAATACGATCACATGTTGCGAAGAGCTCGATCATCTCATCCGAGATTACGAGAATACCCACGCCCTGCTCGCTCAACTCGCGGATCAGGGCGTAAATTCCTTCCTTGTTCTTGATATCAACACCAACCGTCGGGCTGTCGAGAATCAGGATTTTCGGATGGGAAGCCAGCCAGCGCGCGAGGATGACACGCTGCTGGTTACCACCAGAAAGTGTGTTGATGGCATCCTCTACCGAGGTCAGCTTGATGTTCAGACGCGCTACCCAATCCCTGGCCAGCTGAATACGTGACTCATCCGAAATCAGGCCGAAGCGGTTAGCCAGGCCGGGCAGGACAGCAATATCCAGATTATCGACAATGGATTGCTCGGCATTGATCCCGAGATTCAGTCGATCTTCAGAAACATAGGCTATGCCTGCCGCTAGGGCATCCTGATTGGTACGAAAGCGCCGCTCTTCCCCATGGACGATCAGCGCGCCGGAATCAGGCTTCGTCATGCCAAAAAGCGAAAGTGCCAGTTCCGTGCGCCCGGCACCAAGCAGACCGGTCAACCCCAGAACCTCGCCTTCATGAAGACGGATAGACACATCATCATATTCGCCACGACGACTCAGGTGACGCGTTTCCAGCACCACGTCACGCGACGAGCAATCGCGCACGACATGATGTGATGCAATCTCGATCCCTGTCATGAGATGGATCAACGTCCGCTGATCGAGCGCCGAAGCCGGATAGGTACCAACCATCCGCCCGTCGCGCATCACCGTGATCCGCTCGGCAATCGCCGAGACCTCATCAAGACGATGAGAGACAAACACCACGGCAATACCTGCTTCTGAGAGCTTGCGCACCAGATCAAGCAGCCGACGCACTTCAGCACGCGTCAGAGACGCTGTCGGCTCATCCATGAAAATAAGACGGGCGGCCCCTGCCAGACCCCGGGCGATGGCAACAATCTGCCGTTCGGCAATCGACAGGCATTCCACGGGCAGATCAAGCGGCAAATCATGCCCGAGACGATCGAGTGTTTCACGCGCCTTGCGCCGGATAGCCGTTTTCGGGCTGAACCCGCGCCCGAGATTGGCATCAAAAGCGATATTCTCAGCAACGCTGAGATTGGGAAAAAGCGCCAGATCCTGAAATACGACCTGTATGCCCAGTGCTCTCGCCCGCATCGGATCGAGCGGTACCGCATTCTGTCCCGCTATGCGAATTTCTCCACCCGCATCCGGCGCATGAACGCCCGAAACGGCCTTGATGAGCGTCGATTTGCCGCAGCCATTTTCGCCCACAAGACAATGAATTTCGCCTTCACGCACATCCCAGTCGATGCCACGCAGGGCCTGAAAACTGCCGAATGTCTTGGTGACATTCAGCAGTTCCAGGAAGACAGACGCAGTCACAGCCCGAGCGCCACCAGCTCGGCAATGGTCGAGCGATCAATGATCTGCATTTTGGGCGCCAGAATGCTGTGCTGGGCCGGATCAACCTGCAACGCACCGATATCGGTCATATCCATGCCATTGGTGATGAGCTTGTCAGTGGCCAGCATCAGACCCAGACGCACAAGGGTCTGCCCTGCTAGAAGCGGATTCCAGATATAACCGCAGCGAATAGCGCCAGAACGCACATATTTTGCTCCCTGTCCCGGCGAGAAGGGGCCAACCACAGAAACGGTTTTGATCTTGCCTCGGGCATCGACGGCACGCGCCGCACCGATTGGTCCCTGTGACCCGAAAGCCAGAACACCCGTGAGGTCAGGATGAGCGCGCAGCTGGTCCATGACGGTACGATAGCTGTCATCCACACTCTCGCCGCACCCGAAGCGATCACCGATCAGATGCATATCCGGGTATTTTGCTTTCTGCAGCGCAATGGCCGCATCGGCGCGCATTTTATGCTGCGGTACGGTAAGCGAACCAACGATGATGATATAACCACCCTTGCCGCCAGAAGCCTTCGCCAGAGCTTCCATATGGCGTTCACCATCGGCCGCCGGAGTGGTAAATTCGAGATCCCATTCTGCACCCTGTTGACCAGGGCTTTCATGGCTGATCACATGGATCCCGGCAGCACGGGCACGTTGCAATACCGGTACGAGCGAGCTGGCATCGTTAGGGACAACGCCAATCACATCGACCTTGCGGGCAATCAGATCTTCAATTGCGCTGACCTGCTGGGCAGCATCGGCCTGTGTCGGGCCGATCATCCAGGCATTGCATCCCGTTTCCTTGCCCGCGCTCTGAATACCGCGCTCCATGGCGTTGAACCAAGGAATGCCACCAATCTTGGCAACAATGGCAATTTTCTTCGGAGCCCCTTCGGCAAACACCGGTGAAAAGCGGGAAGACGCAAACGGGGCAAGAGCGGTCAGACTGGCAGCGGCACCCAGAAAGCCACGACGGGAGACGTTCATGATCTCAACCTTTTGGTGTCGTCACGAGACGACATACAGACGCGCTCGTGACGGAAGATAAGGCAGGGGGAAACGGAGAACTCAGCGGCGCTGACGGCCAAGGGCCTCGCGAGCAGATTTCATCTGCACGTCTGTAAAGGCCTTGGCATGAGCGGCCAGATCACGGCTGTCTTCCCAGAGATTGCGCCAGATACCCAGAATGCCTTCGAGTGGCTGACCCACCACAGCGGAAGAAAAGGACTCGAAAGTAATCGGCCCCTGATAATTGATGCTCTCAAGCGCACGGAAAATGCTCGGGAAATCGACCGAGCCTGAGCCCAGATAACCACGATGGGAGTCGCCGGTATGAAAATACCCCAGCAGATCGCCCGCCTCACGGATGGCCTCTGCTGAATCGGCCTCCTCGATATTCATGTGATAGCAATCGAGATGCAGCTTCACATTCGGCATTTCAACTTTTTTCACATAGGCAATCGCCTGACGCGCCGTGTTGAGCACGTTGGATTCATAACGATTGACAACTTCCATGCCCAGCGTGATGCCACTGGCCTGAGCCTTTTCCGCGACACGACGCACAACGTCGACGGAACCGCGGATACCGTCCTCGGTCACTGGTGTGGCATATTTCTGAAATGCTGAATAAAGAATACCACAGACATGGGTAGCACCAACATCGCGCGCCAGTGACATGGCATCGAGCAGATGCGCCTCACCACGCTTCGTACGTTCCTTGTCTCCGGAAGAAATATCCATATCAGCCGTCAGGCCGAAAGACATGGTAATCCCGAGCTTGTTACGCTCCAGTTCGCGCAGGGTGGCCGGCACGTCGAAAGCCTTGAGATCCATCGTCGAGGCCTCGATCAGATCGTAACCGAGTTCGGCTGTGGACCTTATGGCCATGGCAGCGTCTTCGGGTGTCCAGTTGGCGGTCCAGACAAAAGCATGCAATCCAAGCTTGTTCATGACATTTTTCCTGTTTTTGGAGGAGCAGTCGAACCGCGTACCGCGAGCGTGCAGGGCAATCGAACCTGCATGGGGGCGGTGCTTTCGCCCGCTATGCGATGCATGAGACGTGACCAGGACTGAACACCCATTTCTTCCACCGGTTGACGTATGGCAGTGATGGGGGGCTGTGTGGCACGCATCCATGCATAATCGTCGTATCCGACAAGCGATACGTCGTCGGGTACGTTACATCCACTCTGGTACAGACAGCGTAACGCCCCCAGAGTGATGGAATTGGTCAAAGCAATAATGGCCGTAGGAATATTGCGGCCTGTGAGCATCTCCGTCAGTGCGGCCGGCCCTTCTTCGGCATGATGACCAACTTCCAGAACCTGCGGCACAGGCAGCCCGGCCTGAGCACAAAAAGCGATGATACCGGCACACCGTTCACGAATATTCGCCAGTGACAAAGTCGTAGCGACCACGAGGATGCGTCTGTGTCCGAGACTGGCCAGATAGGCGGCTGCCTCGGCTGCCGATTGCTCGTTTTCAACCGCAACTGTATCGGCCATGCATGAATGCGGCAGTCGATCCAGCACCACATAGGGGATTGAGGTCGCATCAAGTATCGACGCATCGGCAAAATAGTCATCGTTTGGCAGAATAATCATGCCTGCAGGACGCCACGACAACAGCGCCTTGAGACGCGAGGAACCATAAGCGGGCTCCTCTCCCGCACTCCCGACGATGATATCGTATCCATCCTTGCGGGCGCATTCTTCCAGGCAGGCAATAATGGCCGTAAAAAAAGGGTTATCAAGGCTCGGCACAAGAACGCCGATAATGCGGTTGCGCCCTTCGCGAAGCTGCATGGCAGCCCTGTCAGGCAAATAGTTCAGCGTCCTGATGGCATCATTTACACGCGCCCGCACAGCATCAGACACGTTCTTGCGACTGCGCACCACATTGGAAACGGTCGCAACCGAAACCTGTGCGGCTTCAGCCACATCACGGATTGATATCTGGGCAGTCTTGCGTGCCATAAAGCGCCTTCTCCCGCGTTAAACGTTTAACGTGGGAAAAGGCCTATGATGAATCCTACATTTCAGGGAAATGACGTTTCCGTCATTTTTATCGCCAGGATATGCCGAACCATACATAAGCGGCACGAAAATCATTGGCTCGCCTTACCTGTCAAACAATGTAATAATCATTTTATATAAATAATAGTCAAAAATAGCGGTTTATTATACTTCTATTTTTAGAGCTTGTGGCAATAATTGCGGACCCAGTCAGGTGGCTCCTGTTCCAGGCGCCCATCGACCGGAATATGTCGTTCCTTCGCCCAGCGATACCCCCACATGGGACCGAATCTGGTCGCTATAGCAGGCTCCCGCTTGAACGCCGGGTCTGACTGGGCCTGAGTCAACGTAACAAAGCGATAATGCTGTTCCCTGAACAAGGCGAGAATTTGTGGCAACGCCACGGCATTCAGACGATTACTGTGCAAGAGCATGACCGCGGGCACATCGTACCCCATGATTTTTTCATCGAGTTTCTGATAACAAGGAATCTCGATACGCGCATAATCAATATAGGCTTGCAGGATACGCTGCTCATCTACGGGGTTTCCTGCAGCATGGGCACATTCATAGGCATCGTTAAAGAGATAGTCTTCCACATCAATCGTTGTGGCTGCCTGCCTGTATCCAAGGCGCCTGACAATTTCCGACAGGGCTTTCCGTTTCGGCTCGGTATCGCCAACATGATTGAACGGAAAACGGAAAAACTCGAGCTTCCGCCCTGCCTTATGAGCGAGCGGTCCAATACTGCGCTCACCCTCTTTTATCTCGTTCTCGAATTGCGCCGGGGTGAGCATATTGCTGTCGACATGATGCGCCGCGTGATTGGCCAGTGTCAGAGTGCCCTGATTCCATTGGGTAAGGATCTTGGTGCCAAGCGATCCAAGAGCTCTCACCTTGTCTTCATTGACAAAGGCGGTGACCGGCACCGCATCGTGACGCAAGGCAGCGAGAATGGCACGATTGGCAGGCTGTGCATCTTTCTGATTGTCACTGCGGGACGCTTTGTCCGACATGACGTAGGGCAGATCATCGAAGGTCACCGCCACAAGATGAACAGGCTGCGCTGACACATGAACCGCTATTGGAAAAAAGCCGATTAAACTCAGTCGGGCAAATGGGATAACCCCTCTGCGCACCATCGCTGTTTTCTTTGTCATTCCAGTGCCTTACGGCCGCAGAACCACGATGATGAGTCATTTGACCGCCTCCTGATCACAACCGAAAATTACTGCGGCATAAAAAGAGATGACGGAAATCGTCTTCAGGTGGAGCGCGAAGACACAGCTAAAGCCTTCACGCCAGAACCTCAGGACTGGCTGAAGCTCGCCGGAAGCTCGTTGACCGTTACGACGCGCCAGACACCGTTGATCCGCTCCAGAATAGAGAGAGACAGATTCTGGATCGAAAAGCGCAGAGCTGTGTCTGGATGTACATTCAACGCATGTGAGATTGCCGCACGAATGGCACCGCCATGGCTTACCACCACACTATCCTGTCCCTCACTGCGATCGGCCAATTCATCAAGCGCATGTCCGACGCGGGCACAGACATCAAGCATGCTTTCTCCACCGGGTGGCTGTTCCGATGCCGAAAGTGACCAGAAATTATGGGCGGTCTGACGCAGTTTCAGGGGCAGTTCCTCATGCGGCAGATTATGCCACTCGCCCATGGATTGTTCGGTAAAGCGCGGTTCAATCGTCAGATTGCGCGGACCATACCCTGCGGCAAAAATGGCCTTGGCGGTATCCTGCGCACGCTTGAGAGGCGAAACCACCCATTGTGCGTCATTCGGCAACCTGCGACCAAGCGCCGTATAATAGGGCACCTGCAATGCCAGATGTTCAGAACACAGATCGACATCAAGCGCCCCGTAGACGCGCATGCGGGCTTTTGCTTCGACTATGGCATGACGGATCAGCCAGATACGCGTCACCCCTGCAGGCAGGTGCATGGAATCAAGGAAATGGCCATGGGCCTTGGTTTCAGTCTGGGAAGGCATTGGAGACTGCGTCATGATACCTGAGACTTTCTCGAGAAATGGGAATGTGGTGCATAGCGAGGAACCGGGTCAACGGCTTCCAGCTGCTTCCAATGCGTCAGAATGAGGGAGATTTTCGCAAAGACGCGACGGATATCGGCAAACTCCCGGTCAAGACGCGACTGGTTGGTCAGACCGGCATGGGAAGGCTCGCCTGAGACAAGGCGCGCACCGGCGCAAAGCCGCAATGCTCCGGCATTATCCCCTCCCAGAGCGGGATGAGGCACAGGGACAGGTTGCCCAAGCTGGCAAAGCAGTTCTGCCAGATCGGAACCACGGATCCATGGTGAAAGATCGGCATTAAGCCATCGATGTAACGCACGGGCACGCTCTAGAGACAAGGGCTTTTCCTGCGCCTGCGGATCATTGACCAGAAACGAGAAAACGGTTGGCACCGTATCCCAGATTTCCTGACCAGCCATCGATGCCCGCTCCAGAGGAGGCACTGACAGCAAGGTCAGGGAAGGATGATTCGCGATCACTTCCCGTGCCGCTTTTTCAAAGCGACGCAATGTCTCTGTAATGCGCCCGCGGGGAACAGCAGCAAGAGCCTTGCTTTCGGCAAGGGCAGCCTGCCAGCGCAGGGCCAGGCCAAGATTTCCTTCCTGCATCAGAGGGTCTGGCGAAGAGGTCTGTGGCCAGTCGCATCGATTGAAATAGGCCGAAAGTCCCTCCGGCAGAGAGAAGGAGGCCAATGACGAAGCCAGCTCATCCGGCAAAAGCACAGCCCCACAGAAAGGTGGCCCAGTCAGGAATTTGGACCCCGTCGTCATCACCAGCATCCCACTCCGTACCATCGCTGCTACCCGTTCAGGTGCCAGTCGTGCCTGGCAGGCATCGACAACGAGCGTTATCTGGCCGGGATAAAGGGCAATCAGCTCCTGCAACAGATCATGTCGAGGGCCGACCAGGCCGGTCTTGGACATGTCGAGTTGATGCAGGATCACATGACGCCCTTGCGTCAGTTCCTGCATCACGCAACATCGTACTTCTTCATCCAGCGCGCCCGGATCACGAGGCGATCCATCTGGGTTGCGTATGGCGATACCCAGTAGACGGGTGCCTGTAGGGAACCCTTCAAGATGACTCGCCTTGTCTGCTTCATTTCCAAGCGCTGTGCCTGCGGCAAAATGACGCCCTTGCGCTGCAAGAGGCACCCCGCTGCCTGTTTCATCCGGAGCGATCAGAATATTCGTGATTGCGGCAGAACGGCCACCCGCACGCATCAGGCCAATTGCCAGAACCGCAAGCTCACAATCTGTGCCCGACGCGGCCAGTACGATGTTATCGCGTGATTCAAGACCATAAAGGGCTGCCAGCCCCTGCCTGACATTCAGGCAGGCTGCTTCACGAGCGCGGGGCGCGGGAGTTCCACCCAGAGCATCAAGCAGAAAACTGCGTCTTGCACGTTCTGCTCCCAGATATCCGCGCTCTGAAAGGGATGATGCGGTAGAAGAGGAAAAAGTAACCGCCCAGGGACGCGGGCGATGAGAACAGCCATAACGGTTGAGCCCGGTCTTCGGATCGATGGTCAGACGCTCATCGCCCCCATCAGCCATCAGATATTCTGCGGGCCCCAAAGACAGCCAGAGCGGTTCAAGCCGCGCCAGAAGCGGGGCAGGATCGACGCCTGTAATGGATAAGCCGGGACAGAACCGGATCAGCTCAGGCCAGAGTGCTGTTACACGTGAAGCACAAGGTGGCCTGTGGGCCGCAAATTCATGCAACCATGCGAGGCCAGCTGGCAACGCCACTATCTCGCTGTCAAGCTGATGAAACAGTGCTGCCACACGGGCGGCCACGATTGCTGCAAGCGGGCGATCCTGCGCAGGCAGATCCTGCAGCAGAAATACCCACTCAAGCCCGTAACGTAACAGGGTGGGCGCCATCTCCGGCCGCTCGAACGCCAGGGCACCGAGGATAATGGCATCAGCCGATGCAGTGAAAGGCAGGTCCAGGCGAGGCGAAAGATCCAGAGAAATCCGATCCGACAAGCTCTGCAGATCGGGGCGATCAAGCGCCGCAAACAAACCATCCGTCACTTTTTCTGCAAGCACGCGGCATCATCCTGTCGTGAAGAAGGGCGCTTTATAACCCATGCCGAGTTGATCCCCAAACAGAGACGCGATGTCCATCGGAAGGCAGACACACCTTGGCTGCCACGCATCGCAAGAGAATTTGGGCAACAGGGTTCAAGAAAAGTAATGCATAATAACATTTGCGATTTAATATCCATTGAAAATCAATAAAAATAAATTTTTTTGAAGAACGGCATAATGCGTCAAGTATTTACTTCAGTTAAAATCTATTATTCCTATTTCAAATAGAAAAATAGATTATGATTTTTTAGCAAAAAAATATAGTTATTATAACATATTCATATCAAATGATATTGGCAATATTTATTTATTTAAATAGTTTCATATTCGAAATAATATTATTTATTGAATACTTAATTATTTGTCCGAATTTTTCTTATCCCCCGTATCAGAAAAAACCTAAAAAACGGGAGCGTTTCTGATATGACAACAATAGTAATACCGGAAGACGGTAGCGCTACTTATGACTCAGGAAAAGACTATCTCATTGATGGAGGCACCCTCTCCCTTGATGCAAGCGCAGGTCTGCTGGGCTTTGGGAAATCATCTTGGGTTTCCGCCACAGTAGGGCCGAACGGCGGCAATATAGATGTCAAACTTGACTCATCAATATTCAGTGGTCTTTCAGGAAATTACGAGTACGTTGTTAATATGTCTGGCCCTCCCCCGAAAAATCTCGTTATTTCTTTCGAACTGAACGCCCCAAACAAGAAAGTTATAACAACTTATAAAGATGGCATGACTACCGTTAGCATAAAGGTTACCGGTGGCTTTATAATCACCAGTACAATGAATTTCATTATCCAGATACCTGGAAACCCCAATAATATGGCTGAAGGATCCACCGCCCAATACTATTTCGAACCCGGCGATAATGACGGCTCTTTCATCATTCGATGCTATGCTAAAGGTACATTTATAGAAACGCCCATAGGAAAAATCAGAGTAGAAGATCTGAAAGTGGGAGATCTGATAACAACCCTGTCTGAGACAGGTAAAACCGCGCTTCCTGTCAAATGGATCGGCAAAAGACTTATCAGGAACGGGACAGGTTCAAAATCCATCGTCAATGTCAGAAAAGATGCCATCGACCAGAATATTCCTGATGTGGATCTCTTGATTACTCCTGAGCATTGCCTGTTTCTTGAGGGTCACCTCGTTCCAGTGCGCATGTTGGTCAATGGCGGAAGCATATCCTACATTGATGATCAAAACGTAGAGGTATACCATTTCGAATTGGACAAACATTCAATCGTATCAGCAAATAATCTCCTGTCTGAAAGCTACCTGGATACCGGGTGCGGATACGATATAGAGACCACGCTAAAGGATTACATTTTGATTGGCGAAGGCCGCTATAATTGGCAGACAAATGCTGCGGCACCTCTATGCCTCGACGCGACTTTAACAGAACAGATTTATCTGTCGCTCAAAAAAAGAAGCGACCAGATTGGTTATGCAACGCAGTCCAGAGATTTTGTTTATGAGCAGAAGATCGCCCTGGTCGATAAATACGGCGCAGAAAAAACACCCGACAGAATAAGAGGTAGAAATTATATTTTCGTTATGGACTCGCTATCTGATTTGTATTTCATAAAATCAGAGCATATTTCTCCAAGCTGCGTAATAGGCCCTTATATTGATGATCGTCGAGAATTGGGTGTTCTTGTTGGAAATATCACAATTTTCTCTCCGGAAAAGACATATTCATTAACCCGGCATCTTGATGATGTTTCCCTTCTGGGCTGGCATTGCAGTGAAATACCCGAAGCGCGCTGGACAGATGGATATGCTATGCTACCAATTGAACAGGGTGGGACTTTTTTACCGTCGGTAATTGCCATAGAAATACTCTCATATGGCCCTGAATTATATCTTCACGATAATAGTCAACCTGAAATTTCCGACAGATCTCGCACCCTCGCCATGGCAGACTGATACACTCTTTATTTAACAACCACCAATAAAGAAAAACCACAGGTCCAGATATGCGAACTTATTCGCAGGGTAGGCATATGCCGTCACATCGGTTAGCGGTCTACCACTACGAAGATAGCCGACATAGAACGAGGTCGATCTGAACGCTGTGATATTGGCAGAATTCGACCTCGACCATGTCCAAGATGCGCTGAGGACGCATAGTTCACTGTCAACGCCTTTATTGCCGTAAAGAACTTTCTGACCCCAGTCAGATTTTTATCTCTCACGCTCCACATAACCGGAGGGGTAAGCAGAGCCTAAAAAAAGGGGGCTGAAAGCCCCCTTTTTTCCTCTTTCCCAAATGGAAAAAGCTCAGTTCTTTGCTTTATCGACCAGCTTGCCCTTGGCAATCCAGGGCATCATGCCACGGAGCTTTTCGCCGGTCTTTTCAATCTGGTGCACATCGTTGCGAGCGCGAATGGCCTTGAAGCCAACACCGCCCGACTGGTTTTCCAGAATGAAATTACGCACGAAGGTGCCATCCTGAATATCGGTCAGGACCCGCTTCATTTCGGCCTTGGTTTCTGCCGTCACGATGCGCGGGCCGGTTACATATTCACCGTACTCGGCCGTGTTCGAGATCGAGTAATTCATGTTCGCAATGCCGCCTTCGTAGATCAGATCCACGATCAGCTTCATTTCATGCAGGCACTCGAAATAGGCCATTTCGGGAGCGTAGCCCCCTTCGACCAGGGTTTCGAAGCCAGCGCGGATCAGCTCGACCAGACCGCCACAAAGAACGGCCTGCTCACCGAACAGATCGGTTTCGACCTCTTCCTTGAAGCTGGTCTCAATGATGCCGGCGCGGCCGCCACCATTGGCCGACGCGTAGGACAGGGCGATTTCGAGCGCCTGACCCGTTGCGTTCTGGGCAACAGCCACGAGTGACGGCACGCCGCCACCCTTCTGGTATTCGGAGCGCACCGTGTGGCCGGGGCCCTTCGGCGCGACAAGGAACACGTCCAGATCAGGACGGGCTTCGATGATGCGGAAATGGATCGACAGACCATGGGCGAAAACGAGAGCCGCACCCTGTTTCAGGTTCTTCTCGAGCGAGTCCTTGTAGAGCGCGCCCTGGCCTTCGTCAGGCGTCAAGACCATCACAACATCAGCCCATGCAGCGGCGTCAGCGGGGGTCATGACCTTGAAGCCAGCGCCTTCTGCCTTGGCCACAGCCGAGGACTCAGGACGCAGGCCGATGACCATATCGGTCACGCCGCTATCCTTCAGGTTGTTGGCATGGGCGTGACCCTGGCTGCCGTAACCGATGATGGCAACCTTCTTGCTCTTGATCAGGCCCAGATCACAGTCACGATCGTAATAGACGCGCATCAGAAAGACTCCTCGATGGATTGAAAGACTTCGGTACCACGGCCAATAGCGGCGATTCCGGTCCGGGATACTTCCGCAAGACCAAGCGGCTGCATCAGCTCGACGAAAGCATCGATTTTCTCGGCACTTCCCGTCAGTTCAAAAACAAAAGACCCTGCTGTCGTATCGACGGCATGAGCCCGAAATGCCTGCGCAATACGCATGCCTTCGGTCCGCGTCTCCCCTTTGCTGACCACCTTGATCAGCGCAAGTTCGCGCGCCACATGCGGGCCACATTCGGTCAGATCACGCACGCCATGCACCGGAATAAGGCGCGCAAGCTGCGCCTTGATCTGGGTAATGACCATTTCCGTGCCGGATGTCACAATGGTGATGCGCGACAGGTTACGTGTGGCGTCAATGGCGGAAACGGTGAGGCTTTCAATATTATAGCCACGCCCTGAGAACAGACCGACGACACGGGCCAGGGCTCCGCTCTCGTTTTCGATCAGAACCGCAATGACGGCTCTCTGGATATCCTGTGCCATCAGACCAGCATCATGCCTTCTTGTGTGATCTTGGCTGCATTGGCTTCCTGATCAGGGCCAAGCAGCATCTCGTTATGCGGAGCGCCCGACGGAATCATCGGGAAGCAGTTTTCATCCTGCGCCACGCAGATATCTGCAACAACCGGGCCGTCATGGCGCAGCATCTCGTCGATCACGCCATCGAGCTCACCCACACAGGTGGCGCGCAGCCCCTTGCCGTGGAACGCCTCTGCCAGACGGATGAAATCGGGCAACGCCTCGCTGTAGGATTGTGAATAGCGCGAGCCGTGGAGCAATTCCTGCCACTGACGCACCATACCCATATAGCGGTTGTTCAGGATGAACAGCTTCACGGGCAGGCGATACTGCGCCATGGTGCCCAGCTCCTGAATATTCATGAGCGTCGAGGCCTCACCGGCTATATCGATCACCAGCGCGTCAGGATGCGCCACCTGGGCGCCGACAGCCGCAGGCAGACCGTAGCCCATCGTACCGAGGCCACCAGAGGTCAGCCAGCGATTGGGCTTGTCGAACTGGAAATGCTGCGCGGCCCACATCTGGTGCTGGCCAACTTCTGTGCTGACAAATGTGTCACGCCCCAGAGCCTGCGTCGCTTCGTAGAGACGACGAATAGCGTATTGCGGACGGATGATGGCGCTTGGAGCCTGATCCTGCAGAAAGCCGAAGGAATCCAGCGCGCGCCAACCCTCGATCTGTGCCCACCACGGACTCAGATCCTGACCTTCACCATCCCATGCTGCCAGAAGCACCTCGATGGTGCGACCGACATCCCCCACGAGCGGCACATCCACGCGAATGATCTTGTTGATCTGCGAAGGATCAATATCCGCATGCACCTTGAACGAGTTGGGCGAGAACGCATCAACACGCCCTGTCACGCGATCATCAAAACGCGAACCCAGCGCAATCAGCAGATCGCAACCATGGGTAGCCAGATTGGCCTCGTAGCTGCCATGCATGCCCAGCATGCCCAGAAACTGACGATCGGTTGTGGGGAAAGCCCCCAGCCCCATCAGCGTGGACGTCACCGGGAAACCGGTACGACGGGCGAGTTCGCGCAGGCCTTCCGACGCTTTCGGGCCCGCATTGATCACGCCGCCCCCTGTATAAAGAAGCGGCCGTCTGGCACGCTTCATGGCAGCGATGGTCTGGCGGATCGCTTCGCCATCGGCATCCAGCCCAGGGCGGTAGGGACGATGCAGACGCCCCTCACCTGGAGCAGGCAGAGGCGCAAGACCGACTGTAATATCCTTGGGGAGGTCGATCAGCACAGGGCCGGGGCGGCCGCCAGCAGCAACCTCGAAGGCCTCACGCACGATCGGTGCCAGATCCTGACCGCGACGCACCAGATAATTATGCTTGGTCGCCGGACGCGTGATGCCGGTCGTATCGGCTTCCTGAAACGCATCATTGCCGATAAGTGCCGTCGGCACCTGACCGCACAGGCAGATGAGCGGAATGGAATCCATCAATGCATCGACCAGTCCCGTCACGGCATTGGTGGCCCCGGGACCGCTGGTGACCAGCACCACGCCCACCTTGCCGGTAGAGCGCGCATAAGCTTCCGCAGCATGAACAGCAGCCTGTTCATGACGCACCAGAACGTGACGAATATGATTCTGCTTGAACAGTGCATCATAGATGGGCAGCACCGCGCCACCGGGATAGCCGAAAATCACTTCGACGCCCTGCTCCACAAGCACGCGCAGGAGCACCTCGGCACCGTTGAGCGGCGCTGTCGAAGTTTTTCTGGTCTGCTGTGTTGACGCGTCCATGTGAGCGCACCCCTTTCATTGAGCGGGCGGGTTTATGCCCTGCCTGCTGTTTCGTCAATGGTCTTTTGTATGAATCTTGCTATTTTCTCTGATTCTCTTTTCGAAAATTGCGTACTTGTGTCATATCTCTGCAAGGAAATCATGCAATCCTGCTCTGCGCCCAATGCATGATGGTTGAACCAAGTGGCTTGACGCCGCGTATATTGCCCTGTCGCGATGACAGCGCGCTGGACAGCTTCGTTCATCGGAAGGGTTCCTGCAAGAACGGCGCCCAGTTCCGGCACACCATGGGCACGCATGGCAGGCAAAGCGGGTGAAAGTCCCCGTGCAACAAGGCGTTCGACCTCATCCAGTGCTCCACGGGCCATCATATGCGAGAACCGTTCTGCAATGGCAGCACGCAGGCTGTCACGCGGCGGATGGAGCCTGACCGAAACAAAACGGTATGGTGCTGGCGGCAAGCCGGGCTGACTGCGCCAGTAGACGAGCCCATGTCCTGTTCCCCTCAGTACTTCGAGCGCGCGGGCGACACGCTGGCCATCGCTCGGACGCAATGTCTGTGCGGTCTGGGGGTCATCACGCATCAGAAGCGCATGAACCGCTTCACTTCCCTGCTCATTCACCAGCCTGCGGGCTTCCTCCCGGGCCTCATCTCCCGGCTCAGGCACTTCCACCAGCCCTTCCAGCAACGCGCGCATATACATGCCCGTCCCCCCGCACAGAATGGGAACCCGCCCATCTTCCCGGGTCGCCTGCATCTCCGCCAGCGCCGCCTCACGCCACCAGGCGACACTGCCGGGCCGGGCCGCATCAAGCACACCATACAGCCTGTGTGGTGCACGCGCCTCATCGGCAACATCAGGACGCGCCGTCAGGATATGCAGATCGGCATAGACCTGCATGGAATCCGCGTTGATGATCGTGCCCACCAAACGCTCGGCGAGCGTGAGGGCCAATGCCGACTTGCCGGAACAGGTCGGTCCCGCCACAATAAGGGCAATCGGGGCATCAGCCATTCTGTCTTACTGTCCCAAGCGTTTCTACCAGATGGGCCAAGATGACCTTACCTTACGTTCTCGTTCTCGTTGCCGACCCTGAACAGGGCACCCTGCCAGAGATGCCATCGACATCGCCCGGAACATGGTGAAGGGCAAGAACCCCGTCGTGCTTTCTGCAGGGGAAGCCGTCGAAATTCCCTGTCCTGCACCGGCCCCTGGCGCCCCAACTATCGCCACCATACGCGCAACCCTGGCGCGACATAAGGTCGATGCTCTTCTGGTCAAGACACGGGGACGCCGCAAGGCCGTTCTGGTCGCTGATATGGACAGCACCATTCTTGATGGCGAAAGCCTCGATGAAGTCGCCGCCCTGGCCGGCGTTGGAGACGCTGTCACAAAGCTGACGCTCGATAGCATGAACGGCAGGCTCGATTTTGCAGAATCCCTTCTTGCACGGGTAGCATTACTTACCGGCAAACCAACTGCCTGCCTTGAAGAGGTCTGGCAGAATGCGCGGCTGAATCCCGGTGCCCGCACACTGGTCAGAACCATGAGCGCCCATAACGCCCGCACAGCGCTCGTCTCAGGTGGCTTTACCTTCTTCACCAGCCGCGTGGCCGAGGTCTGTGGTTTTGACGAACATTACGGTAACGAGTTCGACATCGAGAATGGCAGATTTACTGGCAAACTCGCGGCGCCCGTTCTTGGCCCTGAAAGCAAGGAAGAGCATCTGCAGCGCCTGCTTGAAGAACGCGGTGTAAAAGCCTCCGCGGCCCTGACCACCGGAGACGGCACCAATGACCTGCCGATGCTCGCCGTGGCCGGTCTGGGCATTGCCTATAAGGCTAAGCCGAAAGTCCGCCAGATGATCGAGATGCAGGTCAATCACTCGACCCTTCGCGCCCATCTGTTTGCACAGGGCTACCCGGCGAGTGTTTTCGTGGAGTGAGGCTCAGGGCAAAGCCCTGGGAACCCTCCCCGTTACTGACAGTCGGAAGAGATCGCATTGCCCTGTAAACTGCGATCAGCGAAAGTCTGAGCCTCGTTTTCGGCAGCGTTCAGAAGCGGGGAATGCTCGACGTGGTAATGATGCACGCTCACACTCGTTCCGGCAGAACACAGCGCCTGCCTGAGCTTCTCCTGCTGGGCTGGCGGCACCTGGGTATCATTGGTGGCGATACCGAGCATGACTGGAGAGGCCAGCTTGAGCGAAGGATAGCGCGCCCATTGCAATGCGGGAGCGAGAGCGTTTTCCGCGTCCGGCTGGAACGTATTGTCAGGCGTCAGACCGGCATGTTCGACTGCACCGAAGAAATCGCCACGGCAAAGTTCACTCGCCTTGCGGTACAAAGGCAGTGCACGCGGCTTGAAAGCGCTGGACGGATCGAAGGCAGAATCAGCCGCGCCGAGCGAAGCGCCAAGCAGCAAGCCGTAAACCACTCCGGGAGCGAAGCGACGACCGCCATGGGCCTGGGTCAGGATATGGCCGGAATCACCATCGAAATAGGGCGCACCCAGCGCAATCGTGCCCTTGATCTGAAGGCTTGGTGCATAGGCCTTTGCCAGAGCGGCAGCAGCAAGAACGGCCTGCGCGCCCTGATCATGGCCCAGAAGCACGACATGCCCGCTAAGAGACGGAAAACGACGTCGGGCTGCGCGCACGGAATCCAGCACAGCCATGCCTTCCGATTTTGCGTTCAGATAGAGCGCCGCACCTGGCTCGCCAAGACCGGGATAATCGGTTGCGACGACAGCATAACCACGACGTAGCCAGCTCCCGTAGAAACTTGCCTGCGGCCCACCAATACCCATAATTGACGGCGCGCAGGTCAGACCAATTCCGCTCGTGCCATGAGCCCAGGCCATGACGGGCCATCCTCCGGCGGGTGGCGTGCCACGCGGCACCATGACCTCAGCGGAAACAGCAACAAGATGGGTGGGGTTATGCGCGTCGGTACTGCGGTACGCCATACGATAGGCTGTACCGGGAATGGGCGCGTTTTTCTGCTCCATTTTGATGGCCTGACCGGCTGCAACGGGAGCGTAACGCGATTCGGCGTCCTCATCAGCATCCATTGCACAGGCAGTAAGGGTCAGGGCGGAAACAGCCATCATGGCAAGGACAGAACGCATCAGACCTCTTCGATCTCGTGGAAAGGAACCGGATCAGGCACAGCGGCAAACGTTGCTTCACGCGTCTGGTTCGGGAAAGCAGACCGACAGGGTGACCTGATGGTCTGGCAAAATCATGACCGGTATTGCCCTGTCTTCCGGAGCGGAACCAGAAATTTTATATACCAATCGTCATTTGCTCCGCCCGGGCCCTTCCCCGACACGACAATACCGGCGGATGTCATTTTCATGCCTCTTCCCACCAGCAGCTCCCGGGAAAGATCGAGCGGTTGGCGGATAAGTTCACCGGAACGTGAAGATCAAAACCAGAATATGGAATTATTTTTCTTTTATGATACAAAAAAGAGAATATTAATTTCCAAGTATGAGACGGTTTCTGGAGGGTGCTGCTGTCAACAACAGTGCCCGATGACAGAGGCTATAAAGGTCGTATCAGGCGCGGGTCCAGCGCGCTTTGCCTATTGCGGTCGCACAGGAGAGGAAGACGTTCATGAGCAGTCTGATTCAGCATTTTATCAATGGATCGCGCACCGAGGGCCACGGCCAGAAGCGGGGTGATGTCTTCAACCCGGCCACAGGCAAGGTCGCAGCGCAACTGGTGCTGGGCGATACGAAAGACGTCGATGATGCTGTTGCCGCAGCAAAAAACGCCTTCCCTGGCTGGGCCCAGACCACACCTCTCGCACGAGCACGCGTCCTTTTCCGCTTTCGTGACCTGATCGAAAAGCATGCGCGTGATCTGGCCGCTGTGATCACCTCGGAACATGGCAAGGTTCTGTCCGACGCGCTGGGTGAAGTAACGCGCGGCATGGAAGTGGTTGAATTTGCAACCGGCGCGCCGGAACTGCTGAAAGGCGAATTCACGGAGCAGGTCGGGCGCGGGATTGACGCATGGTCAATGCGTCAGCCTCTGGGTGTGGTAGCAGGCATTACGCCTTTCAATTTCCCGGTTATGGTACCGCTCTGGATGGCCCCCATGGCCCTGGCCTGCGGTAACTGTTTCATACTCAAACCCTCTGAACGCGACCCTTCAGCCTCGCTGATCCTTGCTGACCTGCTCAAGCAGGCAGGGCTGCCCGATGGTGTCTTCCAGGTCGTTCATGGCGACAAGCTGGTAGTGGATGCGCTGCTGAAACACCCTGATGTCCAGGCAATAAGCTTTGTCGGCTCCACCCCTATCGCCCGTTATATCCATGAAACAGGTGTGGCGCATGGCAAGCGCGTACAGGCTCTTGGTGGTGCCAAGAACCATGCTGTGGTCATGCCTGATTGCGATCTCGACAAGACCGTCGATGCGCTGATGGGCGCTGCCTATGGCTCGGCTGGCGAACGCTGCATGGCCATTTCCGTCGCGGTCGCAGTCGGGCCTGTTGCAGACACACTGATCGAGAAGCTGATCCCCAAGGTAAAAGCGCTCAAGATCGGCAATGGCACACTGGATGCAACCGAGATGGGACCTCTGGTCACAAAGGTCCATCGCGAGAAAGTGGCGTCTTATGTCACAATCGGTGCTGAAGAAGGGGCGAAACTTCTGGTCGACGGCCGTGATTTCAAATCACCCGAAAATCCGGAAGGGTTCTTTATCGGTGGGTCGCTTTTCGATCATGTCACCCCGGAAATGCGGATCTATCGCGAAGAAATCTTCGGCCCCGTTCTGGCGGTGGTGCGCGTGCCTGACTTCGAAACAGCGCTCAAACTGGTCAACGACCATGAATTCGGCAACGGCACTGCGATCTTTACCCGTGACGGCGACAGTGCACGCGCCTTTACCCATCGGGTACAGGCCGGCATGGTGGGTGTGAACGTACCGATCCCGGTACCAATGGCCTTCCACTCCTTCGGCGGCTGGAAAGCCTCGCTCTTCGGTGATCATCATATGCATGGGGCCGAAGGGGTACGCTTCTTTACCAAATACAAGGCGGTCACCTCACGCTGGCCGACCGGCATCCGTCAGGGTGCAGATTTTGTGATGCCTACCCTGGGCTGAGGATACCCTCGATACACAACGCCGCAAAACGGCCCCAAACGGGCGTGAGGCTAATCACCTCGCGCCCGTTTTGCGTTCCGGTGCTTTGCGCCGACTGGAACTCGGGTTATGTCCATGACAAGAACTGGAACACGCGCCAAACCGGAGGATATCCCATGAGCGACACCATGCCAGACCGTCTGAGCGCCACACCGGGCAGCCCATTCTATGACGAAGCCCTGCTGGAAAAAGGCATCGGCATCCGTTTCAATGGCGAAGAGCGCACCAATGTGCAGGAATACTGCATCAGTGAAGGCTGGGTGCGCCTGGCCGTTGGCAAGACGCTCGATCGCAAGGGCAATCCCATGACCATCAAGGTATCAGGCAAGGTTGAAGCCTGGATCAAGGGCCCCGAAGGCGACAGCGCCGGAGAAGCCGGCAAGGAGTAAACCCATGACGCCCACACGGATCATTATCGACACCGATCCCGGTCAGGACGATGCCGTCGCCATTCTTCTGGCTCTGGCTTCCCCCAAAGACCTCACGGTCGAGGCGATCCTGACAGTGGGCGGCAATAGCGGCATTGCCAATACAACACGCAATGCCGCTGCCATTCTCGAACTGGCCGGACGCACTGATATTCCGCTGCACAGCGGCTGCGACCTGCCTCTTGCACGCCCTCCGGTACGGGCTGAGCATGTACATGGTGAGAGCGGACTCGATGGTGCCGATCTGCCTCGCCCGACCAAACTGGCCGACTCCCCGCATGCCGTGGAATTCCTGATCGAGACACTGCGTCATGAGCCTGAGGGAAGTCTGACCATCGTGACTTTGGGTCCGATGACCAATCTTGCCACCGCGTTGCAGAAAGCGCCTGATATCGCACCACGCATTCATCGCGTGGTCTCCATGATCGGGGCCTGTTTCGAAGGGGGCAACATCACTCCCAATGCCGAATTCAATGCCTATGTTGATCCTGAGGCCGCAGCCATTGTTCTGGGCTCCGGCGTACCGTTGGTCATACTTCCGCTCGATGTTACCCATCAGGTTCTGACCACACCGTCACGTCTCGGGCGTATCCGGGCTCTGGGCAATGCTGCCGGTCGCTGTGTAGGGGGTATGCTGGGTTTTTCAGAACGGTTCGATCTGGAAAAATATGGCTGGGCAGGCGCACCGTTGCATGACCCCTGCACCATCATGTGGCTCCTGCGCCCCGACCTGTTTCAGGGGCGCCTCGTCAATGTCGAGGTCGAAACCCAGAGCGCTCTTTCCTCAGGCCAGACGGTCGTGGATTACTGGAGCGTAACGGGTCGTGCTGCCAATGCGCTCTATCTGCGCGACGTCGACTCAGACGGTTTCTATCAGGTTCTGACCGAACGTCTCTCGCGCCTGCCGTAAGGCTCGGCCCCTGAGAAACGCAAGACCCTGGAATGCTTCCGCGCTCCGGGGTCTTTTCCTGTCCGGTCAAACCCGGATATCGCCGGGGGTCTCCCCCCGGCTGTTACAGCTCACCAGGCAAAACCGATATTGGCCTGCGCATTGCGACGCTCGCCATAATAGCAGAAGGCCTGACCATAAGATGCATAGGCAAGGCAGTTGGTGACATAACGCTTGTCAAACAGGTTTCGCACGCTGGCACCCACCGTCCAGCCCTTCAGGTTTCTCGAAACATTGGCCAGATCATAGCGCAGTGAGGCGTCAAACAGCGCATATTGCGGCACATTCGCGCTGCCGTAGCTGGCCTCACCGCCATAGGCCGAGGCCGAATAGCGCATGCCTGCACCAAAGCCGAGGGACTTCAGACGACCTTTGGGGAGAGTGTAGAACCCGAACAGCGAGGCATTGCCACGGCCGGACTGGATAAGCGGCTTTCCGGTCGAATCGTCCTTGACCCGCTGTACGCTGACAGCGGCATCAACAGTCAGATTATGCCAGCTATCCATATGGGCCTCGAATTCGAAACCATCAGAATGTACGAGGCCCTGCTGCGTGTTGTAGATCGTATTAGGAATCGAAAGCAGGACATTGGTCTGCTCAATATGAAACCCGGCAGCTGTCAGCAGGATCGGTGTGCCAGGCAGCTGATACTTCAGACCACCTTCAAGTTGCTTGCCGATAGACGGACTAGCCTGATGAGTCGCGCCACTCGTCTCAATCACCACGCCAGTCTGCGGCTGGAACGAGGTCGCATAGCTGATATAGGGCGCAAGACCGAACTTGAAATGATAGAGTCCTGATGCACGCCATGTGATCTGACTCGGGCTCTGCTTGGAGTTCGAATCCGACAGATATTCAATCTGACGCGAACGGAACCAGTCATTGCGAATGCTGCCTGTCAGAATCAGTCCACCCCAGTGGATTTCATCCTGACCGTAAGCACCGATCTGATGGGAATCCACCTTGTAGCGCGCATAGGTCTGGAGTGGGTCGATCCCCATATCGTAATTCGGTGCAAAGACATTCAGATCAGGCGCGTTGCTCGACCCGGCCGTCTCGTTGGCCCATTGTTGCTGATAATCAAACCCGGCCATGAGCATATGGGTAAAGGGGCCAGTGCGCAGCTTGCCGTGAAACCCGCTATCGAAAGCAAGGTTGTGCGTATGCTCGGTCGTACCAAAGCCATAACGCGGCAACATGCCATCGGCATTCCAGTAACCGGCATTATAGACACTGCGATATTGCGTCTTGAGATCATCATAACGACCGCGGGTCGAGAAGCTCCAGTCATTATTGAAACGATGGGTGTAGATATAGGTAAAGGCGCCGTGCTTGCGGTTGAACTTCTCGAAACGCGCATCACCATCATAGAAATTGCGCGGCAGATAGCCACCGAATGGTGCCGGCTTGAGTGACCCTTCAAGCGGTACACCACCATAAGTGCCGGCCTCGGGATCATACTGGTAATTGCCGATCAGGGTCAGCGTATCCGGCCCGTTGCCACCAAAGCTGACAGTCGGGCTGATGGAAAAGCGACGGCTACCTGTGCGGGTAAGCTGCGTATGCTGTCCGTTGACGGTGCCATAGACACGATAGCGGATTGAACCGTCTTTTGTCGCGTAACCACCCATATCGGCATCGACACGATAGAGATCGAACATGCCGCCGGTGGCGTTGACGGAGCCATAGGACACCTTGTCGAGCGGCATCTTGCTCTGCAGAGCCACAAGGCCGCCGGGGCTGGACTGGCCATAGAGCGCAGAAGCCGGGCCCTTGAGAATTTCCAGTCTTTCAAGGCGGGATGTGTCGATCTGGGCAATAGCATAGCCTGTCGGGCTATCCTGCAGCCGCAGCCCGTCGAGAAATTCGGGGATGGTGAAACCACGCAGCTGGAACAGATCATAACGTGTGCCGACACCGCCACGCAGATCGGGCGTGATGCCTGCTGCATAACGCACGGCCTGGTTGAGATTCAGAACCCCACGGATATCCATCTCGTTACGCGTCACAACGGTCACCGACTGCGCCGTCTCGATCAGGGGCGTGTTCGATTTTGTCGCAGACGAAGCGATCGTGGCTCCCTTCTGGGCATGCACGGTCAGATGTTCGACACTGCTCGGTTTATCCGCTGCCGAAGCGCGGTGGACTGCCGATTTTGACGCAATCGTCTCGCCGGATTGCGCTTTCGAATTCTGCTGTTTTTCCTGCGACCATGCGCTTCCGGTCATCAAAGCCGTGAAGGAAACACACATCGCCAGACCCATACGGGTAAAATCTGCGCGCATAAAATTGTCCTGCCGTGAGAAAACGGCAGACGATTAGCGATAGTGCGAGTCATTCGCAATTTAAGTTATCGGAACGTTACTTTTCACCAATCTGACTGTGGCGCAAATATCACTAGACTGTGAACGGCTACGCCACACTCGGATCAGGCTTTCAGCATTGTTTTCACTTTCTCTGCTACAGCCCTTCCAAGAGCCTGATTATTCTCCGGCGTAAAATGAACGCCGTCACTTCCATCGGTTACAAGGTGCAGGCCTGCATCAAGAAAACCAACATCCTTGGCCTTGGCAAGCGCGGCATAATGTTCTGGCAGAGCGGCAATTTTCGGTGCCGCTTCAGCAAACTGCGCGGCCAGCCAGGGACCAGAAACAGAACCGAGCTGTGGTGGAGCAACGATCAGCACTTGCGGCGCCGGATAGGCGGTGCCAACGCCTCCTGCGCATCCCTTCACCTGGCCAACCAGCTTGGACATGCCCAGCGCAATTTCATGAGGTGTCCGTTTATAGGCACTTTTCGCGTCATTCGTACCAAGCATGATGATAACGAGGTCAAGCGGCAAATGGCTGGCCAGCGCAGTCGGAAGATAGGCTGAGCCATCGAGACGCGGATCATTGGGATCGACAATCGAGGTGGTACGGGCACTCAACCCCTCTTCGATCACACGATATGAATTGCCCAGAATATGGGCAGACACTCCGGTCCAACGCTGATCTGCATCGTAACGCGTTGTCGCCTTCCCTTCCGCAACGGGCACCCAGCCCCAGGTCAGAGAATCACCGAAACAGAGGATCTGCCTAACCGACATGGCACCAATTCCTGACAGGTTTAAGATCGGCTGATGCTACACGATATCAGCATGGAAAGATGTTCAACAATATCTTTCCGGTTTTCGCCTTTCTCAACGATTCCAAGAGGCCAGTCGTTCAACACATCTCACTGATCCTTCCTATCAAACGCAGAAAAGATTGAGGGAATGTCTCAGGGCGGACTTGCACGCCTCCAACAGAGAATGTTTCCAATAATTATTATCGAATGCACTTCATATATTTATATATTCCATAGTAAAGATTTTTACTATAATTTTAGTATACATTACAAATCTAATATCTACACAGATTTGTATTTTTATTTGACGACGTGCGCCTAAAAAGTCACGATCAATGACAAAGTATGTTTCTTTATTGATACGGTTCCGTTTCCGAAATAGCATGATCCCGGAATGATACCAGCCCCTGGTAGCTGTCTTTTGAGGATGGGTTATGGATCTGCCTTGTCATGCTTCACGCCATTTCCGTCGAGCCTTTACGGTTTTTGCCCTCACGCTTTTCTCAACCACAACACTGGTGGATAAGGCACACGCCGACATCCCCCTGTTCAAGACAGCGTCGAATCCCTGGTTACAGGGCGTCAATCTGTCAGGCCTGATCGAAGGGGGCATTACCGCCAATCCGGCCCGTCCCGATAACGGCATCAATTTCGGTAATTTTCTTGGCGATCACGCCAATCAGGCGCAGCTCAACCAGGTGAGCGTCACCTTGTCGAAAGCCATCGATCCGACCAAATCCGAATTCCAGGTCGGCTTCATGCTCGAAGCTCTCTATGGTTCGGATGCACGCTATTATCATCTTCTTGGTCTGTCGAACAAAATGACCAGTGATCGCTATCAGCTGCTTCCGGCTCAGGCGCATCTTGACATCCATGCACCTGTTTTCTCGAAAAACGGGATCGACATGCAGGCTGGCATTCTGCCTGCCCCCATGGGCGTGGAAGTGCTCGATCCGACATTACGCCCGTTTTACAGCCTGGCCTATACATCGCAGTATTCTGTTCCGTTCGAACATCTTGGGGCGCTGTTTCACTGGCATGTCACGCCAGTTATCGATTTCAACTTCGGCGTTGATACCGGCAATCAGACAACATGGGGACGCAATGACAACAACAACGCAGCAGCCGGATATTTCGGATTCAATCTGAACGGACTGGCTCACGGCAAGCTCACTATTGCCGAACTCTCACGCGTTGGGCCAGAAAACGCAGTCGCCTCGCTTGGTCCACGCGCCAACACAGCCCAGCGATGGTGGAACGATATCGCGGCGTTTTATACCGTCAATCAGAAGCTCAACCTGACTGCCGAATTCAATTTCCTACACGATGACGGATTGCGGGCCGAAACCTGGAGTGTGGTCACATTTGCCGGATACAAGATCACCCCGAGCCTGACCTTCAACTACCGTGGTGAGCTTTATCGCGACAACTCAGGCCTGTTCGTGGTCAATTTCCTGAACAATCAGGCATACATGAACGCTTTCAAGGGGGGTTATGCTCCCGCCGAAACCGCCCCGCCAACCACCTATGGTGCCCTCACACTGGGTGTCACTTACAGACCTGACCTGGGCCACGGAATCCGTGTCTTTGCCCTTCGTCCCGAAATCCGCTTCGACCGCTCGCTCAACGGCACATCACCGTTCAACGACGGCCGCAATACCGGAATATTCACCTTTGGTGGCGATGCCATGATCGGCTTCTGACGTATATGTACCCGAATCAGAAACGGCGTGTCCCCGCACAGGACATGCCCTTTCTGTTTTGACGCGTTTCAGAGCGCAGCAAGGAGAGCATCCACATCCTGCGCTTCGGTCGCCCAGCAGGTCACAAGACGAATGAGAATACCCTCCAGACCCGGCGGGTTTGTCCATCGATAGAATTCATATCCCTGAGCCTCCAGAGACTCGACGCCACGCTCAGGCAGCACGACGAATACCTCATTGCCCTGAACATCGAAGGGCAGAGCTGCAGCAGGATGACGACGCAGACCATGAGCCAGACGCTGGGCCATGACATTCGCGTGGGCAGCGTGACGCAGCCACAGATCATTTTCCAGCAGCGCCTGAATCTGCGCACTCAGATAACGCTGCTTGGACCAGAGATGACCGCTGCGCTTGACGCGACGCAGGAAATTTTTTGCCAGATCCTCACGAAAGATCATGACTGCTTCAGCTGCCATCGCACCGTTCTTCGTCCCGCCAAAACTCAGCATGTCGAAGCCAGCCCTCCAGCTCACGTCAGCTGGACGGCAACCGAGAGTAGCGATCGCATTGCCCAGCCGGGCGCCATCGAGATGGGTGGCAAGGTCAGATTCACGTGCCCGCGCCGTCAGCGCGCCAAGCTGATCAAGCGTATAAACCGTACCCCATTCCGTGCTCTGGGTAAGAGAAAGTGTCTGGATCGGACTCGTATGTACGCCATGCCCGCTGCTGCTGGTCAGCACACGATCGAGATCGGAAAGCGCCATGCGTCCATCTGCCGAGGGAAGAGGCACGAGCTTGGCGCCATGCATGAAAAATTCAGGCGCGCCCCCTTCATCATTGGCAATATGGGCACTCTGATCACAGACAACCGCACCAAACGGATCCGTCGCTGCCGACAGGGCAAGACTGTTGGCGGCGGTTCCTGTCGCTACCGGAAAGACCCAGACTTTGTGTTCAAACACCTCCTCCGCCAGTGTTGAAAGAGCTGAGGTGATCTGATCTTCGCCATAGGCTGCAGCAGAGCCATGATTGGCGTTTTCCAGCGCTTTCATCACTTCAGGGCAGACAGGAGCAATGTTGTCACTCGCGAAGTTCTTGCGTATTGCCTCGGTCACGTCCGTTCCTCACCTTGTCTTCAGGCCGTGACAGGTTTCTTTTTACCTTGCCTGGCCCCTTGCCTCAGGAATCACCCGCATGAAACACGATCCGGCACTGTCAGGAAAGCTCATCGATGGCAAGGCCATTGCCCGCCATCTGACTGATCGTGTCAAGGCCGAAGCTGAAGCCCTGCGTGAACGCACAGGCAAGATTCCGGGGTTGGCGGTCGTGCTGGTTGGTGACGACCCGGCCAGTGAAGTCTATGTCAAAAACAAGGCCATCCAGACCCATCGTGCCGGGATGCGCTCGTTCATGCATATGCTGCCCGAAACAACGGATCAGGACGAATTGCTTGAACTGATCGCCAAGCTCAATGCTGACCCGCAGATCCATGGTATTCTGGTGCAGCTTCCCCTTCCTCCCCAGCTCGACCCGATTGTCGTGACCAACGCCATCAATCCGGAAAAGGATGTTGATGGTCTGGGCGAAGTCAATGCAGGCCGTCTCAGCCTCGGCATGAACGGTCTTGTCCCCTGTACGCCTCTTGGCTGCCTGATGTTGCTCAAGGAAACCCTGTCTGATCTGCGTGGCCTGCATGCTGTCGTGATCGGCGCCTCAAATCTCGTTGGCAAACCCATGGCCCAGCTTCTGCTCAGGGAGGGCTGCACGGTCTCAATCGGGCATATCGATACGAAAGATCCCCGCGCACTCGCTCGTGAAGGCGATATCCTGGTTGTTGCCACCGGCAAGAACGGCCTGGTACGTGGCGACTGGATCAAGCCAGGCGCAACGGTAATCGATGTCGGTATCACCCGCATCTCCCTGCCCGACGGCAAGACACGCCTCGTGGGCGATGTCGCTTTCGACGAGGCGTTGCCGGTTGCGGGCCATATCACGCCGGTACCGGGCGGTGTGGGACCCATGACCATTGCCTGCCTGCTCCATAATACCCTGCAGGCAGCCCGCAACGTGCTGGAGCGCGCCGACGCATGAGCCGCATTGCTGTCGAGCTGATTCCGCGGGATACCCAGACCCTGAATGCAGATCTTGCCCTGCTGCGCCAGATCGCTCCCTCGGTTGCAACCATCAATCTTCCCGATCTCCTGCGCCTGCCCCTCCGCTCCTGGGAAGGGGCAATCCTCGCACAAAATCAGGGATATACGGCCATTCCGCATATTCGCGCGATCGATATTGCCCCTGATTCGCCCCTTCCCTGCGCGGAGCAGGACAATATCCGCGAGATACTGGTTGTTGCCGGTGACCCACCACCTGATGCAACCCACCGTACCTGGCCCAACAGTTCGGCAGAGATCATTGCACGCTATCACCGGGAAGCGCCGCATCTGACAGTCTACGCCGCATTCGATCCCTATCGACGTGCTCCCTGGCAGGAGCTGGAGGATCTCAAACAGAAACGCGATGCCGGGGCTGCCGGCTTTTTCACCCAGCCACTTTTTGATCGACGCATGTTCGAGCTCAGTGCGTCATGGCTTGAGAAGGATCGTGTATTCTGGGGGCTCTCCCCTGTCATCGGCCCCAAATCGCGCGCCTACTGGGAACGGGTGAACCATGTCGTGTTTCCCCATGATTTTGATCCGAGTCTCGAGGCCAACATTGCCTTTGCGCGCCTTTTGCTGGGCGAAATACGCGCTCGGGGCGAATACGCCTATCTCATGCCGTTACGTGTGCCCCTTGAATCCTATCTGGGTCCTCTCGGTGATCTGCTGAAAGGTTGATCGATCCTCAGTCAGAGGACTGTCGCGCCTGCGTTTCACGAATCACCTGATGAACAAAGGCCAGCTTGCGCCTGATACTGGCCGTCAGCACAAACGGATAGAAATCCTGTAACCCCATTGAGCGATTGAGACTGTTGACCGCCATGCTGAGCGGCAGCCACGCATTCATGATCCCGTCAAAATCCAGAATGACATAAGGATCCGCACTGATAGCAGGCGCTGAGAAATGCGGTGCCGACGGCGTAAGCGGCGCGATCGCTATGCCATACAGCCAGGCTGTCTCCAGAGTAGAGACAATATGGAGGTAATGTGCCCAGGTTTCGGCAAAATCCTCCCAGGGATGGGACGCCGCATAGATACTAACATGATCTTTCTGCCAGTCGTTAGAAGGCGATCCGGCATAATGTGCTTCAAGAGCCTTCTGATAATCCTGCCGGTCATCACCAAAGATTTCCCGGCATTGATCCAGCCTGCCCCCGTCACGTATGAGCAGATTCCAGTAATAATGCCCTATCTCATGTCGGAAATGCCCTAGCAGAGTGCGGTAATACTCTCCCATTTCGACTCGCATGCGCTCACGCTGATCATCATCGGCTTCACGGATAGCAAGCGTGATCAGCCCGTTGCTATGACCTGTCATGACAGCGCCGATCCATCAGGAGCATCTTCGAGAAAATCGAACGCCAGACCGTTTTCAGGGTCCTTCTGACGGGAAACGAGAGGTAATCCGAAGCGGATCAGAGCATGAAACAGGCGATGTTTTGCGGTCTCGATCTTGCGCCAGCGCTCGAGATTACGGGTGTTCTGCAGATCGGGGATCGTACGATTGAACTGGCAGGCAAAACAGAGCGTGCCTCCGGCGCTTTCTTCGGGACCCAGCAGCCAGTTACACGCATTATAGCTGTGGTTGGCGCAATAACGATGCGGGCTATGCTCGTAGCCATGCTCAAGCGGCAACCATGTTCCCTCCTGCATTCCCGGCTCAAGCGCCGTCAGGTCCGTGACCTCATGCAGATAACCAACGGCATGATCGCAGGATTCACAACGCGTATTCTCAAAGAAAAGCGGCTGATTGCAGCATTCGCAGGAAAAGAGTTTCACGGATCATTCATCCGGTGACAGTCTCAGCCGGAACCCCGTTTCAGCGCATTGGTTCCCTGTGCAGATAATGTGCCTGCATGATAACATCGAATTCTGCGACACACAGATCCAGCAATCCTGAAACAGGGGCAGCTGTCTCCGGTGCATCTGATGCAGCAAGCGGAATATGGTTCTGCGCCGCAATGCGTCCTGATGTCGTATCGAACCCCACCCACGGAACCGGGAATGCAGATTTCTGCCCATGCGTGGAGATCACAAACCAGACGATCAGGATCAGCCTGAAGTGCCGACGGCTCGACCAGATAACCCGAGACGAACCGGGCCGCGTACCCCATATTCCGGGCCAGGGCGATCAGAAGCCATGCACTGTCACGACACGATCCTGCCTCACGGGCCAGGGTCTCAGCGGGGGGCCAGACACCCGGTTCCATGCGGCGCATATAATGCAAACGCGTGGCTATGGCCTGCGCGAGCCTCGTCAGGCTTGAAAGTTCGGTATCTCCGCCGGAAAAAAATCCTATGGTCCTGAGAAAACATTCCAATACACTCTTATCGGCAATCGGGCGTCGATAAGCGGGATTGTCCTGCCCCATGGCAGAGCGTTTACCGGTCTGCATCTGCAACGGATCATAAGGGCTCAGATCGACGATCATGCTCACATCGACAATGAACTGCGCCATTCGTTCTGTGAAAATGGCTGTTGATACCAGATTGGCATGATCATCCATTCCCCATCTGAGACTCGGCTGGCTGGGACCAATCGTCAGGGCGTAACTCATTATAGCATTCCGCATACGTAACGGTGGACGTAAGCGTATGGTCTGCGGTCCAAGAGAAACCATTCTGTCATAACGATAGGAGGTACGATGATTGAGAAGAATCGGTTGTCTCATCCGCTTCGTCCTCTGCCTCCTGCGACCATGATGATCTGTCTCTTTCGCATTATCCTTGCCCGGTTCCCGTTCATGTTACCCTGAGGGGGCAGGAGCGAAAAGCAACTTTGGGTGTCCGCCAGGGTTATGGCGCATTGGGGAGACACAAATCTCCGGATTTCTTCTATCTCTGTGCCTGTTTTTTATACCTTGGCAAAGCGTAGAAACTGGTTTTTTAATAAACAACCGTAACGTTCCGCCGCAATACGCGTCACGTCATTGCAGGGTAGAGGTAAAAATGGCGTCTAATAATTCGCCACTCCACGAGGCAGGTATTTTTTCCACCTACGACAACCCCGCCTTTTACTGCGAGCTGATGAATCGCGGCACCCCCCTGCCGGAAACGTTACAGGAAGTGAAGGAGAGACTTTCACATCTGACCTTGACGGATCTGCGCGAACGAACGTCCAATGCCGAGAACCAGCTCTGGCGATTAGGCATAACCTTTACGGTCTATACCGAGCGTGAGGCAATTGATCGTATCCTGCCTTTTGACATGATCCCGCGCCTCCTGACGGCAGAGGAATGGTCTCTCATCGAACGTGGCGTGCAACAGCGCGTAAGAGCTATCAATCTCTTCCTGTGGGACATCTATCACGACCGGCGCATTCTCGAGGACGGCATCATTCCGGCCGATCTGGTGCTGAATAACGCCAATTACTGCAAAGCCATGATTGGTGTCGATGTGCCGGGTGGCGTCTATGTGCACATCAACGGAACTGATCTTATAAGGGATCAGACAGGACGTTTTCTGGTGCTCGAAGACAATGCCCGAACACCATCGGGCGTGTCCTACGTGATCGAAAACCGCCATATGATGCTACGCCTCATGCCCGATCTCGCCTCAGGCATAGCACTGCGTTCGGTGGAGGATTACGGTGTGCGCCTGCACAAGGCGCTTTGCGACGTCGCACCGGAAACGTCGCGGATCCGCAGGTCGTCCTTCTTTCGCCCGGTATCTATAATTCAGCCTATTTCGAACACGTCTTTCTCGCGCGTGAAATGGGCGTTCCTCTCGTCGAGGGGCGCGACCTGGTGGTGAAGGACCATCATGTTTTCATGCGCACTGTGGGGGGCTTCGCCCCGTACATTCCATTTACCGACGCATAGACGATGCCTTTCTCGATCCGCTCGCCTTTAACCCCGAAAGTCTTCTGGGCGTACCGGGGCTTGTGGATGCCTATTGTCGAGGCAATGTGACTCTTGCCAACGCCCTGGGTACCGGCGTCGCCGATGACAAGGCCGTCTACGCCTATATGCCACGCATCATTCGCTACTATCTGAATGAAGAGCCTGTCCTGGACAGCGTCGAGACCCATATCTGCGCTGAACCTGATGGTCTGGCCTATACACTGGACAATCTGGCCAGTCTCGTCGTCAAACCCGTCGGCGATTCCGGTGGGTACGGGCTGATTATCGGTCCACATGCCTCTGCCGACGAACTCGCCGCTTTCCGAACCAAACTGCTTGAAAATCCGTCCAATTACATCAGTCAGCCGGTTATCGACCTTTCCGTCGTACCAACCCTCTGTCCTGCCGGTGTCGAGGCCCGTCATGTAGATCTGCGGCCCTTCGCCGTAACCGGACAATCTACTTGGGTATTGCCAGGCGGACTGTCACGTGTAGCCTTGCGCAAAGGATCTCTGGTGGTGAATTCCTCTCAGGGCGGAGGATCGAAAGACACCTGGGTAATGTCGAAATGAACCGGTTCAATCCTCACATGACCGGGATGCTTCCCGACCTCAACACACTCCTTTCGCGTTACGCCGAAAACATGATGTGGCTTGCCCGATACATGGAGCGAATCGAAAATCTTGCCCGTGTGCTGGAGGTAACAGAGGCTTTTGTACGCGGCGCTGATGGAAAACCCGTCTGGGACTCGATCGTGCAGATCAATTCCGACGAGGAACGGTTTCGAGCCCTCTACCCGACCGCGAAAGAAGAGGATTATCTGCGCTTCTACATGACCGACTGTGCCAATCCGAGTTCAATCAAGGCCATGGCGCAGTGTATTCGTGAAAATGCCCGTTCGGCGCGTCCCCTGATTTCTACCGAAATGTGGATGCAGCTCAATGTCTTCACGCGATGGGTGCTTGATCTTGATGTCAGCGATATACGTCGCACCGGTCTCTCAACCCTATGCAGCCGTATAAAGCAGGAATGCCAGTCTCATGCTGGTATTACCGAAGGCACACTTTACCGCGATCAGGCGTGGCTCTTCTATTTACTGGGGCGTCATCTTGAACGCTGCGATCAGATCACCCGCCTGATTGATACGCGCTATCATACACTTTTGCCCGATACAGCCGAGGTCGGATCCGAGATCGATATGACCCAATGGGCTTCCATCCTGCGCTCGGCAGCGGCCTATCATGCCTTTCGTCGCCTCAAGCCTGTCACCACCACCCCGGCCAATGTGGTCGGCTTTCTGCTCAAGAACGAGGGCTTTCCGCGCTCCCTTGCGCTGAACCTTCGTCATGCTGATTCCGTGCTGGGCGCATTATCAGCCCATTACAATCTTCGTCGCCAGTCTCTGGATGTGCAGGAGCGCCTTTCGGAACTGCGCGCCATGCTGGAAGACCAGACAGCTGAGGAAATCATTATTCGCGGCCTGCATGAATGCATGCACTGGATCCAGGAACAGATAGAAGCCTGCCAGAACGGACTGGCAGCCGCATACTGGCCGCCAGCTGAGCCCGTGTTTTCCGGCACTCAATCCCAGTCACAATAGGCGGCTTTCCAGGGGGCTGTTATCCTTTTCGTGGGCAGGGCAGTGCCCTGCCTGACCCTCACTCAGTCTTCGGAATCGTCTTCCTGTTCTTCAGGAGAGGTCATCAGCGCCTCAGCAACAACGCCTGACTGCTCGCGAATACGACGCTCGATATCTGCCGCCATCTCGGGATGGTCGCGCAGGAACTGTTTGGCATTCTCACGACCCTGACCGACACGGGTGCTGTCATAGGAGAACCATGCCCCTGATTTCTCGACGATATTGGCTTTCACGCCAGATCGATCAGTTCGCCGACCTTGCTGATACCCTCGCCATACATGATGTCGAATTCAACCTGACGGAAAGGCGGTGCCATCTTGTTCTTGACGACCTTGACGCGTGTCTGGTTGCCAACCACTTCGTCACGATCCTTTATCGAACCGATACGTCGGATATCGAGACGAACCGAGGCGTAGAACTTGAGCGCGTTACCGCCGGTCGTCGTCTCGGGGTTGCCGAACATCACGCCGATCTTCATGCGGATCTGGTTCAGGAAGATCACCATGGTATTGGAGCGTGAGACCGTGCCGGTCAGCTTGCGCAACGCCTGGCTCATCAGGCGAGCGTGAAGACCGACATGGCTGTCGCCCATATCACCTTCAAGCTCGGCACGCGGCACCAAAGCCGCCACGGAGTCAACCACAAGCACATCGACAGCACCGGAACGCACAAGCGTGTCAGCAATCTCGAGGGCCTGCTCACCGGCATCGGGCTGGCTGAGAAGCAGGTTGTCGACATCCACGCCCAGCTTGCGGGCATAGCCCGGGTCAAGTGCATGCTCGGCGTCAATAAAGGCGCAGGTGCCACCCTTTTTCTGGGCTTCGGCGATGGCGTGAAGGGCCAGAGTCGTCTTGCCCGAGCTTTCAGGACCATAGATCTCGATGATACGGCCGCGCGGTAGGCCGCCAATACCAAGACCGATATCAAGACCGAGCGAGCCGGTTGAGATAACGTCAGCCTGTTCCTTGGGGCGCTGCCCCATACGCATGATCGAGCCCTTACCGAAAGCACGTTCGATCTGGCTCAGCGCACCCTCGAGTGCTTTCGTCCTGTCTACGCTCATGTCCTGTCCTCCGCTCTCGTCAGTCTTGCCGAAACCGACAGAATCGGCAATTGGCCCGAGGCGATTCGTGTTGATCGTTCACATTTGTTCTGGAGAACATATCATGATCAAACCCGTTTTGCACAAGGGGCCACAAAGAAAAATACCCCCTCTTCCGAGGGGGTATCATGCCATGTCCAGATCAGTTGTTCACGCTGCCGACCGAAAGCCCGCCCCCGCGGGGATCGGTATCGCCATGACAGGTATTACCCCTGCAAAGCGACGCATTCACACGACCCTGCCCCTCATGCGGAACTTCAGTGCCAGACACGGCTGCACGAGTGGCAGCGGCAAGTGCGTCAGCTGCGTCGTTCTGGCCTGAACTGGCCAGAGCCGCCACAAGAGCACCACGCCTCTGCACAATGGCGGCAGAAAGCAGTGGCGCGGGGTAACGTCCTGGCGATGCCGCCAGCAGAACGCCGGTACCATCGGCCATGCGTCCCGTACCAAATAGGTTGTTCTCGGTAAGGGCGCAGGCAACCGCACCACCCTTGTTGTCAGTCACGACATAAGAGGTTGAAGCCGGAAGTGCAGGCAGGGCGCCCGAACGGCTGGATCCGGCATTGATCAGGGTCTGTGCAGCGCTCAGCAGTGCAGCGCCACTCAGGCCCTGACGATCTTCGCTCCGCCATGTCGCAACCACACCCTGGCTGAAGCGCCAGAATGAAAGGCCGCCGCAGCACCAAGGCCGCCATCAGCCGGAGGAGGCAGAAATGAGGCCGTATACCCATCCTGCTCCACCTGAAGAGCAGCCAACTGCATCGGCATGGCCGCGCGCATTGAAGCAGTCGAAAGCCCACCCCCTGCCTTGTTGGCCCCATCGACGAAAATCGCCCCAAGCGCACCATTATAGAGATCACCCACCCCGAGATTGGTCATGCGCTCCAGAAAGCTGGCAAGCTGGGGCTGCACCATGGCGTCGCCATTCTGAAGCGGCGATCCGTCAGGGCGGCTGAAAACGGTACGGGCGGCATCATCAGCAAAAAGCGGTGTCTGAACGGCTGCGATATCCTGCGCCAGAACCCGACTGACCGTCGTACCGCTGCGCGCAAGACGCACGGAAGGACCAAGCAGATCGCCAAATTCGACCGTGCCGTAACGCAGCTGCATGGTAAACAGGCCGCGCGGCGTCATCGGAATGGCGGCCTGACGGCTGGCCTGGGTCGCCGGAGCGGCTGCCGGCAGGAAAACAAAGGCCTGCGGTGCCTCACGGCCTCGGCTCACAAGGCAGGCTCCGCCACCGCCCAGAGAGGCACGGGAAGGAAGGGTAACCGAAAGCGCCATGCCGACAGCCGCTGCAGCATCTGCAGCATTTCCGCCATGGACCAGAACATCACGTCCGACCAGGGCGGCACGCGGCTCGTCAGCCACAACCGTACCGATATAGCCGGTGACGATGGGAGTAGTCTTACCGAACAGGCTATGACCGATGTGAGCGACATCGCTGCAACCGGCAAGAAGCGTTGCCGCAGTCAGGGCACAGGCTGAGCGCAAACCCGCCCTGCGCACTGCGCGTTTTGCGGGGTGACAGGGGGCATTCGTCCGACGATGCGCCACATGCGGTGTCTCCATGACCCGGCAAGCCTCTTCTCTTCTGTTCCAAAGGGCCTGTCTTCGGGACCGAAGACGCAACCCTTCGGAAATTGGGTTCGTTAACGCATCTAACCGTGATCAGGACGATGGGCAACCTGCCAGACGCGTCCTGGTTTTGCGAAATCGCCCTCTCTGTCCTATGCAGAGGCTTCTCTTCATCCCGCCCAGCAGGATCGCTCTCATGACTCGCCCGCTCCGCGCCCGGCTTGCCGGTGCCTTTCTCGCCCTTGGTCTGACCGCTTCGGCGAGCGGGTCTGCCTTTGCAGAGCCCGCAGCCAGCTTCACGCCACAACAGCGAACCGAGATTGTCTCTATTTTGCGCCAGGCTCTGAAGGATGATCCGACCATCCTGAGCGATGCCATTGCCGCCCTGCGTCAGGGGGCACAGCAGAAAGCTGCCGATGATGCGATCTCTCATGTCAGATCCGATCGCGAGCATTTGCAGAAAGGTCCTGATTACACCGTGCGAGGTAACCCGAGTGGTGATCTGACGATTGTCGAATTCCTCGATCCACGCTGCGGTTATTGCCGCAGCATGGTACCCGTCATCGACGCTCTTCTCAAATCAGATCCGAAGCTGCGCCTTGTCGAAAAACTCGTTCCGGTTCTGAGCGAGAAAAGCGTACTCGACACCCAAGCCATTTTTGCTGCTGCCTTGCAAGGTGGCTATGACAAGATGAAGCGTGCTCTGATGCAGGATACAGCCCCCCCTACCCTCGACCGTATCCGTCAGCTTGCTACAGCCAACAGCCTTAATGCCGACAGGCTGGTGGCTGACATGCACGCGCCAGAAGTGGCCGCCCAGATCAACGAGAACCTTGCGGAAGCGCGGCTGATCGGTCTCGATGGTACGCCCACTTTCGTATTCGGAACCAGCGCAATCATTCCTGGTGCCATCTCGGCAGAGGAAATGCGCACCCAGATCAAGACGGCGCGCACAGCACACTGATACAAAGACCATCGGTACAATCCGGGAAGATGACCCGTAAAGCGGGATAAAGAGATCCCGCCTTACGGAAAATACAGGCCGGTACCCTGCGTCATTCTTTCTGCGGAAGACTCGCTTTGATCGCCGCTTCCAGCCTTTCAAGATTCCTCAGGATTTCAGGCGATGGCGGCGGTGGCTCCGGGCTCAGGCTCTCGAGTTTACCGATCAGGGCTTCCATCACCACCATGCGAGAAAACCACTTCCTGTCCGACGGGACGACCAGCCAAGGAGCCTCTTCGGAGGATGTGGCACGGATCGCCTCCTGATACGCTGTCTGGTAATCGGACCAATACCGGCGCTCGATCAGATCACTTTCATCAAATTTCCAGCGCTTGTCGGGACGATTAAGCCGACGCAGAAGGCGTTCCTGCTGACATTCGGGAGACATATGCAGCATTACCTTGAGAAGATGGATACCCTGACGGGAAAGGTAGGCTTCGAAATTGGCAATATCGAGTAGACGCTGATCCCAGAATTCGCGTGTTCCGGGGTCGCCCGTCATACCATCTGTATTGAGCTTGTCGGCGTGAACACGCGCCACCAGCACATCCTCGTAATGGCTGCGATTGAACACTCCGACCTGACCGCGCCCCGGCACGGCCATATGAACCCGCCACAGATAGTCATGAGCCATCTCGATATCGCCAGGCTTCTTGAACGAAACGACTTTCGTCCCCTGGGGATTCATACCCGTCATGACATTACGGATCAGACTGTCCTTGCCCGCACCATCCATTCCCTGGAGCACAAGAAGAACACTGTGATGCCGCTCGGCAGCCAGACGCTCCTGTAACACGCCCAGACGTTGTCTGCGTTTATCAAGCCATGCTTCGACTGCCTCCTTGTCGAGATCGGCATGATCGTCAGGCTTGACGGAGGCGAGCTCGAAGCTCTTGCCGTCGGTCACCTTGTAACGCCCGGGAAGCTTACGGGCCAGGCTCGCTGTGAGTTCAGTCACTTGTTCTATCCACCGCAAGGCCACCCGCTGCCTGACAGACAGGCATCATCTCGATGGCGTTGACATTTACATGGGGCGGCTGGCTCATAAGCCATGAGACGGTCGCTGCAATATCTTCAGGCATGAGCGGGTTGGTGCCTTTATAGACATCCGCTGCCTTCTGATCGTCGCGCAAACGCACATTGCTGAATTCACTGCCACCACACAGACCAGGTTCGATCGTGCTCGCCCGGATACGTGTCCCCAGCAGATCCGTGCGCAGATTGCGCATGAACTGGGCAACAAACGCCTTGGTCGCGCCGTAAACATTCCCGCCCATATAAGGGTAGGTACCTGCAACACTACCAAGCGTGATGACATATCCCTGGTTACGTTCGATCATCTGCGGAAGAAACGCGCGAGTCACCTCAACGACACCCGTCACGTTCGTGTCAATCATGGTCTTCCAGTCCTGCAGATCGGCATTCTGCGCCTTGCCAACGCCAAGAGCGAGACCAGCATTGTTGATCAGCACATCAACCCTGTTCCAGTCTGCCGGAAGCTGCCCGGGCAGAGCTGCGACCTTCTGTGCATCGGTGACATCCAGCACCACCGGAAGGAATGCATCGCCCAGTTCATCGCGTAATTCGTCGAGACGTTCCTTGCGGCGCCCCGTACCGATCACCTGATGCCCCTCCCTGACGAGACGCACGGCTATGGCACGACCAAAACCGGCTGTCGCACCGGTCACCAGAATTACTGCCATCGTCTTCTCCCTCGTCATATTGCCAGCTCTCTACGCTGCCCCTGTTGAGACGGGTAAGAACAGCAATGGTTGCTGCCGGACCTTGCCCTTGCAAAAGCCCGGGTGATGCCCGACATTTTCATCTATGGCTTCTGATTTCACAACGCCCGCCGATAACCTGACAGGTCGCCTGCTCATTTCGAGCCCGACACTTGGTGATATGGAGTTCGCACGGAGCGTTATCTATCTCTGTGCGCATTCTGCAGCCGATGGCGCCATGGGTCTGATCATCAACAAACGTGCGCCTCATCCGACCCTTGAAACTCTGCTCGACCAGCTTGAAATCACGCCGTCACCGCCACGGCGACGTATCAATCTGTGCATGGGTGGTCCCGTTGAGCCGACACGAGGCTTTGTTCTTCATTCAGCGGACTGGAAGCGCGATGACAGCCTTGTCATCAATAACGAGAACTGTCTGACAGCCAGTCTGGACATCCTGCATGAGATTGCCGACGGAAAAGGGCCCCGTCATGCCCTCCTGGCACTGGGACATGCATCCTGGGAGCCAGGTCAGCTTGAAGATGAAATCATCCGCCAGAATGCCTGGCTGAATGCACCTGCCACAGATGATCTGATCTTCGGTGCCAATCATATGGCGAAATGGCGCAAGGCGCTGGCAGCAATCAATATAGACCCGCTACTTCTGCCCAATCTTGTCGGTCATGCCTGAGCATTTCCCGCTCAGGGGCGGCTGGGCATCGAGAATGCGCAATGCATCGTCCTCGTCGATCGGATGCCGGTAGAAATCGCTGTAGAAATCCTTGATCTTTCCGATCATCACTGCACGATCGATTGCGCCTTTCTGTACGAGCTGCCGCGCCCAGACAATCTGCAAGAGCAGCTCTGGACTGTACCGATCCCAGTTGAACACGCCGGCAGGGTTGCGAAAGACCTTGTGGCGTGTCACCGCCGGGATATGAGACCAGAGCGGATTATCTGCCAGCCTGTCAGGATTACCGGCATCCGCCCCCATGATGATGATATCCGGTGCCCAGGTCAGAATCTGCTCGAACGAAACGGGTCTTTTGTTACCATGGAGTCCGGTCGCCGCGTTCATACCCCCGGCGTCACGGATCCATTCGTCAATGATACTCTGATCGCCATCGACAGTCAGAGGCGCCAATGATGCTATATGCAGGATGCGTGGTGCATGAACAGTGGAGCGGCGTTGGGCGAGAAGACGGGATAGTGCCATTCTGTAACGGTTCGCCTGGGCTCTGGCGAGATCGGTGTCGAGAAGAATGGCACTCTGATTGATCGTTTCCACCAGACCGGTAAAATCCGTAAAACCGACCGCTACCGCGTTCAGGCCGAGCTTGTGCAACCCGTCGATGCTACCAGCCTGTTTTGTCACAAACACCAGATCGGGATGCAGGGCGAGTACTGCCTCGGCATTCAGGGTCATGCTGCTGAAAAACCGGGCCTCGCGCAGCTGGGGGGCAATGCACATCATCCAGGGGAAGCGATCAGGCGAAATCACTGTACCAATGATCTTGTCCGAGGCACCGAGCATGATCAGCGTCGCATTATGCGCATACCATCCATCGACAATGCGAGTGGGTGCCGAATGCGCGGAAGATACCGCGAGGCTGAGACAGGACACCAGTACAGCCAGAAGACGTTTTGCAGGACGTTTCATTCCGCTTGCTCACTTCCCATAAAGAAACGCTGACCGTCATGATCGTAATGTCGTAGCGCGACATCATAGAAAGCACTCAGAGGCGTTGCATCCAGCACGATCTGCGGTTCCCCTTCGGCCAGTACGCGACCATCCGCCAGCAAAACGACATGCGATGCATAGCGATAGACAAGATCAGGCTGGTGCGCCGTCATGATCACCAGTCGACCTTCTTTTGCGAAAGACGCCAGGAGCGCCATCAACCTGATCTGCTGCCCGTAATCCAGACCGGAAAGCGGCTCATCAAGCACAAGAACCGGCGCATTCTGCACAAGCATGCGGGCCAGAAGAACACGCTGATACTCGCCGCCGGAAAGCATATTACAGGGCCGGTCACGCAAATGGAAAAGACCAAGCTGCGTCATGGCTGCCTCGGCGCGTACATTATCCTGTTCCGACGGCGCCTTCATCAGACTGCCATGAGGCAGGCCCCCCAGCTCCACAATCCGGGCAACCGGATAAGGGGGAAGAATGTCGCGGTTCTGCGGTACATAGGCCAGAAGCTGCGCTATGCGCTTGCGCTGCAAATGCCGCAAATCGCTTCCGTCAATCAGCACTTGTCCTGAATCAGGATGCAGAAGACCCAGAATCAGGCGCAACAACGTGGTCTTTCCCGCACCATTGGCACCCAGAATGCTGACCATCTGACCAGCATGAAGTCTGAGCGTCAGATCATGCATGATTTTCCGACCTTGGCGCGAGAAGCCAAGTCTATCCAGAAAAAGCGTCTGCATCAGAGTCGCCCTTCCCGGCGAAGCTGTCGCAGAACGAGAACAAAGCCGAGCGCCCCCAGAAGCTCGGTCATCATGCCCAGGGGTATTTCGGAAGGGGAGAGACTTCGCGCCGCCATATCGGCAAAAAGCAGGCAGCACGCACCAAGAAGAGCCGCAAAAGGAAGCAGATTTCGATGCTCCGGGCCTATCAGCAGGCGCGCCATATGAGGAATGATCAGCCCAACCCAACCAATGATCCCGGCCAGTGAAACAGTCAGCGCACCCAGCGCAGTTGCCAGAAGCAGAATACCCAGACGCATTGTGCTGATGGGCAGGCCGAGACTCCGGGCTTCATCATCGCTGAGACCAGAAACGTCGAGTATACGCGCGCCCGACCATAGCCCGGCCATGCCAAGGCAAAGCAGAGGCACCAGAACTGCAAGTTGCCCCCAGCTTGTCTGGGCAAGACTACCCAGAAGCCAGTAGATGATCGCCGGCAACTGATCGAAAGGATCGGCAAGATATTTGAGCAGGGACAAAAGTGCGGTGAAAAGCGCTGTGCTGATCAAGCCGCCAAGCAGCAAAGGCAGAACCCCCTCCCCGCTCACCAGTCGTGCAACCAGAAAGCCGAAAGCAACGGCGCCGCACCCACCGATGAAAGTCGATATCTCGATCATGAGCGTGTTGCCATGAGCTATGATGGCCCAGGCCGCCCCGAACGCGGCCCCACTCAACACACCAAGCAGATCCGGTGACACAAGGGGATTACGAAACACGGCCTGAAACGCGGTGCCGGACATGGCAAGAGCAGCCCCGACACAAAGTGCCGCTATTATACGGGGCAGACGCGCCTGAAACAGGACGGCCCTGACTTCCGGCTCTCCATGACCTTCCATTACGTGAAGAAGCGCCATTGGACTAACCTCGTAACGACCCATCATGAGACTGAGGCAGAGGCCAGACCCCAGAACGACCAGAGCAGCTCCGAAACAGAGGCGGTTACGACGCATCAACGTTTCTTCCCCCGGAACGATATTTCGCAGCCTTCCCTCACAGGACATAGGCAAATATCTTGTTCAGCGATAGGGATGATCAAAACGTCTGATAGGGCTGGAGCACAACCGGGATTCCAGACCTTTTGACCTGAAAAGACGACTATATTTTTTCAGGAGAAGCCCCATTGGGGGCAGTTATCTGGTCGGAGTGAGAGGATTCGAACCTCCGGCCCCTGCGTCCCGAACA
>NZ_BAJV01000019.1 GCF_000613885.1 Asaia prunellae JCM 25354 | reverse complement strand
GGACGCCGCATGGTTCGCCGCAGAGGCCGCAGCATGGGACGCCGCAGAGGCCGCCGCATGGGACGCCGCAAACACACTTCTAACAGAGCTGGCTGAAACTGCTCATAGGCGCAGCGTAGGAGAAGGCGCATGATCCAGAACGAACAGAAGCCGGATAGCGCAGAGTTTCGGACGCTTGATAAGATGGTGGATGAAATCCAGGAACGTCTGATCGACCTGATGCTAGAACGCTGTTACCCGGACTACTCTGAAATAATGGGATGGCTCACAGAAGCCGAGGCCCGAGGCGCGGCAGAGCAGCGCCGGAAGGACGCGGAGGGGGCAGAGCCTGTTGGTTATGTAAGCCGCAGAGGTTTGGAGCAGCTTACGGCAGGGAAAGGAGCCAGCAGCAGTGTCCAAAGCATTTATCGGAACCCCGACAACTCATGGCCTATCCCTCTCTACACCTGCCCCGCCAACGTCGCTGCGCTTGAGGCGAGGGTGAAGGAGTTGGAGGCCGAAGTAAAAGAAGAACAGCGCATATCAAATCTAAGAGCAGAAGCCATAGACAACCTGACCAACCGCTGTGCTGCGATGGAGCAGGAAAAACATGAGGCCGTAGCAGAAGAGCGAGAGCGGTGCGCAAAGCTCTGCGAAGGGATATCACTGGAAAATCTATGGCAACGCATCTTCAGTTGCGGGGAGAAAGCCATCAGCGACACATACGAGGCGCGCGCAAAAGATGCAGCCGCAGACATCCGCGAGGGAGTCTAGCATGGATGATTTCATGGAAAACCACATCATCAAGATCGTAACCGCCCTCTTCGTACTCCTTGTAGGCGTCACGATTGCTGCGGAGATTTCTGAGTCCAGCGCAGATAGGGCCAAGTCTCAGGAATATTTCGCAGCTTGTATGGCGCTGCCGCAGGCGCAGTATGGACAGTGTCGAATGGACCAGCTCGCATTTGAAAATGGTGTAGCGATCCAGCGCCATGCTGAGCACGAAAGGGAAGCCCAAAACGCTGCTATAGCGTCCGCAGCTACCTCTATGGTTATCGCAGGGAGGCGCTAGTTAATATCCGCTTGACGTACACGTCGCAAAGTTAGGCCCAACTGCGCTGCAATTCGTCACACTACTATAAGGTCTTCCCGCAGCAACCGTTGCAGCGCCCGCTCTAAAGAGCCCCTCAGAGACACCTTCACGGCCTTGCAAAGCCCTCTGACTGGCATCCTGCTGCACCCTCTGCCCCACATAAGCGTCTAGACGGCTCATCTCCAGCGCCCCTTCGGACACCGTCATAGCCCCTTGGTCCACAGCCTTGGCGACCTCAAGACGCCTTGGCTCGGCCTCAAGCCGTGCTGCCATACCGCTGAGCTGGGCCTCATTCCCGTACTTGTAGAGGCTTGCGCCATGCAGGCCTCGCTTTGGAACGCCCTGCCCTGTGTCAGGCTATAGCTGGATGAACACTCTTTCCAGGCCTCTGCAAGCTGCTTGTAAGCAGTCTTCTGCGCGCTATCGGCACAGCCAACTAAAAATACAGGTATAATCAACAAGACTTTCCGCATGAGCAGCCCTCTCAAGTAACAGCGTAACATAGAAGGAAAACGCTCCAGGGATGCAAGAGATTCAACTGACGACCAAGCTATGTAGGCACTAGAAGAAAAACGCCAACCGATGGGCTTCAGCCTTCGGATTTCAAAGGAATCCTCTCATGAATTTTCAGGCCCCTTCACGCCGCCCCAAGCGTATGTCTCCGCTGTGGACCTCGCTTCCTCAGCAGATCCTTAAGAGGGAATTTATCAAGGCCCACGGTAAAGACATTGACGGCGCCTATCGTGTTCGCGGTCGCCTAGGCCAGGCTGTATGAGAAACACTGCAAGAGAGAAAGCAAAGGTTCTCTCAGCCGGAATGAAGGCCATCTGGCCGGACTTTCAAGGCGACCCAGACCAGATGGAGGATGTGTTCCTCAGGCTGGTTGAGGCCGTGCAGACGCAGGGCCACTACATCATTCTCATTACTACGGCGCCCTCAGCACCCTGCCACCTGCGTAAGCGGCTGAGCTGAGCGCGCACCCCCTATCAAACCCCGCTCGAACGGATCGGGACCGAAATCTCAATTCATATTTCGGATAAACAATCACATGGCAAAAGCCCCAAAGAAAATCCTCACGACCCCTAAGGGCGTCCTTCAGTTCCCTTCACTCCGAACTCCAAACACAAAATTCACACCTGAGGGCAACTTCGAAGCTCCCTTGATTCTGCGGCAGGACTGCCCCGACACACAGGCATTCCTGGCCAAGTTGGAGCCGTTCTACAAGCAGGCTGAGGCCTTTGCTCAGGAGCAGTTCAAGGCGCTCCCGGTCGGGAGCCGCAAGAAGCTGGGCGAGGTCAAGATGAACCCGCTCTATACCGAGGTCTACGATAAGGACACTGAAGAGCCGACTGGCGAGATCAAGTTCAACTTCAAGATGAAGGCCTCAGGGGTTCGTCAGGACGGTACAAAGTGGACCGCCAAACTCCCTGTGTTTGATGCCAAGGGTAAGAAGCTTGATCCAGTTCCTGATGCCTGGGGGGGAACAGTCGCCAAAGTCTCCTTTGAGGTTAAGAAGGACTTCAAGACGGGGCAGTTTGGCTATTTCATCCCCGGCACAGGGGCGGGCGGCCTAACGCTGGCTCTGGAAGCTGTTCAGATCATCGAACTGTCCTCGGGCGGTGCGCGTGATGCGGGCGGCTACGGCTTTGGCGAAGAGGACGGTTACGAAGGCTCTGATGAGACCGACGAGTCCGGCTGGAGCGGCTCTGACGATGCCGAGGCTTCGGCTGGAGACAACGGCGATTTCTGAGACTCACCAGGCTGGCATCATCCAGCAGGCTTTCGACTGGATCGCTGAGAACGCCTCACAGACCCACACAATCACTATTGAAGCTGAACCTCGACCGGAGAGCCTTCGGGCTGCCGTTCGGGGCGGTCGGGCCTATGTCTACAAGGGCAAGCTTTATGGGGAGTTTCTCCAGGCCTGTATTGAGCAGGTCTCGAAACAGCGTCCCGAAAGGCCCCTTACAGGGGACATTTACGGCCTCATGGAGGTCATCGTCACCAAGCCCAAATCGACCAAGCGCCGCCGTCCCGGAGGCGACATAGATAACCTTGTAAAGGGCGTTCAGGACGCTCTTACACAGGCCAAGGTCTACGAGGATGACGACAATCTGGTGAGCATTTCAGCGCACAAGCGCTGGGCTCGTTCAGGGGAACCCGCAGGGGTCCGCGTGATCCTTGGCGTCCTCAGCTGACCAGAATCAACCCGACAGTTTCATTCAATCAACAGAATCAGCGGATCGCTGAGCGGAGGATACAAGTATGCGCGCAGAAGATGCAAAAGTAGGTGTGCGGGTCCGCCTTCTGAAGGGCAGAGACCCCGTCTCTAGTGGAGAAATCGGCGTTATCCAGTGTAATGATGGCACGGATTGGCGTCCTCTCCAGGTTACTTTTAAGGGGGGGACTATTTGGTTTGATCTCGGTGAAGTTGAGCTCGCTGAGGGTATGCGTAAAGAAGATGTGAAAGTGGGTATGAAGGTGCTCGTGAAGTCCAGCACATACATGCCCACGCATATAACACGCGAGATGGTGGGGCACATTGTAGAGGTCAAGGAAGCTCCCGACCGGGAAGGGCAGGTAAAGCTCTGGACACCCGGTAGAACCAATTGGGGGTATTTCAACCTTTCCGACATCGAGCCTGTAGAGCCCCCTCAGGTCCCCTCAGTGACCATCAACGGCACTGTCTACGTCCCTGAGGACACCATCAAAACCCCTGAACCGGCACCCGCGCCGAAGTTCTTCTGGGGCCAGTGGGTGAAGGTTGCAGGTAGAACGGTACCTGCCATTGTTGTTGAGCCCCTAGCAAACGAGGCCGGAGACATCAAGGTCATATTTGCAGGGCATACAACCTATCAACGCCGCCCGGCGCGCGTCTGCACCCCTATCGGAGCCTGAGCATGTCTTTTCTGGTCCTCCTCACACTCCTCCTAATCGCACTGAAACTGACAGGGGTTATCGCATGTAGCTGGCTGCTTGTGCTGCTTCCCCTCCTGTGCATTCCTATTCTGTTCTTGTTTATGTGCTTTATCCTGGGGCGCCTGTCTGCTGTCTTCCTGCGGCACTAGGCACTTGCAGGTAAGTAGCTGACCGCCTGTGGGGCCGCTTTCGGGTGGCCTTCAGGTTTCCGTTCAAGTTTGTTTAGGGTGCCCTTAGAGGGCAGGCGTATCTGGAATCTCAGGCGACTGAGAATGGCATCTCCGAAGGGGCAGTCCATGCAGGAGATACCTCTGAAGTCGGAGGTGAGAACAGCTACCTCACGCACCGGGATGCGTATCACGCATCATGGTAATTAAGCAGGCGGATTTCGCACGGTCCTATCCGAATGCCCAAGAGATCGGGCTTTGCGACCCGACGATTTCAATAAACACCAATGGATAGGTGAGCGGCGCCCTAGCCGCCCTGCGCCTGTCCTCTAGGGGCACCTTCAAGGAGCCCATGACACCCCAAGCAAAACTCGTGCTGGACCACCTTCAGCACCACGGCTCGATTTCTGCTGTCGAGGCCGCAGCGGTTTACCGCATCCGCCATCTTCCACGCCGTATCCTGGACCTCAAAGAGGCTGGGCATGACATCCGCACGGAACCCCGCAAAGACCCTACGGGGCAGCGGTATGTCCGGTATTTTCTGGAGAAGCCGCATGACAACAATTGAGCACAACTCCGTCCCCGGTGAGCCCTCCGACATAACCATTGTAATGGACCCTGAGCAGGAAGACATCCGTGTCTCAGTTGCTCCTGAAGAGGATGGAATGCCCGCCTGCATCATCATTGAACAGGAGGAAGACTTTCTGAACCTCTCTTACGAACAGGCTGGCATCCTCGCCGCCACCCTCACAGCCTTTGCAAAGGAGCTTCCTCGTGTCTGAAAAGAAACCCGTTGTTTATGTCCCTGCAACGCTTCGCCGTGGTGGGTCGAGCTACTCTATTCCAAGTACCGCGCAGAGTCCTGCCCCTCGATTTGTAGTGTGGTGAGCCGATGGGAATTTATCTCAGAGCAGCCAGTATCGTAGCTGGCTGCATTCTCGCCATGACGCTGTGGGTCGGCCTCACTTTAGGAGCCTGCCAGATTTCCCCTATTTTTGCTGTGGGGGTTCAGATCTGCGTCCTGATCTTCGCCCTGTTCGGAATGTTGGTCAAACTACAAAAAGATTTTGGGGAGTTCTGATGAAAGCTCAACGTGATATTCATATGACTGCTGATATAAATCTTCAGGAACTTGTCACAGCCCTCAAACTGCGCTTTCCGGGGAACATTCACATTGAGACCCTCCCTGCCAGTGGAAAGGGTGTGAGCGTAACCGCCCAAGGTACTGCGGGCATCAAGGTCTCCTATACCAAGTCCGGCGATTCAGTCGGAGCGGAGGCCCATGACCTCCAAAGCTGAGAGCCATGCAGAGCTGGCTGAGGCTGAACGCCTTGGGGCTGAGCTTGGAAAGTGGGCTGCGGGGTTAGTCCCTGTTCCTGCTGCGCTGGTTGGACGCGGAAGTATCTATGACACAGCATGGCTGACGCCCTTTGAGGCTTCCCTGATCGCAGAGTGCGTACGCAGCCTCTTGCGACTTAGCCCAGCAGATGGACGCCTCTGACTATCTGAGCAAAGGCCCCTGCTCAGCTTGCGGTTCCCGTGATGCAGCCGCCTTATACACAGACGGCCATACGCACTGCTTCAGTTGCGGGCACCATACGGGGCCAACAAATGGACCACACACACACAAGCAGGAGGCGCGCACGTCATCAAACGCAGCTTCATTGAGGGCGATTATCAGCCGCTGACAAAGCGCGGCATTACCGCAGAGACCTGTCGTAAGATGGGCTACAAGGTCGGGAAAGATAAACACGGCAATGTCGTGCAGATTGCAGACTACCGGGGCGCTGACGGGCACCTGGTAGGACAGAAGCTAAGAGGAAAAGACAAGGCTTTCTCTGCGATCGGGATGAAGAATGCCCCTCTGTTTGCCCAGCATGTCTGGCCAAACAAGGGTAAGCGGGTGGTGGTCACTGAGGGCGAAATTGACGCCCTGTCAGTGGCCCAGATCACAGGCCTTTCGTGGCCTGTAGTGTCCCTTCCAAACGGCGCGCAGAGTGCTGCCAAGGCTCTTTCAGCTCAGATAGAGTGGCTTGAGGGATACGAGGAAGTTGTCCTCATGTTCGATATGGACGAGCCGGGGCGCAAGGCCGCTGCGGAGTGTGCTCAGTTGTTCACGCCGGGGCGGTGCAAGATTGCTGAGCTGCCCCGAAAGGACGCCAATGAGATGCTTATGGCCAATGAGGCCAAGGCACTCACCACAGCAATCTATAACGCACGGACATATCGCCCGGACGGGATCGTAACCCTGGCTGATGTTCGGGATAAAATCCTTGCACCTATTGAGGTGGGGATTCCGTACTTGTTCCCAGGAGTCACGGCAGCAACCTACGGGCGGGGTAGGGGCCAGCTTATCGGGATCGGAGCGGGGTCAGGGGTTGGTAAAACTGACCTAGTCACGCAGATGGTCGAGACTGATATAACCCAGCTTGGACTGAAGGTTGGAATCCTGTTTCTTGAGCAGCCCGTCGAGCAGACAGGCAAGCGGCTGGCAGGAAAGTTTGCCGGTAAGCGGTTCCATATTCCAGATGGAAGCTGGACACAGGAGGAGCTTGAGGCTGCGCTGGGTACCGTGGCTCAGGAGGACCGCCTTTACCTCTACGACAGTTTCGGGGGCGCTACCTGGTCCGTTATCCGAGGGCACATCAAGTATATGGTGCAGCACCTCGGATGTGACTGCATCTATTTGGACAACCTCACAGCACTAACTGCGCATATGGATGATGAGAGGCAGGAGCTGGATGCGATGCTGGAGGAAATGGCCACAATGGCCAAGACCCTCGACTTCGTGTTCCACTTCATTTCCCACCTAGCCACCCCGAAAGATGGACCACCACATGAAGAAGGTGGGCGTGTGAAGGGGCAACACTTCAAGGGTTCGCGCACCATTATGTTCTGGGCGCATATGCTCTGGGGTCTTGAGAGAAACACTCAGGCAGATGACCCAGAGGAGCGCCGACAGAGTATCCTGCGGTGTCTCAAAGACCGCCATACGGGGCGCGCTACCGGAATGACATTTCCCCTCACATTCGATGATGCGACGGGGAGGCTGATTGAAGCGGTGCCTGAAGAGTGTGCGTCACCGTTCCAAGAGGACGATGACGCGCCGTTCTAAGAGGGACCCTCTAAAGTCCCTTAAAGACACCTTACGGCGCTACGGCCTGACCATCTCCGATTATCACCAGAAGCTCAAGGACCAGCACTACGGCTGTGCCATTTGCGGTCAAGCTGACTTCGGAGGTCTGCGGCTGAGCGTAGACCACGACCACCAGACAGGTTCCGTCAGAGGGCTCCTCTGCACGGGCTGCAATGTCGGATTAGGGCACTTCAGGGAGAACCCTGAGGTGCTGATCAGAGCAGCCGATTATCTCATCCAACACGAAACCTAGGAGACTCCTTTGGAGCCCCATCACCATGTCCATATCAGCACGGGCTTCCTGTTCGTCCTGATGCTGGCGCTTGTCGCGCTGATCGTTGCTATCGGCTTTGCTATCTACCTGGCGCGTAAGCCCAAGGTTATCGAACGCGTCGAGCGTGTTTCGCAGATGCGGTCCATCGAGCCCGAGGCTGAGGCCGTTCCCTATGTCCGTTCAGCGTCGAGCGTGGGAGCGTTTCGGACGCCGCACCGACAGGTTAATCCGACCGTCTCCCCTCCGGTGCATTCATACAGCCGAGCTTCAGTTCCTGAGCCCCGGCATCACTACACAGCGCCTTACACGCCTCCCTACACCCCTCCAGTCCAGAGTGACCGCCTTTTCGAGGGCATCCTACTGGGGGAACTCATGGGCAGCTCTCATGGGTCAACCACGGTGATCGAAAGCGCGCCGTCCTATTCATCATCTTCAGACAGCTTCTCCTCAGGCTCCGACAGCGGTGGCTTCAGCTACGACAGCGGGTCTTCTTCGTCCGATAGTGGCGGCTTCGACTGCTCCTGGTGAGGCGATCTTCAACGACACATAAACGGGACGCTTAGGGCGTCCTTAGGAGACGCACATGCGCTGCCTATCACACTTCTTCCACGATTGGGGGCTCTGGGAGCACTACCCTTATGCCCCTCTATACCAGCGCAGGACCTGCAAGAGGTGCGGACTGACGAAGCGGAGATATGTCAGTGTCTGAAGAGGTCCTTATATGGGACTGCGAGGCTGACGGCCTCCTCGACACCGCCTCCAAACTTCACTCACTCCAGATCGGCACAGTCACAGGCACGGATAGCACAGTCTATTGTGATGCCATGCCGGGGTACCCTTCAATCGCTAAGGGCCTCAAACGCCTTTCAGAAGCCCCTAAACTGATCGGGCACAACGTCCTTAAATACGATTTCCCCCTTATCGAGAAGCTCTACCCCGGAACACTCCGGCTGGAGCAGATGGTGGATACGCTTGTTATGGCGAGGCTCTTTTCCCCTGAGGAGAGAGCGCACAGTCTGGACGAGTGGGGGCAACGTTTAGGGGTCCTGAAAGGGACCTTCAAGGGCCCTTGGGACACCTGCACACCAGCCATGCTGGAGTATGCAGCGCAGGATGTTATCGTAACCCGCGCACTCTACAATCATGTCAAGGAAGTCGAGGAATGGGGTTGTCTCGATACTGAGCTGAAGTTCGCATGGATCATGTTCCTTCAGGAGCAGAACGGATTCACCCTGGATATCAAGGCCGCTCAGGAACTTGAGGCGGAACTTCGGGGGGAGCTGGCCGACCTCCTGACCGAGGCGCAGTCAGCATTTCCCCCACGATGGGTGCCTAACGGAAAGAACGCACAGGCTGCCCTGTTCGTACCCAAGAGCGACAACAAACGGCACGGCTACACAGCTGGCTGTCCCATGACCAAGGTGATCCTTCAGGACTTCAACCCCGGATCACGAAAGCAGGTCGGTGAGCGCCTTATGCAGCTTGGCTGGAAACCAAAAGCATATGGCAATGACGGGAACCCCACCATTGATGACGAAATCCTGTCCCGCCTCCCCTTCCCTCAGGCAAAGAAGCTTGTCCGATACTTCGCTGTCTCAAAGCAGCTTGGACAACTGTCAGATGGAAAATATGGGTGGTTGCAAGTTGTCGGCTCTGATGGCCGCATCCACGGACGTGTCAATTCAGTCGGCTGCGCTCCAGGCCGCTGCAGTCACAGCGCCCCAAATATGGCCCAGGTCTCCAAGAAAGACCTTCGAATGCGCTCTGTATGGATCGCAAGAAAAGGGTGGAAGCTTATCGGCTGTGATGGAGCGTCGATACAGGCCCGCGCCCTGGCTCACTACCTTGCCCACTATGACGGTGGACTTGCGATCAATCGTGAGATCAACGGGGACAAGGCGCGGGGAACGGATACTCATAGCACTAACCGGAAGGCTCTGGAGCTATGCGGAATGCGTGTCCCTGCTGGGTATCAAGGTGATCCGGGTAAGCTGCTCGGCAGGCTTCGTGAAGGTGCAAAGCGTGCCCTTTACTGCGTGCTGTTCGGAGGGGGAGACCCCAAATTGGGCAAGACGATCAAGGAAGAATGCCGAGAAGCTGGCGTTCCCGTCCCGCGAGTTCCTGATAGCGAACTAGGTAAGCTGGCACGTAGGCAGTTGTTCAAGGCCATTGTTGGCTTTGATAAACTACAGGCCGCTATCCAGGCCGCTGCGCGGAGCCCCAAAAAGGGCGGTAGAGGGTACTTGAAGGCCCTCGGCGGAATGCACGTCAAGTGCCGATCAGAGCATAGCGCGTTGGTGTTTCTTATGCAGTCCTTCGAGGCGTCCGTAATGAAGCTTGCCGCTGTGATCTTCTACTTTGAGAAGTGCGTTGAGAACGGCTGGAAACACGGGGAGGACTTCGCGTTCTGCGCCAATGTTCATGACGAGGCCCAGATGGAGGCCCGCCCAGAGATCGCTGAAGCGGTTGGGCAGGCATTTGCAGATTCAATCAAAGAGGCCGGTGAACGGCTTGGTTCAAGGTGCCCAATGGCTGGAGATTACATAATTGGAGATGATTGGGCTGCGACACACTGACGCAGCAGGGCTCGTTCCTGCCCACTACAGAGGAAGTGCGAGTGAGCACATAGCCGCAGCCCTATTCCTACGCCGTGGGCTGGAGGTGTTCTGGCCTGCAGTCCAACAGAGCTGGACGGACTTTGTCGTGTTTGAGGGCGGTTCCTTCAAGCGCGTACAGGTCAAGACGGCAACGTGGAATATGGGCTCACCCCCATACAGGTATCTTCAATGCCGCGTCCGGGGAACGAACTCTGATGGATACTCTGAATACGACACGTTGGTGGTCGTCGGCGAGGAAGATGTCTGGGAAATCCCGAAATCCAGAATATCCTCATCAAACCTCTGTTTGAAATCGGATGGCCCGCGTCCCCCAACACAATGGAATGGTTACATGATCAAGATCAGCGACATTCTATGCCCACCAACCTTCACGGAGCTTTCCAATAACCCCTGAAACGGACTTTCACGTCCCGTTCCTACCGGAACACTACAAGACTGCCCTCAAGGCAGTCCGCACCGTTTATCCCACAGCGATCCTTGCAGGTGGCGCTTTGCGTGACCTTTGCTGGGGCTTTCATGTCAAGGATCTGGATATCTTCGTAGATGCCGCAGACGGTCCTCTGGAAGAGCGCTTGCCGGATCTTCAAAAAATCTTTGGGGCCTGTGCATTCTGCTCCTTAGATTACATTCCCAGCTCGGCACCTGAAGTGGGCGCCTCAGCTGTGTTTCCTGATTGTGCGTTCGGCCCCCTTCCAATCAACGTCATCGAAATTCAACGCCCTCACGGTGTGAATGATTTCGAGACCTTTGTACGCCGTCGCATGGACTTCGCAGCCTGTCAGATCAGTTATGACGATAACCTTGTCAGGATGACCGACCAGGGGTTCGCAGACCTGAGAGACAAGGTCATGCGGCTGGTTCGAAAGGAGACCCCAGAGGGCGTTGAGAGGTCCCTTAGAAGGGCTGAAAGATTCCAGCAGCGTATGCCCGGTATCAGGTTTGAGCTGGGAATGGAGGCGCCTTCTCCATCAGCCTAGCTCTGATTGACGGCGATATATGCGCCTTCAGAGCCGCAGCAGCGGTTCAAAAGACTTTCGACTTCGGCACCATTGAGCCGACCATACACGCAGACGAAGAAGAAGCCCAAAGAGCCTGCATAGAGACTATTGAAGCGTGGGCCAGTCTAGCCCGTTGCAAGGACGTTAGGGTGCTGTTCACAGGCCCGCATAACTTCCGCAAGAAGATCTTACCGACCTATAAAGGGAACCGTAAAGGCGGTAAACCTCTGGCCTATTGGGCCACTGTACGCGCCGTCAAAGAACGCTTCAAATGTGATGAAGTAGATGGTCTTGAGGCTGACGACCTCATGGGCATTCTGGCTACCTCCGAGGGGCATGAAGACAGCATTGTTGTGACCCTCGACAAGGACCTGCGAACGGTTCCAGGGCGCCACTTCAACCCCGTCAAAGACGCAAAGCCCTGCATCATTACCCCCTCTCAGGCGAACCTGAAGTGGTTCACTCAGACCCTGACCGGAGACACCACAGACAATTACGCAGGCTGCCCCGGTATAGGCCCAAAACGCGCCGAAGCGATCCTGAAGGGCTGGGACGGACGCTCTCTGACTGCGGGGTGGAAGATGGTGGTCGAAGCTTACAAGAGCAAGAAGCTGACAGAGGCGGATGCGCTGGTACAGGCAAGAGTGGCCAAGATACTGACACGGGATGATTACGACAAGGAAAGTAAAGAGGTGATTTTATGGGGCCTTAAGGGGCCTCAGAGACTGAAACTTGAAGATGTTATGAAATAGAGAGGAAAGAGAATGCGCAAGTTTAAGGTAGGAGACCGTGTAAAGGCGGTAGATAGTTTTCGCCTGCTTTCCAAACACGTAGGTAAGTGTGGCCGCGTCCAGAATGTAGGTGAGTACTTCATAGACGTGGCATTTGATGACGGCGCGTATGATGATGGCCGCCTGACAGATTTCGAGTTTCTCCATCCAGCTGTGAACACAGAAGCCCTCAAGGCAGACCTGATGGCTGCTGTAGAGGCCGGAGAAGGGGCCAGCGTCTGGGACACATTAGGTTCCCATGCCAAGCCAGCATTCGCCAAGGAGCTTCTGGAGAAGCACTTCAATCTTGTTCGGGTGCCAGCTTCGGCTGCCAAATGGGTAGAAAAGGAGAGCGCAGCTTGAGCAAGCCGGTATCCGTGGACGACTGGTGGGACCTTACATCTGAAGAGCGTAAGGAATTTGAGGATGCCCATGAGCGGCGTGTAGAGGTTGTTTCGGGGGCTACTGTACGGTCCCTTGAAGTGCGTTCTGAGGACCTTAAGAGGGAGGCTGTATGTGTGCCGGAGGCGCGCGCTTCAGGCGGCCTTCGATACAATGAAGGTAAGCTGCGCTACGACCTTCTCCCTCCAGATGCCGTACAAGAGCTTGTAGAGGTCCTCACAAAGGGCGCTCAGAAGTACCCAGAACGGAATTGGGAGAAAGGCATGGACTGGTCAAATTGCCTGGCCAGCCTGAAGCGGCATCTCGCCTCATGGGAAATGGGCACAGATAACGATGCAGAGACAGGGCGGATGCATATGGCTCATGTCATGTGGAACGCCATGGCGCTCGTGACATATGCCTTACGGGGTATTGGGACTGATGATCGCCCCCAGATCAGGGCGCACACAGTGTGAGCGAAACCGTCACGATCACTGTCGAAAGGCACAGCGAACTGCTGGATGCAGAGCGCGAGCTAGATGCTCTCCATGCAGGCGGAGTTGATAATTGGGAGTGGTACTCAGAGAGTCTGCGTGAAGCGGGGTTCTATGATGAGGACGACGAGTAAGTAAAATCAGTTCCCCTTAGAGGCCCTTTTCGGGTCCCTTTGGGGAACTGTTTTTACTTAACCTGTGGACAGGAACAGATTACGTTCTTGGCGCGTCTCAGGGATAGCCCCCGGCTCACCTCGCCTTTGATTAGGTTCCATTTCGGGAACTCGTTAGCGGCTCCTTTGAAGTCCCCTGCATTGAGCCTTTTCAGCAACGTTGAGCGGCTGAACGCAGACTCTCCGATGTTGTAGACCAAGCTCAGTACAGCGGCTCCTTGGCGGTCCGTCAGAGGCACTTTCACAAGGCGCTCGATAGTGTCCCAGAAGGACACCAGAACGTTCCTCAGCAAGGCCGCTGCCATAGGCTCAGACATGGTTGGCGTTGCGGCTGTGACCGGCTTACCGTTGAGCAGGTAGGTAGACCCATAGCCGATTGTCCAGACGCCGCCTTGGTCCCGATAGGGGCGTGATCTGAAACCCTCGAATGAGGCTACCAGAGCGACCGCCTCTTCAGGGAAACCCATCAGGTGGCCTTAGGGGTCTTGAAGGCCGCAATGATCTTTATGATCGCAGTGACCGCAGCCAGGATGACAGCGCGGATAGCGTCGGAACTGCCAGAGGTAATAGCCGATTCAGCAGCCGCAGCAACAGTAGCGATGCCTCCAGCAATAGCGGCTCCTTCTAGTTTCGTGATTTTCATTACTTAGTCCAGAAATGGTTGAAAAGAGTTTCTCCGATCCATCCCACCCCTCCAATACCAAGGGATACAGCGGCCCAGATACCGAGGACTTTGGCGCGGTCATTCTCTATTGTAGAGATACGCTCCTCAAGGTCCTTGAGTTTTCTGTCCTGCTCTTTATCCCGTGTCAGGAGCATATCGAGTTTACCTTCAATGCGCCCGACAAGGAGTAGGAGGGTATTGGGAATATCGGTACGTTCTTCGGGAGAGAGCATTAATCAGGCTCCTACCCTGAGGGTATAAATCAATTGGGATACATTCGTGCTTCCCATGCGAAAGTCACAGGGTAAGGCTGTGAACTCTGCACATGTACAGTAAATCCGGTGCTGGTCTTGGTATCTGCGTACCAGCCTGCCGCCGTTCCAGGGGCTTTCGTGGGAGATATGGAGACCCAATAAGGAACTCCAGGGAGCCCGTGAGGAACCGTTACGGACACCTCTCCGGCTGGTAGAGTCACCTCGCCACGGCTGACCGTGAGATAACCGGCATTGCCTCTACGTGCGCCCCCGTTTTGTCTCCGCTGAAATACACCCCTACTTGAGAGTTATACGCGAGATCGTTGCCTGTAATGGTCACACCTGCCCCGTTGACCGCACAAATACCGGCTGTTGTGCTGAGGTTGGAATTCAACGCCCCTGAACGGGTCCCCGTAATAAGTGCTGTAGAGGCCTGGTTTGTGTTTATCAGGTTGATAGAACACGTACCTGCGGCACCGTTAGCCCCGTTCTGAAGGAATTCAGCCCCTACGATCTGCGTTCTGAACGCGCTTCCAACATAGCCTTCCTGCGAATTATCAAAGACAATCACGTCTCCGATCTGAATATCCGCAACATTACCTGTGACGTATATTCCGCGGCCTATATTGGACTTTGGCAGCCTGAAGCTCCGACCCGTTGCAGCCGTACCGGCGGCTTCAATGAACGTTCCGCCAGAAACGGTAATATGACCGCTGTAGGTGTTGAAGAACAGCTCGTTATTCCCGTCTGTAGAGAATATGCCGCCCTCGATGTTGATGTTGGAAATATACCCTTCAGGTGTCCCAACAAACCGCGCTCCACCAAGGCCATTGGCGAAAGCCTGCGTGTCCCACCACGGAAGTAATATCATGGGGTTTTTCGTGTTGGATACGACACTGTAGCCATAGCCATCGTTCGTCTGGCTAATGGTGTTGGTCAGGTTCCATTGTGCTGTCGTGTATGTTGCGTTGTTGCTCAGATAGAACCCGTCGCCATAATTGTTCTGTGCCGTCAGGTTTGATGCAACGCCATAAGCCATCCCGCCCAGATAAAATCCGGTCCATTGATTGGTGGCATAGATGTCCCGCAGGTAGCAAATCCACCTCCCCCGCCTGACGTATCAATACCCCGCGCCGTATCAGAGGTTGGAGCGACAGACCGATCTACCGAAAAGCCAGACAGGGTGTAGTTGGACAGCCCAGCAGCCACAGAAATCACAGGGGCTGTAGCCGAGTTGGAGACGAACGTTACAGACGTTTGCCCCGCACCTACGAGCGTAGTGCCGTTTCTGGTGATGTTAATGGGCGAGGAAACCAGGCACTTGCTGATGCCCTGCGGGATCGCAACGTTGTTGTATGCTGAAAGAACGGCATTGATGGCCACTGTGTCGTCGGTTGTGCCGTCACACTTTGCGCCCTTTGCCAAGATAGAAACAAAGGGGGGTTGCAGGAGGCCACCTGAAGTCAGGCCCTGTTTGATAGTCAGCTTGTCAAAGGTCGGAGCCGGAAGAGCATACGCACTTGAAGAGGCAAGGAGCCACAGGAGAGTCCCGCCACAGAGACCTCTATACAACAGCAATAGTCCCCCCGTTATTCCATAGAGTCCCTGAGGGAAGACCTTCATCGGAAGTCGGGAGGCCCCGTAGATCCCCCGTCAGGAAATAATTTGCGTTGATCAAAGCCTGCTGGGCATCTGAGAGGGCCTTCTGGGCTGCCTCGTTAGCATCCTGAGCAAGGGGGAGAGCAGCCTGTAAGGCGTTCTGTATGTCCAATGCAGCTGCAATCGACAGGGTATTATCGTAAAAAAAGGACCCACAGCACTTTGCAGGGGTCTTCAAGGAAGGTGTGGTCATAGGACTCTAATCCAGAGGATATAAAGGTTGGATGGCAGAGGGGCCACCACTATTTTCCATAGCGATCGTCTGCCCTTGCACATCCCCTAAGATCCCGACAAAGGTGTCTTCCCATGTCTGGGTTGAAGGGTGATCACACCACAGCCCCGCGTACTTCAGCGCACCGTAAGTAAGAAGATCAGGACAGGATAAGCTGAAGGCATTGGTGTCGGAAAGGTCCTGGAGACGGTCCACTGAGCCATAGTAGTGCAGAAGCACCGACCCGCCGTTGGGTATTGCCCCCCGAAAGTGCAGCGTACTTCCTACCCTTGCATAAGCACTTGGAGCGCCTAACTTAGGAAGCTCTACAATCTGCCGGAAGGCCTTTCGGTCCAGGGGTCTACTGCGGTCCTGACAGGTGGTACTGGAAAACACATCAATCATCTCCAGAAGGTCATCAGGGACCGTCACATAGGTCATCTCCCCCTGAGCTAAAATAAGACGTGAGCGTTCCATTGAGGGGACCCTGAGGGTCCTCTGAACGCGCATAACGGCCCTGTTGACGAAAGCGATAGCGCGCTCCTGAGGGCAGTCATCCCTGTTAAGTTCGCCGTTGAAGTCGGAGAGTATGTCCTGAAGGGTACTCATCACCACTTTCCGGCTTGAGAGTTGATGAGGAGAGGTACCCAGCTAGGCGTCCCGTTTACGAGCAAGCACCCTACATAAGTGCTTGCATTCGTGGGATTTGTATCCTTGTAAATGTAGGACGAGCCTGCATTGTGATCAGCAGTCATAGCCGTCCAGAACTTCTGACCATCCGGAACATAGGCGATCAGAGGGGGAGTGCATGGACGGGGCAGATCATCAAACGCTATCGAGGGTGGAGAGAAGCTGGTTGTAACAGCCAGCGTCTGAACCGTGCCGCCTGTTTTGGGAAGGTACGTTGCGGACGCCTGCTGATGAAGCGAGTCCATTGCATAAGTGAGCGCATCAACAGTCGTGTAACTGCCCAGCCTGCTATCGAGCTGATCTTGAGTAAGGTAGTCACAAAGCAGCCCTCCAGCACACACCAGGGATACAGGCTGGACCTTATGCCAGACACCTGACGAAGCCTTGTAAGATGTGACTGCTGGCACTCTGTCTTGACCGACTGGAGTGACTAACGTCTGTGCCGAGGCAAAGGGAGAGATAAAAAAGAGTGCAGCTAGGGCACTTAAAAGGCGCCACATGGTCAGCCAATCTCCGAAATGTTGATGGTTCCTACAGCTCCGTTATCAGGAACTGCTGCAAGGACTGTTCCGGGGGCAGCGTTCAGGTACTCAACATGGCCTGTCGGGAGGAAGAGCCCCTGCCCTACTGCGGCTGGGCCGTTGAGGCTGATCCAAGCGTCTACCGTGCCAACAACTCTGATTGCACGGCTTGCCGTAGAGACTGGCTGAGCTGAGGCACTGCCTGAAGACAACGTCAGGTTTGTGGATTTATAGATTGTGATGGGGGAGTATGACATCATATCTCCTTGGAAGTGGCCAGGAATGCTTCAAGATTGTCTCTACGAAGTAGTGCAACAATCTCACGAGCCTCCATGTTCCAAGGGTCATAACCCTGAGCGCACCACAGATCGAACACAGCTGCAGGGATAGAGGCGACCTTCATGTATTCGCGCTCCCTCACATTTTTCGAGGCTAGGCGCTCATCCCGCAGGGCTGCGAGAAAGTCGTCCGAAAGTTCTTGTTTGCGTAGGATCACGAGCGATCCGTCATCCTGACCTATCAAGTTGGTCTGGACGGTGTTGAAAGCGTTCAAGGGCCTGCTTTGAAGAATGTGAAGGGGAACCGAGGAGCCCCGTTAGAGGCCCCTCAGAGTGGCTTAGTCCAGGTTCGTGATCAGGCTGAGCCTTTGAAGTTCATATGCTTCAGAGAGAACTCGCCCAGGATCTGCTTGTTCTTGGTGTCACCTGTGATCGCCAGATCCTGCGTGAACCAGTCACGGAAGGTGACAAGCTTCCACATTGCCGGGTCAAACAGCAGAGCATCCGCCGTGGTGTCCTTTGAGCCAGAGGCATTGGTGCCCCGAACAAAGCGGTCCATCACAACCTTAAGGGTCCCGAAGGGGGACTTATAGATTGAGATGTTGTGATTCAGGGTTGTGTCCTGATTCTGAACCATGACGGTACGGTTGGAAGCAGAGAAATCAGCAATAGTGGCGGCATCGCTGGGGCGGACGATGATCGTGGTCGGATCAGCACCGTTATCATAGCAGGCCTGCTGCGTTGTCAGGACCATCTGCTCAGTGAGCGGGGAAGCGGCAGGCGTTTCCGAAGCGTTCATACCCGCCCCAGCCGTATAAATCATGCTGGGATCAATCATCGCCTGATAGCCGGCCATCTTCCGCGCCGTACCTGCTGCACCAGCCTCTTTACCCTGTCCGGTGCCGATGAAGGCCCACTCGCGGTCGCGCTTCAGCTCCTTGGAACGTAGGCCCAGCTGATACGCCATCTCATCCCTGCGCCCATACGTCTGGGTCTTCTGCATGGACCCCGTCACACTAGCCGTCTTGGTAAAGATCTGAGTGGTGTTCTCCCGCATCACAGTAGGTTTGGACTGCGCGTCAGGAGCTGTTGCACCCTCAGTCTGAGCATTCTCCCCTACATTCATCAGGGAGTCTTCCTGCCAGTCGAAGAGGCGCTGGCCGCACTTATCACTGCCGATCATCGACTGAAACGGCGTACTGGTCGGAGCAATATTGGAGATAATGTCCGAAACGTCTTCTTTGGTACCTACAACATCGTAGGAGGAAATGGTGGTCAAATAGGTTCCTTAGTGAAATTTAGCCGAGAACGCTGCTGTAATGGCGTCTACGTCAGAGGGGTGGGAGCGTAGGTTGCTGATAGCCTTGTTCAGCTCAGCCTTCTCGGCTGTGTCCGCACTTGCGCGGGCTGAGCCCGGTTTGATCACCCGGCTAGGCTTGTTGACGACTTTCTGGATCTGAGCATCTACAGTCTTGCTTCCAGTGTCATACAGGTAGGCTTTATGCAGAAGACGGAGGACAGCAGGGTCCACAATGTTTTCAACGCCTTCTACACCACTTTTACGCCCAAACTCGATAAGCTTGGGGTAGACCGCAGGAAAGTCCTTGATGCCCTTAACGGGATCTTTAAGAACCTCCACACACGCTTTAGCGGCCTCTTCTCGGGCCGTTTCAGCAGCCTTCCGAGTTTCCTCAAGGCGCCCATTTACCTCGCTGTGCAGGAATGCGAGATCAGCGTGGGCAGCCTCAGCATCGGCTCGAATTTGACGGAACGTCTCCGTGTCGATACTCGGGTCCCGGCTGATAGCGAGCCAGTCGATATCCTTGTAGGGCGCATAACGCTCCTCAGCGCGGCGCCACATCTCGGAGTAAGCCGCTTCAAGGCGGGCTCTCTGTGCTGTGGCGGCTTCGGAAGCCTTCGCAGCCTCTTCAAATCGCCCTGAGAACTGGCCGTGTTCCTCAATGATACTCCGCAGAGCCTTCAGCTTGAAGGTTCTGGACTCCTCACCAAATGGAAGCTCGACATCAGGGTCATCGTCTTCAGGGGCAGGCGCCTCCTCAGCAGATACCGTAGCTTCTTCCTCAGCCTTCGGTTCTGGGAGCTTCTTGTGAGGGTCTTCGGCAGCACCCTCAGAGGCTTCAGAGGGAGTGAACCGTGCTGCGAAGGCTTCAGTAGCATCAAACTCAGGGGCGCCCTCAGGGGCACCTTCAGGGGCCATAAACGGGCCTCTGTTAAACAGGATCAATATGTGTCCTCATGGTTGTCTAGGGCTTCCTGCATCTGCTCCCCGGCTGACTGGCGCATCTGTAACTCACGACAGATTTCAGTCAGTGCATACTGAAGAAGATGGTGGTACTCCCTGGCCTCCCGGCCTGCGTCCCCTGGCTGTGAAGCACAGAGGGCGGATAGGTTGTAATTGGTGAGATCATCCACGACTGAACAGAAAGTCGGGTCCTCAAGCAGGCGCTTGGCAGCCTCGCCGCGCTCAATCAGGAGCGCAGCCTGGTCCTCGTTATGGGGTATCAACCGGGTTCAATCCTTGCTTGGGCAGCCCCCATTTCAAGGGCCTCTCTCGACATGAGAAGTTCAGCGGTATCAATATCAATCTTGTGATCCAGCTGATCGCGCTTGAGAGCCTGCTCCATGTGAGCCTTCTCAGTCTGTAGGTGGATCTTTGCCATACCCTGCTCATACTTCTGCTGAGCCTCTTCCCGTGCCAGCTGTGCATTGAGCTTTGCAGCCTCTGCATTTGCCAGTTTGACCTGGGCATCAGCCTGCTTAACTGCCAGCTCGGCCTGTTGGAGCGGATCGGGCTGTGGGGGCTGGATCTGATCAGGGGGAAGAATAACGCTGGTAGCGTCCTTGATACCCATGTTCTCCAGAATACGACTGGCAACATAGAACTTCTTGTCAGGCGTGTAGGCGGGGCCGTAGCCGTTTGCCGGGTTCGACAGATACTGGTCGATCGTTTGCCACTTCTGAGCCTCTTTGGCCTGCTCACCGTAGCCAAGCGCGAGCGATATCTCCATCTCAGTGTCTTCAGGCCACTGCGTGAAGTCCGTCTGCTTCCAGACCCCGTTTGACTCCTGGATGAGCTTCTGAGGCTCTTCATTCTCAAGGATCAGCCGGTAGACCATCGAGTAGAGCTTACGCAGAAATACCTCTGCAAAGTTCCGCGCAATAATCTTCTGCCGAATCTGTGAGACCGCAATCAGGTCCTGCACCATACCCTGAGAGTTCTGGGTAGAGATGGCGTCTTTATTCAACCCCTGTGACAGGCTTGAGATGCCGCTGATTTCCTCGCCACCCTGCTGAAGCTGGGACATGGTCTGGAAGACGAACGGGTTCAGGGAAGCCTGCGGCAGGGGCGCAACTGAGGACATAACGTCGCGGACGTTTACAATACCCCCTAACCTGTTCTCCATCAGCTCACGAGGGTTCGTTACACCGCCCTGAGCAACCATCATTCGGGGGTTGGTCGTGATGAGGGAGTGGTTGATGATGGAACGGGTCAGGAAGGTCTGGGCGTTCTGGGTAGGAACCAGCAGAAGCCCATAATTGGTCCCGTAGAATGCGTGGGACCGAGGGAGGGCGCAGAAGTCAATAAAGGGCTTGGTGTTGACAGGCTCCTTATCGAGAACCTTATTGCAGCATAAATCAACCTTATAGAGCTGACTTGTCCCATCACCCTCTATATCCAAGTGCATGTAGCACTCATATACAGTGTAGATACGCTGGGCTTCCTGCGTGTCCCCATCTCGATCAGCGAGGCCTATAACATCGCCTGTCTGATCAAAGCGTTGAACTACCTCAGGATTAAGCCGTGCCTCCATCCCATCACTGTCTGGCAGCGCATCCACCACCTCCCTTGCATATCCGTGCTTGATAAGCTCAGAGCGGGTCATGGTCTGGCGATGGAACACCAGGTTGGCTTCCTCAATGGACGTTGCCATCTGGGAGATACCAAACTCTTCAGGCGGGATAGGCCGCAGCCGGACCTGTGAGCGGTTACGTTTACACTTCACGCGCACACGTTTCAGGACCCCTTCTTCGTCCCCCTTTTCGACCTCTTCAACTGAACTCGTAGGGTCCTTCAGGAGGAACGCCATGAGCTGCTCATAGGAAGGCTCACTCAGCTCATAGAACTGGTCCTCGTAGGCTGTCTCCCAATAAACCTTGCAGACCCCGTTACGGGCCTTCAGAGCGTCCTCAATAACCGTCTGGAACACCTGGAATCCAGGGTTCTGTGAGAAGATCACACGGGTGACATAGTCAGTCCTGAACTTGGCCTGCATGTCTGTCTCACCCGGTGCAGTATTGAAGACAACCGGGCGAGTGTTACCTGAGAAGACCTCAAGAAGCTGTGCCTTCATGCTCTCGATGCCTACATAGACATTCATAGAGCGGTAGTCAGAATCTCCTTTGTGGAGCATTCCGGGTTTTTCGGCATCATAGTAGCGAGAGACGCGCTCACGCTCTCTGGACAGCTTTGAGCTGCCGCCGTAGCCGTAAGACTGGCCTATGCCTGTCTGGGCAAGAGCGGCAATTGCCGCATCTGTCAGTTTCGCCAAATTACTCCTGAGGGGAAAGATACCAGTCGTCCAGGACCTCTATAGGCACCCAGCGTTTTTCAGTGATGTGTAGGGCTAGGGCGAGAGCCATGACGGTGTCGTCGTGCTTGCCCTTGTCGGCCTCCATGCGGCCTGATTGTGTGACGATGAACGTCCGCATCTCGTCCAGGGTAGTGAAGTCATAGACAGCTACGTGATCCTTGCGGATTTCAGCCCGGAGCTTGTCGATAATCAGGGGCTTGGTAGAAACGTTGGTCTGGAAGCCAAGCCGCTTTGTAACCTGATCCGTCTCCTGATTATGGACCTCATCTGAGTAGACGTTAGGGTATCGAAGGTCCTTGAACAGTCTAGTTACTGTGAGGATACCGTGGTTATTGGCCTCAACTATAATCCGGGCATCATTATAAAGGTGCCCGAGGGCTGCTAGAATGTGTGCAAAGTAGTCGGGATCAACCTGAGCGCGGAAGATACCTACCTGTCTCATATCAGGATCAAGTATCTGAGCCACAGACCAGTCTCCGTTTACCCCTGCTGCAACGTCTGCCCCGATGAAGTAACTCTCTCCCGGTTTGATCGGGTGGAAGAGATGTAGCTCTCCCATGGAATGTTCTACGAACTTCCCGTTCTCGTAAGCCATACGGCTGACAGGGGGTTGAAGAACTCTTCGCATGTCATCCAGTCTGACTGGATCGAATACAGGGCGCCCAGAGGTTAGAAAGGCTTCTTCAGGAGTTGCCGGGTATTCCTGCTTCCATAGGTCCAGCCCCTTCTCTGCAATCTTCTGCCGCCTGAACATAAGCTGCCAGTCATCGAGCCCGTACTTGGCGGCTTCATCCTCTTCCATAGGGGTGCGTTGAAAGCCCTTTACAGGCTCAACCCGGCAGGTCGGATCAATGAACCAAGGTAGGAATACTGGAATAAACTCTGATCGACCAGCAACAGCCTCCTGCCACTGTTCGTAGAACACGCCCGTCATACCGTTGGCTGTGCTCTCGATATAAACCTCAGTGTCATCTTTCTTTGGGACAGCATCCATCAGTCCAGAGAATATTTCCCGACTGGATGCCTTAGGCCAGAAAGCTACCTCAGAGGCATGAACATGTGTAAGGGTCTCACCTCGCCCCACTGTATCACCGCCTGCTGTTGCGACGATGTAGCCGCTGTCCAATTTTCCGAACCGAAGTTCCCGCCTAGATGCTGTTCTAGTGGCTGGTCTCAGAACTTCAGGACACAACTCGTGAAACCGCTGTGTCATATCAAACAGGGTCGAGGTGGCTGTTGCGTGGTGTGTAACGACTATAGCCTTCTTGGCCTCGCGCTGGGAGACCCGGAAGTAGAGGCGCCCCTCAACGTAGGTTGATAGGCCCTGTTGGCGGGACTTCAGGATGATGACGCGAACGCGCCCTGTGGCTGCCTTCTGCTTCTCTACAATCTCACTAAGACGCCGCTGTGCCTCGTTAAACACGAACGGGACGATTTTGGCATCCTTCGTCCGAATCTTCAGAGCGTGTTTGGCGTAGAATTCAAAGTCGTTATAGAGGCGCTGGCGGACACGCTTACGACTCTCGCTCAATCCTCTTTGATGCTGTCCAGCCAAGTCTCAGCAAGGGAAAACTGATTCTCGGTCTTAACTACAGGCTTGGTCTTGGTGAACTCCAGCACAGTCTTGAGAGCTGCCAGGCGGTCACGGGTTGTATAGAGGTATTTGCTTGTCGGCCTTGCCTCGTGTTCGGTCGGCGCAGGCTCTTCCCTGGTGATGACGATTTCAACTGCGGCTGCCAGCGCAACCTCGGCCATCTCACCTTCTTTGGTTATCTTTCCTTGCTCAATCATCTTCTTAACAATCTTGTTGGCACGGGTGGCACCCTCGCGTCTGATCTTGGCGAGCAGCTTCTTCTTGCCCGCCCAACCCGGAGGAACGCCCTGGCAACCCCATTTCTTCAGCTCAATCAGACGCCTGATGCGTTTAGAGCTTGCCTCCTGGACCGCACGGTATTCCTCAAGTGTTTCGGGGTAATGCGGAACGACGCCCACGAGGCACGGATACCAGATCCCCTTTACCTTGTCCTGAAGGGCTGGGTGCCGGTTCAGAGGCTTGGCGTTCGGGGGTCTGATGATCCTTGGAAGACCATCCTCGGCAATATAACGTTCGTAGGCTGCCAACTGGCGTTTCTCCTATTTTCTGCGCAATCTGCGCTTCGATTTCGGGACGATGAGAGGCCATGAAACGGCCTGTTAGGTGGTTGATAGCTGCTTGGGCTTCAGGAGCTGTCAGCACAGGACACAGAACTGTGGCCTGGATATCTCTGAGGAACTCTCCAAGGGTCATCAGTCTGACTGTTTCATAAGTTGCTTGGTAAACATGTGGGCGTGTTGCTGAGCCTCTTCAGGGGGAAGGGTGGCGAGGTAGTTCTGTGCCACCTGCATCTTGTCCTGAGGGTGTGGAGCGTGGGCTACAGCCGCAATTGCTGAAGCCAACGCAGGCTTCCCATTCTCATGTGCGGACTGTGCAAGAGCAGCCGCGTGAGCACCGTAGCGGGGCTTCTTAACCTTCGATTTGCTCTTGCGTACCCGATTGATGTTGTCCAAGCTGGCAACAACCCCACTCTGCTTTGTGGAGTTGTCTTGCAGGTCATCTGTAGGGTGGGCAGAGCCTGAGGCCCCCTTTGCCATTGTCGCCGCAAATGTCCTGCGCCGCGCCGCTGCTGCGGTCAGTGCTATCTGGTCTGTCAATCAATTCCCTTAAGAAGCTGCTGAGAAATAAACGAAGACGCCTCAGGATGCTTTGCCAGTAGCTCCTGATAGAGATTCTGCTTAGCCTCGGTCTTCGGGAGGACCTTGAGATCCTGCATACGTGCCGCAACCTCGTGATGTCCTGCTGCCGAAGCAGCCTGTGCTGCGCCATCTACAGCAGACTGATAGGACCGCGCCGCCCCTGCCCAACGGTGATAGTTGTCTATTGGGCGTCCCATGTTAGATGGCCCGTTTGGGACCTCAGGGACTGATGCAAAGGCTCTTTTGATCGCCTCAGCTGCTGAGGTGTCATAATCCTCAGGCCGCTCTGCACCTGTCCGCAGATGATGAACCATGCGGGCCAGGTAGCGCGCCGTGTAGCCGTCTGTATGCTGGCCTGAAAGGATGGCATCAGCTGCATCCTGAGGGAGCCCCGAGGTGATACCCTGATGTACTGCATCAGCAATCTCACTGTGCAATGCCGGGGGCAGACGCTGATCTGTAAGCTTGTGGTTAATAAGTACCTGCCCACCCCGCAGCTCTGGCTGGAATCCTGCGGGGACTTCGGGAGCGTCTGGTACAGATTGAGCCGGTCGGATCGGAGCTTGAGGCTGTGGGCGTGGGGCTGCGGGCACCGCTGCCGGACCTTGAGGAACCCCGAAGTCAATCCCTTCAGGGTTGCGTATGGGACTTCCCATATCTCCTGCTGATGCCTCAAAAAGCATCTCGGGATCAGCCTCGTTGAGCCCGCCTGAGATGCGGCGCGCCTTGTCCAGGGGATTCTCCCCTGCCTCCTGCCCCGTTATCTTGAGTACACGCTGCGCGGCGCTGTTAAGCCGTTGTGCAGGGGCTTTAGATAGTCCAAGGCGACTATCAAGCCGCGCCCGATAGCGCCACCAATAAGCATTCCCGGAGGTGTATCGAGCAGACCTAAGGCCGTATGATGCCCGAAGAAGGGAATCATGCCCCCCGCAGCTGCCCCTATCTTTTCAAGAGGCCCCTTGGAATTCCGCAAAAGCTTGTTGCTAGAAGCTGTGTCCAGGTGGTCCAACCCGCCAAGGATGGCATCCCTCACACTTGGAGGGATGTTCTGCATCTGAGAAATAGTATCGTAGGCAGAGCCAGGGGCTGTAGAGATACGGTTCTGGTGAGCAGCCGCCTGCCCTACCGCATTTACGATCGTTTTCCGCTGGGCTGCTGAGATGAGGGCATTCTTGTGTAGGGCATCCGCAAGACCGCTGAGGGTCTCAGAACCATCCTTTACATAGCTGGCGGCTGAGTTTGCCCACGGTCCCTCATTAAGGGTGGATGTGTGGTGTGCATCAATACCTGACAGCACAGAAGCTGTGACTGGCGCCCTTGACTCAGGAACCGTGCAAGGGCTCTGGCATCAGCCAGTTTTGAGCCCGCTGCTGCACCTCCCGGAACCGCAAGTCCGGCTGCCAGCTCAATAGCCGCCTGTTGAGCTGGGGAGCTCCCGCTGCATGGGCCAACATCCCGGCACCTGTAGAGGCTGCACCTGAGGCCGCCCCTGTCCCAAGACGGGTGAGCGCACCCGCAGCACCGCCAAGGGCAGCGCCAGGAAGGGCACTTACAGCCCCTGAGTAAAGCTGTTCACCGACCCCTTGTGGCTTGGCTACACCTGCCCGATCAAGGGCTGCCCCCGCCTGCTCACTTATGGGGGTTGGCTTCACATCTGCCAGTTCAGGCCGGATTGCCGAGGCCTGGGCAAGATCAGTGTCCCCCGCGTGGGAGAACATATCCGCAAGCCCTGTCACGCCATTTGTGAGGGCGCGTCCTGTGATACCAGCCCAATGGTGCAGAGTGGACTCATGAGGGGCTTCCTTAGGTGCCACCTTAGGGGAATCAAACTGGTCGAATGGGTTTCCCCCGCCCGACGCAGGCTTTGCATCAAACTGGTCGAACGGGTTCTGGGCCATTACTTTCCTAGTATAGCTGCAGCAGCTCCCTTGCCGTATTTCTGGTCAAAGGCTTCGGAGAACTGCGGGTTGTTACGGAGATAATCAACGGCAGCCGGAGGCGCGCTGATAGAAGGCGCTTTAGGAGCGTCTTTGGAAGACCCCTCATCGCCCTTAGGCACTGCCGAACCCTTCGATTTCCACTGCTCGAAGCTAGGGATATCATGGGACGTTACAGACCCGTCATCTCCTGTTTCGAGTGGATTTCCTATGCCCTGAACGTACTCTCCAAGAGCAGATTCAATCTGTGCAGGAGTAGCATTGGGGTTGTGCTGCAAGAGGGTCGCTCTAGCCTTATCTACGGCCATCTGGAGGCGCGCATTTGCTGTAGTCTGCTTGAGAACGGCGCTGCCAGCTTGATACGGGACTGACTCATCTGGAAGGGACTGACCTGCAACCTTCAACCCGGCTACAAGAACTCGGGAGCCGTTTGCACGAGCCAGAAGAGAAGTCAGTACACTATGCTCTTTCTTCAGCGCGGCTGCATCGGGGTTCCCAAGCCCATTCCCTGACAGGACTGAAGCCAAGGGGATACGCCATGAGGCACCCATACCGGGCTTCGACATCACAGTATTCTGGAGCCGATCGTAAGCCCCCTGGTAATGTTCTAAATTGTTCAGGAGCGCCTGATCATCAGTCAGAGCTGTTGCGTGATCCCGTGCGTACCTGTCCCGCTCACTCTGATTCTTCTGAGAGAATTGCTGAGCGCCTCGAATGCCCCCTGGAACCGGAAGGGCCTGGAGTGCCCATGGATCACTCGGAGGAGCCGGAGGCAGTTCCTGAGGGGGTTGGCCAGGGGGCGTCTGAGGGGGTTGAGGCTCAGCGCCAGGAGGACCTTGAATGGCAGGTCCCCCTTGGGGACCCTGTACGACTGACCCCGCAGGAGGCACACCGTCAACACCTACAGGGGTATAGGGCGCTCCCGTCAGGGCTGCTGTCTGCAGTCCTCGTGCATTTGCCAGAGCCTGCCTCAGCTTTATAGCGTTCGCCTGGTAATCGGCGCGCTGTGAGAGGCTGGCCTGTTTATCCTGATGATTCAGGTCCTGCCCTCGCGTCAGCACGTCTGCCCTTGTCTGGGCACTCTTGACACGTGCATCAGCGGAGGTCTGAGCAGCCCCTAAGCGCGCGCCTATGTTAGCCGTCGCAGTATCAGCCCTGAGTCCGTACAGCCCCGCAAGCTGCTGTTGTTTGTAGAGTTCAGCGGCGCTGCGCTCCTGCTGGTCTGTTGCATCAGCAGCTCCCGCCAAAGCCCCTGAGATACCCTCTCCAAATGTGCGCCCACCTGCAAAACCAGCTCCAGCACGTAAAAGTATCTGCGACAGGTTGCGCCTGCTTGACGGATCAGCTGCGTCCTGGAGGGCCTTAGGAATAGGCGGGGGTACATACGTTAGCTGGGGAGCCGGTTGACTGGCCATTTCAGGTTCTTCTTTCGGCCCCGTAGGAACCTCTTCAGGGATGGTTAAGGGGGTGCGCGCCGCAACATGCTGAACATAGTTCGGATCCCCGCCCCCATTGTGAAGCCTGAGGATCGCAGGGTAGTCAGCGGGATTTTCAAAGCTAAGTCCTGCATGTTCAGCCTTTGCCTTCAGGAGCTGGAGGGCAAATGCCGAAGATTTGGCTGGATCATTAATATCCTGCCCACTGAGGGGCGCTAATCCGTACCCAGGCTTTGCAGCCGTTGAGGCCGTAACCTGAAGCACATTCGGAGACGCCCTACCAAAGGAGGATTCCTGGCCAAACATCCCGTATGCTGCGGGAAGAAATTTTGGGCTGATTCCTGCGGCGTCAAATCCCGCAAGAAATTGACGCTCGTAGGTCATGTGTCCTCAGATATATTTTGTAAGTAGACCGCCCAGACCAAGGGCTCCACCGAGGAGTGTGTTACCCAGGGAGCCGCTCTGCTTGGTTGTGGAGGTGCCTGTCGAGTTGCTGCCGTAGTTACCGCTAACGAGCCCCAGATAGTTATTCAGAATTCCTGTCTGGTACCCGTTCTGGTTCTGCCACTGCTGGTAAGCATTGGTCAGAGCGTTCTGATCGTTGCTCTGCTGTTGCTGACCTGCCCCAGCCTGAAGTTGGTAGTTGGCCAGCGCGTTCTGCATGGCGCTATTCGTCGCTGTGTTTCCAAGCGCGGCTGCCGTCCCCAGCTGACTGTTTGCAGAAAGCTGAGAGTTTACATTCTGCTGCTGGAGGCCGAGTAGGCCAGAGGCGGCGTTGAGCTGGTTCGAAGTGTTGTATTGCGAGTTGTTCTGCTGGAGCCCCGCCGTACCAAGCGCCGATGCGTTGCCCAGACTGCCCTGAGTACCCGCTGCACTGGCCGCTGTGCCAAGCCCGTTATTGTACGCACTCAGCGCCGTAGACAGCCCCTGATTATACGCATTGTTCTGGAGCGCCGCTGCCTGAGTAGCCTTGGCCGTTGCCGCCTGGCCCTGCGCCATAGCCGCCGCAGCACCTGCACGGGACGAGTTCAGCGCGCCTCCCTGAGCAGCCTGCCGGTTGATTCCAGGAAGCGTTGTCTGGTTCAACGCCTGGTCAATCGTTGCATTGTTCGCTGCAATCGCCTCATTGACCGGCGATGAGTTCATGTAGGTCCCGGCATTGGCCGCAAGGCGCTCTGTAGGGTCCGACATGGCTTGTTTAGAGACGTTCGAGAGAGTGTTCTGAGCGTTACTCGCCCCGCTTGCACCGTTGACCGCTGAGTCGTTCAGAGCCTGCGAGAGGGCAGCTGTAGGGCCGCTGGCTGAGGTTGAACCGTTGGCGAACTGGCTGAGGATACCTGAAAGGCCGCTATCAAGGCCCTGCTGACTGAGCTGGGAGGCCCTGGCCATGTAAGGCGCCAAGGCCCCTAAACCAGTTGAGCCCGCTGATGACTGGCCATCCGTCAGGGCGATGCCGGAGCCGTTCGCCCACGAATTGGCGCGGCCTATGGCATCATTGAGGGTATTGTTTGTCCCCGCCGTCATCTGGCCCGTGTAGGACCATTCGCAGACTGCTGATTGTAGTTCTGCTGGGCTTGGTTGAAGATATTCTGAACTTGGGTTGCCTGGGGATCCCAGGGCGACGTACTCGAAGAAGAAGTAGTCTTGGTCTTGCTGCTTCCCAAAGGACTCCAAAGAGCCCCGCAGGGCTACACGTTGAAAAGAAGGATCGGTTTGCCCACGTATGGGCGGCAATAGACGCCTATAGGAGAGGCTGTACGGGCTTCGGTTACGGTCCCGCAGGGGATAAACCCTGACTGCCTCAGAAATTTGAGTTGCAAAGGCTTTCCAAGCTCCTCAAGGGCATATACAGGCTCTCCTAGAAGGTCCTGTAGGGCCTGAGTGTCCTGCTGAAACTGGCGGCAGACTCTGTGAGACCACCTGAGCACGTCCACATGGACGAATAGACACTCACAGCCCCGCTCGTAGCTGATTGTGTAATCAGGACGACAGGCTACAGGGATTTTATTAGGGGAAAGGCTGCCAAGAACCTTTGGCTGCATCATAATACACCCACCTGTCTTCAGTTTGATCTGGGAGAGGTCTCCAAGGAGCTCTGGAAAACCTGACAGAGCAGTCCAAAGGGGCTGCGGGAGGCTTTGAGGCAGCCTGGGGGACAAGCGTATTAAGGGCCTTTATAGAGGCTGCTATGCTGCTCAACTCCCTCCTGATGTAATCCCGGTCACTCGTAGGGAGTGTGGGGAGGGGGGAGACCACATATGCCTTTGTACTCTGCGCGTCAGCCATTAGCGCCTACCCGCAGAGGTTACATCAGCATCAAAGCCCACAACTTCAAAGTCTATTGGAGCTGCAACCTCAAACCTGTAGCTCAGGTATCGCCCTCCCAGCATCACATCAACCTTGTACTGCGCTGTAGGATCAAACGTCAGCGGCGCTCCCCACTTTTGAGGCCCTGCTGGCATGTTAGACCCTCCTACCGTTATCTTGACAGGGGTGGACGCATACATGACCGACTGTGGAAACAGGCGTCTGACATTCTTGTATGTAGCCAAGTCCGAGCCTTGGGTATCCAAATCGAGACCTACACGCTCAAGAAAGGCGGGTGCATTACATTCCTCCTCAACCTCAAGGTCAGTAAGGACCCCTTTGTTCGCAAAGTCGTAAGCAACGAGCCGGGGTGCCAGGATTCCGCTTCCAGCTCTGGAGGTGAAGAACGGGTTGTCATCGTGACGCCCGTCCAAGTCAAAATAGCTGGATGTAATGGAGGCGTATGTGGGACCGCCGTCATCATAATCAGCATACGTCACTGACTGACTAACGGAGACAATCCCTCCCGCAGAAACATTTGGGAGATCAAGGAATGACCAGGTCTGACTTGTAAGGCTGTAGACCGCAGCTCTGTTACACCTGGACCCGACCACTTTGCTGTGGGGTCTACGGTGCTGTAGCAAAAGAGAATTTCCTTGTGTGCAGGTGAGTAGAGTGTAAAGCACACCTCTGACTGCTTGCGGTTCAGGGTGCTGAATATGAAATCCCTGACAATACCATCACATATCGACTTCTGGGTTGTACCGTCATGGAAGTATATGTCGGTCATACCAAAGCAGAAGTGTCCGCCCGAGACCTCGACTACACAGTTAGGGGCTATTAAACCCCCGTCAATACCCAGACGGGTAAATGCAAATACAAGCTGATCCCCTGTCTGCGTGACCAGAATAGCCTGATCAGAGGCATAGACCACAAAGGCGTCTTTAAGCGGCGCTCCATCCACAATAGGAGAGGTTAGATCTTCAAGCACGTTCTCCCCTGCGTTCGTGGTTGCATCATTTGCATCCCACGAGCCAGGCGGCTGACCTGCAAGGGCAAGATCAGACCACTTGAACATCTGGGGGACACTCTGGGGACCTTTAGTGACCCCGAGGGCTACCATATAGTTCCCGAATGCCCTTAGAGAGCGGCATGACCACGTCTTGTCCCATCCTGGGAGAGTCTCGAAGCGTTGTGACTGGGGTGCAAAATACAGTGGCAATGCACTAGGCTGGTTCAGATATACAACATCACCGAGGGCAGTCGTTGTGAATGCTGGCCCTACTGTGTACGAGATGCCGTCCGTAGGTGTGAGATCAATGGTGCCCCTGCGGAGCCAACGCTTAATGGATGTCGGTGTCGCATACAGAAGGGCATCGCTTACTGAAGCTGGACGGTAGCTGAGGGCAAACAGAGGGGTATCCTCTACCTTCCCTATTGTCTTGAATACAGGGGCGCGCTCTGCCTTGTTAGCATGGAACCTGACGTTAGCCCCTCTGGACCAAGCATTCAGCCCCAGCTCATACGGGCTGGGATCAGTTACAATACCTGCAGAGGCCAGACCCCGGAATTGCACAAGGGCCATCAGGTCTCCTCAAAGTTTCATAATGTAGCACAAGGCGTAATAAGGAGGCAGCGTTGCGACTGTGTGAGAATGCGTCCCGTCTGAGGCTATTCCGTGGGTGTGATCCCCCCTTGCAACCGTTACAGAATGCTGGTGGGCGCCATCAGCGGCAATCGCGTGGTTGTGCCCCTCCCCTGAACCTGTTGCTGACGTGTATGGGCCATTTGCTTCTGATACCCCGTTTATCTCAACAAGGGTTACGGATGTTCCCGTACCAGTCTGAACTGAGGCTGTAGCCGAACGCGGCGCGTTGTGTACGTGAGAAGGTAGCTGATCCGTTGTAAGATGCGTTGGCTGGGTGTTTCCGCCGTGCGCGTGATCACCCTTGGTATCCGTCTGGACAGTTGCTGTGAAGCCGCCCCCGTTCCACGTGGCCGCCCCATGGTTGTGGTCGCCCTGTAAGCTCGTAGTGCCTGTTTCAGCCCCTCCCGTAGCGCCAGCTGTGTATGCCCCAGCAGCCCCAATAATGAAGCGCCCTCTGAGATCCGGGGTGCCATTGCTTCCGTCACACAGCGTCCACTTAGCTGGGATATTGGTTGCCGAACCTGACCAGGCGATAATTCCCCCAGACGGAAACAGGTACTCTTCGACATCCTTCCCAGCAACTTTAAGATACCCGGAAGCAGTTACTCCACTCGTAAGGACATCCCCTGAGACCTGGAGCTTCCCATCCTTGTTGGTAAGGGTCAGCTGCGAGGTTCCGTCCAGTATCAGCGTACCAGCTGTTCCCAGCGCCGTTGTAATGGAGTTGATCAGCTCGTGTGAGGCTGTAATGGCGCCCTTGAAGTTCGGAAAAGTAGCCTTCAGCGCGCTTTTGATAAGCCGTATATGGCTATCTGCCTGGCTGACATCATCTGTATGTGCGGGGTTTGTAGTGACCAGGTCGGAAACATATGTTCCGCTCTCAAGGGGCATTAACGGGTTCCTTTACAAGCCCGTGAATGTGGGCGCGCATGTTCTTCAAGGGCTCTGAAAGGCCCCTAGGGGTGTAGAATGGATGTTAGCTGGTGGGAGACCGCTCTGAGTCTGTGCGCGGCGTTATTCGTCTGGACCCAGGCAGGCCTTGTGACTGCCCTCGGATATTTCACGATATGGGCGCTTTGGGTGTTCTTCAGGGGCGCCTGATTTGCGTAGGCCTCCGACCATCTTCTATTGCCTACATAGCTTGGTCGCCTGCTCCGGGGGACCCTTTAGGGGGTCTGAGGGGTGTACGGGGGGTTTTAGAGGTTCTTCAGGACACCCCTACCCCCTCAAAAAATCTGGCCAGCAGTTTCACACGGAAACCCCGACTACTGACTACGACAACAACAGCTTTAGCGGATTTTTTGAAGGGAATGTTTAAGAGACCCTAGGGGGTCTGGAAACGTCCCGCCCTTTGTTTGCCCCGAGGTTGCGACACGAACGCGTCACGTTCTTACACACTCGCACACATAAAGTCTTATGCTTCAATGCGTTATGGTGCATCCATTGCAGCTAGTCTAGCTGATGCATTAGTAAGGGTGTGTCATGTGTGTGTTGGCAGGATGTTGCAGGGCGTGACATAGAGCGCCCTTAAGCCACTGATAAGACTACGGAATATCCCAGCCTTGCGCGTGATATCGCCCGCCCGGTTATATCGCGGGGGACGATTTGCAGGGCGTGAAGAAAAAAAATCAGTTCAGCGCATTTTTTCTCTTGCCAACCGGAGGGCTTCAGGCTTAACCTCCAGTCATCGAGCAATACAGCCGAGAAACCAGAGGCAAAAGACAATGTCAGTAGTAATCATCACCAAGTATGTTGGACCTACAAACGCTCGTGGGAGCCGCGTTAAGGCAGTAACAGGGGACAATAACCCTGCCACAGGTCGGCCAGACAGCATCACTATTTCATGGGACTGTGCGTTAAATTCTTCTGACAACCACAAGGCAGCTGCAAAGGCTCTTGCAGAACGCCTGAAATGGGAAGGGGAGTGGCACAGTGGAGAGACTGACACAGGCTGTGTGTTTATCCGCCTTGGCGCGTCTAGCACTTTCAAAGTGGAGGGCTGAACCATGGGAAAGCAGGTTTACAGCGCCTTCTATCTTGAAGGCATCAAGGATGCCGGATCGTTCAAAAGAAAGTGGAACACAGGCGAGTTCGGAGACACTTCGCCGATGACCACTGAAGATATGCAGAAGGAGCTAGAGACCGAGGTCAGGTGCCTGCGCCTATGCCCCGGAACTGCGGTGGCGGACATGCACCGAGGAGCGCGGGACTACTGGAAGAACCAGATTAAGCGCGCCAAGGCGGAGGGCTGAACCATGACACTCGCAGTCGTGCTGGAACATGGCGAAGAGATCGCCATCCTGGAGACCTTCTCGGACCCCTCAGACAAGGGCAAAATGGAGCATCGCTGGGGGGCCTGTGAGTGGCCTCGGCTACAGTCAGACCCTAAATGGGCAGCTAGAAGCGCCCTTAAAAAATCCCTAAGGGCCACTCTATCAGGCCCTGCAAGGGTCCGTGTTTACGATCTGATAGGGGACGGATGGGAGTTCCCTTCAGAACCCCTTCAAACCCTTTCAAAGGGCTCTGCACAATGACACCTTCAAAGCCCTCTAAACCCCGTTCACCAAGCACTTTCGGAACCCCTATTGCGCGCCTCATGTACAGCCACGCGCATGATGGGTCTTTCAACTGCTTTCTTGGAGAACCTTCGGACCCCTTCAGTGAACCTCTACCGCACGTTCTGTCTGTTGATGAGTTGGTTCGTGAGGGATGCTTGTCATGATGCTCACACGCTGCGGCGCCTTCACCATCATCTACACACGCGCCTTTGGCTGGATGGTCTATCACCGAACAGATCCCAGCAAGGCGCGACGGGTCGGTAGCCTGGTGGAGGCGTGGGTCTTCGCTCAGGGATAAATTATTTTCGATCAATTGTGGCGGGTGCTGCCTTATTTCGGCTCCTTGGGGAACCCCCTGAGGGGCCTTTTTCGTGCCCTCTTTTATCCTTTGTTTTCAATTACTTACACCAGACGACCAAGCTATGTAGGCAATAGATAGGGGTTAAAGTTCCTTATAAAGGTTATATACTCTTAAGGGTACTCTTAAGGGGCCTCTTGAGGTTCCTTCTAATGTTCTCTTTTGGTTCCGCTTGTATAATTCCTGAATCAGTCTTACGGAACTAATCCGCCTCACTAAGGGTTCTTTTGATGTTCTATGATACCCGCTGGCTTTCGGTCTATCAGTTTCTGAAAACCGCTGGTGTCTGCTATTTCAAGTTTGTTTGTTTGTATGTTTGTGAGGTGGGGTGATGGGGATGATGGATATGATCGTTGACCGGGTTGGGAACCGTATGTCGGTAGACCGCAAGCTATGGGCCACGAGCGTTATTGCTACTGATCACACACAGTTTGGTCTGAGGCTTCAGAAAGCCCAGGCAGCGACCGGATACAGTAACCGGGAGTTGTCTGCCCTGATGGGTGTGAGTGGCAGCACGGTGAACAAGTGGAACAAGGGGTTATCTCCTGTTGGTGGAGCGCACCTTAAGCGGTACTGTGAGTTGCTGGGACTGGATATTGGTGAGTTAGCTGAAGAGATCCTGAAACATTATCACCCACATCTCTATGCAGCTCTCAACCCCGATAAGGTAACGCCTGACATGGAGACTCTTATAGAGGCACTGGATTATATGGCCTCTCTCAACGGTTATGCCAATCGTCTTTAGGTTTGGTGGCCCCCCCCCCCTATTGAAACCCTGAGGCGTTCGGTGTAAACGTGTTTGCCACGGCGGAACAATCGGGTTTCGCCTTTAGGTGGCTTTTCATGTCCCTTTGTAATGACATTGATGCAGACGAGGTATCTGTAAGTTTATCGATGGTGTCTCGTGCGCTGGTGGTGTGTGCCCTAGGCGATGAGGACCCAGGGTGTGAGATAGAGACCTACCTCATCGACCCCTACACACCAGAGTGCCGGGTGGTCGCTACCATAGAAAACCCCATGATGCCCTCAGGTCCCTTCAGGGCCTCTATACTGCCCCCTTGTGGCCCCGCTGTGGTCTATCCCGTTGACTCTCTGAGTGCTGCCCGCAGGTGCATTTTACAGGCTGCCACGGCAGGGATTTACAAGTTCTCCTGTGAGGGTTGTGACTGCGCTTATTGTCCGCTGTTCGTGCAGCACTAACTAGATAATCCAGAGGCAAACCCGATGAATCTATATCAACGTCCTGATTCCAAAGTGTGGTGGATGGATGCCACGCACCCGGTCACAGGTAAGCGCCTGCGTAGGTCTACCGAAAAGACCCGCCGGTCTGATGCTTCAAAAGCCGCCGCTGAGATCCTTCAGGACCTCGTGAGAGCTGCCAATGAGAAGCCCTCCAGGGACATCACACTTGATGAGGCGATGCGCCTCCGGGTGGAGAGACTGGAAGCTGAGGGGCGGTCCTATGCCCGGAATGCCCGTGCAATACGTGAAAAGGTGTTTGCAAGGGGCACCTTCAAAGGCCGTTGGGGGCTTCCTGAGGGGCTACTGATGTCCGCTATAGAGCCCTCACACATGGCCCAGCTGGTGGCGAAACGGCGCTCTGAAGGTGCCAGTGAGCAGACAATTGCCCATGAAATCAAGGACATACGAGCTGCGGTGCGGGCGGCTGTGACCATGGGGTACGATGCCCCAGCCGTAATGGTCTCAGGGAATGCTGCCAGTGCATGGGCTGCCCCCAAGCTCTCATCCAAGACCCGCTACCTGAGCAAGGAAGAGTTTGAGGTGCTGCGTAACGAGCTGACCAAGGGGCGCGTGGTGGCAAAATCCGTTGGCCCAGATCACGCGGCTGCAATGCGGGTGAACGACCGGCTGGCTCTGGAGGTGGCGCTAACACTGGTGATGACTGGTGCCCGCTGGTCGGAGATCGCCAGTCTTGAGTGGCGGCAGGTGGATCGGGACACATTCGATACCCTGACCATCTACGGCAATAAAACCGAACGGGAACGGTTGGTGCCCGTGCCGGTGGCTGTGCAGGAGATCCTTAAGAACCGCTACAGGTCCCGTCTTGGGCGTGGAAACAGCCGCTACGTGTTCGCCCCTGATACCAGCGATATTCCGACTCCTGACAATATCGGGCTGTTGATCCGGCAAGCCATGGACAGGTGCGGTCTGAACAGCGATCCGCTGGTGGTCAAACGCCACGGTAAAGCCACCGTACACAGCCTGCGCCACACGTGCGCTTCGTGGCTGCTGCAGTCCAATGCGGTCGATCTGGTCGAGGTGCAGACAATCCTGGGACACAGCAAGTCAGACATGACACAACGGTACGCCCATCTGAGCAAAGGAAAGACTGCCCGCAGACTGGCCGGGGTGCTTGATGCTGTAATGGCCGCTGATAGCCCCACGGTGCCCGCTACAGGCCCCTCTGAGGGCTGTCCGGTGTAATCCTACCGGGGAACTCCTAAAGGCCCTCTACGGGCAAAATAAAAGCCCCCTGAAGTTCGCGCTTCAGAGGGCCTCGGCTTACGCCTAGCAGACACCAGAGGCAAATCCAATGTCGGGCTACATAGTAGTTCGATCCTGCTAGGCATGTCAAAGGATATTGATGTGCTTTCAATAGATCGTGCGGCTGCCCGTGCAGGCATCAAGCAACGCTTCCGCCAGCTCGTGCTGAAGCGGCTTTACGGGCGGGAACTCACCCATGCCCAAGCGTCTGTTCTGATGCGTCTCGCCACATTCCTGGGGCGTGATGGCCTGTACCCTTCACACGCCACCATAGCGACCGCTGCAGGTGTCTCAGCCAGAACCGTAATACGTGCCCTCGATAAGGCCTATTCAATGGGCCTTGTCACGCGGAGGCTCAGGCGGATTCGCTGTGCTGGCAGAGTGCTTAGAACCAGCAACGCCTACACGCTTAATGTGCGTCCTGAGGCTGTTGCCTCGGCCTCTTCAGTACACCTGGCGCGCGCTGTGTTTTCACGATGCAAGGTTCTAAGTGACAGCCTGACACAGAAGGCCAGAAAGATATCTAAAGAAGATAACAAGAGTGTGAAGGCGTCTGAAGGGCACCGATCGGTGGATGAGTACCTGCGGATAATCGCTTCGTGGGTGTGACTTATACGTCACGTTTTATGTCACGCTCACAGGGGCATCGAACTGGAGGTTTTCAGTGAAATGCCCATAAAGCATTGAAACGGTTTAGGAAAAT
>NZ_BAJV01000020.1 GCF_000613885.1 Asaia prunellae JCM 25354 | reverse complement strand
CTGAACCCCGTTGTTTATCTTCAATCATTTAGCTCGTTTTGCCCACAAGCTTAGGCACAGATTTCGTCACGTGTTTACTGGCTTTTACGATTGCCTGTGTTCACGCGCTCAACCGGGAACTGTTGCACTAGGGTCATATCCAGAACTTGATGCGCCTTTGAGATGACCCGGCGAATGATGGGCGTATGTTTCTTCGACCATGGCCGTGTTCGAATGCCCAAGAAACCCGGCGATCTCCCATAGAGGAACGCCAGCCTGTGCCATCCATGTCGCTGCCGTGTGTCGCAAGGTGTGAGGTGTAACCCCTTCCAGACCGGCCCGAATGGTCGCAGCTCTGAATCCTCGCTTCACGGATGCGACACGATCGCCCGCCCATTCGATCACCCAACCGGTTTCCCTGACTGCATGCGCTTCCTGCAAGGTCGCCAGTAGCCCGTCATTGATTGGCACCCGGGCACGTCCTTTTGCCGTCCGTGCTTTGCCCGGGTCACGAAGGTCGATGATTCGCCGTTCCATATCGACACGAGACCATGGTAGTTCCAGCAATGCTGAAACACGCGCTCCGGTACCAAGAGCCAGGATCACAAACAGGCGGATATGGAACGCCTCGCAACCGCCAATGAGGGCATGGGCTTCATCTCTCGTCAGCCAGCGCTCTTTAGGCGGGCTACGCGATGGCAAAGGCACATTCGGACATTCTGTGATGATCTTCTGAGCCGCCGCCCATCTCAACGCAGCACGAAGCGCCTGCATCTCTGTTCTTGCCGTGCTTGGCGCTATGCCTGTTTCCATTCGTTTCTGAGCGTATGCGCGACATTCCCGATCGGTCACAGCCTCGGGCGGCTTCTCTCCAAACCAAGCCGCTACTGGCTTGTGTGCCCAGCTCAGACGCTCGGCCCCCGGCTTGAGGGCTTCGCGTCGGTCATTCAGATAGAGAGACAGGATTTCAGAAACACTGACCGCCCGTGTTGTTGGGCGGGACAGTTCGGCGGCATACCGGGCAAGGATTAGTTCAGCCGATGCGCGATCCGTGCAGCCCGTAGAGATGCGCTTGCGCTGGTGATAGATGTGCCATGTGTCTCGGCCTGAGACGCGACAGAGACGGGGCTTTCCTGCTTCGGACATGCGGGCTTGTTTTCAATCTCGATAATGGCGGCGATTGGTATGCGAATCATCCCATGGAGCCGGACAGAGGCCAGAGCATCGGCATTGATCATTCGGTAGATTTTGGCCGTTGAGCACCCCCATTTTTTCGCGAGTGCGCTAACCTTGGTGTATTCGGGTTTGATTTCTTGCCTCACTGCACCCTCTCCCTCTGACACTCCGAAAAATCAACACAGATTGCAGCCACGTCATCCAACGTGGCCTTTACCTCGTGCAAGATTGCAAACAGCGTCTCGACCTTCACGGCGTGGCCATTCACGATCCGCGAAACCGTATGCGTTCCCATGCCAGCGGCTAGAGAAATAGCTCCATTGAGCGACCGTCTTTCTCGACCAGTCGCCGCACCCGCTCGCCCATCAGGCGGTTGAAGGGGGTGGGGTTAGACATGGGGCGCCTCCTTTGCAGCGGCGCCGGGAATCATCGGACGCACGTAACGCAAGGTGACGTCGCCATGATCATCTTCCCATGCGCAGGCAAGTTTCCAGCCTTGTGTCTTGTGCCGCATATCCTGAGCTATCCATTCAACATCTCTGCGCGATAGCGACCTAAATCTTATCCTTGGGCCGCAATCGGCTGCGATGAACATTGTGTCGATGCCGATCCCTGCGAGCATTTCTCGCACTCGTTCTTCTGTCCATTCGACGCCACTGACGAACAGTTCTTCGAACCGAGCTATCGGCGGCTTTGGCGTGCCTGCGTTCATATCCGCAGTAAGGAATTGAAACATGAAGGTTTCGTCGCACCTCTGTGGAGAGGCTGGAGCAGATGGTGAGGCTTTGCGAGACCCAAGGCGATCCTGAACTTTTTTCTGCATCTTGCGGACGTTCTCGATCCATGTCCGATTATTCGTCTCACCCATGCTCGCCTCCCTCGCGGATGGCTGCCAACGCCTCAAGCGCGATCCTGTGCGCTACGCTATGGCTTCCCGTCTTAGCTACGATATTGGCCAGCGCATTACGGTAGCGTCTGGCCTCTTCCTGCTTGCGGCCCTTTGCCCCCTCCAGCTCCTTCACCCGAGCCTCAAGCGCGGCGATGTTGGCGGGGCGGGTGTAGGAGAGTGGGAAAATCTCAATCCCTTCGAGTTCGGCTTCCTCGATATATCGCGTCACACAATGCGATCCGTCGCGTGTGCGATACATCCAAGCAACCGGCTCTCCGTCCTCCGCATCCTTCCGGCGCTGCTCTGTCGCGCCTCGGGCCTCGGCTTCTAGGATGTGCATCTCAGCTACTACGAGAGGGTACGCAGCGTCCATTGCGAGGGCCAGCGCACCAATCTGCGCCCTCCGCGTCCGAAACTCCACGCTCTCCGGCTTCTGTTCGTGGGTCATGGGGCGTCTCCGGCTTCGACTGAGGTGTCTGTGCTGACTATCTCAGCGAGCTCCACGAATTGGCCGATCGGCCCGTAACCCTCGATAAACTGTTCCTTGCCCGAGTATTTTGTAACCTCATCTACCCTTCCGCTCGCAACTAGCCACCCGAAATATTCGGCATGTTCAGAAAGGTCATCAAAGGAGGAAAAATTATTTCGATATTCCTCCATGAACTTGGGTGTGAATGCGTCATCTCGCAGCTTCAGCTTGACGCTTTGCGAGACCTCGACTGTGTAATCACTCATCCCTGTTTCTCCCCTGCGCTCCGGCGTTTTACGGCCTCCTGCGCTTGTTCCTGCGTCGCTATCCGGGCGCGAATTGTTTCCTGTGCCGCCTGCTCTCTCGTCAGGCGTGCGGTTATTTCCTCAGCGGCGGGGTCAGTCATCGTCTCCACCTCCACCCGTGGCCGTTCATTCCGTCGCGCCACCAGGACGCGAGGCGGCGTAGAAAGGCGGTCATGCGGGCACCTGTTCGGGCTGTCCGGCAGTGGCCTTCTCGAATGCGTCGGCGTCTTTGCTGATCTCGGCTTTCTTGGCGCCGAACCAATCCGAAATGCTCGACTGCCCATCCTTGATCGACTGAAGGACAGAACGAAGATCGACCAATTCGTCAGGGTTGATCTGATCGACCGCATGACCAACTTTCCCGGCGATCATTTCCACCGTAACGCCGATCTGCCCGAATGCGCCGGTCATGGCAGATATGCGATCAGCCAGAGGTACGCGGCCACCGCTCTTGATTGTCTCGCGGCATTGCTTCACTGCGCCGTCGATCAGTTCGGGCGGTAAGATAGCCAGAATGCGAGACCGCAGACGCCGAGCGCCCATGTTGGCGGTGATCTCGTAAATATCGCGCTCTTCCTTAAGGGCCTGGCCGCCGCCGCGCTTGTCCCGGATATGCTTGACAGTGAAATTCTGTGTAGAGCGCGTGTTTGTTTCCAGATCCCACGCGAAGGCTTCCATCTCGCTCTCGCCATCACGGCGAGAAAGCTCACGCAGCCCGTATTCGATATTTCCCCAGCACCGCGCCAGTTCTTCCGCGAGGCGAATTGATGGACCTTCGACCGTCTGGCCTCGGCTGTACCGGTAGATTGCTGCTTCTGCCAGGCCGGGGCGCTGGCATGCTTGCATTGCCTTCGCATAGGCCACAGCCGTATCGCGTGGCCATTGCTTGGCGACGATCATTCTGCCCTGGATCTCAGCCGCAGCACGTTTACCTTCGATTGCTACTGTCCCGGCATTCACATGCTCAGGTACCGCCGCCTCGAAAGGGTTGTGCGTTACCGGGCGCGTTGTCTTGGGCGGTGGAATAACGTCGCCCTGTGCGCCCTGCTCATTATCCCAATGGGTCGGAACCATATCGTTCATTATGCGTGTTCCTTGACGGTCACGGGCGGCTCAAATGCGCCGACTTCCATTCCATCGTCGTGTTTTTTGAAGGCGTAAGGCGGCAGGCTGACCATGCAGACGCGGCCCGGCTCATCGACGCGTGGCTGATATCCCGGCCATTCGTCGCGCTCTTGGCACCATGCGAAAACGCCTCGTGCATATCGATTGAGCGTGCGCCCTACCTCGATAGAAGCTTGGTCGATCTTGCAGACAGAGACCAGAAACGGCGGCTCTTTCATCTGTACGATAAACCAGAATGCGTCCGGCATCTTCCCGGTGACTGCGTGGTATCCATCGAGATACCAAGCCGCTTGTTGGTGATAGCCACAGTTCAGCATCGCCCGGGCGAAATCATCCGGGTTCGCAGACGCAGCCGTCTTGTAATCGACAAGGTAATTGCCGCTTGCAGGCACGAAGTCGGGTCGCACTCTGCACCAGACGCCGGACTCATCGTCCTGCCAGAACATCGACTGTTCAGCCTGCCCGCCCTTGAATGCAAGGCTTGCCACCGGGTCGGACCACAGCACGTCACGCATGGCTTTGACCTTGGCAACCTCAACCTCAAGGAGCGGAGTTTTGCCCATTTCATAGGCCGTATCGCGCTGCTTTTTAGCATCTGCGGTCTGATAGCCTGGTGACGCCTTCCCTTCTGCCGTTTTCCCGCGCACCACGACCACGCGCTCATCAAAAAGATGCGGCTCCAGAACCATCAGGTGGCCAGCCGTGCCGATATCGAACGCATTCGATCTTGGGCTATTAAGCTGCTTGTACCGGAACATGGCCGGGCAATCCGTAACCAGTGACCGGGCGCCTGTACTCGACAAGCTGCCAGACGGACACGGGTCAGCATGATATTCAGCAGACGACATCTCGTAGATGCCGGGCTTCGTGATAATCACGCCCCCTCTCCCTTCGCCTTTGCGAGCACGTCAACGGCGCGTGTCAGGAGGTCGCGATCCTCCGCAGGCATCGTGAAGATGTCGTGCCCGAAGCGCTCAACCATTGCTTCCAGTGTCTCGGCTAGTTCCGGCGCGGCGGCGATCAGGCGGGCGTTTGCTTCGGACTGCTCCGAACTACTGGATCCATATCCAGTCGCCCACGCTACCATGCCTCTCGTAGGGTTGCCGGGAAGCGGCCCGCTGTCTGTTCTGGCTGCGATAACTGCGCATCCAAAATCGTCATCTTCATACTCGCCCGATGTCCACCAAGGCCCCGGCGTCCATTTCCCGCTCATGAGCGTGTCTCCCTCTTTGATGATAATTGTCGTCATTCCGCGCTTCACACGCTCCCACTCACCGATCAGGCGGGTTGCGTGCGGGGTCCGGTTCAGGCCCCAAGCGGCGTTTCTCAGGTATGCGAGCGCAATATCTGCGTGTTCGGCTTTCTGCTCGGCCGGCGTCATTGTGCCGATCCCTTCATGTCCACGGCCAGCCTGACTTTCTGCACGACAGACAGGTGCCCAGCCGTCGCGTTGCAGCGTGCGTGACTGATGGCCATATTTGCGATGTGATCAGGTCCGCCATGTGTAAGCGAAACCAGATGCTCAACCGTGAAATCCTCGAACGTGACTGGCTTTCCGCAATAGAAGCAGGCGTTACCGTCACGCGCCGTCAGGGTGGCAAATCGTGCCCAACGCTTGGATGCGCCTCGCTTCGTGCGCTTGTTTGCGCGCCATTCCTTGGCGTTCTTCCATGCGTTCCACGCCACATCTGCGCCGCCTGACCAAACAAGGCGGTCTTTTGCGTTGCGGTAGATTACGCAGACGCCAGATGGCCCGGTAAATCTTGCGACTTCCCATTCGTTCGTAGGCGCCAGAACTTCGCTTCCGCGCTCCGTCACGAATGCCACCAGCCCGGAAAGGTCTTTATCAGACAGGTCTGAACGATGGGCGGGCGTCATTGGATTGCCCCCAGAGCCGGAACCTCGGCTAAAATCTCGCGATATTCTGCGAGCGAGCGACGGCGCCAGAAAATACGATCTGCGGCCTCGGATTTCCCCTCATCGCGAAGGCGTATCTCGTAAGAAAGCAGCGTCTCGCTAATAGCTGACAGTTCGCTTCCGAGATTATCGAGCAACTCGCTCTCGATGATATATTCAGCCATCACGCTGCCCTCCGCTCAAGAACGGCGCGGTTCGGCAGTGCGTCGGTCAAGCCCTGAAACAGGCAGCCTATTTCGTCCATATCGAACGCTGCCCGGTCACTTACACGCGACAGCTTCGCGTTGACCTGACGTTCTGTGTTTTCAATCAGTTCACGAATTTCCTCGGCAATTTCGGCGTCCTGATCGACCGCACCCCGGAAATTCCTAAGCGTTCCGGTTGTGTAATAAGGGCTGCGTGTATCGCCGCTCCGAAACTGCATTCCGTCTGGATATGCCATCTTCTCTCTCCATCACTGGAAACACTGGCCGGTGATCCGGCTTGTTCGGCCCCGGCGCACCGGGGTCGCGTCAAGCTGGGTCAGAGACGGCGGTTCAGGTGGTCGATGATCTCGGCGACGGTGAACGAGGCGATATCTTCGTCTTCGCTCACGAGGTCTTCCAGATAGGCGCAGGTGTGCTTTGCCCGATCGACAGACACGCTCTCGTATCTGTCGCGCGTGGCCCCTTCGAATGCGTCGCCAAACGCTTCGTCTTTTTCGTCGCTCATCACTTCGCCCCCTGCGCTTCGGCGATCAGGGCAAGGATCTGATCGGGGGTTTCTTGGACACTGCAGGATGCTGAAGCAGTTCCGTAGTCACGCGCATTGATGACGACGGTTGACCCGAATTCTTCTGTCCTGAACGAGGTAATATGATCGATATTTATATACGCGAACGCGGCTTCATCTTTTGCGCTGTTCAGCTTTATGAAGTGTGCCATCTGGCTCCCCATCGGTTTGATGGGGTGACGTTACCCATGGTGTCTTTTTAGGTCAACAAAAAAAAGTTACCTTAGGTGTCTCTTTTTCAGTCCTTTGACTTTCCAAGGCTTAGAATATGGAGAACACTGTTTTGTGTTACAGAATCGGCGCTGCGGAACATCTCAAGAAGCGTGACCTCGGCGGCGCCTTCAGCAATTGCCTTCACCTCAGACGCATCACCTAAGACATAAGCCATTGGAACACCGAAAACACGTTCTATTGCACGCAAACTATCTCTCCCTGGCTCTTTGCGGCCTGCCTCCCAAGCAGCGACAAGTGACCGGGATTTTCCGATAGCTTCCGCAAACGCCTCTTGAGAGAGGTTCCGATGTTCTCTTAATGTTCTAATTTGCTGTGCCGTGCTCATGCAAGCATTTTCGCATTTCGCTCTTTTCATGTCTGACACCATAAGTATCTTTTTGCTTGACGGCTTCAGACACCATAGGTAACGCTATTGCTATGAAAACATTCGCTGACATGGTGAAAGAGCATGGAGGGAAGCAGGCGGTAGCCGTTCTCTTCGGCGTGAGCGTACCGCAATTTGGAAGTGGTGCCGTTCCAACCGTGTGCCTGCCACGAAGGCCGCCCAGATTGGAGCCGCCTTCAACGTCGATCCGCATATCTTGCGCCCGGATGTTTTCCCCAAACCATTCATGGGAGGACACCAGTGAAGCAATCCACCCCCAAGCCCCCCTTCTCCATGTTCGGGTCGCCCTCCGCGCTCGACGTGCAGAGCATCGCAAAGCGCATTGAGAGGAAGGGCGGGAAATGAGCGAAACGAAGACATGCCCCCACTGCGGGAAGGTATTTAATCGTCCCGCTGAATCCCTTGATTTCAACTGGAACCGCCGCCGTTTCTGTGCGGAAGCGTGCGCGCGGGCTGCATTGATTGCCAAGGCGAAAAGCGGAAACAAGACACCGTACAAGGCTTCGAATTCTCCCATCACGCGCGATGAGGCAGAGCGGTTTGTTGCTCTCCTGAATGATGGTGTGGGGATGACTGAAGCCACGATGCGGGTCGGACGCGCAAACGGCGGTCGCATGATGCTCGCCGCCATCAAGCACGGGCTTATGGAGCCACCACCGCCTCCCCAGCCGGAGCCGGAACCAAAGCCCAAGCGTATCGAGCCTCTGGCAGCCGGAGCGGACGAGACCTGGGGCGCGATGATGCCCGACCTCAATTGGGCCGACGCTCAACGCCAGATCGCGAATATGAGGGCGTACTGACATGAAGGAAGCCCCCAAAGACTGGACTGTCATTGGATTTCTGTCGCCTGCGAACGGCGCAGTGGTCGAGGCGCCAGGATCAATCATGACGACCGATGAGGCGATTGCTCGCTCCGATGTGTCGTTTAGATACCGGACAGCCGGAAAGCGCCGCGTCATAGAAATAAAGGCGAAGTGACATGGCCGGTTCTGTAAACAAGGTCATTCTCGTGGGCCGACTTACCCGCGACCCCGAGACGCGCAATGCCCAGTCTGGCAGCAAGATCGTCAACCTGACGGTAGCAACGTCCGAGAGCCGGAAAGACCGCGCGTCTGGAGAGCGTAAAGAACGAGCCGAATATCACCGCATAGCAATCTTCAACGAACGCCTTGCCGATGTGGCTGAACGCTTTCTGCGTAAAGGCCGCAAGATCTACGTGGAAGGTCAGCTCCAGACAAGAAAATGGACCGACCAGAGCGGACAGGAGCGCTACACGACTGAAATCGTGCTTGGCCCATTTCGGGGCGAATTGACGCTGCTCGACAACAACCGGGACGGTGACGAGGGTCAGGACAACCGCCCTGCCCCGCAACGTCAGAGCGGTCAACAATCGCACCAGTCGAGCGGATGGAACGCACCACCCGGCGATCTGGATGATTCTATCCCATTTTAGGAGGCTGCAATGAAGCAATGCTTCAAATGCTCGCGGCATCTCCCGTTGAGCGAATTCTACGCACACTCGCAAATGGCTGATGGCCATCTGAATAAATGCAAAGAATGCACGAAAGCGGACGCAAAAAACGTTCGCATGGCAAGTGCAGAATATTACCGCACTTATGATCGGATGCGCGCAAATGACCCAAAGCGGATTGCCGCACGCCAGGCGTATGCGACTGCCAAGCCTGACGCCGGGAACGAGGCGAAAAAGGTGTGGGAAAAGAAAAATCCTCAGAAGAGATCGGCTCATATCCAAGTAAGCAATGCCGTGCGGGATGGAAAACTCAAAAAATGCCCGTGTGAGAATTGCGGAGATAAGAAGGTCCAAGCGCATCACGACGATTATTCCAATCCGTTAGACGTCCGCTGGCTCTGCGTTTCTTGCCATGCAAATCACCATAAAATGCATCGTAACTTGGATGCATCTTTCGTGCCGCGCATGGCGTCAAAGCGATACCAACCTGGCGCGTCTGGCGTCGTCTGATCCCGCAATCAAATGACGACCACGACCCCCACCGCAGCCGCAAACTCCGAGACCAGACGTTGGCGCGTCTGGCCCGTAGCGTGCGGGTGCAGCATCGACCAGAGCCGGGCCTGTCGCATGATGTCGAGAGCGATCACGGGCGTATCAAGACGCTGCGTGAACCTTCTTGCATCCGCTTCAAGCAAAGGCTTGTCGTGCTCGTGGGTGGTGGTGTCGCCTTCCATGAATGCCTCAAGAACTGTGGATCCGCTTCACAGTGATTGGAGCAAGACATGTTCAAAATGACGGAAATCTTTTCCGCCACGGCGGAAAGTTGTGGACAATTCACACCAGAAGCCGTGACCGAATACTGCTCAGGGTTAGTGCGCGAGATGGTCGAAAGCGGCCACGACGCCACCCCACGCAAACAGAAATTCCACCGTGCTGCCAGGGATACCGGGCTTACGGACGGACAAGTCAAACGGCTGTTTTACGGCGAATGGTCGGCAATCCCGGCCCACGTCTTTCTGGCCGTCCAATCTGCCTATCGGCACCACCTCGACCGCGCCAGACGCAGAGCCGAACACCAGGCCGCGCTGTATCGCGATCTATCCGAAAGATGGGACAATGAATGCGCTGGTTCATCCACCGGCAAGCCGCAGAAATCCAGTGGCTCGCCTGCATCCTTCTACAATCCGCACTCTGTCTGAAATGGGCCTCGGACCGGCTCAACAGCATTGCGCTTCGCATGATGGCCTGGGCCGACCGGAACGCCGCCAAGTAAGGCGTAACCGGCTGGAAGAAGCGGACGTGATCGGAATTGTCAGGCGATGGGCTGACAGTTTCCCAAGCGAAGCCGCCGCAGCCCGCGCCGCTGGCATCAAGCGCCAGACGCTCCACCAGCAGCGCAACGCTGACAAACCCCTGTCAGAAAAGGTTCTCAAGGCCGCTGGCCTGCGCCGCGTCGTGTCCGTGCATTACGAATTTATCGAGGGGGCGGAATGACGTGCGTGTCCTCTACAATGAATGGGACGAACCCACGGCAGCATGGCTGCGCGAACTCATCAATGGACGTCATCTGCCCTCCGGGTCGGTCGATACCCGGTCAATCGGAGATGTTCGGACGGACGATCTGCGAGACTTCGACCAGTGCCATTTCTTTGCCGGCATCGGCGGATGGCCGCTCGCCCTGCGCTGGGCAGGACTTGAAGGAACGCCCGGCATCTGGACCGGATCACCGCCCTGCCAGCCCTTCTCCGTTGCTGGAAAAGGGCTTGGCCAGGCTGATGATCGGCACCTTGCTCCCGTCTGGCTCGAACTCATCCGCGAGTGCAAGCCTGGGCTCATTTTTGGGGAACAGGTTGAGGCAGCAATTCGGGTCGGCTGGCTCGATGATCTATTCGATACGCTGGAAGGATGCGGCTACGCCTGCGGGGCGGCAGTATTGCCAGCTTGTAGCGTCGGCGCGCCGCATATCCGCAAGCGACTGTTCTTCGGAGCGGTCAGGCTGGAACACGCCAACCTGCAACGTGTTCAACCAGCCAGAGACAGCACGCGGGCTTCGTACCCTTGCAGGGCAAGCCAAGACGGCAGGATGGCCGACGCCCACGAAGACAGACTCAGAGCGCGGCGAGAAATACAACCCGTTTGCTCCGAACATGACGCTGAACATGGCGGCGCAGCGTGCGGGCTGGCCCACTCCCACAACACGCGACCACAAGGACGGGCAGGAATGCCCGAACGTGCCGACGAACAGTCTGCTGGGTCGGGAGGTGCGGCTATCGGGCTGGCACACCCCTCTCGCGAGAGATGGCGACAAGCTGGATGCCACACCACCGGCGATCGAGAAGCGCATGAGAAATGGGCGCGAGATCGGCACAGCGATGGAGGCGCGGATGACCTCGGCCGGAGGCTGGTCCGAACATCCAGGACCAATCCGCATCACGGCTTCTGGTCAGGTGCTGACTGGCTCGGATGCCGCGACGGCAAGTTCAGGCCAGTTGAACCCGGCACACAGCCGCTGGCTACAGGGATTTCCGCCCGAGTGGGACGCCTGCGCGGTTACGGCAATGCAATCGTACCCCAGGTCGCGGCGCAATTCATCACGGAATTCCTCGGCGCAATCGCCGACATGCAAGACGAAGGGCTGACCCCATGAGCGATATGACAGGTCACAACAGCGACAACGTGGGCGGCATCGCCGTGGACCGTCTCCGTTCCGTGATCGAAAGAGTTGAGAGACTTGAGGAAGAGCGGAAAGCCCTCGCCGGTGACATCAAGGATATTTTTGCCGAAGCCCGCTCGGCAGGTTTCGATGTCGCAACCATCAAGAACATAATCAAGCTCCGCAAGAAAGAGCCGAACGAAATTGAGGAGCAGGAAACGCTTCTTGATATCTACCGTCGTGCGCTTGGGATGTGAGCCATGGGTAAAGCCTCACGTGACAAAGGTGCCAGGGTAGAGCGAAAGATCGTCGCCCTGCACACAGAAGCGGGAGTTCGTGCTGAGCGCGTTCCCCTATCCGGTGCAATGAAATTCCGAAATACAGCCAGCACAGATGTGGACGTCTATGCGCGCGGTCCCGATGGGGCGCCGTTCGTGTGCGAGGTGAAGGCCCGCGCCAATGGCGAAGGCTTTGCCACGCTTGAACGCTGGCTTGGTCAGGCAGACGCGCTCTTTCTCGTGCGTGACCGGCAGCAGCCTATGGTTGTGCTGCCATGGGACCGCTGGCTTGAGATGCTGGGAGGTAAGGCATGAGCACGGCAAGGCGATGGACAAAATGGTGGTGGCAGGACTGGCAGCGCGACCCAGCATTGCGCATGTGCTCACCAGCCGCACGAGGCATCTGGATGGACCTTTTGGCGATCATGTTCGATGCAGAGCCGTGCGGTCATTTGCTCGTCAACGGGCGCCGGCCGACTGAGCGACAACTCGCGGCCGTGTGTGGCGCGAGCGTGGATGAACTGACTTCCTGCCTCTCAGAGCTTGAGGAAGCAGGCGCATTTAGCCGCTCGGAAGATGGGACAATCTTCAATCGTCGCATGGTCAGGGATAAGGCCATTTCCGATGAAGCTTCAGCAAATGGGACCGAGGGAGGAAATCCACTTTTGCGGCGCGGATCAGTTCCAAAATCTGAGCGTGTCCGACCATATCGAAAATCAGACAGCCCTGAGAAGACAAAGCGGATCATCGCCCGAAGTAATGGAAAATGCTTCTGGTGCGGCGTCAAACTGCGCATATCAGGACAGGCCGGGCCGGATTATTGTCACATCGATCATCTGAAGCCGGTTTGCGACGGCGGATCGAACGATGAATCCAATCTCGTAGCAGCCTGCGCGGCGTGCAATCATGCTAGGGCGCGGAAAGATTGGTCCCATCCTTCCGACCCCTACCTAGGGGTTGGTGTCGGATCATTCCGACACGATGGAAAAGCAAATTCCGACCTTAAACACCAAGAAGCAGAAGCAGAAGCATATAACCCTATAGTCCCTTTGAGGACGAACCGACGCTGGATCTCGAAACAGACGAAAGCGGCAATCCGGGAAGCGAGACGGAAGGACCAGCCAGAGACTTCGAGGAATTCTGGACAGCTACCCACGCAAGGACGGAAAGGCATCGGCTCGAAGGGCCTACGACAAGGCCCGGAAAAAGATCGGCCATGCTGCGATCATGCGGGCGGTCGCATCATGGCCCTTTGGCGAGAACGTCCGCAACGGGCAGGACTTCCGCCCCCACCCGGCCACCTGGCTCAACGGCGAGCGATGGAACGACGAGTGCGTCGTGCAGGCGGTGGCCAGACCAACGGCTTCGCAGCATCCGCCTGAAGTCGAGGCCGCCTATCGGGCAGCCCGTCGCGAATGGGCGCGCACTGGCTGCGAGGGCAAGCCGCCCATGATCGAGGAATTCGCGGAAGGAGCACGAGCATGATCCAGCACATAGCCGAGCCGTTCTTTGTGAACCGGCAGCGCATGAACAGCACGTTTGCCGATGCGATCGTGCAAGGCGGCCTGAGCCGTGACGAAATCGAGGCAGAGATCGAGGCAACGGCCAATGCCCTGCGCTTCATTGCCGAACTCCAGTTCGGGAGAAACGACCGTGGGTGAATCCCTGTTCCTTCCCCCTAAGCGTTCGCTCGACACGTTCGAGGCCGAGTGTTCGCTTGTCGCGGGTGTGCTGCTCAACAGCGGTTCACTCGAACTGGTCGATGACCTCCTGACCTCCGAGGCATTCGCGTCTGAGGCGCTGGGGGAGATCTACCGGATTGCCAGAGACCGGGTGCAGGCCGGGAAGGCGTGCGACTTCATCACCATCCGGGGCGAAGTCGAGACCAACCCGAAGACGGCGGAATTCTGGAAGGAGTCTGCGACAAAGCTTGCAACGGCCTTTGTCGGCAAGCCGGTCATGCGAGGCTATGCACAGGCGATTGCAGATGCCGCGCTTCTGCGCGCCCTGAAGGTCGAAGGGGAAAATCTGATCCTCGACGTGGTGCATTCCGGCGACAAGACCGGCGCGGTTCTGATCGAGGAATTGCAGGAGCGGATCGAGCGGCTGGCACTGACTGGCGATGCCGAACGCCCGATGAAGACCTCGGCCTCCGCCATAGACACCCTCCTGGAGGCCACAGAATGCGCGTGGAAGGCAGGGGACGCCCTTTCCGGTATGGATACCGGGTACGAGGGGTTGAACGCCCTCCTGAGCGGCCTGAGGCCGGGTGGCGTGTATGTCATCGCAGCCCGGCCGGGTGTCGGTAAGTCCTCGCTCATGCTCGGGCTTGCGATGCGGGCGGCCAAGACTTCCGGCCGGGGGCTGATCTGGTCGGGCGAAATGTCGGCCGAGGAACTGATGAGCAAGGCGGTGGCGGGCAAGACTGGCCTGCCGGTCGATGTGGTCATGACGGGGCACTGGAAATTTCCAAACGGGGAAAGGAGGCCGGTATCACGCGAGGACATGGACCGGATCGTGTCGGCAGGCATGGCCGCCCGCGATATCCCGCTCATGGTCGATGACCGAGAAGGCGCAACCGTGCAGCAGATCCTCACTCGGGCCCGACGCATGAAGCGGCAGAAACAGGGGCTGGCGTTCATCGCCCTCGACTATCTCCAGCTTATGGAAGCCAGTGCGGCCGTGAAGCGTTCCGGCAACCGGACGGCAGAAGTGACCGAAATCAGCCGCGATGTGGCCCGCATGGCTCGTGAACTGAACGTTCCCGTCATCGCGCTCTCCCAGCTCAACCGGCAATCGGAGAACCGCGAGGACCGGCGCCCTTCCCTCGCCGATATCCGGGACAGTGGCGCGATCGAGCAGGACGCCCGATGTGTGATGGCGCTCTACCGCGAGGAAATGGCGCTACGGCTTCGCGTCGGGGCAGACGGGCAGGTCAGCCGAAACACAGGCGAGAGCGACGCGCCTACGAAAAGCGGGCGGCTGAAGTCATGGACCGACTGGCAAAGTCAGCAGGCACGGCGGAAGTGATCGTGCTCAAGAACCGAGGCGGAAGAACCGGCATCGTAGGGATGCAGTTTGACGGCCCTTCAACGTGGTTCCGCGGCGACGACGAGCGCCAGAATGACCCGGCATGGTGAGCGAGAAAATCATGAAAAACCCAGCAAAACCGGGCGATTTCGGTACAAACGGGACTCGTGGTGTGGTAGGATCGGGCATGAGCGAAACGACGAAACGAGCGGCATTGATTGCTTGCGCTATTGCCTGCTGGCTTGGGATACTGGTCTGCGCCACCGTCGCGCCCCTTCGGGCGGGTTGCGAAGATTGGGCATGGATGGGCGCTTTCTTCTGGCTTGCGATCACGTTTGTCGTAGTTGCTGCGGAGATTTTATCTTGAGCGAAACAACAGGAATATCCCCGTTCAACACCGACGCATGGGCCGCCGCCTCTCAGTCGGAGCGGAAGAAATGGCTCAGAGACAACCCAAGCGCATGGGGCGGAGATCGCCCAGGTACGGCGCTAGACGAGTTGCAGAGAAGGTTCCTGACCGCCCTTGTGCTTCTCACTCCGGGAGGTGCGCCATGAGCGAAACGACGAAACGGGCTCTGAATGCCGATCTGATCGATCTCAGCATCCCATGCACAAGCGCGTCGATCGGACGCACCTGATTGCCGCTCCTGTCGCCAACACCCCTCCCAGACCATCGAGGTTGACCGCTGAGGGCGGTGAAGATCGTGAGACGACAAACTTACCGCCGGAAATTGGAACGCCCTGTACGGGGCGGAAAACGGCTCTGAATTGGGTAGAGGTCATACCCCTTTCTCTCTGCCCTCTCGCAGTTGCATCGGTCGCCGCATGTTTGATCCTTTCCCATGGGTCAGCCCTATCGGTGGCCTGCGGCCCGGCTTTTGTGGCTTTCTGCGCCTTGATCGCCGTGCTGTGGAAAATGGCGCGGGGCGCTTCTGGTGGGGGAGCGGAACGATGAAGAATTTCGGCAAGTGGTGCGCATTCGGTCTCTATGGCGTTGCCGCTGCGGTATCCTGCGTTGCCGGGGCCAATATGCTATTCGGCGGGGAATGGATCAGCGGCCTTGTGGCGCTCGCAACCGCTCTCGTTTGCTGGTCCCTCGCCTACTCGATCAGGCCGCCGCGTGAAGTCGTTGTGATCATGCGGAACTGCGGGACAGTTGACGTTCATGCCAACGGGCAGGTTTTCCGCGCTTCTGGTAGGGATGGGGGTTAGGCATGTCTGACAACGCGAGAGTGTGGGCGCTAATGACGATGAGTTCGGCTATTGCAACGCTCAGCTCATCATTCATCGGTCCGATCGCCGCTTTTCTGGCGTGCGTGGCGGGGTTTTCCTTGGCGTGGCTTGTCCGTGTCTTGAGCAACATGGCAAGCCGCGCTTCTGGTAGGGAGGGGGTTTGATGGATGCGGCAGAAAAACTCCTGTCCGAGGGCCTGGACCTGTGCGTTCGAGCGCGAAAGATGGACGAGATAGACCGGCGGAACAACTGGCTGGCGGCTTCCACCGACCCGGACGAATGGCAACAGTCGGGTATGTTCGATGATTTCGTGGAACGCTGGAATGATGGCCATCCGGACAAGCAGTGCGCCACGCGAAGCGGAACGATCGCACTATGGGTTGCTGAGCAATACAACGCCGATCTTGCGGATTGGGAGCGTCGAGCGCGCGATCATCTGACGAAGAAATGGGCGGATAGTTCGCCGTGACCCGCCTACCCTTCCCCACCTGGCGAGACCTTGTGGACACGCTCGCCAGCCAAGGGACATGATTCAACTTGGAGTTCTGCTCACGCAAATGGCGCAGAAACGTAGGCACACCATAGAGCTTCGAAGGGTGATTCCGTCTCGTAGTCCCGACGGTTTTCGTTGTACCGGACGGCGCTTTCTGGTAGGATTTCGGCATGGCGAACCCATCTGAACCTACAGAAAAAAAACAGAAAGGCGCTGGCAAAAGACTGTTCAAGCCCGGGCAATCCGGCAATCCGGCAGGTCGCCCGAAAGGCACGCGCAACAAGCTGTCAGAAAACTTCGTAGCAGCCCTCTACGCTGACTTCGAAGAGCACGGCATTCAGGCAATCCAAGACATGCGGGTCGAGAAGCCGGGCGACTATGTGAAGGTTGTCGCAAGCCTGATCCCGGCGCAGTTCCAGCAGGTCGATGAGGACGGCAAGGTGCAAACGCTTGGCGTGATCGCCCTCCCCGTTAAAGGCTCGAAGTGACGAACATTGTCTGGTCGCCAACCGACCGGCAGCAGGTTTTTCTTGCAGCCGAGGAAGAGGAAGTTCTTTACGGCGGTGCGGCTGGTGGCGGGAAGACAGACGCATTCATCGTGGACGCTCTCGGACTGTGGCAGAACGCGCCTCTGGTGCCTCGTTACAAGGCCCTGATCCTTCGCCGGTCCTATCAGCAGTTACGTGAAGTGATCGACCGTGCACGGGCTCTGTATCCGTCCATTCAGGGATTGGAAGGCGTGGCGTGGAACGAGCAGAAGCACGAGTTCCGCTTTCCGTCCGGCGCCAAAATCATTATGGGCTATGCTGAACGCGATGCCGATGTATTCCAGTTCCAAGGCGAGGAATTCCAGTGGATCGGTGTTGAGGAATTGACTCAATACCCATCGGATTTCGTTTGGACATACCTCCGCTCACGACTGCGAGGAACGAACCTCAAGCGGCTCATGCGGGCAAACTGCAATCCGGGCGGTATCGGCTCGAAATGGGTGCAGCAATACTGGTCTATCCCTGATGACGGGCGGGACACATGCTCGGCTTCCTCTGTCGAGATTGAGGGACAGACGATCACTACGCGGCGGCGCTTTATCGGCGCTCGCGTAACTGACAATCCGTACATAGACCTTGAATACCGGGCAAATCTCGCAACCATGCCGGAAATGCAGCGCCGGGCCTTGCTTGATGGGAGGTGGGATGTGCTTGACGTTCCGGGGGCGATTTACAAGGCGGAAATGGACGCCGTCAAAGGCGGTGAGCAGCCGCGCTTGTGCCGTGTGCCATACGATCCATCGGTGCCGGTGTACGTCGCCTGGGACTTGGGTATTGCTGACAGTATGGCGCTCTGGTGCGCCCAGATCGTTGGACGTGAAATCCATCTGATCGATTATTACGAGGCGAGTGGCGAGGCGATTTCGCACTACTGCCAGTGGCTTGACGGGCGCGGATATCGGTATGCGGAGGATCTGTTTCCGCACGATGCCAGAGCGCGCGAGCTGGGCACCGGCAAGACGCGTGAGGAAATCGCACGAGCAAACGGGCGCAAGGTGCGGATCGTGCCACAGATCGGTGTGGATGACGGAATCAATGCCGTTCGCCTGTTCCTCGCCCGGTGCTGGTTTGATGAGGTGAAATGCAAGCGTGGCGTCGAGTGTCTGACGAATTATCGACGCGAATGGAACGATAAGCTGGCGCAATTCAAGGCTGCCCCCGTGCATGACTGGGCTTCGCATGGATCGGATGCGTTCCGCTATCTCGCGGTTGGGCTGCGTGAGCGGACGAAAATACCCCCTCCGAAGGCGCCAAGAACCTCGCCCGTTATCGGCGGCCCGTCTGGCTGGGCGGCGCTCTGATTTCGCTGTACCGAACAATATGCACTATGCTATAAAGTATCCATGGAAGAAAGAACGGACGACATCCTGGCGGAAGTCAAAGAGCGGTATGAGGCAGCAGAGGCTTTCGAAGCCAATTGGCGCACAAATGCGCTCGATGACCTGAGGTTCTTCCACGCAGATTCCCGCAACCACTACCAGTGGGACAGTGCCGTTTATCAGGCGCGTTCCGGCACGTTTGGCGGCTCCCCTCGCCCGTGCCTGACGATCAACAAGACGGCGCAGCATGTCTTGCAGGTTGAGAACGACGCCCGGCAATCGCAAATGGGCATCAAGGTCAACGCGACCGGCTTTGGCTCAACAGCCAAGGCCGCGGACGTGATCGAGGGCATTATCAGGCATATCGAATACCAGTCCAACGCCCAGCAGAACGCCTATATGTGCGCCATCCAGGGGCAGGTCAGGCAGGGCATTGGCTGGTTTCATATCGTCACCGACTATGTGCGCGGTGCTGACACGTTCGACCAGGATTTCTACATCAAGAGCGTTCCTGACCCACGGTCTGTTTACTCGGACCCCAACACGCAGGAGCCTGACCACAGCGACATGCAATGGGCCATGATCGTTGAAGAAATGCCCAAAGCAGAGTTTGAACGGCTCTATCCGGCGCACAAGGACGTTTCCGGTGCGCCTCTCTCGATTGCTGGCAACACGGATTATCGAGGACAGGAAGCGGGCAAGGATGTGGTGCGCGTGTTCCGGTATTACCGGCGCAGCGAGCGCAAGGACACGCTCTGGGCCGTCCCTGTACCGCAGCAGGACGGATCAACAGTAATCCAGCCCATGCGGGAAAGCGTCATGCCTGCTGAGGCGGTAGAATATTGCCGCTCAATGCAGGCGCAAAGCCGCTCAATCACGCGCCCACATGTCGAGTTCTTTCTGATCGCCGGGGATAAGATCGTATCAAGCGGCGATACGGTGTTCACGTATGTCCCGCTTGTGCCTGTCATTGGCATGGAAAGCGTGATCGATGGGAAGCTGGATCGTTCCGGCCTCGTGCGTGCCCTGCTCGACCCGCAGCGCATGTATAACTACAGCGCGTCGGCCTCGGTTGAGAGCGTGGCACTTCAGACAAAATCACCATGGCTGGTCGATGCGCGCGCAATCGAAGGATACGAAAACGATTGGTCGAACGCGAACGTTTCGAACGCTGCTTATCTGCCCTACCGCTCGACTGATCCCGACGACAGCAGCCCGATAGCGCCGCCCCAGCGCCTCGACCCTGCAACCGGCTCAACCGGGCATATCGCGCTGATGCAGGCGTCTGACTCCCAGATGCAGATGGTCACGGGCCAGTATCAAGCGGAAATGGGCGCCCCAGGAAACGAGAGGTCAGGCCGCGCTATCAACGAGCGACAGCGCCAGTCCGACACGGCGAATTATCATTACACCGACAATCAGGGTATGGCGCTTCGTCTTGCCGGGCGCATCCTGATTGACGCCATTCCTTACGTTTACGACACACAACGCGCTGTGCAGGTCATGGGTGCAGACGGAACGCAGACCAGCGCCGTTGTCGACCCACAGGCTCCACAGGCTGCGCAAGTTGAATTGCCGCCTGGTCAACAGGCAGAGCCGGGCATGACGTTTGAGCAGCGGGCTGCAATCGAGGGCGCGATCATCGCCATCAATCCGACGATTGGCAGATATGACGTTGAGGCCGATGTAGGGCCAGCCTTCGCAACGCGCCGTCAGGACACATTCAACAGCCTGATGCAGGTTTTGCAGGCAAACCCGGCGATCATGGAGCAGATCGGTGATCTGTTCTTCAAGGCAGCCGATTTTCCGCTTGCTGACGAAATTGCCGACCGCCTCAAGCCTGCGACTGATGACCCGCGCCTTGGGCAGGCACAGCAGCAGATTCAGCAGATGCAAGGCATCATTCAGCAGCTACAGCAGAAGCTGAACGACAAGAGCCAGGATTTTGCCCTAAGGGCCGACAAGCAGCGTCACGAGCAAGTCACTGATCTGATGGAAGCAGAAACGCGCCGAGATAAGGCGGACACTGATCGCATGGCCGCAATCGGCTCAGAAGATCCGGCATCGCTTCACCCGGTCCTTGAAGCTCTGGTGAGAAAAGTTCTCGCAGAACAGGGATATCATGGGCCTGAATCGCTTCCGAGTGGGCCACCTGCCGACCTTGAGCGCCTTCCTTCCAATAACCCTCCGGGCGGCCTCATTCACGCCCCAAACCCTGTCACAGGAGCCGTTGACGTATGAGCGAGACCATTCAAGCCCCTGCCGAGGAAACCAATATCCTGACTGGCATCGATTTCGGAAGTGATCAGCAGCCAGGACAGATGGAAGCCCCTCAGGCAGAAACGAAGCAGGTGGAGACGCCGCACCACGAACCAGGCACACCGGGAACTCCTGCTGAAAACGAAGGGACGCAGACCGAACGCAAGACGGAAGAACCCGCATGGTTCTCGCGCCGTATCGGAGCGATTACGGCCAAGCGCCGCGAAGCCGAGGAGCGTGCTGCGCAGGCCGAACAGGAGTTGGCAGAATATCGCCGCGCCCTTGCCGCTGCTCGCGGTGAGGAAGAGCCGCGCCAGCCTGAGATGACGCCAGAACAGATCCGGGCGGAAGAACGAAGCCGGATCGAGGCGCAAACAGCCCAGCAGCGCCAGCTTGAAGACTTCAGTGCTGTGACGGTCAAGGTTGCAGAATCACTGGCAGGTACGCACGGCTGGGATGCAGTAAAGCCATTGACCGAGCGTCTTGCTGAAACGGCAGGTCTCGACTTCAACAACCCCGGTCATCAGCAGATCATTCGCGATATTTCGGAATTGCCCAATCCCGGCGAAGTGTACTATGCTTTGGCCAACGATCCGGATGCAGCTAGCGCCCTGTTCGACGCTCCCGAGCGCAGACAGTACGCGATGCTTCAGAAGTTCGCGGACGGGCTGACCAAGGCCGAGATGAGTGCAAAGCAGGCAGAAGCGCCCGCGCCTCGCCCCTCACCTCAGATCTCCCGGACGCCCGCTCCTGTAGCCGCTGCCACGGGTTCGGCTCGCGCCGTTACTGGCGGACGTTCTCTGTATGACAACGGTTTGTCGGCAGAGGATTTCGCCACCATGTTCAACAAGCGCAGTTGAACGAAGCCGAGGGGCTATAAACCGTTCGTTTCCCGGTATCGAATAACCGGGCGCTGACTGGCGCGACAGCCACGGGTGGTTTCCGGTCGTAACCGGCGCACGTTCTGGCAACAGCCGAGAGCGGGACACGAGGCGCACAGGCGCCATGCGTGAGACCTAACCCCGTGTCAAACAGCATTATCAATAACCAGATGATTACGAGGATGGCCCTTGCCCTTCGTCGTAATCAGAACTCTCTCGTGCAGAATGTCGATCGGTCCTATCAGGACCAGTTCGCCCAGAATGGCGGCAAGATTGGCGATACTGTCAACGTCCGACTGCCGAACGATAACGTGGCGATCGAGGGTGCAACCGTAAATCCGCAGGGTATGCAGGAGCGGTCTATTCCCCTCGTAATCGACAAGCGCTGGAACACCTCGCTTTCGTTCACGACGCAGGACCGTACCCTGAAGGTGGACCGCTTCGCAGAGCGTTATGTTGCGCCGTCTGTGAACGTGCTGGTCGGTGCGCTCGCGGCTGATCTTATCGGGCTCTCGCTCCAGTTCTCGAACCTTGTTCGGAACGTGGATTCAGAGGGCAATACGATTGTTCCATCCTCGAACACCTGGCTCCGCGCCAATGCGATACTGTCCGAGTGTAACGCCGAAGCGGCGAACCGTTACGCCATCCTTGATCCTCTATCCGAGGCTGACACCGTTGCGGGCCTGATGGGCATGTTCAACCCGGCTGGCGAGATCTCGGACATCAACCGTTCGGGTCGCATGGGCTCGCGTCTGCTTGGCGTGTCCGGCTGGATGCAGGACAACACGGTCATCGTGCATGAAACCGGCTCCTATGATGGGCAGGCTACTGCAACGGGCGCAGTCAACTCGTTCACGCCGACCGGGCAGGTTGTGCCGTCCGCGAACATCAGCTCCGTAGCCTCGCCGCATATGTCGCTGATTTCTGTCAGCGCTCTAAATGGTGGGTTCAAAGCGGGCGATATCATCACCATCACCGGCGTGAACCGCGTCAACCGCATCACGAAACAGTCCCGCGCTATCCCGATGCAATTCGTGGTTGCTCAGGATGTGGCGAGTGGTGCGACCTCCATTCCGATCATGCCCGCTCTGATCCCGCCCAATTCGGACGGCAGTGCTGCACTTTATCAGACCGTTGATTCTGCCCCGGCGAACGGTGCCAAGGTCAACCTGATTGGCAAGGCTGGCGAGGTCACGCGCCGTAACTTCATTTACCACAAGAAGGCGATGACGCTTGCGACGGTTGATCTGGAAATGGTCACAGGTGCAACCATCGATTGTGGCCGCGATAATCTGGACGGCATCAGCCTGCGTACACTGACCTACTATGACGGGCCGGTGGACGTACGTGGAACGCGTATGGATCTGCTCTATGGTAAGGCCATGCTGCGCCCTGACTGGGGCGTTGTTGTTCCGTCTCCCACGGATGACGGGTTCTGATCGTGGCGCGCTACCCTCATACTCTCACTGCGCCTGACGGGTTCACGTTCGTGACTGTCAGGAACGCAGAACAGGAGGCGCAGGTGCGCGCCCGTTTTGAGGGGAAAGCCGAGCCAGAGGGCAAAGCTCTTCCCCCCAGGCCAGTGATGCGACCGAAAGGACGCTTGCCCAATGTCAGAAAACCTTGAAGGCACACCCGGCGCACAAGGATATCTTGTCTCTGACCTTGTTGGCATGGCGCTTGAACAGATCGGAGTGGGCACGGGGGGGATGACTTCTGACCCTCAGGGGATGATATCGGGGGTCAGGCATTTGAATATGATGCTGGCTCAATGGCAACGGCGCCGCTGGCTGGTACCAAACCTGACCGACGCATCATTCCAGTCGACAGGAAGTAGCGTTTACTACATTGGTCCGGGCGGCGATATCGATGTTCCGACAAGGCCGGACAAAATCGAAGCTGCATACGCAAGGCGGCTCAACGGTGCCCCATTAAGTCAGGATGGTGATTTTTCCCCGCTTGATTTCTCCGGAGCGGACTTCCTGACGCCGACTAACGGGCTGGATGCAGGCGTTCAGCCGCTTGACTATAATCTGACGCTGATTCCTTCTTATGAAGATTACGCATCAATAGGAATGAAAGCCCTGCGTGCATGGCCGTCTATGGCTTTCTATAACCCCGCGTTTCAGCAGGGAGAGTTGTATATCTGGCCCATACCTCAATCAGGTCTGTGGGAAATACATATCCTGTACAAGCAGCCTCTTCCGGCGAATCTTTCAGCCTCAAGCGCTATTAACCTGCCTCCTGAATACTGGGACGCCATCATGTGGTGTCTCGCGGCCAGGTTATCGCCCTCTTATGGGCAAGAGGCATCTCCTACGGTGGTCGCCATGGTCAAATCTGCCCTTGGCACCATAAGAACCGCCAATACCCAAATCCCTACACTCGGCATCCCCGCAATACTCACCAACACCCAAAGCCCGTTCTACTGGCCCGGACTGGAGATCCAGAAGCTATGATTCGTATTCCTGTTGCTTTGATGGCCTTCCTGCCTGTGGTCGCATTCGCACAATCTGTCCCACAGATGGACAGACGCGTTTCTCTATCGGGCCCTACCGGTTTGAATTGGGCTATGAGCAAGAAAGCCGATACCGAGAATGGTATATTGACGGCACCACAGATCAACGATGCCGCTGCAACAAATCTGTCCGTTACAAATTTGACTTCAGGTGGCCTCCTGCAACCCCCCTTTGTTTCTATCCTGGCAAAGGGCGCAAAGTGTGACGGCACAACCGACGACACAGTGGCCATCAATGCTGTTCTTTCAGCATACAACAACGTTGCGATCCCGCAGGGCATCAGCAAGTGTCTGGTTTCCTCGCCCATTAACATCACCAGAAACGGCACTACGCTCGTAGGTGCGGGGCAAACGTCTGTAACGTTCGTCTCCAACTCGGCTACAGCCCCTGTGATTTCTGTGGCTGCTGGACTGTCCAATTACACCCTGTCTGGCTTTTCTGTGGATCGTTCAGTTGTTCCGGCTTCTGATACGGCGCGTGGCATTGATACATCTGGCGGTGGGGGCGGATTTGCTACCCTGCGGGACATCTATGCCACCAATCAATGGACCGGGTTTTATCTGGGCGGTATGGCTTATGGCGTTGCATCAAACCTGACGGCACAGAACAATTATGGCGACGGATTCTATCTGAGCAACAACGCAACATACACGACAGCACAATGGAACCTGACCAACACTATCAGCCAGACGAACGATGGCTATGGCTACAATGTCGTATCAAACACGAAAAACCCCATGATATTACTTCCGTGGTGGGACACGCAGGCTTTCGCCAATGGCCTTGGTGGAGCGCGGTTCGTAGGAACGCCTGAAGGGTATATTTCAAACATCAACATTGAGGGCGGAATATTCTCTACAGACGGGAATAACGAGCTGTTTTTTGACACCTACAGCGGTCATATTACCGTTTCAGGCGGAACGTTCATCGAAGCCGCAGGCACGGCTGCAACGGGGCGGGACTTCAAGATCCCGAAGTCCAATACAGGCCGTGGAATATACACAACAGGTAATATTGCGGATATTCAGATCGGAGATGTGATTGTCTTTGATAATTCGCAGGAAGGCTATGTTGGGAGTGCGTTCAGAACGCAGATTGTAGGAGCTGAATTCCTTCAGAACGGGGCCAACGGCGCAGCCGGAACGTGTTCCATCAACCTTCTGAATACAAACACCAATGCTACTGTCATGATTACAGGTACACGCTCCGGGGCGCTAAACTCGAACCTGAGTACATCAGCAGGAATCTGCGCAGTCAATGGAACGGGTGTCACCATCACAGGCAATGACCTCGCGTACAATTCTCAAGTAGGAGTTTACTTTAGCGGCAACGCTGCGGGGGCTCATGTTGAGGGCAATGCCGGATACATCACAGTCGCACGCGGAGAAGTGACGATTCCAGCCAACGCAGTTTCTGCAACTGTTACCCATGGTCTTCCGGGCGTCCCTTACTGGGTTTCGGTATCACCCACCGCAGCGCCCGGTTCGGCTGCGGGATGGTATGCAGACACCAAGACCCAATCCAGCTTCACTGTCCATATTCAGAATGCACAGTCTTACCCCGTGACATTTTCATGGGAAGCCAGGATGTTCCCCAACTGATGCCACGCATTAATCTTTCAGGCGGGTCATATACCTCCAGATCAGTTGCAATTGCAGCGCAGAGAGTTCTTAACCTGTATCCGGAACCCATTCCAGATTTTCAGGGTGAGCCTACAAGGATCGTATATTTCCCAACGCCGGGGCTGATTCGTGTGGCCCAGTCTTCTGGTGGTGGGCGCGCTGCTTATCTGACAACGCAGGGGGATGCAGTTTTTGTTATAGGCCACGATGTCATCTTGATGGATGCATCCGGCGCACTGAAGACAATAGGCTCTCTTCCATCAGAAATCGGGCCGGTTCGCATTTCTGACAACGGAACCACAATGTTTCTGGTGGACGGTTCAGCGAAAGGCGGATGGTATTGCTCTCTCCCTTCATTGCCTAGGGTTGGCAATTACGGCACATTGCATCAGATCAATGATGACGCTTTTTATGGCAGCAAGACGATCGCCATTCTCGATACTTTCTTCCTGTTTGTGAATTCAGAAACGACAAACTGGTATGTATCCCCAGCCCAATTTGCTGACGAGGAAACAACTCCTTTTGATAGTCTTTATGTTGCGAGCGACACGACGAGCCTGGACACCATCCTTGGCGTTGAGGTCGTAGGCCAATATATATGGTTGTTCAGCAGATCGCAGATTGAATTCTGGTATAATAGCGGGGCTGCGGATTTCCCATTCCAGCGCGTGCAGGGTGTCACGGTAGAGGTAGGCGTTATCTCGCCCTACACGATCGCAAAATTACCGACGACACAGGCGACCCCGAATGGGGGAATCATGTGGCTGGGGCGCGATCAATCCGGCTATGCACGCGTTTACCTGGGGCAGCAGACAACAGCAGCACCCGTATCGACATTTCCTATTGATGATTCCTTGCAGGGTATGGGGGATTTATCGGCGGCGGTTGCTTCTGTGTACCAGCAGGAAGGGCACGTCTTTTATGTTTTGACCATTCCTGGCCAGTCTTCATCATGGGTGTATGACGTATCAACGGGGATGTGGCACGAACGAAGCGGACTTGATGCAGCAGGAAATGAAGTGCAGATCCGGCCTCTCTTCTGGACGCAGGCTTACGGAAAAATATGGGCTTTAGACCGAGATAACGGCACGATTTATCAGGTATCCACAGACGCGCTTGATGACGCAGGCATTCCGATAAAACGGCAACGCGCCTTCCCTCACCTTTTAACCAGTGGGACAAGGGGCATACATCGAAAGTTCATGCTCGATATGCAGCAGGCTGATAATGCCGCTGTTGCAGTTGATTGGTCGGATGACAGAGGCGCTACATTCAGCGCGCCGCACTCCTTGAGTCTTGGCGCTTCCGGCAATGTCTGGCCGACTTTGTGGCGGCTGGGAATGGCAAGGGACCGGTTTATCGTGTGACATGGACAGCCCCTGTCCGGACGTCTCTTATGGGTGCTTTTCTTGATATTGATCAGGTGCGATCATGAGCGGACCGCGTGATTTCAATTCTCCGCTGCCTGCGGGAAAGATCTGCAATCAGGATGGGACAGCCACCATGCAGTTTACCGCATTTATCAGGCGGTTGTGGGAGCGTACAGGGTACGCCCCCGGCTTTGACGCGGCATGGGGAGCGAGAGAGGCTGACATCGCCTATTTGTCGTCACAGTCGGCAATCGCGAAGGCGGATCACTCCGAAGCTTCAGCGCAGAGCTCATCTACGCTTGCTGCAATCCTTGCGCAGTCATCACCGGCTATCGACACGCAAAAACTATACACGATAGCAGTTCAGGCATTACTCAGGGCCAGTCAGGCCGAGGCCAGAGCACTAAAAGCCTTGGAAAAAGTCGAGGAATTGTCTAAACTGCTCCTTACGACGCGCCAGCCGCGAGACGGGATATCTTCGGATGAAAGCATGACGTTCAGCGTCATGACCCGTATATGGCAGTCGTCGCACAAACCCTTGTAAAAGGTGCCACCCTTACCAGTAATCTGAGTTCCATTTTTGCGGCAGGTGCGGGAACAACTGTCGCAAGCGGAGCCGTTGTCGCCAATCCGACAGGCGCAACAGCCAGTCTCTCGGTAACACTCCAGCGCGCCGATGGAAGTTCATTCATTATTGTTCCGGGGCGGGCAATCGCTGCCGGAGGGACGGACCTCGTGCCTGAGTTGGCGCGCGTTCTGAATGCTGGGGATGTTATCCAGGCTTCGGGCGCCGGGCTGAATATCGTTATTGACGGGTATCTTCTGTCATGAAGTCGGCGGCAGAAATTTTCGGGTGTGATGTTCCTGTCGGGGCGCATGTTGTTCGCGAAGCTGGTGCTGTGGGTGGATTTCTTCCGATAACGGAAACGCAATGGGAGGCCCATTATGCGGCTGAGCCCTGGATGCGCGGCGCCAAGGCCCTTGCTGCTTTTCGTCGCCTTCTCGCCCGGTTCTGGCAGCAATTCCCGGCAGTGTGCGAATTGATTGGTGCCATCAAGGCACAGAACCGCGCAGCCCGCTACCTTGCCGTTCGCCTTGGGTTTGCCTTTCGTTTCACTCTTTCTCTCCCATGGCCTGACGGCGTGGTGCGTGAGACAGCTATTTACGGGATGCAGCGCCCATGATCCCCTTTCTTCGCTCTCTGGCGCATATGGGAGGCGCCTGTTTTGATCTGACCGGAGGCGTCGGAGCCGCTGCGGCGGGAGCGGCCCAAGCTGCCGGGACTGTGGCTGCGACCTCTATGCAGGTAAAGGCACTCCAAGATGCTCGCAAGACGGCGATCAACACGGCAAACGAGGTTGCGCCTACACTGACGCAAAGCGCGACAGATGCAAACGCGCTGCTCAATCCGTATGTCTCGACCGGGAACAACGCGATCAACGCACTTTCCGGCGGCATGACGCAGGAATTTCTTGAAAGTACGCCCGGTTATCAGTTCATCAAGAACCAGGGATTGCAGGGCGTTACCAATGCCGCAGCAGCACGCGGGCTTGCCAACTCAGGCGCGGCGCTCAAAGGAGCTGCGGCTTATGCAACGGGTCTGGCTGACCAGACGTACCAGAACCAGTTCAATAACTACAAAAGCCTTGCCGATCTTGGCGGACAGGCAGCGACCGCGCAGGGGAATAACACCATCAACGCGGCAACGAATGCAGGGAATATCCGCATGGCTGGGGCCAACGGCGGGGCAGCCGCCGCAGTCGGCGCCGGAAACGCATTGGCGGGTGGACTATCTAGTCTTGGCAGCACAATAGGGCAGTATCAGATTTATAATGCGCTGCTTAATGGAGAAGGATCGACCGTCTATAACAACAACGTCGCATCGGTGACACCGTATGCGCAATTCAACGGCGGCAAAGCTCTTCCGTCCGTAGGGGGCTGACCCATGGCATTCTCTGGCTTTGATACGAACGCGCTCCAACCTACGCCACTTCACACGGCCAACCCGCTCGAAATGGCCGGTCAGGCGGCGCAGATAAAGAATGCACTACTCGCCAACCGGGTGCAGCAAACCGAATATGATGCCCGCGTAGCTCAAGGGAGCGCCTTGCTGGGCGCGACCGGCGCTGATGGTCAGGTTGATTACGCCAAGGCGCGCGCGGCCATGGCTGCCGACCCAGCGACAGCATATGGAGCCATTGATGCCTACCGGCAGCAAAATGCGTCACGCAATGACGATCTGGCCAATGCTGAAGCATCGAAAAATGCTGTAGGCTCCATCATGTCTTTTGTCGGCGCCAATCCTGACGCGGCCCATCTGGACGCAGGCGCTCGCATGGCCAAGGCTGTGCTGCCGAAAAGCCAATGGGGCCAGGTTGATGCAATCGTGCAGCAGATCGGGAGCCATCCAAACGGCATTGCTGGCGGCGTGGCGCAGATTACCAACTCGATGCAGGCGCCGCAGGGGCAAGAACAGAACGTCTATGGCACTAACGATAGCATGGACACAGGGAATGCTAACCTCATTGGTACGCGCAAATCTGCGATGCAGGGCGGCGGTTTCAGCGCAACACAGGCAGCACCAAAAAACCTGAGTCCTGAATTCCTCTCTCACCCTTATGAATACACCGGTGATGATGGGAAAAAGCACATCACTACGGTCGGTGCCGTCATGCAAGCCAATGGTCTTAACGTATCTCCAGCCCCTGTCAGTCAGACCAATGCGCAAGGGCAGCTCCCCCACGGTGCCGAGAACTACCCTTGGAATAGCGGGCGCTATGGCGGGGTTGCATCGCAGGACGGGAATGGCGCACCGCCCCCTCACTCAATGGAAACAGGGCTTGCCCCCGGTCAGGCAGAAGCGGCTCAGTCGGCAGGACACGAAGCAGGCGCACAATATGCGGCGGCAAACCAGAGCGCAGCAGGGTTCGCACAGCGTCAATATCAATCGCGTGCGGCTCTCTCTGCCCTCGAAAAGCTGGGTCCGACCGGCACAGGCCCCGGCAGCGAGGGGAGAAACCAGATCGTCAGCTATGCCCAGACCTTGGGCTTCACTGCACCAAGCGACACGACGCGCGCTTACGATGAGGCGAATAAATACCTCACGCAGATGGCCATGGCACAGCCGGGCGCAACAGGAAGCAATGAGCGTCTTTCAACCGCTCTGTCCGGGAACGCTTCGACCCATATCAGCAATCTCGCAGCACAAGATGTAGTCAAGGCGAACATTGCTCTCGACCGTCAGAACCAGGCCGCTCTTCTTGGCTTTAATCAGAAATATCCAGGCGGGCAGTCTCAGCTACACGCGAACGAGTGGCCGTCTTATGCAGCAGAATGGTCCTCGCATGTTGACCCCCGTGTTTATGCGTTCGATCTCATGACGCCGCAGCAGCGCACGACCATGATGAAAGGATGGGACACGGCCAAGCGGGCGCAGTTCTATGAGCAGGTCCAAGGCGCCGTTGACCATGGCCTTGTGACGCCGCCGCGCTGATGGCCGATTATAGCGACACGATCGAGGACGCTGGGCGTCGGTTCAATGTCGAACCCGCTCTCATCAGGGCTGTGATGATGGCCGAGAGCGGCGGAGATCCGAAAGCACGCAGCCGAGCTGGGGCAACGGGACTGATGCAAATCATGCCCGATACGGCGCGTCGTCTGGGCGTGGACGCCTCGGACCCTGTGCAGTCTATTTATGGCGCTGCCAATCTTCTGAGCCAGCATCTCGACCATTATGGCAACGTGCCGGACGCCTGCGCGCCTATAATGGGGGCACTGATCGGTCGCATTGGACCAATGCCGAAACAAGCGCTTACCCAGGGCGCGTGGCATCTTTTTATTCGCCCTCCCCTCGCACCGAAAGCACCCCTGACATGGCTCCGAAACAGGAAAAGCCGAAGCAGACCGGCATAGATGTCAAAGCCATGGACGAGGCTTGGGGTGTTTCCTCTCAGGAAAATGAGGCGGGAACGCCTCCAGACAAAGGAGCGTCTCCGGTTGCGGTTTCCGATATGGATAAGGCATGGGGTGTTGGACAGCCTGAGACAACAGTCGCAACAGTAAATGCGCCAAAACAGCCCGGCTTCTGGCAAAATGTCGGAGCAGGGATCAAGCGCGGCGTGCGTGATGTTGGCGATACGGCCCTCAAGGCGGGGGAATGGGCAGACAAGAACCTGCCGGGACCCGATCTGGACGCGATGATAGGAGCTGATGAGAGCAAGCGGCAAAAGGCTCTCAACTATGAGGCCAACGCGCTCACAGATTACAATCGCGATTATGGTGGCAGCGTTGCGGCTGGGGTCGGGCGTATTGGCGGCAATATGCTCGCCTCTGCCCCCCTTGTCGGCCCTGTAGGTGACTTGGCTACAGCAGCGATCGGCGCAGGGGCTCGCGGGGCTGGTCTTGCAGGTGGCCTTATTGCACGCGGGGTAGGACTTATTGGTCGCGGCGCAGCGGAAGGCGCTACAGCCAATGCGGCGGCGTCGGGTGGCGGTAATGAGGATATTGGAACAGCAGCGTTACACGGTGCGGAGATTGGAGCGGTCGCAGCCCCTGTTCTGGCGGCAGCAGGCGGGGCAATCAGGAGAGGCGCGGAAGCGCTGACTGGCGGGCGTATAAGTCAGGCCCGCGCTGCCCTCGCCCAACGCGCGAAAGATTTCGGCATTGATCTGACTGCGCCGCAGATCGGCACATCCTCCCGTATGCGCTATCTCGCAGATGAGGCAGGCGGGGGCCATACTACGCAAGATCAGATCAACCAGTTTACTCGGGCAGTTTCACGGACGTTCGGCGCAGACAGCGAAAGCCTCACACCTGACGTTCTGGCAGAGGCGCAAGGCCGTATTGGGGCGCGCATGGACCGCATTGCCCATGAGACGCGCATCAAGGCAGATGACACCTTGGTCAATGATCTGGCGCGCATTGAGGAGGAGGCGCAGGGCGACGTCACCCCCGGCGAAATCACTCCGATAAAGAACCGCATCAGTGATGTGCTCGGCAAAATCGGAGAGGATGGGCATATCACCGGCGCGCAGTACCAGGCCCTAACGCGTGCAAATACACCATTGGCGCGCGCTATGGCGCATCCTGACCCGAATATTTCCTATCACGCCGGGCGTGTTCGGGATGCACTTGATGAGGCTATGGAGCGATCTCTTGTAGCAGATGGGCGGCAGGATCTTCTTGCAGAACTGAGAGACGCCCGGCTGCAATACAAGAATCTGAAAACGATAGAACCGCTTGCCACAAAGGCCGGGGCAAACGAACACGCGATTTCACCGCCCCTTCTGCAAGCGCGCGTCAATGCTCAGTTTCGCAGCCGGGCGCAGCGTGGAGCTGGTGATCTTGGTGATTTGGCCGATATTGGACAGGCTTTTATGAAGGCAGAGCCCAATAGCGGAACCGCAGGCAGATCTGGCGCACGTCTAGCGCTGTCAGAGGCTCCCATGATGTTGGGCGCAGCTTTGACCGGACATACGTCAATTCCCGAAATTGCACTTGCAGCAAGCGTTCCCTTAATTGCAGGCGCCCCATTGCGAGCTGGCATCCGCACTTACATGGACAATCCGCTACTGGCTCAATCTCTGATCAAGCGCGGAGCAAGAGGCGATCAGGAGAGTCCGTGGCGCAAGGCAGCGTCAGCCCTTATCTCTGGTCAGGGCGCGATCACGCCCGCTCTGGATCGTACCAGAAAACAACGCCTCGTTTCGCGCACGGACTGACTGGCGCCAACCGCCATATTGGGCGAGAAGGAACGGCGCGAAACCTATGAGGGCAGCAAGAGCGAAGCCCTCGTAATGCAACCACTTCATCTGCTCCCACGGCATGTCCTCTGGGTATGGGAACGGAACGAACCAGTTCCCGGCACCCGTCACAAATATGAGGGCAAGCGTCATGGCCACTCCGCCGATGCCGGAGCAGGTGAACCAGAGGGCAATGGCGATCAGGCCGCCAACAATGAGGATGATCATTCTGCAAGGCTATCAGAGCCGCTCAGAGTGTTCACCAAATTTCTAATGCTGCCCCACCACCGTGCCCGGAGTCGGGTCAACAGCAGTTGGTATAGAGGGTCTGCGCCTCCATTACGAAGGCGCAGAGAATCTGTTGCCGCTCTAGGCGCAAAAAACGAAACTCTCTTCATCGCCAAAGCAGGAGAGTGGTTTTGGCGAAAATTACATCATCTTCCGGAGAACTTAAATGCTTCATGCGAACCTGGACACCCTGTTCGGTGCAGTATGCGCCTTAATTCTGTGCATTTATTCAGTTGGCAACAAAATATTAAAAACCCTTGTGAGTATAAATGTCGATATCGTCCGAATGGATCAAAATGCTCACAATACATTCTTACGTAACGGGAATGTAATGGAGAAGATATACGATAGCATCCAGAACCTAGAATACAGCGTTCATGACATTAATAGAAAGATTGAAGAACCATACAAACCGCCTTCCGAACCGAGTTTCTAGGGCGCTTTTTTGCCCACCGTCATGCGTATCAGACGTCGAATAGCTTCTGGGCGTGACGGCAAATCAGACTGATCTCGTCTCCAGTCATCCAACGCCTCTAGGCACTCGCGGTCAATCCGCACGTTGACTGCCTCGCTATCAATGGCGGGCCTTCCTCTTTTTGATTTCTTGGCGCTATCTATTGACATTATGATTTTATAGCGCGATAAAAAACAGGCCGCAAGCGAGTTCGCACCTCGCAAGCGGCCCTAACCATCAGCAGGGAACAAACCCCATGCCTACGGCTAATGCCATCCATACCATAATTGCGGTTGCACGCCTCCTGTTTTCCTCCGGCTTCTCGGTGAAGATCGTGCCGGTTGCGATCAAGGGAGGCCGCACATGAGCACGAACCTCACAATCATCACGACCGCCATCCGTCAGGACGCTGAAGGCCGCTACTGCTTGAATGACTGCCACAAGGCATCGGGCGGCGAAAATGCCAAGCGCCCAAGCCTGTGGCTCGAAAACGCGCAGACAAAGGCTCTGGTCGTTGAATTGGAAGGGTCGGCAGGAATTCCTGCTTACCCCACAAACACCGTTACGACCGGCCCAAACGAAGGCCGAGGCACCTACGTCGCGAAGGAACTCGTTTACGCCTATGCGATGTGGATCAGCCCGGCGTTTCACCTGAAAGTCATCCGGGCGTTTGATGCGATGGTGCAGGGCAAGGCGCTGCCTGCACCCAAGCGTCCCCGCAAGCCTGCGATCGACACGACATACAATCGCCTTCTCAAGATCGCCCGCACCCTTCCCGGCTTTGACGAGAACCAGCACTGCCTTCATGCGGCTCGTGGCACGTTCAACATGACCGGCATCAACCCGCTTGAGGTCATGGGCGTTACGTCGATTGCTGCCCCGAACAATGACGCCTACCTGACGGCGACCGAGATCGGGAAAGAGATCGGCCTCAATGCCATGGCTGTGAACAAGCTGCTCATCGCGGAGGGCTATCAGATCAAGGTTCCTGCATCTGCCAATGGGTGCGATTATCAGGCGACCGAGAAAGGCGCACCATTTGGACGCATGTTCGACACGACGCGGAGCAACGGCAAGGGATCGCAGGCTCAGCTCAAATGGTCCAACCGGATCGTGAAGCACCTGCGCCCTTTCACCCGCCCGAAGGAGGCAGCGTCATGAGTGCGCTTGCGGTATTCGGGCAGACATCGCCCCAGCGCATGAGTGCGGAAGAAGTAGGCAGAAACATCGGATCGGCGCTTCATGCCGGTCTCGCCATAGCGCAGGGCGATAACCGTGATCTCGACGTTCAGCGCGAGAGGCTGAAGCTAGGCGCTCAGGCGATCATGCAGGCTTGGCGCGACCTCGATGTTTTGGAAAACGACGAGGAGAAATCAATCCTCTCGCGTTTGCAGGATATCCGCAGGCGGCAGGTGTCAGGCAACGCCAGAAAGCGCCCTGCCCTCGCGTAACAGAGAAGCCGCCCCTTACCGGGCGGCTTTTTCATTGCGCCGGACATCAGTTAGCAGTAAAAAAAACATACGACGCGCCAGTAATGGCCGGGCGGGAAAATCAGTCTGGTATCCCCCATGCGTCGGCTTCTGCTTATTCTTCCGTTCGTACTCCCCGGCACTGCGTTTGCGCAGTCGCAGGCCGCAAACCCTGTCTCTCCCTTCCTTGAGGGAAAGCGCGTCGGCACATCAGCTAACCCGATTTTTGCGGCGATTTCTTCTGTTGTTCCTTCCGCCTCGGCTTCCTCTGGTCAGGCGGCTGCCCCGGTCGAGCTTTTCAGTTACGGGCGCCGGGTCGGAACGCAGAACAATCCACTTTATGTCAATCTTGGAAATACCCTCTCATCCTACCTCACTAAAGATCAGGCGTCCGCAACGTACCTCCCCAAAACAGGCGGTACGGTTCAGACGCTGGCTGTTACGACCAGCTTTTCTCCGCCCTCGATAGCGTTTGATGATCTGCCCCGTCCATGCACCCCCCCTCTGATCGCCTATGTTCCCGATGGTCAGAAGTTCTGGACGGCTATGACTGCTGACCACAATGCAGGTTCGTCCTACATTTACAAGGACACGAACTCAACGAATGCAAGCACTTATGTAGGGTGCCTGCTCGTGAACGGGTCGCCTACCTGGGTGCCTTTCCTCATCAACTCTCAGGCCGGGAAGTGGTGATGAGCGATCTTGACCCGAACGGGTTTGTCAGTCGCCGGGAATATGAACGCGACCAGGCCATTGTAACCGAACGCTTCGATAAAATCGAAATTGGTCTCGCTGCCATGAGCGAGAAAAACGCAGAACAGCACGGTGAAAACCGTGTGCGCGCAGAACACGCCGAAAAAGCGATGGAGCGAGGATTCAAGACACTTTCTGACCAGATAGTCCCAATCAAGGACAAGCTGACCTTGCGCGCAACCATCATTGCCGGGGCTTCTGGTTTTGGTGGGGGCGCAGCTGTTGGCGTCTATGCTCTGCTCCACAGTCTGGGGAAACTGTGATGACCGGACTTGATATCGCCCTCGCGCTGATCTCTCGCCCGGATTTCGAGGGATTGAGCCTCAGTCCGTATCTCTGCCCCGCCAATTACTGGACCATCGGTTATGGCAACCGCTTTCTGGCAAACGGAAAGCCGATAACAGCCACCACCAGCCCCATTACGAAAGAAGAAGCGCTCAACCTTCTGCGTCAGACCGTTGTGACGCTGCAAGAAAAGCTGCGCTCCTTCGTGACCGTACCACTCACTGACTATCAGGAAGGCGCCCTGCTCTCCTGGCAGTTCAATGTTGGCAGCAATGCCGCCAGAAGCTCAACGCTGGTCCGTCTTCTGAACCAGCGGCTTTATGCGTCGGCAGCTCAACAGTTTCTCGTCTGGGACAAGGCCACGGTGAACGGAAAGCTCATCGTTCTGCGTGGCTTGCAGCGTCGTCGCAAGATCGAAAGCGCAGTGTTTCTCGGGCGGAATATCCCCACAACCGGAGTCACTTCATGACCATCGACTGGCAAACGCTCTTTGCCCAGCTCCTGCCGTTTCTGCCTGCGCAGATTGCGGGCGACCTTACGCTGATCGGGACTTTCCTGATCGCGCTGGCTGCCGTGATCGCCCGGTTCTGGCCTCGCCCTGCGGCTGGGTCGAAGTGGCTTCCCATCTACCTGCTCATCAACAAGCTCGCGATGAACGGCAAGCACGCTGCGAACGCTGACGATGTGAAAGGCTCATCCAAGTGAAACGACTATGCGCCCTCTTCGGGGTACTCTGCCTTGTCACGCTGACGGCGTGCGATCCCAGTCAGACCAATCTTCGCAATGCCGGTTATGTTACCATCCAGGCTTACAACGCTACAGCGCCGCTGGCTCTGGCCTATATGAAGCAGCCAGGCGCAGACCCGACGATCAGAGATAAAATCAAGACGGCAAGTGCGGACGCTATGAAGGTCATTACGCCGCTCGGGACCGATCTTCAGTCGTCCAATCCCCTCACCGCGCTTGAGGTGTCAGCAGCAACCGCAGCGGTTGCAGCACTTCAGGCCCAGATCGCCAAGGAGACCGCGAAATGAACATTCAGAAAATCGCCTTTGTCTGTCACGAGGTAAATCGTGCGCTCTGCCTTGCACATGGCGACAAGTCGCAAGCACCATGGAGCGAAGCACCTGAATGGCAAAAAGCATCTGCGATATCGGGTGTCGAGTTCGTTATTTCTCACCCAGACGCCCGCCCGAGTGACTCGCATAAGTCGTGGCTTGCGGTGAAAGAGGCTGATGGCTGGATCTATGGCCCCGTCAAAGACGTTGCGAAGAAGGAGCATCCTTGCATGGTTCCTTATGAAGCCCTTCCCTCTGAGCAGAAAGTGAAGGACCATCTTTTCCTTGCGGTGGTTAGATCCCTTGAAACGGAGATCGCGAAATGAACGCAGCCTTTGCAGCCCAGATTGTGCAGCTTGTTGTTGCAGTCGCTCAGGTCTTCCCGAATATCCTTCAGGTGATTGAGGACGCGATCGCCGCCGTCAAATCGGGTGATGGTCCGACAAAGGATCAGATCGCCGCCGCGCTCAAGCAGGCGCAGGATACGGATGCCGCTATTCAGGCATCGTGACCACAAAAGCGAAGGGCGACCCGAAAGTCGCCCCTGCCTATCAAACCGAAGATGATTGCTGCGTGCCGGGCTTGATACCGGCTGTCGATGCAGTTTCAGACACATCGCGTCAGGCGCTCGGATCGAACGAGCAGCTACCCCTGTCCTCAAGCGTGTCCATCCACGCCGCCGCAGCCCTCGCAGAATCGCACGATCTGGCGGGGCAGTACAAGGTAAATCTATAGGGATAATGGGTGGCTGTGTTCGCCTGAACATCGGAGCCACTGCGCTGCAACGGCTTAAGCCATTGATTTATCTGGTCGGAGTGAGAGGATTCGAACCTCCGGCCCCTGCGTCCCGAACA
>NZ_BAJV01000021.1 GCF_000613885.1 Asaia prunellae JCM 25354 | reverse complement strand
TTATTTTTATATAGTTTACGATTATATATAATATCTTGATTCTATTGATTCTAAAACATCTATCTTTCTCGGCAGTCCTATAAATCTTGGTTTATCCTCGTGCAAACTGTTACTAGCCGACGCACTGATGTTTCATATAATTGAAGATAAGCACGACCGGCTTACCATTTATACCCTGACATGTTAATAGACAACGATAACTCTTAGATCTCTTACAAAGATACAAATGGGGCCTGAAAATGTCAGAAACAAAACTGGGAATAGGAATCATAACTTACAATAGAGTGGAATCTCTTACGAAAACAATAAACGAGATTTTCAAAAATACTTCATGTCCGTTTGATTTCATTGTAGCAGACGATGGTTCGACAGACGAAACATTAGAATACTTGGCGAATAGTGAGGTAAATTATATATCTGGCAAAAATAAAGGTATATCGTGGAACCGAAATCGGGCTATATGGCACCTTAAAAACGAGCGTAAGTGTCAACAAATTATCATTTTTGAAGATGATTGTTTCCCAAATGCATTCGGCTGGGAGCAGGAGTGGATATCCGCCATCAATATGTATGGTCATATCAATTATATGCCTGATGTCACTCTGGAACTGGACAATGATGTCTCTTCCGGAGAGGGAACCGCTGCCAACCCTTTCATCGCACCAATGCATCAAGCTTTCTGCGTAGGCTATCATGCGAACGCATTAGACTATGTCGGATACCTAGATACACGCTTTGTTAAATACGGGGAGGAGCATGTTGAGCATACTCACAGGTTTCTAAGAGCGGGGTATGGAGGTCTCCTGCAAAAGCACACACCAGAGCGCGGGCAATTGTATTTCCTCAAAGGCGGATTAGACGTAACCCCCTCCACAAGCCATGGAAACCACGACATTGCGATGCTCAATCAGAGAATTCACGAATCGATCAAATATGATCAGATCTACAGATCACCATGGACGAGCGACGATGAAATGTTCGAGTTTCGCTCAGAAATAGATCGTTATCACCAGACAAACAGCGTGATTGATCAAAAAAAGAGATATGATTGTGTTGTATATTTAGGGTCAGACAAAACATATCTTGAATCTATAAAAAATATCGCAAATTGCGAGATAATTGAACTACTTCAAGGAATAATCGTACCAAACGCTAATCTAGAGCGCTCAATACGCTCTGAGTTTGCCGGATTTTTTCAGTCAGACTGCCCATATTCTTATCACGACGCAATTCGCTGTCGCGATACTCTTTGCATCTACACAGATTTCAAAAAAATTGAATTCCGATAATATTGTTTACGTTGAAGATTACAAAAAAGATGAGAGTAGTCTTTTAGAATTATTCAAGAAAAGAGTTGCACAACTAAAATCATTATCTGAGCAGAGAAAAAAAAATACTCTTTGTGCGAGACTGGAATGATACAATTCATTTCGAAGGTATACATAGGCCCGAGAACTCAGCACACCCAAACTATGTAAGTATAAAAAAATCTATAGAAGAAGTATTTAACATACAAGATTTCGATGTTCTCTATACAAATTTCGGTTATGTAAGCGACGAAATGAAAAAAGAATCCTTGATATTTTTAAATTGTATTGAAAGTAAATTCTCATCTGAATCGGAAAAGATAATTTCCTATATGAGACTAATTAGCCAAGTTATGTAATATTTATTCTTAAGTAAGAATAGTATATTTATATTCTATTTTGCCTTGGAATACTATAATTTCCTGTATAGGTTCTAAGGCATAGCTTGAGATCTTGGATGAGGATACCTTAGATCAAGGCTAGGATCTTTGGGGCCTATTAGGTCTTGATCTAGGCTGCGGCGATACAGATGACAGTCATACAAGGCGTGGCGATTTTTTCGTATCGTGTTGCGACGGCTCTCCACTCCTTGAGGCGCGCCCACAGGTTTTCAACCAAATACCGGTGGCCGATAAACTCATTGTCGGGCAGGCGACCTGTGGCTCGCTACGTCTGGGTGGAATGACAGGATGTGAGCCTCTGTCCCATAAGGCTTCGAGAGACCGGTTCGAGACATGACCCCGATCGCAGACGACGTAGCGTGGGGCAATGCATCTAGGAACGCCACGGCTGAAGGGCGCTCCTAGGCCTGCCCTAGCGTCAGGGTGAAAGACAGGGCTTTGCCGCGTCCGTCAGCGGCGACGCAGACTTAGCTGCCAAAGCCTTTACGCGAGCGACCAAGTGCCTCACGATTACCTCTATATCCTCGGAATTCCCCTTTTTTGGCGACTCCCGCCGGCTTGTGATGAGTCCGAATGTTCGTGCCGTTGAAGAATACCATGCCTACAGCGGGGGGGGTCCTTTACTTGTTCAAAAAGAAACTTGCCAGACGTCAAAGTTCGCCCATCGGATGAAGAGTTGGGCTGCAGGTCCACCATGGGCCGAACTCAGAAGGGACAGCTCGCTACTTCGTCCCATTCCGATGCCGTCAGAAAATTGCCGACATGGTCCGTCGCAGATCGCGCGACGGCGTCTTGCCTTTCAGGCGAACCGCCTCGATCATCGGCTCCCAAATGTTGGGTAAGATTGCTCGTCTGAATTTCATCGTTGAGTTCCCCCACCGCCAGGACAGGGATCGAAAGGTGTGACGGTTCTGCCTGCGGATAAACAGTGGAGCGTATCTTCACTGGATGACCCGCTTGGCAACACCTCATGCGCAACTACAATCACCGCATCTTTTTCTACGGGCCATAAATTCAGTCATTATGGAAGCCAATCTTACCCGAAGAAAAGCCCTTCCATGACATTTGGACAGGTTTCCAAGGAAACATTGTCGCAGAGATTGTGTCCTCTACGACAACCTTATCTAAGTTGATAATTTTTCGAATTATCCCAGATATTAAAAGATTTTCCATTATAGTAGTAAAATTTGATATTTTTTTGATTATTACACTATTCTCGCACGCTATCAAAAACGAAAGGATCGATCTCGACTTTCTGGCTCTCACGCGCTGCTTCGAGAAAGTTCTCCCATATTGGCACATAGTGTTCGTAGCCTGGCACATTCTGAAAAAACCAATGGCGCCAAGTATGAAATACCGGATCGTGCTCGCGATAATGATGATCATTAAGAATATTACGGCTGGCTGGCGCTTTAGGTCCATGAAAATGGACAATCTTCGCTCGGCTATTTACACCCCAATATGGCTTCCAGTTAAATTTTGCTGAAAGGGGACTCCAGTGTGCGTTGTAGAATATTCTAAGCAACTCTTGATCATATCCAGATATGAAATTGAAGTTGTCGCATAAAAATTCTACCATTGCAGGAAGATCATTCCGAATCCTGTTAAGATTAAGAATCATAACTCCTGAATTCATATCGCTGTAATAGTCCTGCTGACCGAATTGGCCACAAGCAGCAAAAATCTCCGGCCTGCAAAACTCAAGATCGGGATTGGAGAGGAACATCACATCGCAGTCAGTATACAGGACAAACTGATCTTTTGTCTCCAAGAGCGCCAGATCCAACCTCATAAAGGCACCAGCCGCTGTATCCATGTAATTAGGCCATTCCGGCTTTTGCTCTTCTTGGGCCTGTTTAAGCTTATCGAAAAAATGAATACGGTGATATATTACATTAACACCCTCAGCGGCCATTTCACGCGTGAAATCGCACTCAGCACCGTCAAATACCATGTGAGGAATCAGGCTGGTATTCTCTCTGGCCGATCTTACAGCGACTCGAATACAGTCGATAAAGCCATGATCCGGATCATTCGCTAACGTTTTCTCGGTTATGGCAAAAAACCACTTCATTGCTTAGATCCTTGGCTTTCGAGACATGAAACTCTCCAGACTATATGGTAGATGCATTCATAGCAGAACCCTGTTTTTTGCGACGTCTTGCATCTCGTACGGTAAAACACTTATGAGGCTGCACTAGAAGTTTCACTCTTCGACCACTCGATCTTTCCTGTATAAAGAAAGATAGAAATTCCATTACGAAAACATCTGCTATCGTACAATAAAACCTAACATAAAAATATTATTAAATTTTTTCGTATTAATATCATATTTATATTTTTATTGTATCTTCTTATGAAGAGTTTATTATTACTATAGGTACATGTATTGTTCGAATAATAATATTTTGTGTGATTTCATAATGGTCCCTTTAAACAATTTCAGAATTATACCTCTATCCCTAAATGTAGCCTCCAGAACAACGAGACGGCATGACCAATACTTCCCTCAAAAGGTGCGTTATCGGTTTAACATGCAAGGGGTGGCATGCGAGCGCATCGCTGATGCCCTAGGCTCAGGACTGATTGATTTGGGTGGGTAGATCTGTTGTCAGGCTTTGCAAGAGTGTGGCTCGCATAAGACATTCTACAATCGCTGGAAACGTTGAGGCGGCATGGGGATCTTTGCCCGGATGATGGATGGTCTGGCGACCGGCAGACTGGATTACCAGGCGATCATGATGGACGCGACCCACCTGAATGCGCACCGCAAGATGGCTCCTGGCTGATCGCGGCTATGATACCAACTGGTTCAGGGACAGGCTGGAGATCCCGCACGACGCCCGTGAATTACGACAAACGCCAATACCGGCGCCACAATCGTATCGAGATCATGTTCTGCCGGCTCAAGGACTGGAGGTGCGTCGCCACACGCTACGACAGATGCCCGACCGTGTTCTTCTCAGCCATCTGCCTCGCCGCAACCGTCATGTTCCGGCTATGTGTCCTGAGCCTAGCCGACACGCACAAGGCGTTCGCACAAAGCAATCAACGCGCTGCGTTAAGTGGCTCGATCCAACTAGGACATAGTTACAAGGTCTATAGCTGGTTGAGGGAGCCAACCCGATACTGAATCATAGCAGGATCCTTCAATTACATAATTTACAAGCAATACCTCAACTACGACCTCGATCGCAGCCCCTATGTCCCGCAGCTTCTTTAGAAAAAGAGTGGCTACTGCAAAAACCATCTTGTGCCACCAGAACGAAAATGAAACGATTATTCAGGAACTTTCCTCCCAACAAGGTTGCTTACCGATGCGTCTGTTTATTCCCCTCCTCGGTCTGGCATCCTGTCTGGGCTCAGCATTCGCGGCGCGCCCGGCCCCCAGCCAGAACATGCCGCTCTCGATGCGCCCTGTCTTCGACACGCTGGTCCTGCCGGATGCGCCCGATATCTGGCGCAGCGGCTCCGGGCGCCCCGGACCAGCCTATTGGCAGAACCGTGCCGATTATCGCATCGCCTCCCACATTGATACGGCCAGCCATGTGCTGACCGGCACCGAGACGATCACCTATACCAATAACAGTCCCGATACGCTCGACGTGCTCTGGCTACAGCTCGACCAGAACCTTTATCGCAAGGATTCCCGCTCCTGGGTGGCGTTTCCCGACTGGCACCCGGCCAGCTCGGAAGGCTATGCCATTGAGCGCGTGACGGTCGAGGTAAACAGCGTCGAAAAGCCCGTGGCGTTCCATATCTCCGATACCCGCATGCAGGTAAGCCTGCCAGAACCTCTTGCGGCGTCTGGCCATCCGTTGAAGATTCACGTCACCTGGCATCACACCATTCCGGGCGAATGGGGCGGACGCACGGCAGTCACCAAGGTCAAAGACGGAGAAATTTTCGAAGTCGCCCAATGGTACCCCCGGCTTTGCGTCTACGATGATCTGCGTGGCTGGGATACGCTCCCCTATCTCGGGCAGGAATTCTATCTCGAATACGGTACCATCGATTACGCTGTTACCGTACCATGGAACTTCACCGTAGTCGGATCCGGGGCGCTGACCAACCCGCAGGACGTGCTGACCGCTACAGAGCGTGCGCGCCTGGCCGAGGCGGCGAAAAGCGACAAGCGGGTGCTGATCCGTACCCCGCAAGATGTACTCGACCCGGCGAGCCATCTGGCACGCTCAGGCGAAAAGACCTGGCACTTCCATATGGAGAACACGCGGGACGTCGCCTTTGCCGCCTCATCAGCTTTCGTATGGGACGCTGCCAGACTCGACCTGCCTGCCTGCCGGTGGCCAAGGGGCAGAAACCGCAACCCCGTCTTGCCATGTCGGTCTATCCGCGTGAAGGCGCAGGCCCTCAGGCTTGGGACCGCTCGACCGACTATGTGAAGCACGCCATCGAGTATTTCTCGTCGCAATGGTATCCTTATCCTTGGCCCAACGCCGTCAATCTGGGCGGACATGGTGCGGGCATGGAATATCCCGGCATCGTCTTTGATGGCTGGCAGGACAAGAACGACCTTCTGTTCTGGATCACCACCCATGAGCTCGGTCATGGGTGGTTTCCGATGATCGTCGGCAGCAATGAGCGCCGTCATGCCTTCATGGATGAAGGATTCAACACGTTCATCGATGCCTATGCCTCGCAGCACTTCAATCATGGTGAATATGCACCGAAAAAAGATGCAGAGTACGCCCCGCAAACGGGCGACCCGGCAAAGGATATCGTGCCCGTACTGACCGCCCCAGACGCGCCGACACTCATGATGCCAGCCGAACTCGTACCGGAGAAATACCGTCACAAGGTGACCTATTTCAAAGGAGCCTATGGACTGACGCTTCTGCGCGAAAAGATACTGGGGCCAGAGCGGTTCGATCCTGCCTTTCGCGCCTATATCCGCACCTGGGCCTTCAAACACCCGACGCCATCCGATTTCTTCCGCTTCATGTCGAGCGAGGCTGGCGAAGACCTTACCTGGTTCTGGCGTGGCTGGTACTTCGAGAACTGGTGGCCGCAATACCGTCTGGACGGTTTTGTACAGAACCCCGCCTCACAGGGGGGAGAGAATACCGTGACTGTCGGTGTACGTAACGAGGGCAAGCTGATGCTCCCTGTTCTATTACGCGTGACATGGCAGGATGGCACCCATACCGAACGCCTGATTCCTACAGAAGCATGGATGCTGCATGACAGGCTTTCCTTGTCTTTCCCCGGTCATGGCACCCCCACAACCATCGCGCTCGATCCCAATCAGGGATTACCGATCCCTGATCGACGCGGGCTGATCCTCATACCAGAAACGTCAACCCACCCCTGAATGACTGGTCTTCATGCCAATGCAGAAGACCAGGCATCAACCGCAACCGTCTCTGCGCGCTCGGCCCAGGCGCCAGAAGATGCGAGACCGGCAGTTTCATTACGCTCTGCTGGCTCAAAGCCGAAAAAAAGCTGGGCCTCAGCCCAGACAGGAGAAGGTTGAGCCGCATGACTCTGGGCCAGCAGACGGGCAAGATCGGCGGCACCGGTCGAAAGATATCTGATCATTGAGACTGACCCTCACGACTGCACCCTCCGACCCGATCGCTTCATCAGGCGGGTAAGGCGCATGAAAAAAACGATCCGGGGCGAATGCCCTCGGAAAGACGCGGAAAGCGCTTCCGCGTGCTGACAATGGGATCAGCCTATATGATAGTGAGAGTCGTTCTCAACAACTATTTTCGTGTCGATAGGGAGATAAGGTAGCAAGCGCTTCTTTCTCCTGAAAAATCACAGCACGCTCTTCTTCCAGAAAAGGCCTGACGGCTCGGGCAAGCGCCGGGTCGCGTATGAAATGGCTCGAATAGGTCAGGCTTGGAAGATAACCACGCTGGATCTTGTGTTCTCCCTGTGCCCCAGCCTCGACCCACTCCAATCCCTCGGAAATAGCAAAATCGATGGCGCGGTAATAACAGAGCTCGAAATGCAGAAAAGGCCACTCGCCTTCACAACCCCAGTTACGCCCATAGAGCGTATCACGTCCGACAAGGTTGAGCGCTGCAGCAATTGGTGTCCCCTGATGCACGGCCTGCATCAGCACTACCTTTTCACCAAGACACTCCGAAAGCCGGGTAAAGAAGAGGCGGGTCAGATAGGCCTGTCCCCATTTGCGATCGATCGTCGCCTGATAGAAGTCATAAAAGCGGTCCCAATCCCTTGCCGTAATTTCCGGCCCGCGCAGAACACGGAATTCAAGACCGCAACCTTGCGCCTCCCGACGTTCGCGTCGGATGACTTTGCGTTTACGTGACGCAAGCGCGTCAAGAAACTGCTCGAAATCAGTATAATTCCTGTTATGCCAGTGATATTGCAGCCCAAGTCGCTCCATCCAGCCATGACCAGCAAGCACCTCCTGCTCTGCCTTTGTACAGAAAGTCATATGGACGGAGGATAATCCAAGCTCGCAACAGGCTTGACCCAGAGCATTGCCAAAAACGCCCCTGACGACATCCTGTGCCAGATGTGCAGGTCGATCAGTAAACGTTGTCCACTGACAGGCGAGAAAGGGACGGCGATCTGAAGTTTGGGGTAATATTGTCCACCCGCCTCCTCATAGGCGCGCGCCCAACTCTGATCGAAGACATATTCCCCGTAGGAATGTCCCTTGAGGAACAAGGGTGCCACAGCCACCAGAGCATCACCCTCACGCAGGGCCGCATAACGGGGTAACCATCCCGTTCTGGCACCAACAGAGCCGCTTTCTTCCAGCGCCAGAAAAAAGCCGTGACAGAGAAAGGATTATCGTCCCCTGCACAGCGATTCCAGGCAGAGGCGCCGATTTCGGTAATGGAGGCGTGAAGTGTCAGGGACCAGTCCGTCATGGCCGGCATGTGGGCTGTTCCCTGAACCGAATCAACCGCCAGCATAAGGCTGGCCGTTGAAAAGCAGTCAGATCAGGCTATTTCGATCAGGGCTTCAACCTCGACAGGCGCATCGAGTGGCAATGAGGGCACACCGATTGTCGAACGCGCATGACGTCCGGCTTCACCGAATACGGCTACAGCCAGATCGGAAGCACCGTTCATGACCGTGGCATGCTGCGTGAAATCCGGGGTGCAGGCAATAAAGCCCCCGAGACGCACGATACGCTTCACCTTTGACAGATCACCCAGCTCAGCCTGAACCTGCGCCAGAACATTCAGCAGGCAGAGTTCGGCACATTCACGCCCCAGCTCAGGCGACACGTCCTCGCCCAGCTTGCCTGTGACCCTGAGTGTGCCACCAGACAGTGGCAACTGGCCGGAAACAACCAGAAGAGACCCTGTACGGGCAACAGTACGTAAGTGGCAACAGGCGCAGCCGCCTTGGGAAGATTCAGACCGAGAGCGGCAAGACGGGCAGAGGGTGTGTCAGACATGGACGTGTCTCCTTGCTGAGAGGGATGTCTTCCCTCAGCTGACCAGACGCAGCCTGCCACGCTCACGCGGGGGAAGATCACCGGGAATATCCAGTGGCAACATCGGATCCTCTTCGATCAGATGAGGATCTTCAGGCGCACTGTCGGGCAGGCGTTTGCCCAAATAGCTATCTGACAGCGCCCTGAATGCATAATCAAGCAGGGATGACGCATAGGCTGCGACCGGATCGCCCTCAACAGTGCCTGCCGGCCCGAAACGGGTATGGGCAAATTGCTCCACATAGGCAGCAAGAGGGGCACCATGCTGCAAACCGATCGTGACAGCCTGACCGACACTTTCCAGCAGACCCCGCACCATCGAACTTTCACGCCCGGGCGTCAGGGAAATTTCGCCAAGCGAACCATCTTCGTATTCGCCGGTACGCAGATACAGGCGATGTCCCCCAACAGCGGTACGTTGCGTAAAGCCCCCATGACGGGTCGGCAGGGGACGACGTGCACCGCGTTCCAGTCGTGCCGTCAGCGGCAGGGAAAGTCCCGGGTCGGGTCGGGAGGGCATACGATCGACAAAGCCGGTCAACGCGCGGTGCATCGAGAGATGTGCTTCCGGTCCGGGCTGAGGAAGCGGATTGTTACCGAGCACGGCAGAAGCCAGAGCCGATTCAAGCTGAGCCCACGATGAGCAAGCCGCGACAGGCGCTGGCGCGCAAATGACCGTCGGCACGCAAGGGAGAGAATATTGGCGCCAGACCACAGGATTCAACGCCAAGCAGTGCATCAACAGGACCGGGAAGAGAAAAGCCGGTCTCGATCAGCACCCGATTGGGCAGATCAGGCAGACTGTCTTCCATCTCGTCACGAATCTGACGTCCGGTAATCTCAAGCCCGGCAATCGGACAGGAGACAGGAGGCAGGGGAACCGGGCCTGCTCCCTGTCGCGCCAGAGAGGTTGCAAGCCAGCTCAGATAACAGGCTGCATCACGACCACGTTCACTGTCGTAATCGAGCCCCATGAGGGCGAGGCAGCTATCAAGATTGGTAAGAAGCAGCGTACCTGCCGGACCACCCAGAACGTTCTGTTCCGATGTCGCGCCTGATGGTGCATCAAAAAGAGGCAGCTCACCATTGAGCATCGGCCCGTTGACCGCATGCAGACGGCGCAATGCCGTACAGGCAAGGCGCAACGTCTCGACGAAACGCTCTCCCACAAAATCGCCTTCGTGCACGAACGCCGCCAGATTGACGACAAACCCGGCACGACGATCGACCTGACCCTGCCACAACCCGGCAAAAGGGGCGATCTGTCGTTCCAGCAAGGCGCCAGCCAGAGCCGGCCCCAGTCTGGAATTTGTGGTCTCCGCTTCACCGCACAGTGCAGGCAGTCCATCGATACGCTCAAGCCAGCGTGCGGCTTCGCTCGACAGGCGAAGTGCTCCTGTCGTGGTCGAAAGCTGCAGAAGCGCAATCGCCGCCTCGTCTTCCCAGCTGGCAGGAAGCGTTACAGCACGCAGGACGAGATCGTCAGGATCGGCAGCGACATGCGCAACGCGCATACGCACCCCGTTCCAATGGAGAAGCGTTGTCATGGCTTGGAATCTAGGCGTCGAATCGTGGTGGGAAAAGGGGTATTCGACCGGGTAGACAGGCGATAATGGTCCGCATAGTGGGGATATGGTGGATAACATTCCCGACCCTCTGGCCGGGCGGGGTGATGGACGCTGGCAAGGGAAGCCTGTAGGATCGAGATTACATGTATTTCCTGCACTGCCTCTTCTGCGACCCAAGCCTGTGAGTTCCGAAATCCCATGAGTTCATTGCCTGGCGTTCGCCCCCGTCGCGATTTTCTCGAGCTGACAACCGGCTTTCTGGTCCTTGCCGCTCTGGCAGCACTTCTGGCTCTTGCTGTGCTTGGCCGCAGTCAGGGCGGTTCAGATGGCTATACGCTCCATGCCGTATTCAATCAGATTGACGGGCTTTCGGTTGGGTCAGATGTCCGTCTCGCGGGGATCACGGTTGGTCATGTAACAGCTGAGACAGTCGATCCTGCAAACTACCGCGCCAAGGTCAGCTTTACCGTGCGCAATGGTATTGCCCTGCCAACAGACAGTGCTGCCATCGTGACCTCTGACAGTCTCCTGGGGGGGAAGTACATTGCCCTCTCTCCCGGCGGGGATGAACAGAATCTCAAGGCAGGCGGCATTGTCTCGCAAACACAGGCGCGATCAGCCTTGAACAGCTTCTGAGCAAATTCATCTTCTCAGTCACGGATTCACTCGACAAAAGCCACAAGGCCACTGCCCCATGAGCAGCCCCACCCTCTGGACAGATCGCCAGGGCAGCCCCATTGCCTGTGTCGAAAAGCTCAAGGTGCTGCGAGAAAACGAGACTGAGCTGCGCCAGAACTTGCAGGATGTCTTTGAAGACGCACTTCTGATGGGCGTGGATCCTGAAGCCATGCGTCGCCATCTGATCGAGATGATTGCAGCACTCAAGGAGCTTGGTGCATGAAAAAGGCTTCCTCTCGAAACAGGCTCTTTGTCGTTCTTCCCCTCCTGATGGCCCCCTGCCTGACACTGCGAGATGCGATCATATCGCCCGTCTGGGCTGCAGAGGCCGTTGCACCCCCTGTCATGTATCCTGCTGATCTGTGGCAGGGCCGCGGCGAAGCCGTTATCCGCATACTCAACCGCACCGATTCACACATTGAGACCCTGACTGTCCCCGTTGGCGGCCAGGCACAGTATCGTAGCCTGCATGTGGGTGTTACGCGCTGCGTCGAACGTCCTGAAACTCTTCCCCGTGATGCCGCAGCCCTGATTACAACCACTGACGAGACGGATCCGGACACACATTATGAAGGATGGATCCTGGCCGAGGAGCCTTCGCTTACCGGATACAAAAGCGCGCTCTATGGCATCTCCATCGTGTCCTGCTCGGGACCGAAAGCCGATCCTTCTCTGGCTCCTCTGCCCCATCCGTTCTGCCGACCCTCACCAGGGCAACTGCTGAAGGTGCCCAGAACCAGCCTGGCGATCTGGATGATCCCAACCACGCACCCACCGGACCGGGCGTCATGCCTTCCCAGAGCCCTCCCCGCGTTCCTGCGGGTTTTCCCGGCTCCCCCGGTTCTCTGCCAGGCAGGCCATCCACAGCACCAGCCGGTGGCCCTACAGCCCTGACCCCGCTGGGAGAGTCATCAGCCCCATCCCGCCCGACAGCTTCTGCAACACGACAAATACCGCAGCAAATGCCAAGACAGCTACCGCATCAGGAAAGCGGCGGCCCCACGCAACTCGCACCTCTCTCGGTGGCACCGGGCAGGCACTGCCACCACCTCAGCCTTACAATTGACGATTACGTGATTGAAATGGTCTCCTGACCATATTCTGATCAGATTTGAGGGCAATAACGCGGCTGTCCCCGCATTCCGGTGCAACTGCGTTTCTATGAGGAAGTTATCAGACTCATGACAACCCCCTCTCATCCGGCTCGCCCGTCATTCGAACAGAAAGCCCCTCCAGCCAGGAGAGCAGCTTTTCTGCTCGATTTTGACGGTACCCTAGTCGATATTGCACCGACCCCTGACTCTGTTCGGGTCGAACCCGGTCTCATCGATACCCTTCTTCACCTGAAGGAAGTCTGTGGCGGTGCCCTTGCCATTGTCACCGGCAGACCCATTGCACAGATCGATCACTTTCTTCCTGGCGTAGCGACGGCCATTGCCGGTGAACATGGCCTTACCCTACGTCGCCATCCCGGCATTCCTGAAGAACCCGTCACAGCCACACCACTTCCCGAAGAATGGCTCGATCAGGCCCGGATGCTTGTGGCCAGTACGCCCAATACAGCAATCGAACACAAGAAAGCCGGTCTGGTGCTTCATTATCGTGGCAACCCCGATGCCGAACACTCCTTCAGGACAGCTATAGAGACGTGGCTGGCCGGTCAGGACCAGTTCGAAATCCATCCATCCAAAATGGCATGGGAGATTCGTCTCGCTGGCATTCACAAAGGCAAGGCGGTTGAAGCTCTCATGACACAGTCGCCATTTGCAGGCCGTGTACCCGTTTTCGTCGGTGATGACGTGACCGATATGGACGGAATCCGTGCGGCCCGCGCCATGGGAGGCTATGGCTATCTCATCCCCGATGATTTTCCGACAGGCCATGATTTCCGGACCTGGCTTGCCCGCTATGGGGAGAATGCCTGATGGGTCGCCTTGTTGTTGTTTCCAATCGCGTACCGGCGCCCCGCGAACGCAGTCAGCCCGCAGGCGGCCTTGCCGTCGGTGTACGGGATGCGGTGCGTGGTACTGAAAGCCTCTGGTTTGGCTGGTCCGGCCGTCATGCCAGCCAGTCCAAAGATCAGACGCCAAAGCTCGATACCCATGATGGCTGTACCTATGCCACAATCGATCTGACACGCAGCCAGTACGAGCATTTCTACGAAAATTTCTCCAACGGTCTGCTCTGGCCTCTTTGCCATTATCGTATCGGAATTATCGATTACAAGCGCCTTGACTACAAGATCTACCGTGAGGTCAATGCTCTTTTCGCTGATCAGCTTGTCCCTCTGCTGCGCGATGACGATACGATCTGGATTCACGACTATCATCTCTTCCCCCTGGGCGCGAAACTGCGCAGACGTGGGGTCAAAGCCAAGATCGGATTCTTTCTTCACATTCCCTTTCCGCCGTGGAGTGTGACACGCGTCCTGCCCTGCGCCGAAGAGATGCTGCGGGAAATGGCTGCCTATGATCTGATCGGCGTGCAGACTGTCGAGGATGCCCGCAATATGGACGGGTGTTTCGAAGCCAATAATCTGCCCAGACGTGCTGCCCATTTTCCTATCGGCATCGACCCGGTCGAATTCGGCGAACAGGCCATCCAGAACGTCATGGCCGAGGAAGTGCAACGCCTCCAGGCCTCCCTGCGGGGACGCAAGCTCATTCTTGGTGTCGATCGCCTTGATTATTCCAAGGGTATTCCCGAGCGTATCCACGGCTATGAGACCTTCCTGAACCGCTACCCTGAGCACAAGGGCGAGACAGTTCTGCTCCAGATTACCCCGGTCTCACGCGCCGGTGTTGCCAGCTATCGCGCCCTGCGTCGCGAACTCGACGAAATGGCAGGCCATATCAATGCCATGCACGGTAATTTCGACTGGTCACCTATCCGCTACCTCACTCAGTCCGTACCCAGAGAAGTTCTGGCCGGGTTCCATCGCATTGCCGACGTTGCTCTTGTAACGCCGTTACGTGACGGCATGAATCTGGTGGCAAAGGAATTCGTGGCTGCCCAGAGCCCGGATAATCCCGGAGCGCTCATTCTCTCTTCTCTGGCAGGTGCCGCGCCCGAGATGGATGAAGCGCTTATGGTGAACCCCTATGATCGCGAGGGTATCGCCGACGCCATTCATGCTGGAATCACAATGAGTCTTGAAGAGAGACAGAGACGCTGGCAGGCTCTGCATCGTGATGTGACCCAGAATACGGCAGCCAACTGGGCCGATCGCTTTCTTGAAATGCTCAGAGAGACCGAAAGACAGGAATGATTGCGCGACTGACTGGTGGATTACTGTTTCTCGCCGGTTTTACCGCGCTCTTCATAGCCTATTGGGCAGAGCATATTCTTGGCTACGCGCCTTGTGAACTCTGCCTGATCGAGCGTGCCCCGTGGCGTATTGTCGCTTTTCTGGGAGTGATTGCCTTGCTCATTCCCGGGATGGTCGGATTCTGGGCAACCGTTCTCTCTCTGCCGGCTCTGGCCGCCGCCGTTATGCTGGCGGGACTCCATAACGGTGTTGAACAGAAATGGTGGGAAAGTCCTCTGCCTGCCTGCCATGCTCCTGTCTTCCATGCCGGTAGCAGTTTTCGGGAAAGACTGGCCTCCATGCCCATGCGCCCGGCCAAACCGTGTGATGACCCGACCTATCTCTTTCATCTGCCCGTCTCGATGACTGTTCTTGGTGGTATTGCTGCGGCACTTCTTTTCATCGTTATAAGCTACAGCGTCGTTCTCCAGGCACGACGCTGGCATGCTGCACGCTAGGAATATCTCGCGACAATCTGTTCCGGATGCGCAAAAAAATCCTTTCCGGCCCACCTCGTTTTGCTGACGGGGAAATCTCTTCCGTACGGAAGCAGATGGCAGATTGCCAATCGTACAGCGGAAATGACAAGTCTCAGATAACAGCTCACGCTTTTTTCACTACCATAGTGACTGTTTGATAATTCCGTTGATAGACGGCCGGATATTTTCCATATAGAAATAGTAAACAAGTTAATTAAATTTGTTTCCGCAACAAGAATTTGCCGGTAATTCAGCGTCAGAACCGGACAGAATACGATAAAATACATAATATCTTTTGTTCGAATTCCCTCGTATCCGACAATAAATGTTCCCGGCTGCAGGTAGTATTTCGCTAGGGGTATATAGATATGAAATCCCTGAATAAATTTGACTATATAATCATTGGCGCAGGTTCTGCCGGGTCGGTTCTTGCTACCCGGATTATTCAAGCTAATATGGGCTCGGTATTACTGCTTGAAGCAGGAGGCTCAGACCGCAATCTCTTCGTTCACATGCCAGCTGCCGTAGGCAAGGTCATTCCTACCAAAACCTGGGCCTATCAGACCGAACCGGATGTCCAGACCGGTGAGCGATCAATGACGGTCGCACAAGGCAGGATTCTGGGTGGCAGCAGTTCGGTCAACGGGATGATCTATATCCGAGGTCAGAAGGCCGATTACGATAGCTGGGCTGCACAGCATGGATGTTCAGGGTGGAGCTATAACGATCTGCTTCCCTATTTCATCAAATCCGAAAGAAATGAGAGCCTGAGCGGCACGTTACACGGGATCAAGGGACCACTACCTGTCAGTGAGAACCGCTACAGGCATCCGCTGACGGGGGCATTCATCAGGGCGGGTCAGGAATTTGGCCTACCCTATGTCAATGATTTCAACGCTACAGACCAGACCGGCATTGGCTATTTCCAGACGACCACACTCAGAGGCGCGCGCGCCAGCACGGCTCAGACCTATCTCAAATCTGTCGCTGACAAAGCCGAGCTCACGCTTGTCCTGAATGCACTGGTCACAAAGGTAAAGGTGAAGGGACATAAAGCCACTGGCGTCAGTTTCATCCAGGACGGGCGGGAACAGACAGTCGAGTCTCGAAGCGAGATCATCGTTTCTGCAGGTGCTATCGGCTCACCCAAAATTCTCATGCTTTCAGGCATTGGTGTGCCAGAACACCTGCGCGATGTTGGCATATCTCCTCTCATGGATCTGCCGGTCGGCCGTGACCTGCAGGATCACCTGCATATGTCGATCAACGCGACGACAAAACACCCGACAAGTCTTTATGGTCAGGACAGAGGCCTCAAGGCACTTCGCAACGGCATTGAGTGGCTTGGCTTCCGGTCTGGTGTCGTCACCTCCAATATTCTTGAGGGCGGCGCCTTTATCGACACGACCGGACAGGGACAACCCGATGTTCAGATCCATTTTCTGCCAGTGCTCGATAGCTGGGACGATCCGGACGGGGTCGGCAAAGGCCGGACACATGGCCTGACTCTCAAGGTCGGCCACCTGCAGCCGAAATCACGGGGAGAAGTCCGTCTGGCCAGCGCGGATCCCCGTATGTTGCCGCTGATCCATGCCAATTATCTCCATCACCCTGATGACCTGCCCGGCCAGCTTCGCGCGGTCCTCACCGGACTGCGCTTTCTGAAGATGCCATCCCTGAGAAACGAGATCGAAGCTGTTTTCTCCCCTGACAGGATCGAGGCCCGGGATGAAGAGGGCCTGCGCCGTTACATCCGCCAGGGATGCAAGACAACCTATCATCCGATCGGAACCTGTCGCATGGGCGTCGATCCAAAAATTCGGTCGTTGACCTGACACTCCGGGTTCACGGCGTTGAAAACCTGCGTGTTATCGACAGCTCTGTCTTCCCGCAAATCGTGAGTGGCAACACCAACGCCCCGACCATCGCCGTTGCGGAAAAGGGGTTCGATCTTCTGCGATCGTCACTGTGAACCAGCAGAGGGCCCGTTCACCGGGCTTCTCTCTCCAGCAAGGACATATAGCGCCATGAGTCTTGTATCTCTGCTTCCGGAAGTTCGACAGTTCCTTGAACGCAAGCATGGTTTCTACATTGATGGACGCCACCAGCCTCCCAATGGCAAGGAGCGGATCGATGTAACCAATCCTGCCAATGGTCAGGTCATCACCAGTATTGCCGAGGCTGATGCCGAAGATGTCGAGCGTTGTGTGCGCTCGTCACGCAAGGCATTTGAAGGAAGCTGGGCCAATACCAGTCCCGACGAACGTGGAGCTTTCCTTCTCCGGCTCGCCGATCTGTTCATAAAGCACCGGGAAGAGCTGGCGCAGCTCGAAAGCCTGCAATCGGGCAAACTCATCCAGATGTCGCGCGGCTTTGAAGTGGATATGGCAATCCGCTTTTTACGGTATTACGCAGGATGGGCAACGAAAATTACAGGTGAGACCATTCAGCCCTCCCTGCCTTCGATGAATGGTGAGCGTTACACAGCCTTTACACGTCGCGATCCGATCGGGGTGGTGGTCGGCATCATACCGTGGAATTTTTCTATCCTGATTGCGGTATGGAAATTTGCATCTGCTTACCACCGGGTGTACGTCGATCATCAAACCATCGGAATATACCCCCCTGACCATGCTGCGGATTGCCGAGCTTGCCAGTGAGGCTGGTCTGCCGGATGGCGTGCTAAATGTCGTCACCGGAGGGGGGAAAGTCGGCGCATCCCTGATTGCTCATCCCGGCACCGACAAGGTGAGTTTCACCGGATCGGTGCCAACGGGCATCTCTATCGGCAAAAGTGCACTGGAAGCAAACTGACCCGCGTCACGCTGGAACTGGGCGGCAAGAACGCTGTCGGATTCCTGCCGGATATTGATATCGACAGAGCGGTCGCCGGAATAATCGAGGCCGGATTTATCAATCAGGGGCAGATCTGCGCAGCGGGCGAACGTTTCTATCTTCCGCGGGCACATATGGATGACATCCTGGCGGCACTTTCCAAAAAGCTCGCAACCCTCGTGCCGGGAGATCCTTTTGACGAGCAGGCTGCTCTGGGGCCACTGGCCAACCGGCAACATTTCGAAAAAGTAACCGGTTTTTTTGACCGTGCCCGTCAGGAAGGTGATCAGATCATTTGCGGGGGCAAGGCCTTCGAACGGCCGGGCTACTATGTCGAACCGACCTTGATACGCGCTACAACTCCCCAAGCCGCCCTCCTACAGGAAGAGACATTCGGTCCAATCGGCACATTTCTCGCTTATGACGACGAAGAGGAACTCGTTTCTCTCATGAATAATTCCGATTTTGGTTTGTCTGCCAGTCTCTGGACCGACAATCTCTCCAAGGCCATGCGCATGGTCCCCCGCATCAGGCCGGCACGGTATGGGTAAATATGCATACACTTCTCGATCCTGCCGTACCGTTTGGCGGGATACGCTCCTCAGGACTTGGTCGCGAATTCGGAAGTGCATTCATCAACGACTATACCGAACTCAAGTCGGTTATCGTTCGATATTGAGAGTGGAAGTATTTTTACAATATAAAACACTGATATATGAGAAATATAGAGGACTTTCCTATGGCATTATGGGTATCTGAGCGATTGCCATAGTGCCATCGCCGCATAGGAACGCATGTCAGGGAAGGTGTTCTGTTCCCTTCCTGAATATCCTGCTGGGAGATACTTCAGTTCTCTGTATCTCCATGCAGCATTATGGGCGTCTTCTGTTATTCGGCTGGAGAAGTCTGATCAGACAACGGCCTGCGCGCCAGCATGTCCAGCTGGGTCTTGATTTCCTGCACGAAACGCGAATGACGCACACAGAAAAGAAAAATTTTCAGCAACCGGCGTGCTGCCTGACGGCAAGGACGCTGCACCTGTATCAGCAGGATATAACGGTCTTCATCTGTATCATTGGCAACAAAATGGGGAAACGTATCGTCAAAAAGCAGCGATTCACCCTCATTCCAGGAATAGGTATGGGTCTTGTTCTCCCCCTCAATGGTAATATGGCAGGCTTCCCGGTTTTTCGGGATTTTCAGTGCCAGATGATAGACGAAGGTTCCCTTGGTCATGCCGACATGACGCGGGATACGACAGCCAGGTTCGAGAACGGAGAAACTGGCGGTTACCAGGTTGGGAATCTGGCGCAGAAGATCGTTGGTACGGGGTGCACGCTGGCAGTTTTCCTCACAACGATACCCATATCCCTCGAAAAAAAAGGAACGCCAGCGCCTATCGCCGGCAATACGGCCATGCTGACGCGAAATCTCACCGAGCGAAGGAATATCTTCGGCGCGAATACGCACAGCCTCATCCGTATGGTCTCCCAGTTGCGTTCGAGCAGATTTACCCAGGGGAAAAATCGTGCATCAATCAGAGCCGTATGGGGGATAAGGGAATTACGAATGATGAAGCGATCAATTGCAGGACGTATATCCTTGCCAATCTGGTAGAGAGATTTACCAATAAAGGGCAGTTTCCATCCATTGTCGCTGACTCTCTTGCCAAGATAATCCATCACGCTCCCCTGTTTCATTTTCTTGTTGAGAACGGACATTCGAATACTCTTTTCGCATTCATCTTGTATATGTTTCAGGTTCTTTTTTTACCTCTGAACCAGTCATGAATATCAATACAGATTACGCGATGTTTTCCTGTGCAGGACAGAGTGATCAGTCTCTCATCCAACTGATATCAAGGCCCTCAGGGCGTTTCCTGCTTCAGACAGAATGATCCGGGCAGGAAGACCAGAATCCATGAAATACAATGCTCATATGGCTGTTAATGCCAATTAATGGTTAGAAATATCACTTCTTGTCATAAAACCTCCAAGAGATGATCATTTAGCGAAGGTATTCCTAATTTTTTTGCTGTCAGAACAGATTTGGCACGGGTTTTGCATGGGAAAGAGCATACCTTCGGACAAAGGGTCCGGAGAGCAGAAAGGATCTTTCCATGTTCGGTTTCGCCAAGTCTTTCATCGCCGCAGCCAGTCTCTTCACGCTCATTGCTCAGCCTGCTCTGGCAGAACATCGCATTATACCGGACAACAACAGCGTCCAGATCGATGTCTCACATGTGTCTCTCCAATCCGATCGCGACTGGAACCGTATGGCGGATGCCATTCATGACAAGGCAGCTGAAATCTGCGAACGCGATACCGGGGCCAGCGATCGTCGTGCTGCTGATGTCGAAGAATGCACCCAGGCTGCCTATGACAATGCTGTGCAGCAGATGCGTGATATCTATACCCGCCGCGTTGCAACGAGCCAGACCCGTCTGGCTCGTTCATGATTACAGAAGCGCTAGAGCGCGCGCGGCAGAAGAATGACGAAGCACGCTCCGATGACACGACCTGCTTCGTCATACCTGTTTTCGGCATGAAGTGTGCCGTGAAGCGCTTCGATAATCTGCCTGCTTATGGCAAGACCAAGACCTGAATGCTGACCGAAATTCTCGGTCTGGGGGCGTTCTGAATAAAAACGGTCAAAAATATCCTCGAGCTTGAGCGGAGGAATACCCGGCCCTTCATCACTGACTGTAATACGGATCTGTCTGTCTACAGGCCGCATGAACAGCGTGATCCGCCCACGTGGCGGAGAAAAGGAAATTGCATTACCGATCAGGTTACGCAGTACCTGTACCAGACGGTCTTCGACCGCCAGCACCCGCAAGGGATGCGCTGCATCGTCATGAGAATCATCCAGAACAAGAATCGCATCTTCAGGCTTACGTGTTGTCTGGTGCATCTCTGTCAGGATGGAAAGCAACATCCCTACAGCCACAGGTTCCGAGCGCGTACGAGACAGCTCGGCATCAATACGGCTGGCATCGGCGATATCAGTAATCAATCTGTCCAGACGCCTCACATCGTTATTGATAATGGCGAGAAGCCTGGTCTGACGCTCCCTGTTTTCAATACGTGGCAGGGTTTCGATGGCCGATCGGATGGAAGAAAGCGGGTTCTTGATTTCGTGACTGACATCGGCAGCAAAACGCTCGATCGCATCCATACGCGCCCAGAGCGCCAGAACACTGCCGCGCAAGGCCCTTGCCAGAACACCGATTTCATCACGACGCACCAGCAGCGATTCAGGCACCGTATCGGCTCGCCCAGACACATCACGCATATCATGAGAAGCGACAGCCAGACGAAGCAGAGGGCGCGCGATCGTAATCGAGAGATACCATGAGAGCAGTACTGTCACGGCCATGGCTGCGAGAAAGAGGGACAGGATCGAAGAGCGCACGGCAAAGAGCGATCGATCGACTTCCTGCGCCTGTCGTGTCAGCTGGATGATCCCGACCGTCTGTCCGTCATGAATGACAGGCTCCGCCACAGTAATGACAAGCTCGTGATCCGGAGTGCGCCTGATATAGGGAGCGGCCTCGGCTCCGCGGTATTCGCCAGCTGATCGCAAGGGCGGCGGCGTGTCCTGCGTCTCCAGCATCACAATGCCTTCACGAGATGACAGGGGCAGGAGCGACAACAGCCATTCATAGGCAATCTCGACGCCATTATTACGAGGCGGTTGCCAGCGGGGCGGCGGAACCGGCTCTCCTGTCGCACGGGATCGTCCCTTGCGATCACGGCGCACAAGCGCAGCCTCGTTCAGGCTATCGGCAACAAGAGTGCCGTCAGGTCCGACCAGGCGCGCACGCACATTCGGACTCGGTTCGGTCAGACGCAGGAGAAGCGGACGGGCCTGCGCCCCGTCGAGCATGAATTCCGCACCCGGAAAAGGATGGCGCGTCGGATCACGCACCACGGCAATCTGCCCCATGGCGGCGGCATAGATGTGGGCCTGCTCGCGCAGGGCATTTACATCTGTTTCAAGAAGGCTGTTCTGAAAATCGTTCAGAAACAGCAAGGTCACGGCCAGAATGGCCAATGGCAATGTATTGAGCAGAAAAATGCGTCGCATGAGCGGCGACGCAAAGCCAGGCATGCGAAAGCGGCTTACCGATGGCTTGCCGTCACGCCCTGCCTCAAGAGCCAGCGTATCGCCATGACGAAACGACCGCCTGCGAAGGCGCCTGAACGCCTGAAAGAACGAACCGGGGGCGCCCTGCGCGACCGCCTGCCGAAGGATTCACGCTCGGGCATGGCCGGTCAGTCTTCCTTGTAACGATAGCCTATGCCGTAAAGAGTCTCGATCTGGTTGAAATTGTCATCGATCTGCCTGAATTTCTTGCGTACGCGCTTGATATGGCTGTCGATCGTGCGGTCATCAACATAGATATTTTCGCCATAGGCGGCATCAATAAGCTGATCACGTGATTTCACCATACCGGGGCGCAAGGCCAGAGCCTTGACCAGAAGAAATTCGGTCACTGTCAGCATGATATCCTGACCTGCCCAGAGACATTGATGACGCGTCTCATCAAGGGTCAGACTGCCACGTACGATGGCGGCCCCTGCTGTGGCGACACCGCTGCCCTCGGCACGGCTGGCATCCTGACGACGCAGCAGCGCACGGATACGCTCCAGCAAAAGACGCTGTGAAAACGGCTTGGTAATATAATCGTCAGCGCCAAGACGCAGTCCCATGAGCTGGTCGAGTTCCTCGTCTTTCGAGGAGAGGAAGATAACCGGAAGGGCCGAACGTGCCCGCAGCCGCTGGAGCAGCTCCATGCCGTCCATGCGGGGCATCTTGATATCGAGCACGGCAAGGCTGACCGGCCGCGCCTGAATCCCCTGCAGGGCAGCTTCGCCATCCGTATAGGTGTGAACCACAAATCCTTCGGCTTCCAGAGTCATCTGGACCGATGTGAGGATATTGCGATCATCATCCACCAGGGCGATGGTGTGCTTTGTCGTCTCCATGCGCGATGTATCCGCCTTCAATTTCTGCCTGTTGCCAATAACAGGGGGGTTGGCATATGGCTTGTGGCAGCCACCTATATCTTACCATGCGGCTGCGCCCAAGACGGGGCAGTCGAAAACGGTCGGACATCCAGGGATGGTCGATCGGTGTCTTTCGTGGCTTCTCGCGGCCATGCTCGCCCCGACGCGGGGGAGTTCGCCTGAAGCTGACCCTATGATGCCCGGTCACACCGGGCCAGATTTTTCGAGGTTGCGACCAGGATGACCACAGAAAACCCGCTGCATGAAGAGCAGAACGACACACCCGCTCCCGAAGCGACAGAGTCTCAGGCCGAGGCACAGACGCCTGAGGCCCGCATTGCCGAGCTGGAAGCACAGGTCGAGGAATTCCGTGACAAATGGATGCGTTCCGAGGCCGAGATGCAGAATTACCGCACGCGTGCCAAGCGCGAAGTTGAGGATGCACGCCAATACGCCGTTCAGAAATTCGCGAAGGATGTCGTCGAAGCCGCTGAAAACCTGCAACGTGGTCTCGCCTCTCTTCCGGCCAGAACCGAAAACGAGGAAGGTCTTGTCAGCAAGCTGCGCGAAGGCTTCGAGAGCACGGAACGTTCCTTCCTCGGCATTCTTGAACGCAACGGCATCACCTGCCAGCATCCGGTCGGCGAAACCTTTGACGCCAATCTGCATCAGGCCATGGCAGAGCAGCCAAGCGACGATCATGCCGATGGCACGGTAATGCAGGCCTGGACACCAACCTGGACGCTGAATGGCCGCCTGCTCAAGCCTGCAATGGTTGTCGTCGCCAGAGGTGGCAACAAAGCTGCAGAATGAGGGTTGAAACCCTTCTACAGGCCTCCTAGATTTTACCTGTAACCCGCCCCTGCTGAAGCAGGGAGACGAAAACAAGGGTGTTGCCCGGTGCCTGAATGGGCCGGACAGCACCGCTGAAAGGACTGAAGTATGAGCAAAGTCATTGGTATTGACCTTGGCACCACAAACTCTTGCGTCGCAATCCGCGAAGGCGATGAGACCAGGGTTATTGAAAACAGCGAAGGTGCACGCACGACGCCGTCAATGGTCGCCTTTACCAGCAATGGTGAGCGTCTGGTCGGTCAGGCCGCGAAGCGTCAGGCTGTCACAAACCCTTCCGATACGCTGTATGCTGTCAAGCGCCTGATCGGCCGTCGCTATGACGACCCGACCGTCGCCAAGGACAAGGAAATGGTCCCGTACGAAATTGTACGTGGCGATAACGGCGATGCCTGGGTTCGCGCCCGTGGTGAAAACTACGCGCCTTCGCAGATCTCGGCTTTCGTGCTGGGCAAGATGAAGGAAACCGCCGAGGCCTATCTCGGTGAGACCGTCTCCCAGGCCGTCATCACGGTTCCGGCCTACTTCAATGACGCCCAGCGTCAGGCAACACGCGATGCCGGTCGTATCGCTGGTCTTGAAGTGCTGCGTATCATCAACGAGCCGACGGCAGCTGCTCTGGCCTATGGCCTCGGCAAGCGCGATTCCGGCACGGTAGCTGTTTATGACCTTGGTGGTGGCACGTTCGACGTGTCGATCCTCGAGATCTCCGACGGCGTCATCGAAGTGAAGTCCACCAATGGTGACACCTTCCTTGGCGGTGAAGATTTCGACAATCGCATCATTGGTTACCTGGCAGACGAGTTCAAGCGCGATCAGGGTATCGACCTGCGCGGCGACAAGCTGGCGCTGCAGCGCCTGAAGGAAGCTGCTGAAAAGGCGAAGATCGAGCTTTCCTCCTCCAAGGAAACCGAAATCAACCTGCCCTTCATCACGGCTGATGCCTCGGGTCCGAAGCATCTCGTGGTCAAGCTGAGCCGCGCCAAGCTGGAAAGTCTGGTTGATGATCTGGTCCAGCGTACGCTTGGTCCGTGCCGTGCAGCTCTGAAGGACGCCTCGGTTACCCCCGCTGAGATCGACGAAGTCATCCTCGTCGGCGGCATGACGCGTATGCCTAAAGTCATCGAGACGGTTAAGCAGTTCTTCGGCAAGGAACCTGCCCGCAACGTCAATCCTGACGAAGTGGTGGCTATCGGTGCCGCTGTACAGGGCGCCGTGCTCAAGGGCGACGTCAAGGACGTTCTTCTGCTCGACGTAACCCCGCTCTCTCTGGGTATCGAAACGCTGGGCGGTGTCTTCACCCGTCTGATCGACCGCAACACGACGATCCCGACCAAGAAGAGCCAGACCTTCTCGACAGCTGATGACAACCAGAGCGCTGTGACCATCAAGGTCTATCAGGGTGAGCGCGAAATGGCGGCAGATAACAAGCTGCTGGGCAATTTCGACCTTACGGGCATTGCTCCCGCTCCGCGTGGCGTGCCCCAGATCGAAGTCACGTTCGACATCGACGCCAACGGTATCGTCAATGTGTCGGCCAAGGACAAGGCGACAGGCAAGGAACAGCAGATCAAGATCCAGGCTTCTGGTGGTCTGTCCGACTCCGATATCGACCGCATGGTGAAGGAAGCCGAGGCGAATGCCACGGCAGACAAGGCCAAGCGCGAGATGGTCGAGCAGCGTAACAGCGCTGAAGCCCTGATCCATCAGACCGAGAAGTCTCTGACTGAAGCCGGTGACAAGGTCCCTGCTGCCGACAAAACTGAAGCAGAAGCCGCTGTTGCAGCCACCCGTGAAGCCATGAATGGCAGCGACGCCGAAGCTCTGAAATCGGCTACAGAACGTCTGACCCAGGCCGCTATGAAAATCGGCCAGGCTGTCTATGCTCAGTCACAGGCAGAAGAGGGCGCCGCTCCTGGTGAAGCCCATGCTGCCAAGGACGAAAATGTGGTCGATGCCGATTTCGAAGACGTGGACGACCACAAGAAGCACTGAGCTCCATACACTAAAGGGTCTCTGACCCTTTACAGGGAAGCTTGCCGCTTTCAACGCCCGTCCTTCCGCTGGAGGGGCGGGCGTTTCGACGTTCTGGATCGCCCCCTGACATTTCAATAACAGGATCTGATCCGCGCCCCTTGACCCCTGGATCTCCTGACGAGGACTCCCATGGCCACCAAAGTCGATTTTTACGCTGTTCTCGAAGTCGAGCGCACAGCCACTGCCGAAGAGCTCAAGAAAGCCTATCGCAAGCAGGCTATGCGCTATCATCCTGACCGGAATCCCGGAGATGAGACGGCAGAGCATAAATTCAAGGAAATCAACGAGGCCTATGACATTCTGAAAGACGAGCAGAAACGCGCTGCCTATGACCGGTTCGGTCATGCCGCCTTCGAAAATGGCGGTATGGGCGGCGGCGGCGGTTTCGGCGGTTTCGGGGGGGGTGGCCTCGACGATATCTTCGAAATGTTCGGTGACATGATGGGTGGCCGCCGTGGCGGACGCCGCCGGACGGGCAATGATGTGCAGGTCCAGGTCGAGATCACTCTGAGCGAGGCCTATTCGGGTATCAAGAAACCTGTCGAGATCCGTACACGTATTGCCTGCGAAAGCTGCCATGGCACGGGCTCTGCAGACAGCAATGCCGGTGATACGACTTGCCCGACCTGTCATGGTGCGGGTGCCGTGCGGGCGCAGCAGGGATTTTTCCTGGTCGAACGCCCCTGTCCGACCTGTCATGGCTCAGGCAAGGTCGTCAAGAATCCGTGCAAGAGCTGCCGTGGTTCCGGCACGACAGAACAGACACGTACGCTGGAAATCGCCATTCCGCCCGGTGTTGAAGATGGCACACGCATACGTCTGACAGGTGAAGGTGAAGCCGGTGGCAATGGTGTACAACCGGGTGATCTCTACGTACACGTCTCTGTCGGCGGCAGTGATATCTTCCAGCGCGACGGCGCCAACATCTATTGCCGTGTGCCTCTGCGCATGACCCAGGCAGCACTCGGTACGGAAATCGAAGTGCCAGTCATCGACGGCACCCGCACCAGGGTCAAAATTCCGGCAGGGACACAGACTGGCGAGAATTTCCGTCTGCGTGGCAAGGGTTTCTCGGTCCTGCGCTCAAGTGCACGCGGTGACATGTATATCCAGGTCGCCGTCGAGACGCCGCATCATCTGAGCCCGCGCCAGAAGGAACTGCTCGAGGAATTTGAAGCCGAAGCCGGCGAGACACAGGATCAGGAAAAGGCCAATCCGGAGCATACCGGGTTCTTTGCCAAGGTCCGGGATTTCTTCGAAGGGAAGTAAACAGCATGCGTATCGGGATTGCGGGTATCACAGGGCGTCTTGGCTCGCTTTGTGCCGAGGAGATCGAGAGTATGCCTCTCGGCCCCGAAACACTTTCGGGTGGACTGGCCCGCAAACCCAATGCATCCCGCCGTATCGTGACCGACCCGGCTGTGCTTGCTGCACGCAGTGACGTCATTATAGACGTCAGCAGCCCGGAGGCCACCTGCGCCAATGCCAGGGCCTTCGCTCAGGCAGGATGTGCCTGGGTGATCGGCACTACCGGCTTCAATACCGCGCAGGAAGAGGCCATTGCCGATGCAGCGCGTCATATCCCCGTACTCAGGGCTGCCAATTTTGCGCCCGGCCTGACTTTGCTGCTCGATCTGGCACGTCAGCTCGGTGCCAAGCTTCCTGCCGATGAATATGACGCTGAAATTCTGGAGACCCATCATCGTCAGAAGCGCGATGCCCCCTCTGGCACGGCGTTGGCGATAGCGGAGCAATTTGCCAAAGGCCGCAAGGTCGCACTTTCTGATGTAAGCGAAATCGACCGCTCAGGGCTGCGCGGCGAAGGGGCAATCGGTTTTGCCTCGTTACGCGCCGGTCAGATTGTAGGGGAGCACAGCCTGATCCTGACTTCGGGTACCGAACAGATTACCCTGTCCCATCGCGCTTTTGATCGACGTGTCTTTGCACAGGGAGCCGTGAAAGCTGCGCGCTGGATTGCTGGTAAACCGGCAGGATTATATAACATGACCGAAATATTCAGAGACTGAGACCGGCCACATTTCTGCCCAAACCATAACAAACTCTTGACCCCCGTAGCTTTATGCCTCTAAGGACAGCCCTCTCTTGCGGTACGGGCGCAGGCTGTCGCGCGTCCGCTGTTTTTTCTTTCACTCATTCCCTGCGAGGTCCCTGAGTGCGTAACTACGGCGAATTTCTCTTTACATCGGAATCCGTTTCTGAAGGTCATCCGGACAAGGTCTCCGACAGGATCAGCGATACTGTTCTGGACGCTTATCTCGAGGCTGACCCGGAAGCCCGCGTTGCGTGCGAAACCCTCTGCACCACCAACCGCGTCGTTCTGGCCGGTGAAGTCCGTGGCCCGGCTTCGATTACCAGCGAATTGCTGATCGAACGCGCACGCGCTGCCATCAAGGATATCGGCTACGATCAGGAAGGTTTCTCCTGGAAAAACGCTGAAATCACCTCGCTGCTTCACGCGCAGTCCGCTGACATTGCCGTCGGCGTCGATAGCGCCGGTGAGAAGGATGAGGGCGCAGGCGATCAGGGCATCATGTTCGGCTTCGCCACGCGCGAGACCGAGCATCTGATGCCGGCCCCGCTCTATTACGCCCAGTCGATCCTCGAAAAGGTTCGTGACTACCGCAAGAGCGGCCATGCCCTGGGCGTCGGCCTGCTGCCGGATGCCAAAAGCCAGGTCACGCTGCGCTATGTCGATGGCAAGCCCGTCGGTGCGACCTCGGTCGTGATCTCGACTCAGCATATTGAAGGCATGCGCCAGAACACCATTCGCGAAATGCTGCGCGAAGTGGTTCGTGAAACCCTGCCGGAAGGCTGGATGTGCCCGGAAGAAGAATTCTACGTCAATCCGACGGGTAATTTCGTGATTGGTGGTCCCGATGGCGATGCAGGCCTGACAGGTCGCAAGATCATTGTTGACACCTATGGTGGTGCAGCCCCCCATGGTGGTGGTGCCTTCTCGGGCAAGGACCCCACCAAGGTCGACCGTTCGGCTGCCTATGCCGCGCGTTACCTCGCCAAGAACGTTGTTGCTGCCGGTCTGGCCGATCGCTGCACCATCCAGCTTAGCTACGCCATTGGCGTGTCCAAGCCACTTTCGGTCTATGTCGATCTCGATGGCACGGGCAAGGATATCGACGAGGCCCGCCTCGGCAAGCTGCTGAACGAGCTGGTTGATCTCTCACCGCGCGGCATCCGCAAGCATCTGCGCCTGAACCGTCCGATCTATGTGCCGACTTCGGCCTATGGTCATTTCGGCCGCGTTCCCGATCCGGTGCTGGACAACTTCACCTGGGAGCAGACCGATCTGGTCAGCTCGCTGCACGGCGCCCTCAACCGCTGAGGTCCCCAACTGTCTGACACGTCTCTGAAGTCCCAGCCTGAGCGACTTTACGGTCGCCAGCGCGGGCACCCGCTGCGCGCCCGCCAGCAGCGCCTTCTCGACGAGGCGCTGCCACGGCTCCGCCTTAACCTCGAACAGGCCACCGACCCGAAAGCCGCCTTTACAGGCGCGGCAGTCGATGCGGTCTGGCTCGAAATCGGTTTTGGCGGTGGCGAGCATGCGCTCGACCAGGCTGAGCGCAACCCGAATGTGGCTATATCGCCGCCGAAGTCTTTGAAAACGGGCTCTGCTCCCTCATGTCCCGCATCGTGCCGGAAGGTGAGGAAGACAGCATCACGCCGCCGGATCACTTCCGTATCTGGCCCGATGATGCCCGCCAGCTTCTCAAGGCTCTGCCCGATGGCTGCCTTGATCGCGCCTATCTGATGTTCCCTGATCCGTGGCCCAAGGCGCGCCATGCTAAGCGTCGCTTCATCCATCCGGAGAATATTCGCGAACTGGCCCGCCTGCTGAAGCCCGGCGCTATCTGGCGCGTTGCCAGCGATCACCCCGTCTATCAGGACTGGGTTTTCGAGATCATGGGTGCGCAGAACCTGTTCGACGCGCCCCCGCCCGCACAAGGTGAGCGCCCCGAAGGCTGGTCGCCCACACGCTATGAAGCCAAGGCCTACCGCGAAGGCCGCGTGCCGTTCTACTGGACGTTCACGCGACGCGGTGCCTGACACCGAGTTGGACCGGAACACCGTATGAGCACGCAAATCGAACGCGAGGAAATGGAATTCGACGTGGTAATCGTCGGTGGCGGCCCTGCCGGGCTCTCCGCTGCGATCCGCCTGCGTCAGCTCATGCCCGAGGCCACGGTCTGTCTGGTTGAAAAAGGCAGCGAAATCGGCGCGCATATTGTCTCCGGCGCGGTCATCGAACCGCGCGCTCTGGCAGAGCTTTTTCCTGACTGGCAGGAACGCGGTGCACCGCTAAAAACCCCTGTGACAGAAGAGAAAGTGCTTTTCCTGACTGAAAAGCGCGGCTTCGCCATTCCCTTTATCGACAAACTCATGCCCGCCATGGCCAATCACGGCAATTATGTCGTGTCACTGGGCGAGGTCTGCCGTTGGCTCGGCGCTCAGGCCGAAGAGCTGGGTGTGGAGATCTATCCCGGCTTTGCCGCTGCTGAACCCTATATCGAAGATGGCCGCCTGTGTGGCGTCATCACCGGCGATATGGGTGTGAACCGCGAGGGCGAGCAGGGGCCGAATTTCGCGCCGGGCATGATCCTGCGTGCAAGACAGACCATCCTCACCGAAGGCGTGCGCGGCTCGATCAGCCAGCGCGTGATGAAGCGGTTCAATCTGCGTCAGGGTGTCGACCCGCAGACCTACGGTCTTGGCATCAAGGAAGTCTGGGAAATCCCGGCTGAGAAGCACAAGCCCGGCTTCGTGCAGCACAGCTTCGGCTGGCCGATGGATGATGGCACCTATGGCGGCGCCTGGCTCTATCATTTCGGCGAAAACCTCGTTTCCTACGGCTTCGTCACCGGGCTGGATTACAGCAATACTTGGCTCTCTCCATTTCAGGAGATGCAGCGCCTCAAGGCCCACCCCGAATTTGCAAAACATCTCGAAGGCGGCCGTCGCCTGATCTATGGCGCCCGCGCCTTGTCGGAAGGCGGATTCCAGGCTCTACCCCGTCTGTCTTTCCCCGGTGGCGTACTGGCGGGTGACTCCGCAGGCTTCCTGAACATGCCCAAGATCAAGGGCACCCATACCGCCATGAAATCGGGCATGCTCGCTGCGGAGGCCGTGGCCGAGGCGCTGGGCCACGAAGGCCCTTGCGAGGCAACGAGCTACACACGCCGCTTCAAAAACTCCTGGCTGTTCAAAGAGTTGTTTGAGGCCCGCAATGTGCGTCCGGCATTCGCCCGCTGGGGCAATCGCCTCGGCGCGCTCTATGCCGGTATCGACAGCCTGATCTTCCGCGGCCGCGCCCCATGGACGCTGCATTTCCGTCATACCGATCATGAGGCACTCAAGCCTGCCGATCGCTGCAAGCCCATCGCCTATCCCAAGCCCGATGGCACGCTGACCTTCGATCTGACCTCATCGGTGTTCCTGTCGGGCACCAATCATGAGGAAGACCAGCCCATCCATCTGAAGCTGCGCGACCCGTCGAAATGGCTGCCGGTCAACTGGAATATCTTCCGCTCGCCGGAGAGCCGCTACTGCCCGGCGGGTGTCTATGAGGCGCTGGAAGAAAACAGCACCATGCGCCTGCAGATCAACGCGCAGAACTGCGTGCACTGCAAGACCTGCGATATCAAGGACCCGACACAGAATATCGACTGGTGCGTACCCGAAGGGGCAGGCGGCCCGAATTATCCTGTCGGTATGTGATTTTGATTCGCAATAGGGTATGAACCCAGTCGAGATTTCCAGGATCGGCGAGGAACAGATGAAGATAGTGGTCCCGGTCAAGCGGGTGGTTGATTACAACATCAAGCCCCGCGTGAAGGCCGATAACAGCGGCGTCGACACGCAGGGCGTGAAGATGTCGATGAATCCCTTCGATGAAATTGCTGTCGAAGAGGCCGTTCGCCTTCGTGAAAAAGGCGTGGCTTCCGAAATCGTGGTCGTAACCATCGGCGTGGCAGAGGCCCAGCCGGTGCTCCGTACTGCCATGGCCATGGGTGCCGATCGCGGCATTCTCGTGCAGACCACGGCCGATCTCGAACCGCTAGCCGTTGCCAAACTGCTCAAGACCATTGTGGATCGCGAAAATCCCGGTCTTGTCATCATGGGCAAGCAGGCCATTGATGACGACATGAACGCGACAGGCCAGATTCTGGCCGCACGTCTCAACTGGCCACAGGGCACATTTGCCAGCTCGGTTGCCGTTGAAGATGGTCGCATCACTGTGGTGCGTGAAGCCGATGGCGGTCTTGAAACCGTGCGTCTGGCCCTGCCTGCTGTGGTGACCACCGATCTGCGCCTCAACGAGCCGCGCTATGCCACCATGCCCAACATCATGAAGGCCAAGAAGAAGCCGCTTGAGACCATTGCCGCCGAGACGCTGGGCGTGGACATCACACCACGTCTGGAAACAGTCAAGGTGGTCGAGCCGCCTGTGCGACAAGCCGGAATCAGGGTGTCGAGCGTTGCCGAGCTGGTTGGCAAGCTGCGTGACGAAGCAAAGGTGATCTGATCATGACAACTCTGGTTCTGATCGAAGCTGAAGGCGCCACCATCAAGAAAGCCAGTCTTTCTGCCGTTGCTGCCGCCCGTGCCTTTGGTAACGTCGATGTCCTGCTGATCGGCGCCCATGGCGCGCAGGAAGCAGCCAAGATCGAAGGCATCACCCGCGTTCTGCATGCAGACTCCACACCCCATCTGGCCGAATGCATCGCTGCCCTGATTGCAGATCGTGCAAGCGATTACGATCACATCGTTTCTGCCGCGACCGCCTATGGCAAGAACACCCTGCCCCGTGTGGCCGGTCTGCTTGATGTGCAGCCGATTACCGAAGTGGTCGAGATCATCGACGCCGATACCTTCGTGCGCCCGATCTACGCTGGCAGCGCGCTCTCCACCGTACGCTCGCGCGATACGATCAAGGTGCTGACCGTGCGTAATGCCAGTTTTGACGCCGCCAAGCTGGGTGACAATTCTGCACCGGTCGAAGTCATCTCGGCTGCGGTTGAGGTGCCGGATGCTGAGTATGTCGGGATCGAACTGACCCATTCCGATCGTCCCGAACTGGAATCGGCCCGCGTGGTGATCTCAGGTGGACGCGGTCTGAAGGATGCCGCCAATTTCAAGCTGCTGGAGCCTGTGGCCGACAAGCTTGGCGCGGCTATTGGTGCGTCACGCGCTGCAGTGGACGCCGGGTTTGCGCCGAACGAAATGCAGGTCGGCCAGACCGGCAAGATTGTCGCACCAGAGCTTTATATTGCCGTTGGTCTGTCAGGGGCCATACAGCATCTGGCGGGCATGAAAGACAGCCGTGTAATTGTAGCTATCAACATGGACCCCGAAGCCCCGATCTTCAGCGTGGCCGATTACGGTCTTGTGGGCGATCTGTTCGAGGTTCTGCCCCAGCTCAAGGCTGAACTGGGCGCCTGAGCGCATCTTCCCTTCACCCGGTCATGAAACACCAGTCATGACCGGACAGGGGAAAGCATATTTTCAGGACAGGCCCTATGGGACTGGCTCTCGTCCTGCCTTATCTGTCTGGCCAGGTGGCGTTGAGAATTTCCGGCAGATTTGTCTCCAGAAATGTCTGCACAGGATCCGGCGTGTCGAAGAGCAGCGCGGGCCTTCCCTCTATGACCATATGCGCCAGTCCATGCGCTGTCGCCATCGCTGCCGCATGATGCGGTCTCAGAACGCGCCGATCGCGATCAGGCGCCTCCTGACCGAAATAGGCTGCTATAGCCTGACCGAACCCGACAAGTGCTTCGAAGGACGCTTCAAGAAGAGCAGGATCCCTGCCATCGATAAGATCGATACGACAGATCAGGCGGAACAAACCCGGATTTCTTGCAGCAAAACGCACATAACCACCAGCCAGGGCTCTGAGATCACGCCCCGGCTCGCCATGGCGGGGAAGTTCGGCCAATGCGAAGCCAAGTTGCCCGAAAACACGTATGGCCACAGCAGTCAGTAACCCCTTCATGTCCCTGAAATGATGAGACGGGGCTCCAGGTGAGACACCGGCATGAGCGGCCGCCTTACGCAGGGTAAATCCCTCGACTCCTTCCTCGCGGATGAGTCTCTCCGCCGCCTCGACAAGCGCGGTTCTCAGATCGCCATGATGGTAGCTGTCACGCAACAAATTGTTCCTCCCTGAAGAATCTGCACAACGTTCAGATTGATCGACTCTCTAATCTATGCAACGTTCAGATCTGAGTTTAACCGATCTGCATGTGAGTACCATAATGAAACAGCGTGTCCTCATTATCGGTCTGGGCATCAGCGGCATGTCGGCAGCAATCGCCCTTGAAGCGCAGGGATGGTCGCCAATACTCATCGAACGGGCGCCGACGCGCCGGAAGGGTGGCTATTTCATCGGCCTGCGTAACGAAGGCAAGAATGCAGCTCGCGAGCTGGGCATTTTTGACACCATGGAAAAGCGAACACCGGAAAGACTGCGTTTCTGGGATATCCGCAAGGATGGCAGTCGAAGACGCGTCGCTGATCTGACCCGGGAGACCGACGCTCCTGTCGCTGTCATGCGCGGGGATATTGAAGACGTACTCTGGCAGGCTGTCGAAAGCAGGATGGATATCCGCTTCGATACCGTACCGGTAGCAATCGAAAGCCTGCCTGACGGAGTAAATGTCAGCCTTCGTCACGGAGAAGAAGAAACGCAAGAGCACTTCGATCTTGTGATCGGCGCAGATGGCGTTCGTTCCGCAGTACGACGGATGGTCTTCGGGCCGGATAAGTCCTGTCTTCATCCCCTTGGTACCACGCTCTGCGCCTTCCCTCTGTCACGCCCTGTTCCCCATTGCGCCTCAGGCGATGGCGTCATGATTGCCGATACCGGTCGGACGCTGACAATTTTCCCGCTGCAAGGAAAGCCGTCCACCGCGCTGTTTTCCTATCGCCAGTCAGTGCAATACGCTGCACCGAACGAAGCTCCCTTGCAGGCTTTGCAACGCCGCTTTGCCGGGCTTGATGTCCATGGCATTGTGTCCAGTGCGCTCAGCGATCTGGCTGCCACCAATGACTTCCTGTTCGACAGCGTCCAGATGGTAAAAATACCCCGTTGGTCGAAAGGACGCGTGGTTCTTCTTGGCGACTCAGCCTGGTGTCTAACGCTCTACTCGGGCATGGGTGCCTCGGCTGGCATGATGGGAGGGCTTGCTTTGGCAAAAGCGCTGGCGGCCCACCCTGACAATCTTGACAGGGGATTGGCTGCATTCGAGACGGAAATGAGGCCTTTCATACGCAGGCATCAGCGTTTTGTCCGTTTGAGGGCAGAGCTTTTCGTACCCTCGACATGGATTTCACTCAAGGCAAGACGCCTTCTCTGGCGAATCATGCGCTGGTCCCAAAGCAGAAAACAGAGAGACCTTTCAGCCTCTGCCTGACATGGCGGAAAAACGAAGCCCATCAATCCGTCACATACATGGCGATGGCAACAGCTTTCGGTTGTCTTTCGCCCCACCTTGAGACATTCTTGTATACATGATTCAGGCATCGGAAATCCAAGCAGGTGGCACGCGGG
>NZ_BAJV01000022.1 GCF_000613885.1 Asaia prunellae JCM 25354 | reverse complement strand
TATGTAGCTGTGCTGCTGACGAAGCTGCCTCTATCAGTGATCGTGATTATACCGCGAAACCGGGCGCAATCACGACTCCGACACAGACAGGATAGGCTATTGCATTGATCTGTCTGCCCCTGTGCAATGACGAGGCATGAGTCTTTTGATGGCTTGGTTTGATGCCGAGGACAGATTGAGACAGGGGTGAGGAGAATATAATGTCAAAGGCATATGACTTTGATCTCATTGTAATCGGTAGTGGTCCTTCCGGACGACGTGCGGCAGTGCAGGCAGCCAAACTGGGCCGTTCTGTTCTGGTTATAGAAGAGCAGCACAGAGTAGGCGGCGTATCCGTACATGAAGGCACTATTCCCTCGAAAACACTGCGTGAGACTGTACTGAATCTGACGGGGTGGCGGGAGCGTGGCTTTTATGGTCAATCCTACCGCGTCAAATCCGAGATCACAGCAAATGATCTTCGTATGCGTCTCTCAAAGACACTCGACTTTGAAGTGGATATCCTTGAACATCAATTCGCCAGAAACACGGTCCGTGTGCAGCATGGACGTGGGCGCTTTCTTGACTCTCACCGCATAGAAATTGAAGCAAAGGATGGTGCGACTTCAGTTGTCTCGGGTGAAAAAATACTGATCGCAGTTGGCACAAGGCCGCATCGACCAAATGATGTCCCTTTTGACGACAAGATTATATTTGATAGCGATGCTATCGTGCATCTGGACGAACTGCCACGCTCTTTGATTGTTGTTGGTGCAGGTGTCATTGGCATTGAATACGCAACAATATTCAATGCTCTGGATATCCGCGTGACAATTATTGATGCCAGAGAGGATATTCTCGGGTTTATTGATCGTGAGGTGGTTGCAGAACTCATGCACTGGCTTCGTGATCTTGGTGTCCATTTCAGGTTGGGGATGAAGCTGGAGTCGATTCAGATGGAGGCTGGCCAGCCGGTTGCCATTCTTGAAGGTGGTCGTCGTGTGCGTGGAGATATGCTCCTCTATACCGGAGGACGCTCTGGTGCGACAGACACGCTCAACCTGTCAGCATGCGGTCTGGAAGCGGATGCGCGTGGGCGACTTAAAGTCGATCCGCAAACCTTTCAGACTGATGTTCCACATATTTATGCAACCGGAGATGTAATCGGCTTTCCCTCACTGGCTTCGACTTCGATGGAACAAGGAAGGCTTGCCGCCTATCACGCGTTTACACATGGGTGATGCATGCTCCTCAGCACTTTCCCTATGGTATTTACTCTGTACCCGAAATATCGACCGTTGGAATGAGCGAGGAAGAGGTTCGCAAAGCCGGTCTGCCCTATGAATGTGGCATTGCGAGACTGCGTGAAACATCCCGTGGCCACATCATGGGCATACGTGGTGGTATATTGAAAATAATCATTGCTCTAGAGGATCATAGAATCCTTGGCGTCCATATCATAGGTGAGGGTGCTACCGAGCTTATCCACATTGGACAGGCCGTCATCAATCTGGGTGGAACGATAGACTATTTTATCGATGCCACTTTCAATTATCCGACTCTCGCCGAGGCCTATAAAACTGCGGCTCTCGATGCGTGGAATCGAATTACTCCAAGACAGGAAATAGCAGTTCCTTAAGTGTAACGGTTAACCAGGTGCCCGTTTTCAGGATTCTGCAATCATAAGGTGCAAGTCCTGTGTCTCAGAAAAGGACATGTTCAAGTCTGGATTGAATTTCCGTGAACATGTCCATCTGCTGTTACAACAAGCAGGTGATCACCTACCCACTCAGCCAAGAATATTTCTTTCGGATCATTCAGGCCCATTTTGGTCAGTTCATTCTCAAGCCAGACTTGGCTGCGATCAAGAATCTTGAGCTCGGCTTCCAGAATCTCTCCGCGATGAATGAGAAAACGCGATGGTTTTTTAGCTTCCTCTTTCATGATGACACTGACATGACCTGTTGTCTCGATTTGCGCGAAGTCGATATTGTCGAAGCTGAAGATATTTTGCATACGCAAAGCCGTTGCAATATCTTTGATATCAATACGGCTGGCATTTTCCTTGAAACTTTCTATCAGAAAACGTCCATTACGAATAATTGTGATAGGCTCTCCAATAGTGCGCTTACGCAGGCCTGGAATCTTTCGAGAAAGTGCATTAAATATGGACATGAGAATAATACATAGTATCAAAAGGGCAATGTAATGTAGAATAGGTAGTTTGTCATTGTAGAGAATGCCTCCTACGACACCTCCAAGAATGAAATTTCCTACCAGATCGACTGACGTCATCATGCAATCTGGTTCCGCCCTGTGACATTCAGATAGGAAATGATCAGAGCAAATCCGATGACAAGCTTTAGAATGACCCAGAGATAGAGGGTAATCATGCGGATTTAGTCCTTCTGCGAATAATGAGTTGATTTCAACATGCTTACCCAGAAGAAGTTCATTTCGCTGTCTGAAGTAAAATCCCGCGTAAGAACGCTGAAATCGGATTATGAATAATATTATATTTGATCGCATCATATATCCTACAGGGGATTTTAAGATCGTGCAGAACGCTCCTGTCAATTGGAAGGAGGGTATATTTTATTCATTATATATGAACCGACAATTATTTGCAGTTCGTATGGGTATTGGAACGAGATCTCGATTATTCCCTGACTGGTAATGAAAAGCATATGCTCTGTGAAAGGGGATGTATCATGCTTTTTTCAGGAACCTCGTTAAACGGTTCCGTCTGAGAATGACATGCGGCACGATAGGAGAGGTGTGTCGTATGATTGGATCGGGGCTTTCTCGCATGGTCAGACCTGCAAATCGATTGCCGACAACCCAGGCACCGACCGAGGCCGTCACGCCATCTATGCGATGATCGGCGAATTCCTGGTATATTTTACGGTAAGCGCCATAAGTGCCGGTTTCTGCACAGATCTGTCTGCCGTTTTTTATAATGCGGATGTTTTCGCCACCACGCGCATGGATCGGTTTTTCGACGTAGGCTCTGTTCCGTCCAAAAAAGCTTTTATCGGGAGTATAGCCGGCGGCGAGCAGGTTCGGGTGTCCTGGATGACGTCGCCATAAAGCGGGCAGGAGGGCCTTGTTGGATAGCAGGGCTGTCCATGGTGGATTGAGAAAACTGCAGCCACAGTCTCGCAAAAAGCGCGCGCCTCTATCCCTAAACATCAGCTCCCAAGGATACATGCGTATCATGCTGTTCACGATCCGGCCTTTATGCAGAAAACGCCCACTGGTGGTAATTTCAAGATCCTTCAACTCGCAATGAACAGCTGTCAGTCCGGCTTGTCTGACCCAGCGTTCGTAATAAAGGGCGTGTGTGGCATCCTCGAGATTGTCCGGGTAGGGTGTAATATGGACGATCTGATCAATACGACCCTCTGCATGAAGGTGCGCAAGGCGTGAGATGAGTGCCGATGCGTTCAGTGGAGCCTGGTCATGAGGCTGACCGCGTTGAGCGTGCCAGGTAACCTGCATCTGGGTGCTCTCAGGGAGCGTGGCGGGTGTATCAGCGTTATATTCGATCAGTTTTGGCTGACCGTGACACCAGGCCAGATCGAACCGACCGATCAGAAACGGATCGCGTCGGTACCAGGAGTCACGTATATAGCCTTGTAAATCACGCGGAATATGAAATTCATCCAGCCCGTCGGGACGTCGAACAGCTTCGGCAACAAGCTCCATGCACAGGGCATGCAGCCTCTCGGCCGTTCTGGTGACAAGCGCCAGTGCTGCGGCATCGAGTTCGTAACAGACATCCTCTCTCCAGGCATGGCTGCCATCAGCATTACGATAATAATGATAACCGATACGATCGGCCTGCTGCATCCAGTCCGGGCGTGGTATCGAAGAAACGCGACGGAGCCGTACCAAGGTACCTACTCGCCACCACCAGAATGGAAGGCGGCGCTTTCACCAAACCCGGCATGACCCGCCGATCTGGCCTCTTCGCCTGTTTCTGCACGCTGTCTCCCGCCTGACCAGAAGCCGGCACTGCTATGGCTATAATGCGAACAGTTTTCCTGGTCACGATCATTGCCATGTGTGCAGGGACGAGATCCGGCAGAAGGGTTTGGTGCGGTGATCCTGGGGAAAATGACCGCAGCGCCAGCAAAAAATACGATCAGGCCTAAACCGAATCTACCCGTTGTTTTTCTGTTCATCATCCCGACACACATGGAAAAATGTCTATTACCTCTGTATGCGCAACATCCTGGTTTGGGAAGCAACTGTACTGAATTAGATATAATATTTGATGAGAATAATGATATTTCTGATCGTCAGCGAAGAAAGGGAGATACGAATTAATTCAGCAAAAGGTATTATGTGTAGTATTCTGTCTGGGCACACACCGCTCTACGCAAGGATAAGGGGTATTCATCCTTCCTGGGAGGGTAGTTCGGGGCGAGCGCCTTTCAGGACGATATCGACAAATTGCAGGGCCTGTTGGGAACGTTCGCCGGTGACGGCGCAGATGCCATAGATCGCACGTAATAAATCAGGCGGGTCGATATCATCTCGAATATCCCCTGTTTGCACAGCGGATGCTGTCAGTCGGGTTATTGCCTCGCTGATGGGGGTGCCTGTGCGGGCATAAAATGCCGAGCTACCGCCTGAAAGCGTGTTCAGAACAGGCCCCATAGCGTGTTTCGTGGCTGCATATTTCACGAAAAGACGCAGCCAGCTGCGCAGAGCCTCAAGAGGTTCATGCTGTGAGGCAAGATATTCTGCCGCCTCGACGAGCTGATTACGTTCGTCTTCATAAACAGCTTCGATCAGGGCCTCACGATCGGCGAAATGGCGATAGAGCGTTCCCACACCGACACCGGCAAGGGCCGCTATAGCATCCATGCGGATATTGCTGTCACCGGCCATGAAGGCCGCGCGGGCAGCAGCAAGCAGGGCTTTGCGACTACGTTGGCTATCAGCCCGCGGTCGTTTCGGCCTTGTGATACCGGGCATGGCTTCTCCCTCTTGATAAACGGAATCATATTCCGTATCTATAAAAACGGAATATGATTCCGTTTAATGTCAGTCCTGTCAGTTCACCGGAAATGACATTCCTTTCTGCCCCAAGAGGCCCCTCATGTCCCGTTCATTCACAGCCTACTCTACTACCGATGAGGTTCTGGCCGGCGTTTCGCTGGCCGGCAAGCGCTATCTGGTTACCGGTGTTTCCGCCGGACTGGGAGTTGAAACTGCAAGGGTGCTCGTTGCTCACGGCGCTCAGGTTGTCGGCACGGCGCGAGATCTGGAAAAAGCGCGTCGTGCTCTTGCAGGCATTGATCCGGCATTGATGACCCTGGAGGCGCTGGATCTTGCTGACCTTGCCAGTGTCAGAGAGTGTGCCGACCGGCTTATGGCAAAAGGCGTATCCTTCGATGCGATTATCGCCAATGCCGGTGTGATGGCGACGCCATTCGGTCATACGAAAGATGGTTTTGAAACCCAGTTTGGGACCAATCATCTTGGTCATTTCGTATTGGTGAACCGGATCATCAAACTCATGAAACCTGGTAGTCGCGTCATTATGGTTTCGTCTGCAGGTCACCGCTTTGCTGACGTTGATCTGGAGGATCCGAATTTCGAGCAGACTGAATACACGCCCTTTGCGGCTTATGGGCGGTCCAAAACAGCCAATATCCTTTTTGCGATCGCACTGGATGACCGTTACAGCGGGCGCGGAATTCGCGCCGCAGCTGTACATCCGGGAGGCATTGCAACCGAACTTGTGCGTCATTTGCCTGAAGGGGCGCTTGACGCCATGCTTGCCGATATCAGTCGTCAGGAAGCGGAGGAGGGACGGCCGCCTTACAGGCTCAAGACTATTCCTCAGGGCGCGGCGACGGCGGTCTGGGCGGCCACCATAGCTGACCCGGCTGAAATCGGCGGACGCTATGGCGAAAACTGTGCGGTTAGCCCGGTTGTTTCGGAGGGCCCTCTTAGTATCGCATGCCCTGGGGTGCGACCCTATGCCGTGAACCTGGATCGTGCTGCAAAACTCTGGGCGCTGAGCGAGAAGATGGTCGGTGAGAAATATGGTCTGTCCTGACCTCTAATCGCATCCGGTTTCTGTCTTCTGGATGCCGGGCATGTGAACAGTCCGTGAATGGCCTGGCATCAAACAACTATATTTTTCGTTAGAGGATCATTAATTTCCTTTCCGTATTGATGCGGATAGTTAATATTGTCCTGCCTCCTGTTATCGTCAGCAGAAGGATGCACAAGGGCGTATTAACGTGTCATCAGGTTTCTTGAGACTCGCTGTTCCAGCTCTCATTTCCACAGGTATGGCGATGAGTACCGCCTCTGGCGCTACGCTTCCGTTGGGTTATGAGCCGACTGTTTCGGCTCGTGTTGGTACGCTCGGTATCGGACCGGAAGTGAGTGTGCGTATTCCCCATTCACACTGGGGTTTTCGCGGGAACATGAATTTCTTCACCTATAACGATTCCTCTATCTATCGTCATCGCTTTACTGACAGTAATCCCAGGACCGGTTACGATCTCGATGCAGAATTCGGAGGGTCATTCCGCTTCTTCAATGGCGGGTTGACGACGGATTTCTATCCCCTTGGCACAGGGTTTCGTTTATCGCTCGGTGTCTACGGGGTGGGTAATCGTGTAACCGCCAACGCAACGCCGAATGGCGCTGCACGCATTGGCCGCACGGTTTATAATGTGCAGGATGCCGGACGGGTCGCGCTCAAGATTCTTCCCAATCAGGTCGCGCCTTATGTTGGCTTTGGCTATGCCGGACGTATTGTGAGCAATATCGTGTTTTCGATTGATGCCGGTATTCTCGCTGAAGGCGATCCTCGTGTTTCCATGACGACCGAGGGGCCTGCTGCCGCGCTGCCCTCTTTTACACAAAACGTGGAAAAAGAGAGACGCCGGATTGCCCATGACATCAATGTACCTGTTTATCCTGTACTCGAGCTTGGCCTGGGGTACCGTTTCTGAAGCAGGTCAGAGATATGATAGCCATTCGCAAGGGTTGTCGTCCGGTGCAGGAGCCATGTTCAGGAGGCTCCTGCTTTTCCGGTTCCCTGTTTCAGGCTCTGCGCTGATTATAGACGTCCACGCAGACAGCCCCCAGCAGGACCAGTCCTTTAAGTACTTGCTGATAATCTATGCCAATACCCAGAATCGACATGCCGTTATTCATCAGTCCCATGATCAGCGCACCGATGACGGCGCCGCCAACGCGGCCGACGCCGCCATAGGCTGAAGCACCGCCGATGAAACAGGCGGCAATGACATCAAGTTCGAAACCGAGGCCGGCCTTGGGGGTGGCTGTGTTCAGTCGGGCTGCGAAGATCAGTCCTCCAAGGGCGGCCAGTACGCCCATATTCACGAAAGTCAGGAAGGTCAGGCGTTCTGTACGAATGCCCGAGAGCTTCGCAGCGCGCACATTGCCGCCCACGGCATAGATCTGTCGCCCGATTGTCGTGCGGCTTGTGACGAAGCTGTAGAGGCCGATCAAGAGTGCCATGATGATCAGCACATTGGGCAGGCCGCGATAACTGGCAATCAGCGTCGCAAGATAGACTATAATCCCGAATACAGCGAGGTTCTTGCCAATGAAAAGGGGCAGAGGTTCGATCTCGATTCCGTTGCGCTCATAGCGTGCCCGGTTGCGCAAGGAAGCGATTACCATGGCCGCGCCTGCAAATATGCCCAGAAGCAGCGAGGTCATGTTGTAATGACCAAGCCTGGGAAGGAATTCGGGAATGAAGCCAGAGGAAAGTTTCTGGAAGACGCTTGAGAACGGCCCCAGCGACTGACCGCCCAGAAGCGCCAGAGCCAGGCCCTTGAAAACAAGCATACCCGCTAGGGTAACAATGAAAGAAGGGATCTTGAAATAGGCGATCCAGTAGCCTTGCGCGGCACCGATCAGGGCTCCTGTTGCGAGACAGGTAAGGGTTGTGACCAGAAAATTGCAGTGCAGCTGCACCATCAGTACGGCAGCTACCGCTCCAGTAAACCCGGCGACCGAGCAACTGAGAGATCGATATGGCCGGAGATGATGACCAGTAACATGCCAAGCGCCATGACGACGATATAGCTGTTTTGCAAAATGAGATTGGTCAGGTTGAGCGGGCGCAACAGGGTCCCGTTTGTCATGATCTCGAAAAACAGACCAATGGCAATCAGCGAGATGAACATCCCGTAATCGCGCAGGTTGTTGCGCAGGAAACGGCCCATAGTGCCACTCAGATGGCTGCCTCCCGGCGTCTGGCCATCGGGATGATTGCCGGACTGGGTATCCTTGCCTGAACTCGTATAGCTACCGGGGGGCAGAACATGTTCGCTCATTGAGGTCACACTCCCATGGCGAGGCTGGTGGCCTCGCTGGGTATGGAGGAAATGGGAAGGGTGGCGGTAGTGCTGCGAATGATGGCCCGCATGATCTTTTCCTGGGTTGCATCCTCACGGGTGAACTCACCCACAAAACGACCTTCATTCATGACGCAGATACGATCGCAGATACCGAGCAGTTCGGGCATCTCGGAGGAGATCACCACACAGCCACGACCGCTGTCTGCCATTTGCTGGATCAGGGCATAGATCTCGTATTTTGCCCCCACATCAATCCCGCGTGTGGGTTCATCGAGAATGAGTACATCGGGATTGGTGAAAAGCCATTTCGACAGAACAACCTTTTGCTGATTACCACCTGAAAGTTTGCCTGCTGCCTGCTGCACATTTGGCGAACGGATACGCATCCTGTCGCGATAATCCTGGGCAATGCGCAATTCGGCAATTTCGTCGATCACACCATTTTTGGCGATGCCGCGTAGCTCTGCCAGAGAGATATTATGGCGTATCTCATTGTTCAGATGCAGTCCGAGTTCCTTGCGATCCTCGGTGACATAGGCAAGTCCGGCGTCGATGGCCCGGCTGACGGTCGAGACATCCACAGGCTTGCCGCGCATCGTAACCTGACCGCTGATGCGTGCACCGTAGGAGCGCCCGAACAGGCTCATGGCAAATTCCGTTCGTCCCGCACCCATCAGGCCTGCAATGCCCACAATTTCGCCGGCAGATACGTGAAAATCGATATTGCGTATGATCTGACGATCGGGGTGGAGTGGATGCCAGGCTGACCAGTCTCGTACCTCCATCAGCGTCTCGCCAATCTTCGGGGTATGAAGGGGGTAGCGATGCTCAAGATCGCGATTGACCATGAGTCGGATGATCTGGTCTTCATCCGCAGGACTATTGCGACAGTCGATTGTCCCCACACTGCGCCCGTCACGCAGCACGGTAATCCGATCTGCCACGCGTGAAATCTCGTTCAGCTTGTGCGAGATCAGGATCGAAGAGAGCCCCTCCGCCTTGAAGGCCAGAAGCAGATCAAGCAGAGCCGCACTATCGCGCTCATTGAGACTCGCTGTCGGTTCGTCCAGAATCAGCAGGCGCACTTTTTTGGAAAGTGCTTTGGCAATCTCCACGAGTTGCTGTTTGGCTACGCCAGATGCGTGACAAGCGTCTGGGGATCTTCTGTCAGCCCCACCTGACGCATCAGATCATGGGCGCGGGCTCGGGCTGCGTCGCGGTCAATCACACCGAACCGCCCTGGGGGGTGTGTGATGAAAATGTTTTCCTGCACTGACAGCAGTGGGATCAGCGCCAGCTCCTGGTGAATAATGATGATCCCGAGTACCTCGGAGCTGTTGATATCGGCAAAGCGCCGCTCTTCACCTTCGAAAATGATCTGACCGTCATAGCTTCCGGCAGGGTAAACCCCGCTCAGGATTTTCATGAGGGTCGATTTTCCTGCACCATTCTCCCCGCATAATGCGTGGATTTCACCCGGCTCAACGGAAAAACTGACATCGCTCAGTGCTGTAACGGGTCCGAATCGTTTTGCAATGTTCCGCATTTCAAGAATGAGGTTCATGGCACTACTCGATCTGGCTTGAGGTGTAATAACCGCTATCAATCAGTGTAGGGCGTATATTCGTCCTGGTGACGACGACAGGTGTCAGAAGATAGGCAGGTACGATTTTGACGCCGTTATTATAGGTTTTGGTATCGTTTACGGGGACGGGTTTGCCTGCCAGCATGGCATCAACCATATCGGCAGTAACCGAGGCCAGTTTACGTGTGTCCTTGAAGATCGAGGAATACTGGTCTCCCGCCATGATGGACTTGACCGAAGGGATCTCGCAATCCTGTCCGCTGACATAGGCCATCTTGGTGTCGCCACTCCCGTAACCAATGCCTTTGAGCGAAGAAATGATCCCTATGGAGATACCGTCATAGGGCGACAGAACGGCATCGAGATGATGATCGGCATAATAGGCGCTCAGCAGATTATCCATGCGGGCCTGGGCGGTAGATCCGTCCCAGCGGAGTGTGGAGACCTTATCCATGGTCTTCTGGCCGGAACGAACAACAAGCTTGCCGCTGTCGATATAAGGTTTGAGTACCGACATCGCACCATCGAAAAAGAAGTAGGCGTTATTGTCGTCAGGCGATCCCCCGAAAATCTCTATATTGAACGGCCCTTTGGCGTCTGGCAGGCCAAGAGCCTGTATCAGGGAACTGGCCTGTAATACGCCGACCTTGAAATTGTCGAACGTGGCGTAATTGCTGACATCGGGCGAATTGCGAATAAGCCGGTCATAAGCGACGACCTTCACGCCGCGTTGGGCGGCCTTGTGCAGTGTGTCGGACAGTGTCGTACCGTCTATGGCGGCAATTACCAGAACCTTGTCGCCTTTGGCGACCATGTTTTCAATCTGGGATACCTGATTGGGAACGTCGTCATCGGCATATTGCAGATCCGTACGATAGCCGCGGGATTGCAGGGTTTTCACAATATTATTGCCATCTGCAATCCAGCGTGCAGACGATTTGGTAGGCATGGCTATCCCCACGACAGGCTTGTCCTGTGCAAGGGCGATGTTCGCTGCTTCGGGGCTTAAAAGGGCTGTAGTAGCGAAAGCAATCAGGGCAAAACCTGTACGAAATCTGCTCATGGCATAAGATGTCCAGAAAGGGTTCCGCAATTTAAGAGTTATTGTCGGAACAATGCAGTAAAGATAACCGGTTCTGAAAAAATGACTTTCAAGCTCAACAGTTGTCATGCCTGATGACGAACCTTGTGAGGAATGAGGGAGCGATCCTTCCTTTACAAGGAGCGATGCCAGGCATGTTCCTCCGCCAGACGCAAACACTCCATAACATGATCGATATAAACATATCATTCAGATGTTATAAATAACGTGATTTCCATCTCACGGAAATGTGAAGTTTCTTTAATATATCTCGGTAATTATCGTTAAATTAGAGAGCGGGCATAGCGGATCTGTTTTTGCTGATCGTAGTTGCCACATTTCAGGTTGATGCGAGTTTGTGAGGTATCGCTGCTTATGGTTTGAAAATGTTCTGACAGGTGTGCGAAGGAAGAGCGAGGGCGTCTGATCATAAAAGGTCCAGATAAAGAGAGAGACATCTGATAATTCACGGCAAAAAAAGCAGACTAAGGCCCTCTTGTTGTCCTCGGAGAATTTCTATTGTCTTGTAGATAAATTTATTAATATTAAATAAACAATATAGGAAATATTGTAAGTAACGAATATAGTACTGTCTGTCTCGTCTCTGCGCAGAGATTGTGTGATGGCTTTAAAGAACAGGTGAGCTTTTGTCATCTATATGTTCTAAAAATCTCGCTTGTAGATCAGGTCGCAGATTGTATCTTCGCGCAACAGGAGGTGGACGTGAAAATCATATTTTTATGTGTCCCTGTTGGTGTTCTTGTTTTTCTTGCGATAAATGGAAATTGAAAATGGAAGGTATATTCAAGAAATTTGTCTTATCAGTTAATACGTTCAGAGACATAAATCCATCGATATTCGAAAAGGGAAGTAGTGTCATGTATTTCCTGTTGGGATCTCTCGTAATATTTTTTACAATGCTTCCTGTTGTAATTTATCAGTTGATCGAAGTGGTGTCTGGTACGTAAGCTAAGAGCGGGACCTTGTCTTGGAATAATATATAATATTAACTATAGCAATTTTCTGTATCTAAGGTGTTTCTGTTCGAGGTCGATAATGTTTTCTAATTCTGATATTTCAAGTCGACTGGATGGAAAGCCAATTAGTGTTTCCACGTATTCAAACTTGTATGCATTTTACATGGTGGCACGTTATCTCAGCTTCAAGCAAGCGGCGGATGAGTTGTGCCTTACCAGCAGTGCATTGAGCCACAGGATTTCCAATCTTGAGCGAGAGATTGAAATCAGGCTTTTCGATCGTTATCCCCGCCGTGTCCAGCTCACTGAAGATGGAGTGCGCATATTCAATGTTCTGGAGATTTCATTTGCCCAGATAAGCAGCGCCATACAGGATAGCGCATTGAGCAAAGTATCCGGACGCTTGCGGCTTTATGTCAGGCCGTCATTGGCCGGGTTCTGGCTGATACCAAGAATACATAAGTTTCAAAGCGAAAACCCTGCATTAATGCTTGATATCAAAGTGGGCAATGAGTCTGTTGATGATGTCAAATACGAATGTGACGTTATTCTTACATACTCGGATGGTGTCTATCAGGGCATGAATGGCGAATTATTCATGATCGAAAGTATGGCTCCTGTATGTAGCAAAAAATATTATGAGGAAATGTGCCTGTCTGGAAAAATAGAAGAAATATCCAGATGTACAATTCTCTTCGATGCTGCAGCATGGGACAACGCGACGTCGGATGCCGAGTGGCAGTTGTGGCTTCGAGCAAAGCATTTGCAGATGCCTGAACCCGGGCATGCTATGAAGTTTGACAATGCAGGTCTGTGCGCGCTGGCTGCTGTCAATCATGCTGGTATCTCAATGGGACGCGAGCGTATTGTTAGATCTTCGATTGCATCCGGTGATCTTATTACTCCATTTGGAGATTTTGTTAATATAGAAAACTACGGGTATTATGCAGTTTACCCAAAAAAGGTTCAGACGTCTGCAAGATTGAAGGTATTTCTTGATTGGCTTCATAAACAAGCCGATGACTGACAGTGCAAAAAAACGACGGAAAATAAAGTCGACATGGATCGGTGATATTTATTGGAAACATGGCGGTCGAAAGTATATGAAAATGTCTGATATAGATCTGTCGCGTCTAACGTGTGAATATTCCCTCATATTACATTTGCAGAAATACGAAGAGATATTCTGGGAAAACCCTGGTAAAGTTCCAACCTCAGAAGGGGTAATCAGAGCAGGAATATCCTTGAGTGATGTAGAGGGGGCCTCTGCAAGAATGGATAGATTTTCTGCATATATTGCCGAAATGTTTCCGGAAACAAGCGACAGAGGAGGTATTATTGAATCAGATATTGTACCTCTGAGAAATATGCAAACTCACATGGATGCAGAATACAATAAAAAAATCCATGGAGATATTTTTCTGAAAAAAGATAGCCATCTGCCCATAGCGGGCTCAATAAAAGCTCGTGGAGGAATTTACGAAGTTCTCTGCCACGCTGAGAAGATTGCGCTGGATGCGGGAATATTATCAGAATCTGATGATTACAGGGTTTTTGCTTCGGAAAAATTCAGGAATTTATTTTCTTCTTATAGCATATCTGTAGCATCAACAGGTAATCTTGGTCTGGCTACTGGGATAATCAGTAGAGCGCTGGGATTTGAAGTCAACGTTCACATGTCCAGGGAAGCAAGTTTATGGAAGAAAAATCTTCTTATTGAGCATGGCGTGAACGTGGTAGAGCATTCGGGAGACTACAACAGTGCTGTATCTGCAAGTCGTGATATTTCCCAAAAATCATACAATTCCTATTTCATAGACGATGAGACTCGCGTTTACTGTTTCTGGGCTACGCCGTTGCAGGGCTTCGTCTGAAAAGACAGCTTGCCCGACAGGGGCGCCTGGTGGATCAGGAACATCCTCTTTTTGTATATTTGCCGTGCGGTGTTGGCGGCGCGCCGGGGGGGGTAACGTTCGGACTCAAGCTGGCGTTCGGGGATCACGTCAGATGTTTCTGGGCGGAGCCACTCATTCACCATCCATGCTCCTGGGTATGTATACCGGGTTACATAATCGTATTTGCGTAAATGATATTGGTCTGGACAATAAAACAGTTGCGTCCGGCCTTGCTGTTGGTCGTCCTTCAGGGTTTGTGGGCCGGATAATGGAAGGGCTACTGGATGGAATTTACACGGTCAGCGATCAGGTTTTGCAGGATCTGCTTCGCTCTTTGTATGAGACAGAAAGCATTTTCCTTGAGCCGTCAGCGCTTGCGGGCATGATAGGCCCTTATAAGATGTTGAATACAGCTGTCTCTGGAAATTCCAGGTACTCACCTGATGAGAGCCGTGCCGCACCACTGCATCTAGTATGGGCAACTGGAGGCGGTATGGTGCCGGAGTCAGTGAGGTCAGAATATCTATGTAGTATTTGAAAGTAAAGATGATAATCAAGAGAAGAATGGATGATATAAATGGATCAGAAAATGAAATACCTGTTTCTGGGTCTGGTATTTATCTTCTTTTCAGGAGGCCCCGTCTGGGCTCAGAATCTCAGGGCCAGATCCATACCATCATATATGGGTCCTCCTCCCATAACGCATGCTGCGTTTGGTCGTCTTGATGCCACAAAGAAGCATTGTATATACAACCCGAGGAAAATGCAGAAAAAATGTCTCCCTCGGCATCGGTCTGGTTAGAAGCATTGCTAACCGATCAGATTGATAGACAACGATCCATCCATGAAAAGACAAGAAAATGATCAGAAAAAGTCTTCCTATTATTACGGTCGTCGCAAGTTGCCTTATCCTGGGTAAGTCTGCCTATGCAGATGGATCTGTCACCATAAGCAATCTGGCGAGTAGCAGTGAGACCCGATCCTATTTCCAGAAAATGCTGGGCAAGCGGCATCTTCCATCCTGGGTGACGAAAGGAGGAACTGATTCGCCGAGCCGAGAGGTTACGATCCAGTCCAGAAAATATCTTGTATTGACTTCGTGCAAGCCTCACGACTGCGCAAGCGAGAGCGTAGCCATGCTGTTCTCTCCACAGACACGAGAGATGACGGCGGTTCTGTCCAAATCCGATGCATCCGGTGAAAACCAGACCCTGGCGTGGTTCAATGTCACGGATAATCTGTCTATCGATGGCAAGACTGTCCTTTTTGCGGCGTTGAGCGGTAGTCTTGAGAACCATCCTCAAAGCTTCAATTATCGCTAGGATCTGCATCTGTCCCTTATGCTGATAATGCGTCCTGCATGGATGACTTTCACGATCAGGCTTGTTCCTGTCCTGCTGGACAATAGGCGGTCCCGGGCCGTGCAGCCGGCAGGAAGTTTGTTCTTTGCACGGTCCTCGTGAAACCTGCTAGAACAGGCGTGACGGTGCCTCGCAAGAGGTGAAAAGGGAAGCGGGTTCAGGCTGTCAGGCCTCAGTCCCGCGCTGCCCCCGCAACTGTAGGTGATGACAGCACTCCTGCCACGATCCCACTGGAAATAGTCCGGGAAGGGGGCAGAGGTCCCGGGCAGCCGGCATCACGAGCCAGAAGACCTGCCGTCAGATCGCTGATTTCATGGACCGGCGGGGTGCCCGGATCATGACGGGTCGCATTTTGCCGAATGCGTCAGGCTGGTGCATGCATCGGCAATCATTTCTGCGCCCTGTTTTCGGCCCCTGTTACAGGGGGGAGCGGAAAGTCCTGATGTCATGAACCTGCAGCCCAGACCGGTTTTTCATGTCTGTCAAACCTGCTCAGCAGGGGGGCAGGCCTTGCATGATGCACTCCTGGAACTGTCTGATCCTGACATGGTCAGTATCGAAGGGGTGCGTTGCCTTGCAGCCTGCAGGCAGGGTTGCACGGCAACTTTGTCGATGCCGGGCAAATGGTCGTGGTTGCTCGGCCAGCTTAGCCCCGAGCTGGCGTCAGATCTTCTCGTTTACGCGCAGGCTTATGGTCGCTCAGCTTCTGGCACCGTGATGCCGTCCCGACGTCCTGACTCGCTACGCGACATCATCCTCGGGCGCTTTCCCGCGCAAAGCTCTCCCGCCTCACAACACGCCATCCCGGAAAGCGTCTCATGAGCAAGGTTCCTGTTACCGTTATCACCGGCTTTCTTGGTGCCGGAAAGACCACGTTGCTGCGCCATCTGATCGCGCAATCCAATGGTCGTCGTATCGCGATCGTCGTCAACGAATTCGGTTCGCTGGGCATTGATGGTGAGACGCTGCGCGGATGCAGCATCCCGAATTGCCCTGAAGAGGATATCGTCGAACTGACCAATGGATGCCTGTGCTGCACTGTGGCCGATGATTTTATCCCGACCATGGAGGCACTGCTCGACCGGCCGCAGCCGCCAGAGCATATAGTGATCGAAACGTCTGGGCTTGCTTTGCCCAAGCCGCTGCTCAAGGCTTTTGGCTGGCCGAGCGTACGCACACGCATGACAGTCGATGGTGTCATTACTGTTGTCGATGGCCCGGCTGTTGCTGACGGACGTTTTGCTGATGATCCTGAGGCCGTAGCGAAGCAGCGCGAGGAAGACGAGTCACTGGATCACGACAACCCGCTTGAGGAAGTCTATGAGGACCAGCTCGATTCTGCTGATCTGGTCGTGCTGAACAAGACCGATCTTCTGTACGACTCTGCTCTTGCCGAAGTCGAGACCATGCTTGCAGGTCGCAAACGACGCGTGCGTGTGATCCGTGCCCGTGAAGGGCAGGTTGATCCTGCCGTGCTGCTTGGCCTGTCGCTGCCGCCGAAGATGATCTGGCATCGCGTCCGTCTCATCATGATGGTGCTGACGAGCACGAGCATGATGATTTCACGAGCTTTGTTCTGCCCGTCCCGGAACAGGAGAGCGTCGAGGCTTTCACGGCCCGGCTCGAGCGCGTGGCGCTGGCGCATGACATCCTGCGTATGAAAGGGTATGCGCCTGTCGCGGGCAAAACAATGCGGCTTGGCGTACAGGCTGTCGGCAGTCGTATCCGCCATGCTTTTGAGCCCTGGGGCCATGCCGGAAAGGGCGAGGGCAGGCTGGTTGTGATCGGGCTGCACGGGCTTGATCCGGTTGCTGTGCAGCGCAGCTTCGACGCGAACTGAGTCATGCATCTTCTCTTTCGGGAAACGCATGATCTGGACGGACAGACCATGGCTGAGGATCTTGGCCATGAACCTGCCGATCTGGTTCTTCTGTCTTTTTCCGAAAGTGATCTGCTCGGGCTGAGTGCCGTGCATGAAGCGCAGCATCCCGGTCTGCGTGTCGCCACGCTCTCGCGTCTGCGTCACCCGATGTCTGTTGATTTGTATCTTGAGCAGACCATTGCCCATGCGCGTTGCGTGGTGGTGCGCCTTCTGGGAGGTACCGAATACTGGCGCTACGGAGTGGACGAATTGCGCGCCCTGTGTCGTGCGAAGTCTATTCCCCTTGCCTTCATCACAGGTGAGGCTACGCCCAACCAGGCGCTCAAGGCATTATCCAGCGTGGATGAAAGGCAATGGGAGCGTCTCGATGCTCTGTTCCGCGAAAGCGGGCCGCGAAATCTGCGCTGTGCGCTGACTCTCATGGCCAGTCTTGCCGGGATGGCTCAGGATGATGGTGCCGAAGTCGAGCCTCTGCCACTCGCCGGGGTCTATCGCCGTCTTGGCGTGGGACGGACAGGGCGCGTGTTGCTGGTCTTTTATCGCGCCCATCTGCTTGCTGCCGATCTCGACGGGATCGACAGGCTTGCCGAGGCGTTGCATGAGGCAGGGCTTGGCGTTGACCTGATCTATGTGGCCTCGCTCCGGGCTCCGGGCGCGCAGTCGTTTCTCGATCACTGGATGGTCGACGAGCCGCCGGAAATTGTCCTCAACGCCACATTTTTTGCCGCACGGGGTGATGAGGGCATGCCTTCTGTTCTTGAGGCAGTGCAAGTGCCGATAATACAGATTCTGCAGCCGAGCTCGACAGATATCGCCTGGCAGAAATCGGGCCGCGGGCTGTCTCAATCCGATCTGGCAATGCAATGTGTGTTGCCCGAACTCGATGGACGGCTGACGGGGCCGCCCATTTCATTTCGTCATGAGGTTGCCCCCGGTCTGCCAGCGAGACGCGCTGCCTATGCGCCGGGTATTGCTCTCATGGTGAGGCAGGTGCAGGGCTGGCTGAACCTTGCACGTCAAAGCCCCGCAGAGCGGCATCTCGCGCTCGTTCTTTCCGATTATCCGGGCGCAGAGGGGCAGGCTGCCCATGCGGTAGGTCTGGATGGATTTGCCAGTGTCGCAGCCATTACGGCGCTGTTGCATGACGCTGGTTATGTCGTCCCGCCTCTTGAAGCGACCGCCTTGCCGGAGGCGCTTTGCCAGGCGCCGATGCAACGCATACTCGAAGCGGCCACCTATCGCCGGTTGTTTGATGTCTTGCCTGAAAATTTCCGTCAGAAAGTCGTCGGCGCCTGGGGCGAGCCTGATCGCTGTATCGATGCCCGGTTCATCGAGCAGGGTTCGCTGGTTGTTGCCCTGCAACCCGGGCGGGGCAAGGCAAGTGAGCGCAAGGCGCAATATCACGACCCTGATGTGCCGCCTTGCCATGAATATATAGGTTTCTATCTCTGGTTGTGTGCGACACGCGCGCTTTCGGCCATGATCCATCTTGGCACGCATGGCACGCTGGAATGGCTGCCCGGCAAATCCGTGGCGCTTTCAGAAAGCTGTGCTCCTGCGGTGCTGCTGAACGGCCTGCCGGTCATCTATCCGTTCATCGTCAATAATCCGGGTGAGGCCGCGGCGGCAAAACGGCGCCTTGGTGCGGTCATGATCGGTCATATGACACCGCCCGTACAGCGAGCCGGGCTCGATAGCGCAATGGCCGGTCTGGAGCGGCTTATTGATGAATATGCCGAAGCTGACGGGCTTGATCGCCGACGTGGGGTATTGCTGCGCCGCCAGATTCTCGATCGGGCAGCGGATCTCGGTGTGCTGGCAGAAAGTGGCGTTTCTGGTGGTGATGCGGATGAGGCAGAAGCTCTGGCGCGCCTCGATGCCTATCTCTGTGATGTGAAGGATCTGCAGATACGCGACGGGCTGCATGTGTTCGGCTGCCAGCCACCGCGTCACGGTGCGTTGGTCGGGATGCTGGCTGAGTCGGCACAGGTTTCCGCTGATATTGTCACGGCCCGCCTCGATGCTTGCCCGCAGGCAGAGCGACAGGCGCTGCTCACCGCGCTGGACGGGCGTTTTGTTCCCCCTGGTCCTGCAGGCGCCCCTACCCGCGGGCGTCTTGACGTCCTGCCGACAGGGCGCAATCTCACCACCATTGATCCGCGTATGTTGCCGAGCCGGGCTGCGCTCATTCTGGCGCACAAGACCGCCGATCTGCTGCTCACACGTCATATGCAGGAAGAAGGTGAGAACCTGCGTCATCTTGTGCTCGATCTGTGGGGCAGTGCCACACTGCGCACAGGTGGCGAAGATATGGCGCTGGCTTTTCTGCTCATGGGGGTACAGCCGTTATGGGATGCGACGAGCGGCAGGGTCTCGGGTTTCGAGATCGTGCCCCTCACGATGCTTGATCGTCCCCGCGTCGATGTGACCTTGCGTATCTCGGGTCTGTTTCGTGACGCTTTTCCGGGCCTGATTGCTCTGTTCGATCAGGCTGCCCGTGCAGTCGCCATCCGCGCGGAAGACGAGGAATGGAACCCCCTCATCTGTGATCCGGACACCTCACGCATTTTCGGCGCGGCTCCCGGTACTTATGGCACGGGCATCGAGACGGCACTGGCAGAAGGAAACTGGCAGACCCGTGACGGGCTGGGGCAGCTTTATCTTCAGGGTTCGCAATGGAGTTATGGTGGCGGGCGCGAGGCGTTTGTCGATGCCGAGGGATTACGCCGCCGCCTTGGACAGGCTGATATCGTGCTGCACATGCAGGACCATGCGGAGACCGATCTTCTCGACGGGGTGGATACGGCGGCCCATGAAGGCGGGCTTGCTGCCGCGGCAGCCCTCATGGGTAACAGTCCCAGACTCGTGCATGGCGATACGAGTCAGCCGGAGGCTCCGAGGTTGCGTGATGTCACACAGGAAGTGGCCCGTATCACTCGTGGCAGGCTGGCCAATCCGCGCTGGATAGCGGGCATGATGCGTCATGGTTATTGCGGGGCGGCAGAGATGGCACGTGGTGTGATGGCCCTTGAGGCCTATGCGGCAACCCTGCCGTCACGCTTTGATCATCAGCTCGATCTTGCCTTCTCCGCCCTGCTCGACAACGATGAATGTGTGGCGTTTTTCGAGGCCCATAACCCGGAGGCGTTATCCGATATGAAAAAACGCTTCGTTTCACTGCGTGATCGCGGTCTCTGGCATTCACGACGCAACAGCGTAATCCAGAGACTGGAGCCATGAGTCGTGTACTGATGGTGGCAGCTCCCCGTTCGGGTTCGGGTAAGACTACGGTAACGCTGGCGCTTCTCAGTGCATTTCGCCGCCGCGGCCTCTCTGTAAGGGCCCTTAAGACGGGGCCGGATTATATCGACCCTGCCTTTCATCAGGAGGCTTCCGGCGTACCATGTGCCAATCTTGACAGCTGGGCGATGCAGGGGGCTGCTCTGCAGGCCCGTCTCGCTCGCGCTGCCGAGGGCGTCGATCTGGTGATTGTCGAATCCTCCATGGGACTGTTTGACGGTCTGGCTCTGCCAGACGGTCGGCGTGGTGCAGCATCCGATATTGCTGCGTTTCTGGATATTCCTGTCTTGCTCGTTCTCGATGCCAGCGGTCAGGGGCAGAGCGTGGGTGCGGTGGCACAGGGGCTGGCGCAGTGGGATGACAAAGTGACTGTGGCAGGCGTGATTCTGAACAACATAGCCTCTGACCGTCATGAGAAACTCTGTCGTGCCGCGTTGAAACAGACCCTCTGCGGTGTGTTCCGGCGAGACCGTTCGATTCTGCTGCCGGAGCGTCATCTGGGTCTCGTTCAGGCCCGTGAGCGTGGGGATCTCGAGGCGTTTTTCAGAACTCTTGCTCTCAAGGCAGAAGCTGAACTTGACCTTGATGCAGTTTTTGCATTGTCGCGCCCGATTGACGCCAGTGAAGGAAAGAAGGCGTCTCTGCTGCCTCCCCCGGGGCAGCGCATCGCACTGGCTGATGATGCGGCGTTTTCGTTTCTCTATGCGCATCTTGCCGAAGAATGGCGTGAAGCCGGGGCCGAGATCAGACCTTTTTCTCCATTGAATGATGAAGAACCGGATGAAGGCGCTGATTGCTGCTGGCTGCCAGGGGGCTATCCGGAGCTGCATGGGGGCAGGCTTGCTGCTGCCAGAAACTTCCGTGACGGGATGCGTCGTTTCGCTGCAACGCGTCCCGTTCATGGCGAATGTGGAGGCTTCATGGTGCTGGGAGGCGGGCTGGAGGACAGCGCGGGCATGCGTCATGAAATGCTAGGCCTTCTCTCTCATGAGACGTCGTTTGCCCGGCGCAGGATGGTGCTTGGTTATCGACAGGCGCAGTTGCTCCGGCCTTCTGTTCTGGGGGCGGAAGGAATGATGCTGCGCGGACATGAATTTCATTATGCGCGTGTCACCGATCCGGGCAGTGATGCCGCCTTTGCCAGGCTCCAGGATGGTGAAGGCAATGATCTTGGCGTGGCAGGCGCCCAGCGCAATCGTGTATCAGGCTCGTTTTTCCATGTGCTGTCCCGGTGGGAATGAAACCTGGTTTTTCGGTTCTGCTGACACGACACCCGCCCGTTCTGGTTATGGCCAATTGCTGTTATGGGCGCACGGACGTGCCCCTTGCGCCCGGCTGGGAAACCTGTGTTGAAAACTGGCAGGGGCACGGGCAGGGGCCGGTTTTTGCCTCACCCGCGCAGCGTTGTCAGCTTGCTGCTGCCAAGCTGGCCGCAGGAGCGCCGGTTCTGACCGATACCAGGTTGTCAGAGATGGATTTCGGTTTCTGGGAGGGACAAAGCTGGTCGGCAATTCCACGCGAGGCGCTCGATGACTGGGCCGCTGATCCTCATCATTACCAGCCGGGAGGGGGAGAAAATGTCGAAACCCTTGTGATACGTGTCAGCGAATTTTGGCACCATATACTTGGAGCTGCGCGTTCCTGCCAGATTGTGACCCATGGCGGGCCGTTGCGTGTCATGCAGGCTCTGGCGGAAAATCGACCCTTCAGAATGGAAGATCCTGCACCGGCCCAGGGCGAAGCAGTTCTGTTGCATTTTTTCAACAAGAATGGCGTGTTTGTTGCGCAAAAGCAGCTAATCCGTTGACAATGTGCAATAGACTGATGAGGAATGATGCGATCCTGTATCATTGGTTAGGTTCATCATGCTGTTACGCTCCCGGTCTCTCCTGCCATCAGTTGCACGCAAGGGGATTCTTTCCCTCATTGCCACGACGTGCCTGATGTCCTGTGCAGGGGAAGCACTGGCGCAAACGGCGGCAGTGGAACCTGGCACTGTCCAGAAGAAAAACCAGCCTGCTGTATCGGCAAAGCCTGCAGCCAAAACCAAGGCGCTGCGCACACGGCAATCTGCCCCTGTGACAGCGGGGGATACCGATGGCGGCAGTGAAGCCATTGTCGTGACCGGTACGCGTGAAATCGGCAAGAAGGCACGTGATGCCATCGCACCGCTCGATATCATTTCGCACAAGCAGCTCGCGGCCACGGGGCAGGGAACACTGCGTGACGCGCTATCGCTGCTTCTGCCCTCGCTCACAACCCCGACTGCCGGGTTTGATGCAGGCGCGATGACAGATACGATCAGTCTGCGTGGCCTGAATCCGAATGAGACGCTGGTTCTGGTTGATGGCAAACGCCGCCATAACACGGCCAATATCTACTCCAATCCCGGTCCGCAGCAGGGCTCGACGGCATCAGATATCGACATGATCCCCATGTCGGCCATTGACCATGTCGAGGTGCTTCGCGATGGCGCATCGGCCCAGTATGGTTCCGATGCTGTCGCCGGTGTGGTCAATATCATTCTCAAGAAGCAGGCGCACGGTTTCCACGCCCAGAACATCACCGGCATTACCTCAGAGGGCGATGGTTTCCAGCAGGGCGTTTATCTCGATGGCGGGGCGTCGCTGGGTTCACGTGGCTTTGTTCATGTCAGCGGTGATTTTGTTCATCAGGATCACACCTATCGCAGTGCTCCTGATAACCGTAGCGGCACCTACCAGAACAATATCCTGAGCCAGCCCGAACAGACGCGCGAGAGTGTTGCCGTCAATGCCGGTTATGACCTGACGGATACTATCCAGCTTTACGCTATGGGTACTTATGCCCATCGTCATGCTGAATCCTACCAGAACTATCGTCTGGCTTCATCACTCAATGCCTATCCCGCTTATCAGGCTATCTATCCCTGGGGTTATTCTCCGGTTGAGACGTTGAACGAGAATGATTTCGAGCTCAAAGCCGGGGTAAAGGGTGATTTTCGCGGCTGGCACTGGGATGTCTCAAGTGTCTATGGTCGTGATTATGACGATATTGGCCTGATCAACTCGGTCAATCTCTCGATCAACAAGGCGACGGGCCGTACGCGACATCATTCGCTGTGCAGGGCTTCAATAACCAGCAATGGACGAATGATTTCGATTTCAGCCGCAAATTCGAGTTCAGCGGCTGGCCGCATAGCGTGAACTTTGCCGGTGGCGCGTCCTATCGCTACGAGGGATATTCGGTCGGTACGGGGTCGCCTGACTCACTCTTCGGTAACGGTTCCGATGCGCTGGCAGGCACCAATGCCGGCAATGCAGGCAATTACAGCCGTGATGTCGCAGCGGGCTATCTCGATATCTCGACCTACCTTGCCAAGGGACTTCAGCTTGATCTCGCGGGTCGCTACGAGCATTACACCGATGTAGGTAACACCCAGAACGGCAAGGTCTCGCTGCGCTATGATATCACGCGCCGCATTGCCTTGCGCGGCACGATCAGCAATGGCTTCCATGCACCAACCTGGCTCAGAAATACTACTCAGCCCTCAATATCTCGCCGACTGCGGCACGTGGTCTGATCGGGGCAGGTTCGCCCGGTGCGCTTGCCAATGGCTCGTCAGGGCTCAAGCCGGAGCGCTCGACCAATGCCGAGGGTGGATTTATCGTAGAACCGGTCCGTAACCTGCATGTTACGGCTGACGTCTACCAGATCAACATGCGTGACCGGATCATGCCTGGCGGCAATATTTCGGGCGATACCGCCAGAGGAGCGCTCAAGCTCAACGGCTTTCAGTTGCCAGATGACAGCGGTAGCTGGAATCAGAGCGCTATTACGGCCAACTGGTTCGGCAATGTGGCCAGCACGCGTACGCAGGGTCTGGATATCACGGTCACCTATCTGACAAAGCTTGGTGCGTTCGGACGGATCGACTGGGATGCTGCGATCAACCTCAACCGTACCCGTCTGTCGCATCAGGCTAGCAACCCGCTGACCGGGGCACCGCTGCTCAATGCGGCGTCCATCGCCTATCTGACCACGGCCTATCCGCGCAGCAAGATCATCTTCGGTGGCAACTGGACGCATGCGAAATGGACCGTGGGATTGCATGAAATCCGCTGGGGCCAGACCACCAACCAGCTCACCTATTATGCACCTGGCCCCTATCAGTTCAGCACGACGCATTTTCTGGAGTACCAGAACAAGCCGAAATGGACGACGAATCTTGATGTGAGCTATCGCCTTACCCCGCGCTGGACGGCGACGATTGGTGGAAACAACATCTTTTCGGCTTATCCGACCCGCGTACCCGACGGGAACCGCTATCTTGGCGCACCGCAATATTACATGAGCACGTCGCAGCTCGGTATTAATGGCGGCTATTACTATTTCCGTGTGAATTATGACCTGTAAGGGCAAAATTAACGGTTTATTTGGCAGACAATGATAGGCAGGGCCGATCAGCAATCATTTGTTATAATCCCTTGGCGCCAGATTTAACGGTGTTTTTTCCGCATCCAGGTGATGTTTCACATGGATGCGGCACAAAAATCTGACCGATAGGGTCCAAAAAACCTTTCGGTTTCCTTAAAAGGCGGTCATTCGATCTCAGGGAGCTTGAGCCAGACATTGTCTCTTTCCGTCTTGCGTCTCTTTTCCGCCGGCATTGTCACGTCTTGCATGACTGCACATGCTTTCGCCCAGGAGGCGACCAGGCCGCCTGCTGCAACTGCTGAGCATGGTGCGGTCGATGCAGGTCAGCAACCCTCTACCCAGCTTCAGGTACCACTCTCGGAGTTGCACAAGGATACGAGTGTTGCACCACTGCCCAAACCTGAGGCCATTTTCGTCAACCCATTCGGGGTAAATGCCTGGCTGCGCGAGCATGGCATTGCCGTACTTCTGGACAATACCAACGAAATGGCTGGCATGATCACGCCGCCTACCAAAGGGCTTGGTTTGCGTCAGGGGGCGAGTAACACGGGCCAGTATTCGATGGAGAATGATATCGACTGGGAGCGACTGGCTGGATGGACCGGCTTTTCGACCCATGATGTCATCGTTGGACGCTATGGCATTCCCGCCAGCAGAATGTTCGGAGACAATCTCAATCCGAGTCAGGAAATCTACGGCGGCGGTGGCAATGTGTTCGTGCATCTCGTCTATGCCTATGGTGAAGAGACCCTGTTCAACGACCGTTTCGATGTGGCGGCCGGGCGCATGTCCTTTCTTTCTGATTTTTCGGCCAATCCGCTTTACTGTAACTTCATGAACAATGCGTTCTGCGGTAACCCCAAGGCATCCAGCGATAACACGGCTCATGCTTCCTATCCCGATGCCAACTGGGCCGCGCGCTTTCGTCTGAGGCCGACAGACAACACAATATTCCAGTTCGGTGTCTACTTTACCCAGACACAGGCCATCTACGGTAATGCGCAGATGCGTACCGGCTTCAAGTTCAATGGCGCGACAATCGATGGTGAAGCCATGCCGGTCGAGTTTATCTGGGAACCGCGTTTTGGCCATAACCATTCCCTGCCAGGCCATTACAAGGCCGGGTTTGCCTATGATACGGCTGATCACAAGGACAATTACTACGACGGCAATGGCAACCCGTTTGCGCTGAGCGGCCTCAAGCCCCGCAATGTGCATGGTGCCTGGGCGGCCTGGGGACTGGTGGACCAGATGGTCTATCACCATCCCGGCCAGGCACCTGATGCCGGCGTAACGCTTATTGGTGCGGCCTATTTCAACAAGGCCCAGACCTCTACGCGTGCGGACCAGCTCTCTTTCGGCGTGCTTGATCGTGGATTCTGGAAGTCGCGCCCACTTGATGGTGTCGGCATCAACTTCTCCTGGACTCATGTTTCTGATGATCTGAAGCGTTCACAGCGTCTTTATGCCATGCAGGGTCTGCCCCTGCCCAATGGTTCGCTTTTTCCTCAGACCAGCACATATGTGGTTGAAGCGATGTACCAGATTCATGTCATGCGTGGCGTGACTTTTGCGCCGGATTTCCAGTATTTCTTCAATCCTGGTGCGCAAAAGCAGCTCAACAATCAGGCGCTCCTCGGCTTCAAGAGCCATATAGAGCTATTCTGACAGAAGGTCGGGCGAAACTCTGCACCGCTCTCGGTTGTTGCATCTGCCCTATCAGAATGCAGACCTGCATGACCGAGAGTATCGCCCATGATGCACAGAATTCCCGAACTTGCCCGAGAGCTTTCGCCCGAGGGGCCTCTCGACGGGTTCTGGCCGATTGAGGATTATGCCGCTCTGGGCGATGGCCGATGTGTTGCCCTGCTGGCACCAGATGGCAGTGTGGACTGGCTTTGTGTACCCAATATCGACTCTCCTCCCATGTTCGATCGGCTGCTGCATCGACACGGCGGCTTCTTCCAGATCCGTCCCGTTGGTGCCTATACGGCAACGCGCCACTACCGTGAGGACAGTAATGTCCTTGAGACCCTGATCGAGACCGAGCACGGGTCAGCGCGTCTGACAGACTCCCTGAACAGTACGCTTGCCGGGCGCTTGCCCTGGACAGAATTTGCGCGACGGATCGAGGGTGTATCAGGCCGGATGACATTTATTGTGCGTTTCCGCCTCGGAACGCGCTGTGGCACGGTGGCTCCATGGATACAGGGAACCGAAAACGGATCGATCTTTCATGTCGGCTCTGTACTGGCCCATCTGGTGCATACGCAGAACATGCGTCTTACACGCGAAGAAGATGACACGATTGAAGCTGAAATCGTCGTGGGTGAGAAAACCCATGCCCTGATCGCGCTGGTTGCGACAGAAAACGAGCCTCTTGCTGTTCCGTCGCCTGAAGAGATTGATGCACGTATCGACACAAGCGATGAAGCCTGGCGTAACTGGGCGAATGAGCTGCGCTACGAAGGCCCTTATCGTGAACAGGTGCGCCGCAGCGCTCTGGCGCTCAAACTGCTGCTATATTCCTCGAGTGGTGCCATTGCAGCTGCCGCGACGACGTCGCTGCCTGAGCGTCTGCGAGACGGCAAGAACTGGGATTACCGCTTTGCCTGGATACGTGACGCTGCCTATGTCGCAAATGCCTTTCTTCGTCTGGGAGCCGTGGCAGAAGTAAAGGCGGCTCTGGCCTGGCTGGTGCATCATCTGGGTGAGGAAGGCCCTCTTGTCATGTATGGCCTTTCGGGTCAGCGTGTTGAAGACGAGATTCGTTATGATGAAGTGGAAGGCTATCGTGGCATCAAGCCTGTTGTCAGCGGTAATCGCGCTTCAGGCCAGCATCAGCATGGCATCTACGGTGATATTTTCGAGACGGCGGCCCTGTTTGTCTCACGGGGAAATCTGCTTGATCAGAAAACGGCAGGGCTGCTGGCCGATCTTGCCGATCGTTGCGCGGATCACTGGCGTCAGAAGGACGCAGGGATCTGGGAACTGACAGAAGACCAGCATTACACGATGTCGAAAATCAGCTGCTGGCAGGCCCTTGACCGTGCGTGCCAGATGGCTGAGCGGGGTCATCTGGCAAAAGACCGTGCCCCACGCTGGGCACGCGAGAAGGAACGCATTGTCGCCTGGATCGACCGTGAGTGCTGGTCGGAGAAAAAACAGGCCTATCTCTTCTATCCCGGATCAGAAGGGCTTGATGCGTCAATAGCGCTTGCCTTGCCGTTCGGTTTTGACCGGGATGAGCGCATGCGATCAACCCTGCGTGCCATACGCGAGGAGCTGGGGAGTGGCCCGTTCCTGTATCGCTATAGCGGTATGCAGCAGGAAGAGGGGGCATTTCTTGCCTGTTCCTGCTGGATGGTCGAGGCACTCGCGCTGCTCGGAGAGAAAAAGGAAGCGGAGGCCCTGTTCGCTGATTTCCTTGCGGGCCTGCCGAAGAATACCGGTATCATTGCAGAAATGCTTGACCCTCATACGGGTATGTATCTGGGCAATACCCCTCAGGGACTGAGCCATCTTGGCGTTGTTCACGCTGCATGCGCTCTCGCTGGCAACAAGATGAGAGCCTTCGACCTCTCCTGAGAACGGAGGCTGTGGTTTGTCAGAGAACTTCATGATTATTTATCTGGATTTGATCTCGATCAATATCCTCATGAACGAAATGAACTAGAACAGTATGAGAGCCAAGCCTGACAGAGAAGCAGGCGGCTCCAGCCGTACAACAGGGAAATCGAGAAAACACCCGGAGGACAGGGCCTCATCGGGTGCGGCATGTGATTAATATTCTGAAAGCAGATCTTGGCTAAAGCGTTTCAGACAAGTCCTGCAATTCTTCCGGCCTTGCGTGCCAGATCAAGCGCATGCAGCCGTGGTGCAAGATTGTAGATCGGTAAAGCGATCATGAGTTCATCAGGATGGTGGCGTTCCACGAAACTGACGAGACCTTCAGCAACTCTCTCCGCTGTACCGACGAGACTGGTCGAGAAAGTCTCGTCAAACTGACGGCTGATTTCAGGCCCCCAGGCAGATCCTGTGCAGCGACAGGAGGCGGAAAACGACCAGGTGTCCCCTGACGTAGAGCAGCGGTATAAAGCCGACGCGAGCTTGCAAGATAATCGGCCTCCTCATCCGTATCGGCTGAGATGATGTTCATGGCCAGCATGACATAAGGTGCAGCGAGTCTGGATGAGGGTTGGAAACGCTCGCGATAAAGCGCAATGGCTTCTTCCATCATCTGCGGGGCAAAATGTGAAGCGAAGGCGAAAGGCAGGCCAAGGGCTGCGGCAAGTTCTGCCGAGAAGAGCGATGAGCCGAGCAACCAGACCGGGATATCTGCGCCTGCTCCCGGCGTTGCGATAATGCCGGTCTTGCTCTCATCGCCTTCAAAATAGGCGAGAAGTTCGAGCACCTCCTGCGGAAATCGCTCTGCACCCTCCCGGTTTCGTCTCAAGGCACGCAATGTGCGCTGGTCGGACCCAGGGGCCCGCCCAAGCCCGAGATCAATACGTCCCGGATAGAGGGCTTCCAGCGTTCCGAACTGCTCGGCAATAACAAGAGGCGCGTGGTTCGGGAGCATAATCCCTCCGGCACCGACGCGGATATGGTTTGTAGCCGCGGCGAGGGCACCAATCACTACGCCTGTCGCTGCTGATGCAATGCCGGGCATGCCATGATGTTCGGCTACCCAGTATCGCTGAAAGTCCAGGGTTTCCGCCTTCCGGGCCATAAGGCGTGATTCCGAGAGGGCCTCGGAGGCGCTGCCGGTTTCACGAATAAAGGACAGATCGAGGATCGAGAGCGGTGTCATGCCCCCGATATGGGAAGCGCTAACGCTGCTGCAAAGGTCAGTTCTTCTTCTCTACCTGTTCGGCGAGTGTCTCTGTCGCCGGAGTCGTGGCCGATCGTGTGTAGATAGGAGCAGGGGCTACGTTATGGGCCGCTTCCATGAAGCGGTCTGCCAATGCGCCATAAAGCGCATGCTTGCAGATCATACGTGAGACACCGAATGCCAGAAACGAGGTGGCCATGAGTGCCAGGGTCACTTGCTGGTTATCGCACATTTCCATCACGATGACCGTTGCTGTCAGCGGTGCCTGTACGACTGCAGAGAAATAGGCCACCGTGCCAAGAAGCACGACAGCACCGGTGTTGTGTGGGGCAGATATTGCTCGATCCAGCCGCCGATTCCTGCACCGACAGAGAGTGAGGGGGCAAAGATACCGCCTGGTATGCCCGAGCAGTAGGAGACAACGGTTGCGATGAATTTGAGGACGAAAAACGAGGCCGGATAATGTTCCGACCCGTCAATGATGGCATGGGCCTGCATATAGCCTGTACCATAAGTTGCACCATGCGAAATCAGGCCGAGCAGGGCCAGAACCAGGCCGCAAAGTGCAGCGAATGCTATCGGATGGGTTTTGATAAGCACGCCGATCCGCCCCGGGAGACCTTTGGAGAAACGGATCAGGATTGCCGAGAAGCAGCCTCCTGCGATGCCGCCGACGATACCGCAGGTCAGAACGGCTATCCATGCTGTACCGATCGGTACATCGACATCTGTATGGCCGAAATAGGAGTAGTTGCCGATAAGGGCGATAGCAGTAACACCGGAAAGAACGACACCTGTCAGCATTGTGCCCGAGGTCTTCTGCTCGAAAGAGTGAGAAAGCTCCTCTATCGCAAACACGATTCCTGCAAGCGGTGTGTTGAAGGCGGCCGAAACGCCTGCAGCGCCGCCCGCCAGGATGGCTCCCCGACGGGCTGACACGCTCGCTGTACCCAGAAGTCGGGAGAAACCATGCATGATCGCAGCGCCGACCTGCACGGTCGGCCCTTCACGTCCGATCGAAGCACCGACCATCAGCCAAAACAGGTCAGAACAATTTTGGCAAAGGCGATACGTAGCGAGAGCACACGATTGACAACGGAAAAATTCTCGATGTGTAGCGTGGCGATAGTCTGCGGAATGCCACTTCCCTGTGCACCGGAGAAAAAGCGACGGGTGAGCCAGGTCGAGAATGCGAGACCTGCCGGGACCACGACGAGCATCACGTATGGGTCCCAGTTAAGCAGCCGGCCACGTGTTCTTGCCGCCCAGTCCGCTGTGCCAGCGAAGCCTACAGCGATAACGCCTACCAGGATGGCGCCAAGCCAGTAGGTAAGCGTACGTCGCCACTGGGACGTCGTCCTGCGCGCCGAGCGACGAAGATGCTGGATACGGTTCTTTTGCCGCAATGCGGTGCTTGGGCGCATGGATGCTCATCTGTCTGAAGATCGGAAGGCACCGATCGGTATTGAACGCTCCTGCCAGCACCCTGGGCGACAGGTCAAGAAACTCTGGTCTCAAAAGGGCTAACGGAGTGGAGAGTGTGCGGTTCGGTAATAAAACGATCTCAGGCCAGCACCGGAATACCGGTCTGTTTGGCCTTTTCTTCTGGTTCTACATGGATGTGGATCAGTGCACGTCCTATATGGCGGCGCAATGCATGTTCGACACGGTCACAGATGTCATGGGCGTCAGAGACGCTCATGACTCCGGGCACCACCAGATGAAACTCGATAAAGCTTACACTGCCTGCGGTTCGTACCCTGATGTCATGCGCCTCGATCGCACCGGTTGCATGTTCCGAAATCACGCCGCGGATCATGTGCAACGTGTCGGAATCAGGGGCTTCGTCCATCAAGCCGGCGATAGAATGCTTCATCATGTCAAACCCGACGCGCAATACATTCATTGCGACCAGAGCAGAGAGCACGGCATCAAGGCGTGCATAACCCGTCAGGGGAATGAGGGCGATGCCGATGACGAGTACAACTGTCGTCCAGACATCGGAAATGACATGACGGCCATTGGCTGTAAGGGCAGGCGAGCGCCGCAGGCGCCCCTGACGCACCAGAACCAGGCCCCAGACGAGATTGACCACGCCACCCAGGGCGTTGAAGATAATGCCGCGCCAGGGGGCAATCTCGATATTGGGGGCAAGCCAGCTCTGCCACGCTACCCAGGCAATGCCGATTGCGGTCAGTACCACCAGCACGGCTTCGGTGACGGCAGAGAGATATTCCGCCTTGTCGTGCCCATAGGTATGATTGTCGTCGGCCGGACGTTGCGCCACGCTCAGTGCCCAGAGAGCGCCAATGGCTGCAGCCACGTTGATGATGGTCTCAAGCGCATCCGAAAGAAGGGCAGCGCTGCCGCTCACGCGCCAGGCAATATATTTCAGGGCAAGAGCGATCAGGCTGACGAAGAGAGAAATCCAGCCGAAAACGATTTTCTCAGGCGGCTTCAGCATGAAGCACCAATGCCGCAGGACGAGGCACCACAGGGATAGGCATCACCGACTGCCTCAATCTGGAATGTCGCATGGCCGATACGAAAACGCTGGGCAAGCATCGTCGAGGCTTCACGCAGGAGGGTATCATGGTTCTCGGCAGGAGTCGCACTGACAAGATGTACAGTCAGCGCGGTATCGGTCGTGCTGAGCGGCCAGATGTGAAGATGATGCAGATCGGTCACGCCAGGCAGGGCGCGCAGGCTTGTGGCAACCTGATCAGGATTGATCCGTTCGGGCACACCGTCCAGGGCCATGTCGAGTGATGCACGAAGCAGGGACCATGTACCGGCAATGATGGAGACGCAGACGACCAGACTGACGATCGGGTCGAGAACAGTCCAGCCCGTCAGCATGATCAGGAGCCCGGTAATGACGACCGCAAGCGACATGAGGGCGTCTGCTGCCATATGCAGAAACGCTCCGCGCATGTTGAGATCATCCTTGCCGCCTTTCATGAAAAGCAGAGCTGTGCCTCCGTTGACCACAATGCCTCCCAGCGCCACGAGCATGACAACGCGTCCGGCGACTTCCCCCGGGTGCATCAGACGTGTCAGCGCCTCCCAGACGATGCCACCTGTGACGAGCAGCAGCAGCACGGCGTTGCTGAGAGCAGACAGAATGGTCGATCGTTTGAGCCCGTATGTGAAGCGGATGGAAGGGGCTCGTTTGGCAAGGCTGTGGGCAAGCCAGGCGGCACCCAGTCCTAATACATCCGAAAGATTATGCCCTGCATCTGAGAGAAGCGAGAGTGAGTGGGCCATAAGGCCCCAGATTGTTTCTGCAATAATATAGGCAACGTTGAGGGTGACGCCGATCAGAAAAGCAGCACCATAGCTTGCAGGTTCATGCACGTGCCCGTGATGATGCCCATGATGCCCATTTTCATCACACTGTTCTTGGCCGGCGTGCGTGTGTGCGTGTTCCTCTTCATGCGAACATGGAGGGTGGTGAGCATCATGACCAGCAGGATGGGCATGATCGTGCATGTTTTCGGTCATGGGGCGCCTTCGGTCATCCATCGTCAGACGTTCCTATACGGCATCGGCATGTGACACGCCAAGAAGAAGCATATTGGCTTCACGGTTCGACAAAGAGTGTTTTTTCTTCCGGAAAACAAAAAAAAGAATCAATAATCAGAAGTTTTTAACAAATTATATAAATATAATAG
>NZ_BAJV01000023.1 GCF_000613885.1 Asaia prunellae JCM 25354 | reverse complement strand
TGCCGTTCTACCATTGAACTACACCCGCATTGCTTTTTCTTTAGCGCAACTTCCATTTCGATGCAATTGTACTGCCCTGGTTGACGGAACGACCAAGCCTTGTGCATAGTCTGAGGGTTACCTTCCTAGAGAGGGTATCCCTCGCGATTTGAAAGGCCGGATTGCGGCGAGGCTAAACAACAGCGCTAAAGAGGCCCGGAGTGTTTTACATTCCAGGTTTTCCACGGCCAGAATCGCATCGATTACCCGGATGCATTTTGGAGCGTTTTCCCATGACCGAACACTCTTACGGCCCCTCTACAAAGCTGCTGCATCAGGATATCAGCCGTACTGAACATGGTGAAACCAGTGAGGCAATCTTCCTGACCTCGGGCTTTGTGTATGACAATGCCGAACAGGCTGCTGCAACTTTTACGGGCGATGTCGCACATTATCAGTATTCGCGTTTTGGCAACCCGACCACTGACGCCCTGCAGACCAAACTGGCTCTTCTCGAAGGTGCCGAAGCCTGCATTGTAACCGCAAGTGGCATGGGCGCCGTTTCCTCAGCTTTACTCTCTCATCTCAAACAGGGTGATCGTGTCGTAGCATCGCGGGCTCTTTTTGGCTCCTGCTACTGGATCGTCACCACACTTCTCCCCAGATACGGCATTGAAACTGTTCTTGTTGACGGTGATGACTGGACGGCATGGGAAGATGCCCTCTCTGTACCAACCGGCGCGGTCCTGATCGAAACCCCGTCCAACCCGATGCTCGATATTCTTGACATCGAGCGTATAGCCACGTTGGCCCATAAGGCCGGCGCGCTCCTGATGGTCGATAACGTTTTCGCATCACCCATAGGACAGAAACCTCTGGCGCTTGGCGCCGATGTCGTTCTGTATTCCTGCACCAAGCATATTGACGGCCAGGGTCGGGTGCTTGGCGGAGCTGTACTGGGCACAAAGAAATGGATTGAAGAGGTCCTGCAACCCTTTACCCGTAATACCGGCAATGCACTTTCACCCTTCAATGCATGGGTTCTGCTCAAAGGTATTGAGACCCTCCCTTTGCGCGTCAATGCCATGGCCGCGAATGCTCATGCCGTCGCGCAATTCCTGGAGAACGCACCGGGTATTGCACGTATTGCCTATCCTGGTCTTGCCTCGCATCCACAACGGGCTCTGGTTGACAAGCAGATGAGCAATGGCGGTTCACTGGTTGCCTTCGAGGTTGAGGGGGGCAAGGAAGCTGCCTTTCGATTCCTCAACGCGTTCAGGCTGATTGCCATTTCGAACAATCTGGGTGATGCACGCTCTCTGGCGACGCACCCCGCCACCACAACCCATTCGAAAGTCGACGCCGCCGAACGCGCACGCCTCGGCATTACCGACGGCGCTATTCGTCTTTCAGTCGGGCTGGAAGACAGTCAGGATCTGATCGCCGATCTCGCTCGCGGTCTTGCTGCATTGAATGGTTGATTGCTTTTTCCACCCTCATGAGCCTACAAGGCGGGCATGTCGCACAAGCCCGCCCCTCCCCGCCTTATGGCGGATCCGGAATCGAGCCTCGCGGAGGCCATGGAAGCGGCACCGCGTTATGAGGCGGTAACAAGAAATATCACTGTAGCGGTGCGCATTTTCTGGCTTGAAGACCAGTCTCAGCCAGAAGAGCATCACCATGCCTGGGCTTATCATATCTGCATCGAAAACGGCAGCACTGAAACAATCCAGTTAGTGAGCCGCTCATGGGAAATCACTGATGGGCGCGGCAAGACCGATCATATACATGGTGAAGGAGTAGTCGGAGAGCAGCCTGTTCTGGTTGCGAACGAGATTTTCGAATATACATCAGGTGTTGCCCTGCCTACGCCATGCGGCTTTATGCGCGGGGTTTATCACATGATCATCCCTGCAACATCAGAGCGTTTCGAAGTGAAGATTCCGGCCTTTAGCCTGGATAGTCCTCATCGTCTTGGTCTCGTTCACTGACGATAATACGGCTTCGCCCTTCGATCTTGGCCTTGTATAGCGCCTGATCCGCACGTTCCAGCGCATCCTCCCAGGCTTCCTCCGGTCGAGTACGCGCAATACCGGCGCTACACCCTATCGATAATGTGCCGGCTTTTGTTTCAAACGGCACATCACTCAACACAGCCAGCAGTGCGGTTATACGGGCTTTAGCCTCGACAAAGTCACCCTGCACAACAATCAGAAACTCCTCGCCGCCATACCGTCCGATTATCTCCTCCTGTCGCTTTGCCTGTAACAGACGCGCGCCAATTCCCGTCAGGATTTCATCTCCTATAGCATGGCCGAAGCGATCATTGATCGACTTGAAATAATCGATATCAAATAACGCCAGCGTGGCTGACTGCATAATTCCCAGATCATCCGGACGGGACAGTTTCTCGAGAAGCCTTTTGACACTGGCTTCCGCAGTGCGGCGATTCATAAGCTTTGTCAGCCCATCCTGACGCGCCTGTTGCTCCAGCGCCGCCTGAGCTGCACGCATCTCCATCGTACGCTCCTCGACCAGCGCTTCAAGACGGCGCTGACGCTTCATCAGATAGCGAAAGCGCAGCTTGTTAAGCGTGTAAGGCAGCCCTACAACCGACAGTATATAAAGTGCGATGAGAGGCCAATTGCTCCACCAGGGGCGCTCCATTCTGATCTCGAGCACAATAGGATCGGAAACCAGATTCCGGTTATCATTCAATGCCTGAACGATCAGCCGTGAATGGCCAGGCGGCACAAAATTGTACCGGATCTCCCCCGTGGTAGTCGTGATCCAGTTCTGATCCACACCATCCAGACGGTAGCGATAATAGCTCGTGGAGGCGAGCGCCGTATTAAGCGTGCCTAGGGTGATCATAAGAGGATCACGCGTATAAGACACAGCCTTTTCAGGCAATAATCTTTCCCCCAGCATAACCTTGACGAAAACAGGATTCAGGTTTTGCTTGAGAAAGAGATGTTCAGGATGCATCAGATGGGAAACGCCGCGAGACGTGGTGATCCAGATTGTACCATCCTGATCTTCGGACAGACCCTGCTGGTTGATATTCGCCGAGATCAGACCATCATCCTTGGTTACCCTGATCCATTGATGTCCATCAAATCCTGCAAGACCATTTTCCGTACCAACCCAGAGCCGGTGCCTTGTGTCCCAGAGCAGACTGAAAACAAGTTCGGAACCGACAAGCGCCGGGTCAACCTGATCTATTTTGGCAACACGATCTCCGTCCAACCTTAAATGCAGAAGCCCATTACGAGCCCTAACCCCTCCGATCCATAAGTCGTTTTTCGAAGAGAATCGTATCACAAGAGGCATAAAAGCGAGAGCATTTGGCCAGTGAGTAACGACCGGAAGAAAATATCCGTTCTGATCCTGCCGATACAGCATATTTCCGATAATAGCCCAGGGTACACGTCCCTCCCTCAATGCGACAGCGGTTGATGCCATCTTGAGAGAAGTCCCATGCGTATCAAGAACAGGCATCAGGTGTTCAGGGCGGTCTTTCGACCAACGCAACAAGCCATCGTCTGACGCAATCCACAGCGTGGAGGTTTTGGCTGAAAACGCCAGACCGGTCACGCGCTCGACAGCAAAACTACGGTCGCAGGTCAAATCGTTCTTTATGTGAATACAATGCAAGAGAGCCTTGTCATCGACCGGAGCCCAGAATGCATTCTGTCCGTCACGCTCAGCAAAAAAATAGTTCCCGTTTTTAATCTGCTTGCCGAGCACGTGTCTGCTAAATGAATAAAGCCCCTGTCCGGTAAAGATTACCTGTTCTGCACCATTTGGTAATACGGACCATACCGACCGGATATTATGAGGATCGAAGTTTTCCCAGTCTCCCCATCCAACCATTTTATCAAGTTCAACCGAGTCCTGCTCTGTCCAGAGCTGATTGTTTCTGTCTACAAAAGCAAAAAAAAGATCCTGTTCACGGCTCAGATCGTAATTCAGGAAACTCCAGTAAGATCCGTTAAAACTACGCAACCAGGTCCCGTCAAAAAAGACTTTTGTATCAGAAGAACCCACTGCAAAACTCGGGCGATCCAGAAGTTGCGCGGAATCGAACGACCAATCAACAGGAGCACTAGGAAAATTTCCCTTCCCGTCAGGAAGGTACAAGTGCCTGTCTCGCAAGAAATAAAGACTGTTCTCAACATGGTCACTAGGTGCGGTTTTGGGCCTTTGTGATTTCGCAACGTCTATTATTTCTCTTCCATCAATATCACGCAGAACGGAAGACCCTTCCGCAATAAAAACTGTTCTATCCCCAAGCTGATAAATTGCACTTCCTTTGGTTCCTGCCACAATATCATTCTTACATGACAAGGCAGGTTCATTGGTGATGTTACATTCGCGAAGGCCACGACTATCAACAACCATGATGCGCGCCCGATCCCGAAAAACATCCTGAACCTGACGAATATGTTCAAGGCGTAATTTCTGAAACGATAAAGTAAGCGGAGACGATCTCACTGACGTCAATCCAGTAGATACTTTAACCTCATGCCCCTGAAATAAAAGTATTCTTCCATCAGGCAATAGCCTCACAATTACTGCCCGGTTTGAACTATCTGAAATATTCTGCAAACCGACCTGGTAAAATCTTGATCCTGAAAAAAAATATACAGACCGCCGAGTGGATACATAGAGATATCCTTGCCGATCCTGCGCCATATTAAATATATAGGAGTTATCTATTCCGTCTTGCTTGGCATATCGCTGCATGGAAAGCGCAATATCGTCAGATCGCGCTTGCCCTGAAAAAACAGCGCATGCCAACAGTGGCAAGAAATAACCGATCTTGCCTACACCAAAACGGACACAGACAAAGACAGCTATCAGCAATGCCTTGATAGCCACCTTGTCTGAGGTTTTTGTCCGTTCGGAGTTCAGTGGCAGCCCCTCAACAACTAGCTGTAATCCGCTCGATCACACCCTAAGCTGTTTTCTCGGGCTGGTCGTTAGAAACAGATGATATTATCCGTTTTCCGCAACACAGTAACCGTTAATATTGCACGGATCCACAGTCTGGCCTTTAGGGGGACGGGGTCCCGTCACAGCGACCTGTGTTCCAACACTATGACCTGCAGCCAAGGACAGTCCCGATGCTGCTTTGCTGTGGTTTGTGGTCACGATTGAACCGGCCAGAAGAAAAACAGAAAGAGCACCAAAGCCAAACGAAAAAATTTTCATGACACCATTCCTTGCTGTGTAAAAGGCGTTACTGCCTGCACAAGAAATGAAGGATTGATTTATAAATGTCTTCAGTAGTTATTGAATGGCTTATTGTAAGAGATATATGAAATTTGAATATTTAGTATTAATAAAATACACAATGTGTAAGGATTATATTGTTTGTTTATATTTGGATTTTGAGACGCTTCAAATATAATTGATATCTTGATAGTTATATTTTAATAAATTCCCGTTAGTTGAGGATTTTAATGATAAATTAATCATTACTGACAAAAGGAAACCTGAACGGCTACTGGATCCTGCGTTCTGCGCCGTATTGGAGACACTTCGTTGCGAATGTTATCGGTCACAGCAAATTTGGTTTGAAATAACGTTCAGGATGCTAGAATGTCACATCCAATCTGGGATTTATGGTGTTGGGCAATCCTGTGGCTCACACGAAACACTCCCGGTTTTCTCGCCTAAGGTTTTCTTTCATGAGTCATGATTTCCCTTCCTCTACCGTCGAACCGAAGGTTCCACTGGTGGGCAAAATGATGCTCGCAGCAATCCTGGCCGCTGTGGCAGGGTTGATGTTCGGGCTCGATATCGGCGTGATATCCGGCGCGCTTGGATTCATCACGAAGGAATTCAATGCGAGCATCCACGCTCAGGAATGGATTGTCTCTTCGATGATGTGCGGCGCTGCTGTTGGCGCTCTGGGCGCTGGGCGGCTATCCTATACACTCGGGCGCAAGCGCGCTCTGGTTCTGAGCGCGGTGCTCTTCATGGTGGGCGCCCTGTTCTGCGTCGGTGCCAATTCTGTTACGGTTCTGATCATTGCCCGTGCGATTCTTGGTCTTGCTATCGGCATCGCGAGCTTTGTCGCGCCGCTCTACATCTCTGAGGTGGCAGATGAACAGCATCGCGGCAGCCTGATTTCGGTCTACCAGCTCATGATCACGATTGGCATTCTGCTTGCCTTCGTATCAGATGCTCTTTTCGCCTATATCGGGGCATGGCGCTGGATGCTCGGCATCGTGGCCGTACCGGGCGCCGTTTTCCTGGTCGGGTCGCTTTTTCTTCCGGATAGTCCACGCTGGCTGGTATTAAGGGGACGCGACAAAGAAGCCCTTGATACGCTGACAGAATTGCGCGCCTCACGCTCGGAAGCTGAGAACGAGATCAGGGATATCCATGAAGGCCTGAAGCAGAAACAGCGCGGATTCTCCCTTTTCCTGGAAAATCCGAATTTCCGCCGCTCCGTCATGCTCGGGATCGGCCTTCAGATCGTTCAGCAGCTCACGGGCATCAACGTGGTCATGTATTATGCCCCACGCATCTTTCAGGTTGCCGGCTTCGGACAGGACGGGCAGTTGTGGGGTACGGCCATTGTCGGCGTCGTCAACATGCTTGCAACTTTCATCGCTATCGGCTTCGTCGATCGCTGGGGTCGTCGCCCGATGCTGGTGGCAGGATTCATCATCATGGCAATCGGCATGGGGGCTCTCGCTGTCCTGCTCTCCTTTGGGCAGGATTCCAGCACAATCATGCATTATCTCTCCGTTGCCGTGCTTCTGCTGTTCATAACCGGCTTTGCATTCTCTGCTGGTCCGCTGATCTGGGTTCTCTGCGCTGAGGTACAGCCGCTGCAGGGTCGTGATTTCGGTATTGCCTGCTCCACCTTCACCAACTGGATTGCCAATATGGCTGTGGCTCTACGTTCCTTACCCTGCTTGGCGCCCTTGGCCCGTCACATACGTTCTGGCTTTACGCCGCTCTGAACGCCGTCTTCATTCTTGTTACCCTGGCCTTTGTACCGGAGACACGCGGCGTTTCTCTGGAAGCTCTCGAGCGTAAACTCAATCAGGGTGTCAGACTCCGCGATATCGGTCGCTGATCGCTCGCTGGACCTCACGTTTTTAGAGGATGGAGCCCCGCAGATTCTGCGGGGCTTTTTCTTGGCTTGACGTTCAGGTGACAAATCAGCATTCCCTGAAGACCATGCGTATTGCTGCCATTCTTCTCGCCGCCGGTTCCGGTCGCCGCTTCGCTGATGCCAGTGCAGCCGTCCCTTCCGGCCTCGCCGCCATGCCGAAGCAGTACATACTGCTCGGAGGCAAAACCGTCATTCGTCATGCTGCGGAAGCCCTGCGTGATCATGTGACCCTTATCCAGCCGGTCGGAGACGACCCCTTGCTCCTGCAGGCGCTTGATGGCCTGGAGACCCTGCCCCCCGTTGCAGGTGGACGGGAACGTCAGGATAGCGTTCGCGCTGGGCTTGAAGCGCTTGCCCGGCTGCCGGAACCGCCTGATCTGGTCCTGGTCCATGACGGTGCACGGCCTTATGTTCCGGCCGAAGTGGTAAGGAATGTACTGAGCGCACTGGAAAAGCATCCTGGTGCTATTCCAGCCGTTCCCGTAGCCGACACACTCAAACGCGGGCGTGACGGACTGGTCGATACAACCGTTTGCCGTGAGTCGCTCTGGCGCGCCCAGACACCACAGGGATTCCGCTTTCCCCTTCTACTGGCGCTACACCGCAGTCATCAGGGACCTGTTACGGATGATGCCGCCCTACTTGAAGCTGCTGGTCACCCTGTGGCCCTGGTTCAGGGCGCTGAAGACAATATCAAACTGACCCTACCGGAGGATCTCGTGCGTCTGGAACGACTGCTCGGCTCAACCCCACTCCCGCGCACGGGACTGGGCTATGACGTACACGCCTTCGAAACAGGTCGTCCGCTGATTCTCTGCGGCATCACTATACCCCATGATCGTGGACTTGCCGGACATTCTGATGCTGATGTGGGTATCCATACCCTGTGCGACGCCATTTATGGTGCATTGGCAGAAGGAGACATCGGTCGTCATTTTCCACCTACTGATAATGAGTGGAAAGACATGGATTCAGCGCGTTTCCTGATTCATGCCGGTGAGCGTATCCGTCAGCGTGGTGGCATGCTCATCAATGCCGATGTAACGCTTATCTGTGAGCGTCCCAAGATCGGTCCCCATGCCCAGGCCATGCGCGAGCGTCTTGCCTCGCTGCTTCAGGTTGATGTTGACCGGATTTCGGTCAAGGCCACGACATCAGAGCGCCTCGGCTTCACCGGACGCGAAGAGGGCATTGCGGCAACCGCGGTCGCTACGGTTCTGCTCCCTTGATCCAGTAGCCACACAGAGCCAACAGATTTGGTCCGAAAACACCAAAGCCCGGCACGAGCCGGGCTTTTTTATTATCTGCTGCACAGCAAAACTGTCCCGAGGAAAAAGGCAGAATTCTGCCCTGAAATATTTTCGGTTCCTCTCAGCCCTTGAGAGCGCAAATCAGCACTATGACAGGCGTTGCAGCGAGCAGAAGCCACACATTCTGAACGCAGCGCGCCACAAAATGAGCCGAACGAACCTTGAACGGGATCCGGCGAATAAGAGCCTCCGCCGAAATCTGGTCGTCAATTACGGATTGAATACGAGCGGACATTGGTCATCCTTGCACGATTTCGCCTGATTACAATCCCGGTCTTAAAGCTGACCTCAAATCCGGTCCAGTAACCAATAGTCACCTAATGTGATGACTTGCTTGCTCCCTGAGGTAGGCAGCAATCATGGCAAAATCATGCCTCGTTTCACGCTTTTTCATGGGAAAGGGCAACAAACCGTAAGGCGTCCTTAATATCCCGTGCATTCCGGTCGATTTCCTGCAGGATAGCCTCATCCTCGCCCCATTGTGCCATCTGGTACCGCTCCTCCAGGCTTGCCATGGCACAGGCGGATTCAGCATCGACCCAACTGTCAGCCAGACCAATCGCCAGAATAAGACTCCCGGTGGCCGGAGCACATATTGCTGCGCAGGTCAGCGCGGCATCATCAAAACGGCTCAAAGCCAGTGCATAAGCTTCTGATACTTTCAACCCGTCACCAAGCGGCAGCAGACTGCGTGTTACAGGCGGTCTGATACCGTAACGGGCTTCAAAAAGTACAAGAACAGGATCGAAAGCGGCATCCTGTTCTGCACCGAGCTGTCCTGTGGCGCGATAGCACAGAAGATCACTCTCACCATAAGCCATCAGGCCGCCGATGATCTGTGCCTTGTCAGGAGAAATACGCTCGATTTGCGTCCCCGCCATCTGTGTCAGTGGCAACTCGGCAGTTCTGAAAGCTGCGTCTGGTGCAATCTGGCGCCATTCGTCGGCGATTGCCTCGGCAAGCGCTCTGGAACCAAGAATGAGCGCATGCCCTCCCGGAAGCCGGAAGGGACGTCCATCCAGACGCACCTCATAACCGCCATGGATTTCGTCCGATACGACATCCACTTTTTTCCAGAAACGTTTGAGTGTCTGGCTCAATGCAGTAATCCCAGTCCGTGCAGAAGATCAGAGGCCTTTGAATGCTTCTTGCGCTCGGGGGCCATCTCACCTGCAATATTTTCCCTGGCAGTACTCAGCAGCGCCGGGCATGTATCCGGCTCACTGCCTCCAATGGTGATTTCAAAGCGGCCGTTGGAACTGGCCTCCTGATGTGCCTGGGGCGCCTCTATGGTGCCGGTAACCTGCACGGCAGTGGATGCTCCGGTGCCGGCAATACCCACACGCGGCAGAAGATGCAGATCGAGTTTCTGCGTCATCAAACCATAGGTTCCATGACCTGAAAGACTCAATGCGCCCGCCTCGATACCAATCGTGTCAAGCTGCGCCTGGCCGTCGGCAAATTGTGCGTGCAGCCCAAGGCAACGCACCGAGAGATCACCATGCGAGAGCAGAACCCGCGCCGAATCGCCAAGGTAGGGGCAGATGTGTCGTCGCAATCGTCCCGCCAACCATGGAAAGACCGAGATGCCCGCTCAGCGAGGCGATCAACGCCGCTCTGGTCTCGCCATGGGCTTCAAGCTGTCCAACCAACATAAGTGGTCCCCTGAAAAAATCGGGCATGGCCAGCATATTCTGGGCGAGCGTTGCAGGGAACAGAAAGGGCGTGAGCGACAGGGACAGCGTTGCAGGACGCACCCCCATATCATAGATGGCACGACCGGACAGGGTCATGCCATTGCCACTTCCCTTCACAGAGTCCAGTGTCAGACGTGCAGAGTCCAGACGCGCCTGGGCAGCAATGCCGGTGTAATCGGCTGAGTTGAAACGTACCTTGTCCGCAGAAATATCCAGCACACCCTGTCCATCATGAAGCAGCCTGGCCCAGGAAAGTTCCGCTTCAGGCGGGATAGCGTTGCTGGTCGGCAAGGCCATCATGCTTTGTGCTGAAGGCAGAGTTGATCCTGAAGAGGGCTCTCCGGACGTGGTAGGGGCAGGCGTGGCGGACGGCACCGGAACAGGGGTCGGCAGGACGGGCCGGACAGAGGGCGTTCCTGCGACGGATTTTGTCTTTTTCCACAATGCGCCAAGGGCATCGAGATCGAGATGCTCGAAGTGCAGTGCACCATCCATTTCGGGACGCGATGAAATCCGGGTCGTTGCCTCAAGAACAGCCGAGGCTTCACGACTTTTCAGCGTCAGCGTTTTGATCCGGGTTTTTCCGGTTTCATCACGCTCAAAAACGCCTTTCAGGGTCAGCTGATGAAGCGCTGCCTGACGCAAGGGCAAGGTATCCGCGCTCGCATCAAGGGAAAGCCTGGCAGATGTCGCACCAATTGTGCCGGCTACATGACCATTCAGTCCGTTGAGCTTGCCCAGTCCAGCCGCTTCACGCACATCAAGTGAGACGGCGAGAGGCGTGTCCAAAGCCGTCTGCCAAGACGTTCCAGCCTGTGCCAGTGTACCGAAAGTGCCCTGCAGGGCCAGCGATGGTACAGATCCCTGCATCGTAGCTGTGACGGTCAAGGCAGAGGACAGCGTCTCCGCATCCGCATGAAGATCGGACACAGTCACACCATGCCATGCAGGTGCAGAACCGAGATGGAGGTGAAGATGGTTCACACCCAAACGTGAGAGATCAAGCTTTGGATTGCTTCCCTGTGGATCGGCATCAAAGATACCGATCTCGCCCCCAACTACCTTGAGATCCGGCAGGTTGGCATTGGGGAACAGGGATTCAATATCCTTGAGCGAGGCCATTTCCCCGCGCAATACGCCGGTAAAACCGCGCATATGACGCATATCGCTTATCTGACCGTCGAAATTCAGCCAGTCCTGCTGCTTCCCTTCCCTGCCAAGTGTTGCTCCGAGACTGAGCGCCCAAGGGGGATTGGCGCCCTGCAACAGGGTCAGCGGACCAATATGGCCGTTCAGATGAAAAGGCGTCTGCCCATGAACAGCATGAATATCAATATAAGGTGCACTTGAGGCGAGACCGTCAAATTCGGCATGAGTAACCGACAGGGCCCCGCCACGACGGGCGAAGCGATCATCAAGCGAGAGCATCATCCGATCCAGCTTTACTGAACCAATCTTGAGACCCCAATGCGCCTCAGGGTGAGCCGGGCCAGACCGGGCCGTTTGCTGGCTCGCCGACTCAGGATGGAAAACCCAGTTTGCAACGCCGGCATCATCGCGGCGCAGCCTGACACTGCCACGCTGTACTGTAAGATTTTCCAGACGGATTTCACGCCAGAGGAGGGGGAGCAGTGCGATCGAAGCGCGAATGTCGCGCGCCTGCAGCATCAGCGCACCAGATTCCTCATCTGCGTCAGCAAACGTCACCTCATGCGCGCTGACACCAGGCCAGGGAAGAATACCGACTGAAAACCGCGCCATGGTGAGGTCGCGTCCTGTCTGACGCTTGACTGCGGCAATAACGTCAGATTTCAGGCTTGAACGATCAATCAGAAAATGTGCCGATACGGCCAGACCTGTCACCAGTACAAGAAGGACAATCAGTACGGCAGCCAGACGTTTCATTTCCTGCTTCCCTTGAATCCGATACGTTCGGGTTTGGGTGTTTCACCCGGCGTAAAGCCAAGGTCCTTGAACGTGTTGCGCATATGAGATGGCAAGGGGGCTGCCACACGCAGACGTCCTCCTGCCGGATGTGGAAATTCCAGAGCGCGTGCATGGAGGTGCAGCCTGTCGACAAATCCCTCCATATGCGCGGTCTTCCCACCATATTTGGGATCACCGAGAATAGGTGTGCCCAGGGTCTCACAATGCACACGCAGCTGATGCGTACGACCGGTCAGAGGCTTGAGGGCCAGCCAGGAAAGCTTTTTGCCTGCAGCATCCACAACCTCGTAATCGGTTTTGGCCACAACGGCATCTTCGTCATCACGCGTCGCAGCAATCATCAATGCGCCATTACCAGCGCCAAGCTTGGCAAGAGGCTGGTCAATAACGCCTGAGCCAGGCATGGGGCGACCGACGACAATGGCCCAGTAGGTCTTGTCGACATCACGGCCACGGAACGCAGCAGCGAGCTTGGCCGCCACACCGGGTGTACGAGCCAGAAGCAGCAATCCTGATGTGTCACGATCAATGCGATGCACCAGCCTTGGCCGGTCATGCAGATCCCCGCGCAAGCCGTCGAGCATCATGTCGATATGCTTGGTAATTCCGGGCCCTCCCTGTGTGGGAAGTCCGGACGGCTTATCGAGTACGATCACATGATCATCGCGATAGATCACCATACGCTCGATCTCGCGCGCCAGTTGCGGGTCGAGAGCAGCCGGACGGTCTGGCTGCGCAGCCACAGGAGCCGGGAGAGGCGGAATACGCAAACTCTGGCCAGGAGCCAGACGACTCGCTCCTGTCACGCGTTTGCCGTCAACGCGCACCTGTCCGGTGCGACACAGCTTTTGCAGCGCGCCCTGGGTAAGATCGGGAAAATGGCGGCGGAACCAGCGGTCGAGGCGTATATCGGCCTCATCTTCACTGACAATTCGGGTCGTAACACTCATGGGCGACGGCTTGCCCGTATTGCAGCCTGCCTGTCCAGATTTTTTCTGATTTCACGCTCCTGCCCACGATCGGTAGGCTGGTAAAGCGCAACGCGCTCCATCTCATCAGGGAAGTAGTTCTGACCTGAAAACCCCTCCTCCGTATCGTGATCGTATTCGTAGCCCTTGCCGTAACCAATGTTCTTCATAAGCTTGGTTGGCGCATTACGTATGTGATGAGGCGGCCCGAGACTGCCGGTTTCGCGGGCCAGTTTACGCGCCTGATTATAGGCCCTGTAAACGGCATTCGATTTGGGTGCCGTCGCAAGATGGACCACAAGCTGTGCGAGAGCCAGTTCTCCTTCCGGGCTGCCCAGGCGCTCGAAGGTTTCCCACGCTGCCACAGCGAGAGGCAAAGCCGAAGGATCGGCCATTCCGACATCCTCAGCCGCAAAACGGGTCAGGCGTCTGGCAATATAGCGCGGATCCTCTCCCCCTTCGAGCATACGGGCAAACCAGTAGAGTCCTGCATCAGGATCAGAACCACGAAGGGATTTATGTAGAGCCGATATCAGATTGTAATGTTCTTCGCGGTCCTTGTCATAAAGCGCAGCCCTGCGCGCAACCACAGTGGCAAGACCCGCCGTATCAACCGTTCATTCTCGGGCAGTGCTGGATCTGCTCTACCAGATTGAGCAGATAGCGCCCGTCTCCATCGGCCATTGCCCTCAGCGCGGCTCTGCCATCTTCGGTCAGGGGCAAGGCCCTGCCCGCCTCCTGCTCTGCACGCTGGAGCAGTTTCTCAAGCCCAGTATCATCAAGACGATTGAGTACCAGAACCTGACAACGCGAGAGCAAGGCACCATTCAGCGCAAAGGAGGGATTCTCGGTCGTTGCCCCGATCAGAATGACAGTTCCGCGTTCGACATAGGGAAGGAATCCATCCTGCTGGGCCCGATTGAAACGATGGATTTCATCAACAAAAAGCAGGGTGCCACGACCAGTTTCCTGCTGGAAACGCGACGCGGCTTCAAAGGCTTTCTTGAGCTCTGCAACACCGGAAAACACAGCAGAGATCTGTTCGAAACGCAGCCGTGCCTCGCGTGCCAGAAGACGGGCAATCGTCGTTTTTCCACATCCCGGACCGCCCCAGAGAATAAGGCTGGGAAGTGTATTGCGTCTGAGCATCTGACTAAGCAGCCCTGACGGACCAAGCAGATGATCCTGACCGACAACTTCGGAGAGCGCTCTTGGTCGCAGCCGATCCGCCAGGGGTTGGGTAAGGTGCGAAACATCAGGAGAGGAGGTACCTTGATGCCTCGCTCCATTCTGCTGCGGAACGGGCTCTGGCCTGGGGGCAGGAGTACCGAACAGATCCGCGTTGCCGTCATCGCGCATGGCGCACTCCTCTACTGATTTCCCGAAACAGGACGAAACGCCCTGCCCCCCAGATCAGGACTGACTCCGCCCTGTTACTTGGCAAGCTGACGCATAACACCAGGCAACAACATGGCAAAAGGATTGACCGAGAGAGACGGATTGCCTGCCGTTCCCGATACGTTGAACGTGGCCGCCAGCACACCACCTCCCGCTTCAGGTGAAAAGAGCTTGCCTATATTGGGCAGGCGTCCAGGGGCTGCATTGAGGCCGAACACAGGCACCACTGTTCCCCGCAGGTCGAGATGACCTTGTGACAGATCGATTTTACCTTCCAGCGTGGCCCCAAGGGCCGGATTACCAAGATGCCCATCATGGACCGTCATGACATCATTGGCGACTGTCACAGGCAGACGCAGATGCTGTACCTCGAACCGGTCGCTGCTGGCCTGCGACCAGTGGAAAACTGATAGACGCGTAGCTGCTGTCAATGCTGCGGGAGGTTGCAAGAAGGTAAAAGGAGAAACGGAAATCACCCCTTCAAAAGGTGGCAGCTGGCCTTTGCCGCCATTTCCGACGCGACCGGTCACTTTCGCCCTCCCCCCCTCGAGACGTTTGGTCATGTCGGTACGATTCAGCAGCAAACCCAGATTATCGACATCGAGCTGCAGATAACGTCCGGTCGGTTTCGGGATGAGCCGGGCCTGTATCGCAACCGGCTGCTTTGCTGAAAAGCTTACTTTTTCAACACGGTGATTACGATGCTCGAGATGAGCAACCACCCCGCCAAACAAGCCTGTCTTGCTGTAGAACAGGCGATCAGTTGCCAGATCGACATTCCAGCATGTTTCAGGTGCGGATTGCACAGCGTGATCCTGGGATGATGAAGCTGCCGCCACATCAGAAGACCTGATATTATCGCCATGCAGAAAAGGAACCAGATCGAGATCCTGTGCACGTATGTGCACATTGACCGGCGCCTCGTCTGAACTGGGCACTTCGATTACGGCATCGCCGGTCGAGCGACCGATCCTGAACTGGTCCAGCACCACACTACGCACCACTCCCTGATCGATCTGGCCATGACCTTCGACATGCAGGTCCTGCCCATCTACCCGAACTCCGTCGAGTGCTGTGATCTGGCCGCGCGTGAGAGCAAGATGAGCCAAGGCCGAGGCCTTGTCGCCTTGGGCTTTCTGCCAGGCAGGAAGGGTCAGGGCCGCATCGGCAAGATCGAGATTCAGCAGGAGATCGGCGTTACCATCAAATCGCGCCGTATAATCCGTGACAAGCTGTGCTGCCCCCTGAAATACGACTTGGCCAGCAATATGAAGACGGTCCAGAGCTGCCTGATCAATGACAGAGACAGCATGTACCCGTTCGCGCACCCCGCCATCCCGACTGATGAATTTTTCTTCCATCTGTGCTGTTGTCGGGGTGTTATCCAGCAATCCATGGCCAGAGAGAGTCAGATGACGCTCCGTTGCATTCATGATGCCCGTGGCCTGGGTCAGATCGCGCCCCAGCACGACATGCCCCAGCGCCACATTGCTGAACCTCGCCTCCGCAGCGACATGAATCTGATCATTCTCGATATGCGATGAGAGAGGCAGATTGAGTTGTCCCGTGACAGTGACCGGGCCGGACGGATTTGTGAAGGGCAAGGGATGACGCGAGAGCAGATGCAGCCTCGGATGCGCAAGCAGGCCCAGATGGGCTGCAAGATCCCCCGATATTGACAGGGTGATCGTGCCGATCTGATCGTGATCCAGCAGATCACTGATCAGCATCGTCCCGTTATCCAGATGCAGCTCAGGAGCAGCTCTGGCATCACTGCTTGCCTGCACACCGCCCAGAAATCGATTTTCAGTATATCCGGCCCGGCAAAGCTGAATCGGGCTGAAACATGACGCATCGGTGGTATGGGCCGCAGCCAGTGAACAGTAACGTCATCAACCTGCAATGCTGCTATCGTCTGTACCGGATGAAGTTTCGCCCAGCCGGAGTCGCTCTGGATACGTGTTTTGAATGCAAGCCCCCTGCCCGTACCGCTGGTCAGATTGCGCGTAACCCAGCGCCGCGCCCCCTTCATGACAACCCGAGGCCAGATTGCCGCCATATGGGACACGTCAAGTGTCGTGGCCGATGCTGAAATTTCTGCATCGATCTGCCTGGTCTGAGACAAGGAATCCAGAGTCAGATAGCCGGAGGCTGCAAAACTTGTGGAATGTGCCAGGTCGTCGATCAGGCTGATACGTGCCTGCACGTTATCAATGACTGCTTTTGGGCCCTGAAAAGCGAGATGAGCCGAAATACCGCCATCAGCAACCGAGAGTGGCTGATCATCGTGTTGATCAATCATTCCCTTGCCAAAAGCGACACCGATAACGGCATCAGCAACAGGGAAAGCAGCCTTGCCCTGCTGCGCCATCGGCAAGAGCAGAAAACGCGTATCGAGCGTGACCGGCACATGCCATGCGCGAGCATGAGGTAATAGTCCGGCAAACAGATCCGGCATTACCGGGCCGGACAGAACATGCCAGACGATGCCTTCACTTTTCCTGGTGCCCTGCGCCGAGAAAGGCATGACCGGATTGAGGACAGGACCAACGGTGCCCATGAGGTTGCCGGTCCATTCGGCAATATCGGCAACCGACGGGCGAGCAAGGTCGGCATGCTCGATACGCAATCCGACATCACCTGTTTCTGACTGATGTCCTGATACAGCATCACGCAACACGACTGTCACTGCCTGCATCTTCACTTCATGCAAGAAAGCAACCGAAAGACCGCCGGATCCTGAAGCCCGATGTACTGCTCCCGGCCAGTCAAGGTCGACTCCGCCGTCGGGATTCCGGCGCAGGACAACCCGCGCATTATCAAGATCAAGAAATGTTGGCTCAAAAGAGCCATGCAGAAGAGGCGCCATCCGCAGGGCCATATGGGCATTGCGCATCGTAACAGCTTCTGTGCCGTCGCGACGAAGAATACGCAGGCCCCGGGCATCAAACATCAGCAAGGGATGAACATGCCTCAGTCCCGGTTTCCAGCTCAGGAAGACCCTGTCCCAGGTCAGACGACCTGCAGGATGACCGGACTGTTCACCAGCCTGTATGGTAATCGGAGTAAAATGACGGGCCACCCATGTCACTTCGAGTGGTCCGCAGGAAAGACGCCATAACAGGGCAGTAACCGCCACAAACACGACTGCCAGTGGCATGGCTACTACAAGCGCCCCGAGACGGAACGCCCGCCAGGACGCACGATGAAAAAAATCGTGCGGCACTATGCTTCCGGAAATCTACAATTCTGAGGCTGCTTCGGTCACCAGCGCGACGTGCTCGGCGGGCTTGACCTTGCGCCAGATGGCCCGAATCACACCATCTGCATCGACCAGAAACGAACTGCGCTCCATGCCGAAATAGGTTTTGCCGTAATTGGTTTTCTCAACCCACGTGCCGTACTGATCGGCAAGCTCATGCTGCTCGTCGCTGGCAAGAATGAAATCAAGGCCATATTTTCTGGCGAAACGGTCGAGCTTTTCGACAGGATCCGGACTGACTCCGATCACCTTGAGACCCAGCGTACCCAGGGTCTGCTTCTGGTCACGCAGGTCACAGGCCTGTGTTGTACATCCCGGCGTATCAGCCTTGGGATAGAAATAGACCAGATAGGGCTGCCCCTTCAGAGCCTCGCTGCCAATAGTCTGGCCACCGCATGCAGGAAGAGAAAAGGCAGGCGCCCTATCGCCGATAGCTACCATGATGAAATCGAAACCTCGTAATCAATAGGGGGGGTAAGCAGGATAGGAGGGATAGACCGCAACCGGTGGCGGGTAAACCACCCGCGGAGGGGGCTGATAAACAACAGGCGGTGGCGGTGGCGGCGCATAGATAACAGGCGGCGGTGGTGCGTAAGGCCGTGCCATCGCGCCGATTACGGCGCCACCCACAAGCCCACCGACCAGTCCACCAACAAAAGCACTGCCACGTCCACCACGTCGCCAGCCACGATCTCCGCGCCAGTCACCATGCCAGCCGGGACCGCCACCCCAACCATAAGGGTGTGCATGAGCCAAGGGAGCGCCCCCCAGAAGACCTGCCAGAGGTAAAGCCGCTAGGCCAATTTTCAGGATACGACGCATTGACGAAATCTCCTCGACGAACCAGGCCAAACAATCGAACAGGTCCGACATCAATCTTATAACGTCGATATGGTGTCGATTTTGGGACGGAACAGGACGAAAAACGGGCAAGATTGTAACATATTTGCTCAATCATGCCCGTCGCCCGTTTCTTTGCCTTCAGTGGGCAAGCTTCACGGCATTGATTTCATGAAAGCCGTCCGGTTCTCTGAAAATCTCTGGCCCTTGCGGAATTTCAGCGTAGGAGGTAGCGCGGACGAGCGGGACCGCGTCCTGTGTCGCAGCTAGAAGCACACCCTTGTCAGTGTAACAGAAGTCGGCATTTCGACCATCAGTATCGGTCGATTTCCAGTGGGTACAGGGCTGATTGGCCACCTGGTCTTCAGCCCCTCTGATCCACTGTCCAGCAGCGCGCTGGCCGGGCGGGGCAAACTGCGCATCCGGCGCACCCGATACAGTATAAGTCCGGGCGCGCATATCGACGACCGACAGACGGTGAGCCCGGTAATCCGTCAGCATGATGAGACCCGTGCTCTGCATATCCAGGCGCTGCTGCCAGTGGGCGGCATTCCACCGCATACGCTGGGCATAGACCTGACCGTCAGGCCCGGTTGCCTGATACGTCACATCCACATCAACCCGTGGCGTGACATAGGGTGTCGTCACCGGACCCTGACCTGCATCACCGGGCGATGCCATAGCTGATGTGAATGAAACGAGAACAAGACCGCAAACAGCAGGAATTTTAATGATCACGGATTGCTGGACCTCAGAGGGCCACCCCCATGGGGAATCGGCATATGACCCGTTATCTGCTGATAATCAGTCGGAGGCACGAACTGGTCTTCCGCAATCGGTCCATAGGTCACTTTCTGCGCTGCGAGCTTGCCACGCAAACCATCAGCATCAACGCCCTCCTCGCTCAGGATCACGCCATCTTCCGTCACGCAGGCCGTAGCTTTGCCGTGAGACGAAGTAATCGTCCATTTGTTACAGGCCAGCCCGGCAACGGAGCTTGTCCCGTCCGGAGCATACTGCATCGCCATATCCAGCATGAACGGGTTGCGCAGCCCATGATTGGGCGAAAAACTCGTATAGACACGCTGCTTGTGCATGATCAGCGTCACGCGCTGGGCAGGGCGATCTAGAATGGTCGAGCCTGCATGATCAGGGGCATCGATACGCAGCTTGTCCCCTTCAGCCTTGAACTGAACGATTGCCTCGGTAGGCGTGGACATCTTCTCGGGCTGGACCGAATAGACCACCGTCACATCACGAGCGGGTGACAGTCTTGGATGCTGCTGTGCCAGCGCTGTCGTAGCCCCTCCGGCCATAACAGCCACCAGAGAGAACGCCGCAGCGCCTTTTGCCTGGAATAGTGACATCTTATCCCCTCCTAAACGTCGTGCCAGGCATTACTGCCTTCACGAAGACGGATGATCTCCTGCCGGAGACTGTCCAGCGAAAGATCTTCATTCCACGATGCCCCAATCCCGACCGCATGGTCCAGCATCAACCGATAAGTCTCATCAGGAACAGTGAGACAGCCAAAGGTTTCGAGATGAGCCGTGGGGAACTGCGTATCGAGCAATGCAAAGCCATTGCGGCGCAGTGCGGCGACCAGGTGGACAAGCGCCACCTTGGAGGCATCCGTACAACGCGAGAACATGCTCTCGCCAAAAAAGCTCCGCCGATTCTGACACCGTAAAGCCCGCCAACCAGTGTCCCATCCGCCCAGCTCTCTACCGAATGGGCATGACCGAGACGATGCAACTGGCTGTAATGCCCCTGCAGGCGCTGGCTGATCCAAGTCTCATCACGACCTGAGGTTTCGGCACACAAGCCTATCACCTCGTCGAAACACCTGTCACAGGTTACCCTAAAGCGTCCCTGGAGCGCGGTTCGTGCCAGCCTGCGGGAAAGATGAAAGCGACAATCCAGGGGCAATACCCCACGCTCCAGGGGGCGATGCCAGGTAATATCCCTAGCGTCTCTTCCTTCTGACATGGGGAAAACACCCATGCGATAGGCACCCAGCAGGTGCTCCGGCGTCAAAAGATCAGACATGACAGGAATTATGCCGCAACTCGCCGGCAACAGACACTTTCTGATAGGCGGCTATCAGCTGGTTATGATAGCCGATCCTTCTGCCAGCTTGTGATGGGATTCCGGCATGCCTTTGACTTTCGTTTATCTGATCGGCATTGCGCTCTGCGCTGTGCTGGCCTTTATCGCCCCGCATTATCAGGTACTCGCTTTCGTCATGACAGTGATCTTCTCGATCCAGCTTGTACCGGTTGGTATTTTTGAAATCTTCTACACCCGCAAGCCGGATTGAAAGAGCCTTCCCTGTCTCGGCAACAGGGTAAGCGATCTGCGATCAGATACTCGCGTCGACGCTACCTGTCTGACGCATATGCTGTGCCGTATCACGCACAATCGGTCCGTGCTGCCGCTCCAGACGTCTGATGGTAAACTGCGCCCGGGCCACAGCACGGTAATGTGAGAGAAAAGCCGCATTCAGGGAAGCACCACAGAGTGCCCCTGCTACAGGTACCATCTGCAGGGCGAATTTACGCGACAGTCCGATACCATAATGCGAGGCGACTTCGGCAATGAGTAGAACGATTGGTTTGCCACGCATAAGGGCCCGGGCAGAAAAGAAGCCCAGCTCGCTTTCATCGCCCGACTGACCGGCGAGAAAACCTTTGAGAGCGAAAACCTCAAGACAGGCCCGCCTGGTATCGTCGTCAGACAGATCCTCGCCTTCCTCACGCGCAATCCTGGCGATTTCACGCATGATCGTGAGAGTCGTGAACCCGATATCAGGCATCAACCCCACAACACCCCCGAAACCACCGAGCGCCCCGGATACGGCAACGGCCGCCTGAGCTGCCGGATCACGCCATTTTGGAGCCTTGACGGCAGATTCCTGCGCCATACCCAGAATGGCAACATCGAAAGCCCGTGTGATGGATGCTTCGGCAAGGCCCTGCAGCTTGGCCTGGATATTGGGCGCCATGCCCAGGCCCTGCATACCAAGCCGTGTCGCCTGCCCTACAGCACCACCCATCAGATCAGCCAGACGTACAAGCACACCACGCCCGTGTTCAACCTTGGCAAGAGCCGCCTGAAGCTGCGCCAGGGACTCGCTGTCGAGGGCGAGAGGAGCGATTTCGCCGATGCCGGAGAAGGTTGATCCGGTTGCTGGAGCCATGAGATGTGTTCTCCCTGAGCTGGCACGCCGCAAGGCGGGGCTGGAAATGACAGGTCCTGTGATGACAGACGCAACGCCTGACCTTACCGGCAGTCACCAAATATTGTGGCGAAGCCGGTTTTTTTTCATCCTACACCGTCAGAGGAAAACGAAACAGTCAGCCTCCTCTCAGGAGGCCAGACAACACAACAGGAGCCAGATCACTCCCGGGAGATGTTACTCCTGCGACCCAAACCGGACCATAGTCCAAGAACAGCTTTCTCCGTCATGTTCGGGAGCATCTGCTCCTTGCTTGCGGAACACTCTCGGCGGCTATCGGCGGTACTTCTTCCGCCAAGCAAGGGCCCGACTGATCCGGTCAGACAATCCGACGCAACAGGTATGGCGTTATTGAAACAACAACCAGAGGTAGAAATCATGACCAGCCCGCACTCCGATGACGGCGTCTCGACAGTCAACCCAGCCAACGGCGAGACCCTGAACTATTATCCCTTCCTGTCTGACAGCGCGGTGCACGATACGCTGCGTCAGGTTGAGCGAGGCTATGAAGGATGGCGGGCGAAATCCCTGGGTGCCCGTCTGGATCTGCTGCATCGTTTTGCTACCAGACTGCGCGAGCGCAAGGATGAACTGGCGCGCATGGCAACCCTGGAAATGGGCAAGACAATCAGCTCGGCGCGCACCGAGATCGAAAAATGCGCTTCGGTCATCGACTGGTACGGCCAGCATGCTCCGGCATTGCTACGAGACAAGCCCATGACCGTGCCTGTAGGCAAGGCATATCTGAGTTATGCGCCAACCGGAATCGTTCTGGCCGTCATGCCCTGGAATTTTCCGTACTGGCAGATCATCCGTGCGGCCGTGCCAATTCTGGTCGGCGGAAATGGCTTCATCGTCAAGCCGGCCGAAAATACACTGGGTTGCGGCGAATTACTCAACGAAATCGCCCGCGAATGCGATCTCGACGACGTTTTCATGAGTGTCAACCTCTCCCGGGAACAGACCGCCCATGTGATTGCCGATTCCCGGATTTCCGGCGTGACTGTCACAGGGAGTGTGCGAGCCGGGCGTATCCTTGCCGGGATCGCCGGTCAGAACGGAAAGAAATCACTCCTCGAACTCGGCGGCTCTGATCCGTTCATTGTTCTCGCCACGGCCAATCTCGACAAGGCGGTCGATGCGGCTATTGCCGCGCGCTTCGCCAATTGCGGTCAGGTCTGCATCGCAGCCAAGCGCATCATACTCGAAGCACCGATTGCCGAAGCCTTTGCGCAGAAATTCCTTGAAAAGGCGCGTTCCCTGACACTGCAGGCCCCTCTCAGTGACGATGCATTCATAGGACCTATGGCACGCGCCGATCTGCGTGACGGGTTGCATGAGCAGGTCAGGCGCAGCATCTCCGAAGGCGCCCAGCTGCTGCTGGGTGGCAAAGCGGTCGATCGTCCCGGCGCCTGGTACGAACCAACCGTTCTTGCAGGTATTACTCGCCATATGACTGCGTTCAAGGAAGAGCTTTTTGGCCCTGTTGCCTGCCTTATCGAAGCACGCGATGTCGAGCACGCCATCTCCCTGGCCAATGACAGCGCCTACGGACTTGGTGCCAGTCTGTGGACAGAGGATGCCGCTCTCGCTCAGACCCTCGCCCAGCGAATCGAAACTGGCGGCGTTTTCATCAACCGGATTACAGCATCTGACCCGGCCCTCCCCATCGGTGGCGTGAAAGCCAGCGGCTATGGCCGCGAACTGACTGAACTCGGCCTGCATGAGTTCATGAATATCAAGACCGTCTGGGCCTGCTGAGCCCTTTTTCCTGCTTTGGTCTTCACGGGCCAAAGCGGGCTGTGCGGAAACGTCCTTTCGAAAAAAAGAAGCATATGCAGAATACTCTTGCGTTATATCTTAAGATATAACACACTCTTAAGATATAACAGGAGATATAAATGCTTTTCCGTCATCATTTTCGACATGCATTCAGCCGTCACGACGGCGCCGGTTCCGGTGAGGGCCGTCGTTCTCATGGGGGTCATCGCTCCGGTGGGCGCTTTGGCCGCCATCGCGGCGACGACATTCCGGGTGGGCGCAAACTGAGTTCCGAGGAGCTTCAGCTCGTTATCCTTGCCCTGCTGGAAGAAAGCCCGGCTCATGGGTATGAAATCATCCGCAGGCTCGAAGAGCGTTCCAACGGTTTCTATAAACCCAGCCCCGGCATGGTGTATCCGGCCCTCACCTATCTTGAGGAAATCGGACAAGCTGAGGTGACTCCTGAGGGTACGCGCAAACTCTACACCATCACCAGACAAGGCTGCGACCAGCTGTCCGGCAACAGAGCGGAAGCAGAGCGCATTCTGGATATTCTGGCGCGTATCGGTAGCCGTATGAGCGAGGTCCGTGAGGCTTTTGCAGGGCTGCATGATGCGGACCCCGAGGCCGCGGATGGCCTGCACAAGGCACGGCACAAGATCAAGACAGCCCTCTATGACCGCCGTGGCTGCAGCCCTGCAGAAGCGCGACGCATAGCGGCCATACTCACGCGCGCAGCCCTGGAAATCACAGGGGAAAACCAGTCATGACCAGCACGGAGCATATTCCCGCGAAGATACGCCACCCCCTGCGGCTTCGACGTATCGAAGTTGCGGAAATCATCCCTCTCTCCAGCACAATGCAGCGCATCGTCTTCAAGGGAGATGACCTGCATGATTTCGTGACTGCGGGTACTGATGATCACGTCAAGCTGTTCTTTCCGCAACCGGGGAGTGACGAGCTGATCCTGCCCGAAATAGGAGCCGATCGCAGTGCCGTGCATGACCCACGTGTGATCGCCCGTGATTACACGCCAAGACGGTTTGACGAAGAACAGCGTGAGCTGATCATCGATTTCGTGCTTCATGAAGAGGGCCCCGCCACACGATGGGCGGCTCAGGCCAGAAAAGGCCAGATACTTGGCATGGGGCCCCAAAGCATCGCATATCGTCCCGGATACGCTGACCCGTCACTTGCTGATTGGCGATGATACGGCCTTGCCTGCCATCGCCCGCACGCTTGAAACCCTCCCCCCCAATCACCGTGCCGTTGTGCTTCTCGACACGCGGGAAACCGAGAAATCCTATCCGCTTTTCAGCCATGCCTGGATGGAGGTGCATCGGTGCCAGAAGGGTGGTGATGAGACCCTCCACGCCCTGCTGCGTCATGTCGTTCTGCCTGCAACAGACAAACTTCATGTCTGGATCGCAGCGGAGATCAGCGTCGTACGCACCTTGCGCGATCATCTCGTGAATGAGGAGGCTGTGCCAAGGGCGCAGATACGTGCGGCCGGATACTGGCGGCGAGGAGATGATGATGACACATTGGCTGATGTGAACTAACCAAAGCACAAAGGCGGGGTTTTCACATACTCGCAGCGATTACGATGCTCCAATGGGAGAAAGCCGTGATCGCATGAAGCGTAGGAAACATACCTGTTCTGATCGAGAGCCCACCACTACCGGCAAGGATGATCACAGATCAGAATCAGGCCCTCTTTCAGTTCAAGAGCATCCGCCGCACAAACCTCTGTCATGACACGTTGTCGATCAGCCCCCTCGGCCTATGACGCACGAGAATCAGCAGGACCGATCCTGCCAGCAGCAGACACGCGCCCAGCAGCAGCGGGGTCGTTCCGCCGCTGGTCTGGAGCACATACCCCCCGGCAGCCGGCCCCAGTGCAAAGCCCGCGCCGAGGGTCAGATTGACGACTGCCATCGTCTCAATGGCTCTTGCCAGACGCACGATACGTGCAAGCACGAATGGCACAGTGAATGTCCAGGCGAATTTGAAAACGCAGGCCGCCCCCAGAAAGCGTAGCCCCGACAGGTCGCCTATCAGCGCGAGCAGCGCGACAACGATCAAACCATAACCTGCCATCAGTGCCAGCGCTGCGTGCCCAAGGCCGCGCTGGTCAACCCAACGGCCCACGGCAGAGGCACACAGGCCGCCAACGATGCCAAACAACGCCGCCGTGGCCATGGCACTATCAACGCGCGCGCGCAACAGACCGGAATCAACGCCGATTTCTCGAGAAAAGTCCAGATGCCAGCGATAGCGAGATAGAAGAGCAGAACGCCCCCGATGCGCAATCCGGTACCCAGAATGTCGACCGACACACCCACCTCGGCTGCACCAGGCGCGACGGAAGCCGGTAGCCATGGAAGGGTTACCGCCGCACCTGCCATTAACAGGGCAACAAAGACATAAACCCCCTGAACCCCGATATGATCGGCTATGACCGGAAACGCCAGAATGACAAGCGCACTCAGCATCAATTGTCCTGCGACCCAGGCGCCAAACCCTACTTCCTGGCGTGGCAAGCGGGCGATCCCGGTCATGGTCAGGATCATCACGGTGCCTCCAGCCGCCGACGCGCCGACGCGCAACGCAAGCAGCCAGGCATAGGACCCCGCGAACCAGGACAGCAGATTGAAAACAACGAAGCCAGCGACGGCCATCGCCATCGCCCGCCGCAAGGGCACGTAACGCACAAGAAGAATAGCGGGAAGGCTGACCAGGCTCGTCGCCCCCAGTTCCGACAGAAAATAGAGCCCGACCTGAGAAGGCGAGAGCGCGAACCCGCGTGCCAGTACTCCCGCCAGGGCAGGCGCCCCCAGTGGCATGACCGATCCCACGGCGGACAGGGCTACGAGCGCCAGAAGCTGACGCCAGACGCCAGGATGTGAGGATGTTGGCGGATTGGAGGGCATTATCCGTTCCTCATACCGTGCGATGGACAAGATACGCGCGGGCAAGTTCCTCCGCCCTTCGCGCGAAAGCATCTCCCAGTTCCCTCGCCGTCTCGGTTTCGGGGCGGCTTTGTACCCAGCCCACATAGGTCAGGGCACGAAGGAACATGAACAGCGGGAGGTGATCACGATCGGTCGTATCGAAATGAAAATGATGACGATAAGCGGACAGGAATGCGCGCTCCAGCACAGGCAGGCGATCTTCTGGCGTATGAAAATACAGGCAGGTTACAATATCGAACAGGAACCACCCTGGCCCGCAATCATCGAAGTCAATCAGTGTCACGCCCGCGTGCTCGTCAAATATCACATTATCTGCCAGGGCATCGGCATGAATGAGGCCGTAATGTGCCGGCCCGGTACTCAGGGCCCGCAACGCCTCACTGGCTCGTTCCGCCGCATGCAGCACTATTTCGCGTCCCGCACCGTGCAGGCCAGGAAACGCACGGAAATTACCCCAGAGGGGCGTCTCGCCTAACAGAGCATCATGGTCCCAGGCGGGGCGAAAAAAATCCGCAGGCGGCGTCCAGTATGCGGCATCGCGGTGCATCCGTCCGAGCATGTCCCCTAACGTCGCATAGATGCGGGTTAGCGTCGGCAGATCGTCGATCTCGACGACAGGTCGCCCTGGCACCCAACTCATCATGTCTGCAAATCCGCTGGCGCCCGTACCATAGGCCACGATCATGGCGCCGTTTGCTGCACGGATCGGAGAGGGCGCTGGAAAGCCCTGCGCGACAAGCGCGCTCATCCAGAAAAGCTCGGAATGCAGGGCTGCCGCATTGTGATAACCCGGCCGGTGCAGGCGGAGCACTGCGCGCTGCCCCGTGGCATCCGAAACCGCAAAAACGGCATTCTCCCGATACTTGAGCAGACGTTCGACCTGCCAGCCCCCCGTCCATTGCCCAAGCACAGTGATCGCCTCGGCGGTCAGCATTGCCTCGTTCATTGGTGTGGGACCTTGGCCAGAACCGTATCGAGCGTAGCGATAAGCAGCGCCGCCTCATCCTCCTGAATGACCATGGGGGGACGGATCTTCAGCACATTGTCGTCCGGACCAATGCGACTGATCAGCACGCCGTGCTCACGCATGGCATTCACGACGCGCCGGGTCCGTGCGGCATCCGGGATTCCCGTGCCGGGATGAACGAACGTGAGGCCAAAAAACAGACCGCAGCCGCGAACATCCTGAATACCGTCATGTCTAGTCGCCAATGTCCCCAGTTCGTCCTTTACGCACGCGCCAGACGCTGGGCGTAAGCCAAAAGGTCCTCGTCGCGCAGAACATTCATCACCGCCAACCCGGCGACGGCCGAAACTGGATTCCCGCCGAACGTGTTGAAATAGAGCGCGGCCTTGCCGAAGGACTCCAGAAGATCACGCCGCGTGATCACGCCTGCTACCGGCAGGCCATTGCCCATGGGTTTGCCCAAGGTCACGAAATCCGGCACGATCCCGTGACGCTGGTATCCCCACATTACACCGCCTGTGCGGCCGAAACCCGGCTGTACCTCGTCTCCTATGAAAAAGCCGCCGGCATCACGGATCCGCGCCACTGCACCAGCCAGATAGCCTTCGGGTACCGCTCTCAACCCTTCGGTCGAAAAGACGGTATCCAGCAGCAGTGCCGCGACGCCGTAGCCGGCCTCCTGCAAGGATGCGACGGCGTCGGACACAGCCCGCAAGGCTTCAGCCAGAATCGCCGTATGCTCACTGGCAGGACACCCTGTCACGTCGGGGATGCGTATTGTACGGACCCACGGCGCAAGGGCTTCGGGAGCAGGCAGGCCGGTGGTCAGTGCTGCCAACGTGGAGGAATTGCCGTGATAGCTGAAATCGCTGACGATAACGCCGTGCTGCCCGCTACCGAAGCGCGCCATGCGCAACGCCAGCTCGTTTGCTTCGGTGCCGGTGCAGCAGAACTGCACCACGTTCAGCGGTGCATCAACGGTTGCCACAAGCCTTTCAGCATAAGCGACGACGGGTTCGGTAAGATAGCGCGTGTGGATGTTAAGGCGCGCAATCTGGTCCGTGATCGCCTGCACCACCCTCGGGTGACAATGTCCGACATGCGGCACGTTGTTATAGGCATCCAGATAGCGTCGACCGGCACTATCCGTCAGCCATACCCCCTGGGCGCTGACCGCGTGGAGGGGCGTGTCGTAAAACAAGGGAGAGGCGGTTCCCATCACGGCCTGACGGCGTGCGAACAGGGCTGCGTCGGTTGGTGAGAGTTTCATCATGACGAGGCCAGACCGAATCCGGCAGCCATTTCGTCCAGAATCATGTTCTGAAAGGCCGCGAAGCGGGCGGAAGGTTGCTGAAGTGCGATAAAGGGTTCGATCTCATCCACGACGCAGTCTTGTGGTCGGCCATCGTCTCGATCAGTGCCTGCCCGCAGAACGGTACATAGGCCTCGGAATACCCTCCCTCATGCGCGGCGACGACCTTGCCGGCACAGCAGATTTCCGCAACGTCCATAATACGTGACATGAGATAGCGGTATGTCGGTGACGCCAGCATCATCCGGGCCAGCGGATCGAACGCATTGGCATCGAAACCGCAGGCGACGATGATCAGCTCCGGACGATAATCCATCAGAGCTGGCACCACGATCTTTTCCATGGCGCCGACATACGCCTCATGGCCGCCGCCTGGCAGGAGCGGGATATTGATATTATATCCTGTTCCCGCTCCCACGCCCCGACGTTCCGTGCCGCCGAAGCCTGCAGGAAAGCAATTCTCCTGATGGATCGAAATCGTCAGTACATCAGCACGATCATAGAAGATCGCCTCAGTCCCGTTACCATGATGTACGTCCCAATCCACGACGGCAATGCGGGAAATGCCATGTCGAAAACGCGCTGCCTCAATGGCGATAGGGATATTGGCTAGGAAGCAAAAGCCCATCGCCTGGTCAGGCAGGCAATGATGCCCGGGCGGTCGACTGAGCGCATAGGCATTGTCCAGCTCGCCAACCAGAACCATGTCCAAAGCACGCATCACCAACCCGGCCGATTTGCGTGCATAATCGTAACTGCCTTTGCCGAAACTGGCCTGCGGTCCCATCGTACCACCCTCGGCAGCGCTCAGGACGCTGAAAGCGGCCAGATAATCCGGCGTATGGACGCGCAGCAGATCCTCCTCGTACGCGGCCGGAGCACTGTGGCATACCAGTTCTGCCAATAATCCCGAGACATCAAGCAGACTTTTCAGGCGCCGTTTGCTGTCTGGCGATTCTGGCAGACTGGCGCCCGCCGTTGGCTGAACCCAGCCCCCCACTGGCAGCGGACCAACATGCGGCTGTCCGACATGCCAGAAGCAGGTCTCATCCGAGAAAAAACCCGTACGCTTCACGATTTTACTCCGTATCTGGTTATCGGAAACCTGCGAACAAGCTGCCAGTCAGAGCGAAGCCGCCGCCCGTGTCATGTTGTGGGCATTACCGGCAATATTTACAAAATTATTGCGATATAAAAATGTTTTCTATTAAGAAAGTCTGTGCAATGGCAGCAATCCCACCGGAATACCCGACAGATCTTTCTTCTATACCATGTTTATTACATAAAATACATAATTCACATAAGGTTTATTAACCTTTTCCGCTTGTGATTCCGTGTTTTCATCAGGATTTATAATTTATTTGCAATGATTTACAGTTTTTTTGACTATACAGATGTGTAATATGAATAATTTGTGAGAAGAAATTTCTAGACAACAGAATAGTCAGATAGTTTTTTATAGCGGCTGATATGAGACAGCCGAAATCCAGCGGAAAGGCTGAACCGGCCGAGGAGCGAGAAATCCCCGACCAGCCTGCTCATTTCGTCTTTCAGGTCAGTGTGCTTCTGACCCGTTCTGCAAGCGCTTCGACGAAACGCGCCTCTGCCCAGTTTTCCTCCAGCGCCTGACGGAACAGGGCCTGTTGACTTTGCGGTGCCAACCCACCAATCGGTGGGTCGCGATCGAGATTGGTCGGAAAGGCATAGCCTTCCGCACTTGCGGCAATGACCCGGCCAATTGCCTCCTGTGCAAGGCTTTGGTCCCGGTTGTGTTCCTGCAGCACCGGATACAAAGCACGGGCCATACGGGCCCGATCCATACTCTCCATCGCCCGTCCGAATGCGGACGACACCTGAAGGAGATTGGCCATCCGCCTTGTGCTTCTGGAACGGTTACTCCCCGCAGCGTGAAACAATGCCGGGCTGAAAAAAACAGCATCACCCTTGTGCAAGGGAAGCTGGAGATAATTCTCGTTGAACCACTCCCTCACCTCCGGGGTCTGCGTCGCCAGATAGCCGGGGCCATATTTCTGGGTAAACGGCATATACAGCGTCGGTCCGCTTTCGAGCGGCATGTCACAATGCGCCACCGCTCCCTGCAAGGTCAGGAAAGGTGAAAGAGCATGAACATGCGCGGGATATTGACTCACCTGTTGGGGAGACTGGAAGCCAAGATGGTAATCACGATGGACGGATTGTGCCTCACCACCGGGATTGACCACATTGACCTGTGACGTGATCTGATAGGCTGGACCGAGCCAGGCTTCGCTGACAAGCGCGATCATGTCATTGGCGTAATAACGGACAAAACCTTCGGGATCGAGCAGGCACAGCTTTTCGAGAGCGTTCCAGACGCGGTCATTTGCTCCCTTTTTGGCGAAGTGATCGCCTGTTTCCATGCCATTCCGCCGTTCATTGGCAATCAGCTTCTCGAACTGGACGGTAACGTGATCCAAAGCCTCGACATCGTCGAAAGCCTGTTTCAGCACGATGATACCCGGCCCGTCTTTAAGTGCGGAAACCCATTCGGCCATGATGCGGCACCTGCCTTCCGGCTGAGCCAAAAGACGACGCAACGCAGCGCAATCATAGAGAGGGACCTGTCCACCTCCGATATCAGAGGCAAGAGGGTAATCACGCAGAGTAACTTTCTGACCCGTAAGGATTTTCAGATCTTCAAGCGATACGGAATCTGGCGAATACCAGTTCTGATCCGTTTTTTTTTCAGAGAGAGTATTGGGCTTCACTGTTTACACTCCGGTCCTGTCCCCCTTTTCCCGCCACGGGCCCCTTGCCCATCGGCCCTCGAGAGACGACACAATGAGATTACGGTTTTGTAATTGCCCTCCACAGACCTGAAACACCTCAAAAACACCTCAGGAAGAAGGTATGGCTGACAAACATCCCCTCAAGGATATTGCGAGACAGGCTGGTGTTGGTCTCGCCACCGTGGACCGTGTACTGCATGATCGAGAGGGCGTACGTCCCGCCACAAGACGACGCGTGTATCAGGCCATGGACGAGCTCTCACGCCAGAGCCTCGAAAACTCCCTGCAAGGCAGCCGGATGGTCATTGATCTGTTGATGGAGGCGCCAAACCGCTTCTCTTCTGCCGTCCGGATGGCACTTGAAGCCCAACTGCCCGCATTGCTGCCTATCGCCCTGCGCGTACGTGCGCATCTGAGCGAGACAGCGACAGGCAGGGAGACAGCCGCCATTATGGCACGTATCCGCAAACGCGGTTCGAATGGCATCCTTCTAAAGGCCCCGGATCATCCAGCCATTCGCGAGGAAATCCGGGCCTGTGCCCGGGCTCGCATTCCTGTCATCACCCTTGTGACCGATCTCCATGGCAGCGACCGTCTGGCCTATATTGGCCTCGATAACCATGGAGCGGGCAGCACGGCGGCATGGCTTATTGCAGGATGGATGCCGCGTCTGCTTTATGCGGAGAGTTCGGTACTCGTCGTCGTGTCCAGCGCCCGATTCAAGGGAGAGGAAGAACGGGAACACAGCTTTCGGCATTATCTCGCCTGTCATGCACCTCATCTGGGTATTGTTTCCCTAGGAGAGGGTAACGGCCTCGACTGGCGGACCTATGACCTTGTCGAACAGGCTCTTCTTGCCCATCCCGGAATCGAGGCCATCTATTCGATCGGAGGAGGCAACAAGGCAATCGCGGCAGCACTTGAGAAATGCAACCGGATACCGCGAGTCTTTATTGGTCATGATCTGGACAGGGATAACAGGGCACTTCTTGCAGATGGGACGCTGACGGCAATTCTTCATCATGATCTGGGGGCGGACATGCTCCAGGCCTGTCAGCTTCTGATCGAAGCCAACCGTCTTCGCCCTGCAAGCATCAATGCCCTCCCCAGTCCTGCCCAGATCATTACCTCCCTGAATTTACCCCACCCTTCCGGCGTCTGAATATCTCTCTCCCGGAGCAGAACTCAGGCAACGAATTTTGCCTGGGCCGCGCGTATCGACGCCGGCAGAGGCACGCCTTCCGGAGTATGGGCATCCTGAATGCCAGTACCCAAGGCCGTCACGACAGGCACGACGCCGCCCCAGAGCGTCGAAGGAAGATCGACCGGGTCCTCAACGGGCGGCCCCGTACGTATCTTGGCACTGGCGGCCTCGATTTCGAGCGCAATCACGCCCGTCGCCTTGAGCTCCTGCGCTGTCATCGCGCGCAACTCACTGGTTCGACCGGGCAGAAGATGATTGGTAATCGCATCGAGCGCGCAATGATGTTCCTCGCCGGTCACCCTGCGGGCTTCACCATGTATGACAGCACTGCGGTAATTGACGGAATGGTGAAAGGAAGAGCGGGCTACCACGATCCCGGTCAGATGGGTCACGATCAGACAAAGTTTCTGCCCATCCAGCCCCATCAGTCGGGTTTTTGATGCCCCGTGAATGTAAAGCGTCGATCCGCTTCTCGCAAAGGCCATAGGGATGACCATCGGGCGG
>NZ_BAJV01000024.1 GCF_000613885.1 Asaia prunellae JCM 25354 | reverse complement strand
GGCCCTAGAAACGCTATCGGGACCAATATCGCATCGAGCGGATGTTTGACAGGCTCAAGCAGATACGCCGTATCGCACCCGATACGACAAGGCTATCCTATCTTTTATGAGCTTCCTCAACATCACCGCAGCAACACTCTAGATCAGGTCTTTTGTCAACGAGACCTAATGAATGTGCTCCCCCAAAATGCCTCCACACATAAAATCTAATGCAGTCCGTTCATGCTCAGGCAACATAGATATATAATTAGAAAGAAATTTATAATTAAATCCATTCAGATAAATTTTGTTATAGACAGAAGAAATATTATTTACTTCTATAAAGTTATTTCCTATCTCGTTTGCATTATGATCAATCGATTCAAAATCGAACCATTCCCACTCCCATGCTCGCTTCCTATCCACCACAACATCTCCATCAGCTCCCACTGAAAGATACTTCTTTGTCCGTGGATGAGAGAAACAAATACTGCCATTTGGATTCTGCCAGACCTCATAGGTCCGAAGCGCTGTTATTCTAGCATCATTTGGTATAGAGAAGCGCTTTCGATCTGCGGCTACAAAATGAATATAACGCGTACCTTGAACATAGAGACCAAGAAGCTCAGTCTCAGCAGTATTATCCGTCGTGATCTGTCTGTTTCATCGATGAAAAGAGAAGCGCCGGTGTGAGCCTTTAATCTTAAAACACTCACATCTGCATCAATGTTGATTCCTCCATAATTATGAATAGAGACACATCTGGTTTCCAATTGATGCGTTTTATGATCCCTGGCGGGAACAAATACATCAAACCTTGATAAATCCAATCGCTCAGCAAGCAGCTTGATTTCCATTATTGACGTGGACTTCATCAATTTTTCTATATATTTAAGTTGGGCATCAACCAGAATCATGAGTTCATCTGAGTACTTACTAATAATCGCATTGTCGATCTGCATAAACTCAGCATCGTAGAGCTTACTGTTCATTACATCATGGACAGGATCTCCTGCATTCTGCCTGCGATGGATCTCCATGTCCTTATAGCGTCTGATATAGTTTTCTAAAGATCTTGTCTGAAAATGTAGTAGTCTGGCATTCTCCCAATTGGGCGATTGAGCTGTAAATCCTCCAAATATAGTAGTCCAAACGACATCTTTTCCATCAGATGTAAGTGTCCTCCCCGTTACAGGGGCATTGTGCACATAAGTGATATCACCATTTACACTACGAGGTCTAATTATAACTTTTGTATGATTATTCCAGTACTCAGTATTATTTCCGTGTTTTCTATATGAGAAAATCGGTGAGCCTTCGGGACGAGAAAGATGTCCATTCGTTCCGAAGCAACACCAATTTAAGGCCACGCACCCAGCATCCTCCGGCATTTGTTGCAAAAAAGACTTTATTGACCCACTATCAATATAGACGTATTCATCAGAGTCGATAAAGCATAGCCAATCAAAATCTTCTTTGGCTTCTGAGAGACAAGAATTATATATATCTACTTGTCGTATAACGTGATCGTCTCTGTCTTCTCTCACATTTTTCAATCTTATATCGTATTTTTCTCTTAAAGAATTAATTACATAACTGGTACTATCGCTTGATTGGTCATCATAGATAAAAAAAGAATCAAAGCCGATCGAAGAGTGCCACGCCACCCAATATGGAATATCGTCTTTCTCATTCTTAACAGCAAGACAAATTGCAATCTTCATCATATCACCCATAATAGTTGCAGAACAGCAATACTATTAAATATGCCTCTTGGATTTATCTCTAACTTTGCAAGAAAATCTAGGGTCAGCTACGCAGATTTAGCACATTTTCACCTCACCGGATAGGTCGGGTAGAAAAAATCCTTTTAGACTTGAAGATCAGAATAAGACTATGATGGTTGGGACATGGCAGCAGACAAAGATGAATACGGTTGGGAGTTTTTCGTGGCCCACAACGACACCAGTAATTGCGTCAGTCTTGATTTACCGGCGCTGAACGGGATTGCGGTTCCAGAATTAAAGGTCTGATCTTTTTAGTTTCTTCTCTGCCTCTCAAACAAGAGATACCATAACCCCGACCAATCGAGAACAACTGCCTTTCAAGCAAACCACCTATCCGCTATGAACTGCTAATGCTGTCGTCCTGAAAAGCGACATTACGCTTGTTTAGCTTGATATTGAGGAAGTAGCTTAAAGTCTGCCCCCCCCCTCTGCCGAGCCATGATTTGATCATCTGCTCAAAAACAGAAGTCCATCTTCTATCCCGGCATGAAAGCTACTCTACACACAGGTCTTGTTGTCTTATCAAAGCGCTACGACAGAAAACGGAGCTTCATCCAGTCGGAACCTTATCGTTGCCTCACACGAGAGATCGCGGCAATATCAACATCATCACCGCGCGCAGTTCGTAAGCACTGGCATCCAAGGCGCACTGCGACAAATGAAACAGATTGAAACCTATTCGGACACTGAGAGCGGGCGGGCAGGAAGTAATAGAAACTCCTCCCATGCATCTAAAGCAGGCATTAGGGTAGCCTGATCATCATCACGTGCTGAGAGATAAGATTTTTCAATAACGATAGCATATCTTTGTTCGCCTATTGGAGTCAGTTGTCCAGGAACTGGAACAAGCCCAACCGGCGTCGTAGCAAAGAGCTCATTGTCCACTACTGTCACCATGGAGCCCTGTACAGGTAGATGACTATTTGTTTGGAAGAAGGTTTCACGGTGGTGACAGTAGCATAGCAGTTCCCCGCGCCAGCTCATGATTCGAGGTAATGTGATACAAGGACTATAATTCCCAGTAGCACAAGCAAAAAACGCTTCGGCTTCGTGTATATATCCCATATATGCAATCTTCGTTGCTATTTTCCAAATTCGAGATACGGTTTCTCTGGATCCGTTCTTTATCGCTTTTTTGAAGCGTCTAGTGTGGAAAGCCTGCGAGACTAGGCGTGGATTGCGGTTGAATGCACGCTCAATCATTCTGGCAATATTCTCAAAATTGTGTCGACGCGCCAAGGTTGCTATGTGCCGAAATGCTAATGGATTCTCTATATGTTGAAGCATATCTGAAAAAATACGAGAGCCTTTTATGTTAGATAACACCATATGACCAGCATAACAGAGCGTAATTTCATGTACATCAATATGACGCTTGAACATTTTTACTTCATCAAGGTCAGGTTCTTCGTAGGGATCGTAGAACACATAAATACGACCATGGACATCATTGGAGCGAACACCCATTCCTGTCATAAAGGGTTGATAGAAGTGCTTGAAGTGAGAAGGATAAGGTGCTTCTGCTCTGTCTAGGCTCCATTGGGGCGCTGCTGCCATTACGCAGTCAAGGCCCAATATACGGGAATATTTCAAAACCGCATAAGCACCCATCGAAATACCAAATCCGACTAATCTAGGCGTAATTCCAGGATCAAAATTTTGTTTTCGGGCTGAAATCCATGCGCGGACTGCGATAAAAGCCTCTTCGAGCGAGCCTTTACAATACCAATTTTCGTGGCGATCGATGATCCCTATCCACGGGATACCAAGTTTGATTGCTAGAGCCGCCCCGAAAAAGCTACCGTCATGACGTTCAGGTGCACTAATTCCGGTAAAACTTACAACTATATGGTCTCCAGTATCTAAGCCTGCGTAAGCTCTTACGATATAGTTATCATCAATGAATATATCACATATAGACAAATTCTAATCTCCTTATTTCTTACCCATTAAGTTTTCATTATAGTGATAATTCCATACGAAGGTTTTGCAAGGGTCGGGATTACAGGACCTTCGATTTGAGATCAGATATCTGATTCCAAATCGGCGAAATTATTCGAGCTGAATGACTTGTATTGGCTGGCAGAAGAGAAAATCTCTCGCCCGATGCCCATCTGCCCTAAGAGTCACGACCGGTGGCTTGCCACGATCCGCGCGGAATCATTCTCGTGAAACATAAAAAATTATACTTCCGGGATGACCTAAAACAGCATTGTCTTCACACGATACTATATAGTTGCTGGAACGGCGCCATAGTTGCGAGGCATTCCATCTGAGCGGGAATCGCCGCCAACTGAGTTGTGAAAATTATAAACCTCATTCGCCGTATACAGACCGGGGAGGCAAGCTGTTAGCAGCCCGGCGTGGCGGTCAGTTCAGCATATCGCAGCGAACCAACAGGACAAGTGCGGAGGCTCGTGTCTTCAAGATTAGGCAAAGCATGGCGGTCGTACTGAACAGGCAGATCGCCACATCGAGATTGTGAGTCCCTACGAGGTACGTCTTCAATACTGTCAGGTAGAAGCACATCAGATCTGATATCCAAATCACTCTCAAGTGAGTGTCCTCACCAACATCCCGATGCTGAACCCGTGACGACATTCTGCAAACATAAAAAAAAACCGCCCTGTCTTTCGACAGGGCGGCTCTTTTGTAACCTTGATGGAGACGGGCTGGATCAGAAATCCATATCGCCCATGCCACCCATGCCACCCGGACCACCGGCCGGAGCGGCCTTCTTCTCGGGCTTCTCGGCAACCATGGCTTCCGTCGTGATCAGCAGGCCGGCAACCGAAGCTGCGTCCTGAAGAGCCGTACGGACAACTTTGGTAGGATCGATGATGCCAGCGGCAACCAGATCCTTGTATTCTGCATTCTGTGCATCAAAGCCGTGCGTGTACTCGGCGATCTCAAGCACCTTGCCAGCGATGACGGCGCCGTCTTCACCAGCGTTGAATGCGATCTGACGCAGCGGAGCCTGCAAAGCCTTGCGGATGATGTCCGCACCAACGCGCTGGTCGTCATTCTGGAAGGAAAGGTCCTTCAGGGCAACGGAAGCGCGGGCAAGAGCCGTACCACCACCCGGAACGATGCCTTCTTCAACAGCGGCGCGGGTTGCATGCAGGGCGTCGTCAACGCGATCCTTGCGCTCCTTCACCTCGACTTCGGTGCTGCCACCAACGCGGATTACGGCAACGCCACCGGCCAGCTTGGCAAGACGCTCCTGAAGCTTCTCACGGTCGTAGTCGGAGGTGGTTTCCTCGATCTGCGCGCGGATCTGTGCACAACGGCCCTTGATGTCGTCCGTGTTACCGGCGCCTTCAACGATCGTGGTGTTTTCCTTCTCGATATGCACCTTCTTGGCGCGACCGAGCATGTCGAGTGTGACAGTTTCGAGCTTGATGCCAATGTCTTCGCTGATGACCTGGCCACCCGTCAGGATAGCGATGTCTTCCAGCATGGCCTTGCGACGGTCACCGAAGCCAGGAGCCTTGACGGCAGCAATCTTCAGGCCACCGCGCAGCTTGTTGACGACCAGCGTAGCAAGCGCTTCTCCATCGACGTCTTCAGCAATGATCATGAGCGGACGGCCGGACTGAACGACGCTCTCAAGCAGCGGCAGCATCGGCTGCAGCGAGGAGAGCTTCTTCTCGTGGATCAGGATATAGGGATTATCCAGATCGGCGAGCATCTTCTCGGCATTGGTCACGAAATACGGCGAGATGTAGCCGCGGTCGAACTGCATGCCCTCGACAACGTCGAGTTCGGTGTGCAGGCCCTTGGCTTCCTCAACCGTGATGACGCCCTCGGAACCGACTTTCTGCATGGCCTGCGAGATCATCTCGCCGATTTCATGCTCGCCGTTTGCCGAGATCGTGCCGACCTGTGCCGTTTCGGCAGGCGTCGTGATCTTGCGCGTGTTCGCCTTCAGCTCGGCCACAACTGCCAGAACAGCCTTGTCGATGCCACGCTTCAGATCCATCGGGTTCATGCCCGCGGCAACAGCCTTGGCGCCCTCACGGATGATAGCCTGAGCCAGAACGGTTGCGGTGGTCGTGCCATCGCCAGCCGTGTCGTTGGTCTTCGAGGCCACTTCGCGCACCATCTGGGCGCCCATGTTTTCGAACTTGTCGGCCAGTTCGATTTCCTTGGCGACGGAAACGCCGTCCTTGGTGATGCGCGGTGCGCCGAAGCTCTTGTCCAGAACAACGTTGCGACCCTTCGGGCCCAGCGTGACCTTTACAGCGTCAGCAAGGATATCAACGCCGCGCAGCATGCGCTGGCGTGCATCGGCACCGAATCTTACGTCTTTGGCAGCCATATTCTTATCTCCAGTAGAGGTTCAGTTTGCGACGATGGGGAGGCTGGAAATCAGCCAATCACACCCATGATGTCGCTTTCCTTCATGATCAGCAGCTCTTCGCCGTTGATCTTCACCTCGGTGCCGGACCATTTGCCGAACAGCACGCGATCGCCAGCCTTGACGTCCAGTGCCACAACCTGACCCTGCTCATTCCGTGCGCCGGAACCAACGGAGACGATTTCGCCTTCCATGGGCTTTTCCTTGGCGGTGTCCGGAATGATGATACCACCGGCCGTCTTCTGTTCGCCCTCAAGGCGACGGACGACGACGCGGTCATACAAAGGCCGAAAATTTGTCATAATGGATCGCTCCACTTTTCTCTAAGGCGACGCCCTTTATCAGAAGCAACGCCGCCGGTTTGCGCGCCCGCTAAGCCGCAGCGCGTTAGCACTCCCTTTAAGAGAGTGCCAAACAGGTAAGAGAGCCTATTGCTGGCGTCAAGTGTCAGAACCCCCACAAACGTCACTTTTCACCGAAGCGTCATTGCCCGCAGCCATGGCAACCTTTTCCACTGTCTCAACCGGAACGGATTGCTCCAGCTTCGCACCATCCACCTCACGCAGCAGGCGGTCTCTCTCAAGATCACATTTCAGACGCTCTTGCCGGGTGCGGCCGAACCGAACCCTGTTTTGCTCTGCTGCAAGAGCATCCTTCTCGCGTGCCAGACGTTTGCGCACACGACGAAGATTAACGATTTCTGTCATGGTGATCGTTGATCCTGACTGGAATGAACAAGACGGAGGGTCGTTCCATGGGACGCCTGATAACGCTTACAGCAGCAGATACACACCATTTTTCGGCTTACGAAGCAGGAGATTCGTCTGCCAGACACGCCCTCGTGGTAGTGCAGGAGATTTTCGGCCTGACAGATCACATACGGGCAGTCTGCGACGAACTGGCAGAGCATCACGGCTATCATGTCATTGCGCCGGCCCTGTTTGATCGTGCGCAGCGTGACACTGTGCTGCCTTATGATGCCCAGGGCATGAAAGAAGGACTGGCCCTCCGGGCCCGGATTTCTCCGGATGCCATTTTGGCCGATATCACGGCGAGCGCTCATGCCCTGAACAGGCATGACCACGGCAAACCCGGCATCATCGGCTTCTGCTGGGGCGGACTTGTCGCCTGGCAGGCTGCCACCCGCACACGCGAATTCGCAGCCGCGTCAGCCTGGTACGGCGGGGGCATTGCAGCAGAAAGCCATGAAAAGCCTCACTGCCCTGTCCAGCTCCATTTTGGTGGAGAAGACGATCATATTCCCCACACCGATATCACGACGATCCGTGAGAACCGGCCCGAGGTAGAAATCTTTGTCTATGACGAGGCTGGACACGGCTTTGGCTGCGAGGATCGCCCAAGCTTCAACAAGAATGCCCGCGATCTGGCTCATGCACGCAGCGTAACCTTTTTCGCCACCCATCTGTAACACTGGATTCCAGAATAATGTCGTCGAGAACAACGCCTCTCAATCCCCTTGTTGACAGTCCCGAACGTGACAAACGCATTGAAGCCAAGTCGCGCGAGCTCTGGGAAGCCGAAGACAGACCTGATTGCGGTCCCGAAGTCTACCGGGAAAAAGCTGCCGAGATCATCGGCATGGAGGACAACCCCCATGCCGGTGAAATCCCGGTCTCATCCCTGCCTGAGCCGCAACTGGCTGACGTGCAGATCGAAGAGGCCGAAATCCAGAAAAATCTGGGGGAATTTCCGGAGCGGCAGACTGACCAGGGGGATCATGATCACTTCCCTCAAAAGGAAAATGAAACACATTGAGCATAAAGGCGGGGGCGATCCTCTTCCCCCGCCAGACCAGTCTAGCGCAGAACGCGACCAGCTACCGCATCGAGTTTCTCAAGCAACTGGCGATCACGGGCCGACGGTGCGGTAATGATCGCATGATCAAGCGCACGTTCGGCGCCCGATGGGCAAAGCCCCCGTTTTTTCCCGAGCTCCGGAATAATGGCTTTTACCAGCGCGCGCGTTGGCAGCATTTTCAGTCATAACAGCAACAACAGCATCCACAGTCACCGAATCATGGTCGTCGTGCCAGCAATCGTAATCCGTCACCATGGCAATAGAAGCATAGCACATTTCAGCCTCACGGGCGAGTTTGGCCTCAGGCATGTTCGTCATACCGATCACCGAGCATCCCCACTGGCGATAAAGCTCACTCTCGGCGCGGGTCGAGAATTGCGGCCCTTCCATGACAAGATAGGTCCCGCCACGTACCATCTCCACACCGATCTTTTCGGCCTGTTCAGCAATCACATCTCCCATGCGTGCCGAAACAGGATCTGCCATCCCGACATGCGCCACGCATCCGCGCCCGAAAAAGCTTTTTCCCGGGCAAATGAACGGTCGATAAACTGATCGACCAGAACAAAACGACCGGGGGGGAGATCTTCCCGCAGCGATCCGACTGCAGAAAGAGAGACAATATCCGTCACGCCGGAACGCTTGAGGGCATCGATATTGGCCCGGAAATTCAGATCAGAAGGCGGGATAGGATGGCCTCGGCCATGACGCGGCAGGAACACGCATTTCACGCCGTTCAGACGCCCAAAAAGCAAGGCGTCGGAAGGCTCGCCCCAAGGCGTTTCAACGCGTCGCCACTCCTTGTCTTCCAGCCCGTCAATGTCATACAGACCCGAACCGCCAATAAGGCCGATTACAGGTTCGATCGTCAGATTTTCGCTCATAAAGAAACTGCCTTTTCGCTTGGTCGCCGATGGAACGCTCAGGAACACCAGTTTGGCAGGCTTCGCAACCTGTCCGTGTTTTCATCCCGCTCATCATGGTCTAGGCGACCCTCTTTTGTTAGAGTGTCATGAATTCGGGTCGGCGGAAGACCGGCTGAAACAGAACGTGGAGCCTGCGATGAGCGAGACCTTGAACCCGAAAACTTTCGCGCCCTCATTCGTGACGATGTGCCCCATGATTCTCTCAAAGAAGTTGCACGGCACTGGTTCGAGACACTGCGCGACAGGATCTGCGCTTCCTATGAAGCAATAGAAGACGAGGCCGTAGCCCGTAATTCTCCTGTTCTGCGCGACAAGACCGAGGCTGGCCGCTTTGTCCGCACAGCCTGGAACAGAAGCGAAGACGAGAACAGCACACTCCATGGCAGCGGTGTCATGTCTGTGATGCGTGGCAGAGTATTCGAGAAGGTTGGCGTCAATGTCTCGACCGTCTGGGGTGAATTCTCGCCCGAATTCCGCAAGAACATGCCAGGCGCCGACAAGGATCCGCGTTTCTTTGCAACCGGCGTTTCCCTTGTCGCCCACCCCTGCAATCCGCATGTAAGCGCAGCACATTTCAATACGCGCATGATCATCACCAGCAATGGCTGGTTTGGCGGTGGTGGCGATATCACGCCCATCTTCCCGGACAGCGAGGAAGCCAAGGCAGATGCAGCCGCCTTCCACAAGAGTTTTCATGACGCCTGCATGCGTCATGACCCAAGCTATTACGACCGCTTCAAGACATGGTGTGACGAATATTTCTACCTGCATCACGCAACGAGCCGCGCGGCCTGGGCGGTATCTTCTACGATCATTTCAACAGCAGCGATGTTCAGAAGGATTTTGCCTTCACCAAGGATGTCGGCCTGGCCTTTTATGAAGCCTACCCGCGTGCCGTGCGCGGACGCATGATGCAGCCCTGGACCGAAGCAGAGCGGGAAGCCCAGCTCATCCGTCGCGGACGCTATGTCGAGTTCAATCTCATTCATGATCGTGGTACAGTGTTCGGACTGAAAACCGGTGGTAACACCGAAGCCATTCTCATGAGCATGCCTCCAGAGGTGAAATGGCCCTGATTGCAGGGTCACGATTTGGCCGTATTCGTCTGGCTTAAGGCGCAAGCCGGACGATCCGGCGATAAAGGGAAAGAAGTGCGCACCAAGATGTCTCCTCACGCGACCGGTCCTCTCCTGAGCCGTCGCACGCTTCTCTCTGCCCTTGCTGCTTCCAATCTGGCCGCGATCTGCCCTGCCCGTGCCTGGGAAGACATTGATCGCGCCGAATCCTCCTCCATGATCGATGCGCCCCGGCTGATCGTCGGCGGTGGTCCTGACTCCCTGCCGGGGCAGGTTGCCCCAATTCTAGCAGCGGCCCTCACCAGAGGTCTGGCTACATCGGGACCTGTTACCACTCATTATGATATGGGTCGCGACGGAGTGACCGCTGCCAATCTTTTCGACACGGTCAGCCCAGAAGCAGACGGCGGCACGACAATTCTTGCCCCCGGCGCGGCCCTGATCGCGTCGCTCTCCGGCGACGCACGTGTGCATTTCGATTTTTCCCGCTGGGCCGCGCTGATCGTGGCACGCCGCCCAGTCGTGACTCTGGCCCGTGGCGAGCTTCATCGGACTATCCGATCCCGGCTCAGCGGTCTGTTCCATGATCGCCCGGTACGTCTGGCTGTTTCCCATCCGACCGGTGTCGAGCTGACAAGCCTGCTGGGCCTTTCTCTGCTTGGCCTTCATCCTCTGCCTGTTTCTGGCTACGCAACGAAAGAAGCCGCATTCGAGGCTCTCAAGAACGGTCAGGTCGATGCTGTTCAGCTTACACCCGGCCCCGGTGACGATCTGTCAGCCGATATTGCAGCAGCCCCTCAGGGTATAAAGCCGATTTTCTATTCGGGCCCTGTTATCGCGGGTGTCCCTGATTTCGAGGCAACCTATCATATGGCGCGCGATCGCGCGCCGTCCGGTCCCCTGTTCCAGGCATGGCAGGCTGTTGCCAATGCCGCCGCGTCAGCCCTGGTCCTGGCAATGCCCATGCTCACTCCTCCCCTGGCAATCGCGCGATGGCGCCATGCCTCGCAGGAGGCCATCATGGATCCTGCCCTGAAAAGCTGGAATGATACGCAGCATCTGGTTGTCACAGCAGGTGCTGAAGCAGCTCCCCTGCTGAACCAGCTCGAACCCGAACTCACCGCCCTGCTTGCCCTGCGTCGCTGGATCAATAACAACCAGCCCAGATGGCGTCAGGGCCAGGAAACACGTCCCACCTGATATTTTTTCTTGCCGTGATCAGACCCGGTGACGGGCCCGCAACAGGATGCGGACTGCACCCTTGTTTCTTTTATGCGTATGTACCACGGCGAGGATAAGCGGGCGCAGATCACCGCGCTCCAGCCAGTGTGGCAGTTCCTGACGGATAACGCCTCCCTCCTGCCCGCTTCCCAGACCGGTAATGACTTCGACGCAGCGTACTCCCTGTGCGCTTGAAGCGTGTAGAAAATGATGCAGCTTGAAAAATGCGTCCTGTGCAAAATGCCCGTGAAGATCAAGTCGCTTCTGCGGCTTCATCTTGCCGGAAGAAAGAGCATTCCATGACGTCGTATCCAGCCCTGGCTGACGACCATTGATTTCAAGACGATCGAGCATTCTGGCAGGACGCGTTGCAGGTGAAGCAGGACGCAGCACTTCCCGCACGGTAAGAAGCGGGGCCTCCTTGACGTCTTTTCTTTCCCTATGGGGTGCAGGGGCACCTGCTTTTTCCTGTGACATGGCAGACGAGGAAACTGCCTTGCGCGTTCCGGATGCCGCCTTGCGACGTCTGTGCAATGGCAGAATAGTCCGGGCGAAGGCCTGCCACAGGCTCTCCTCATCGGAGCTCAGATCGCGACGAACCACTGTTTTTCCTTTTCATCGCGCAGCCGAAACCCCGGACCGGGAGACTTATTGCGCTTGTGGCGCCTTGAGCGGTGGCTCTGCGACAACCTGTTGCAGCGGCACCCCCTGATATCTACCAGTCAATGTCTTCAGAAAAGCCACAATATCATCGATATCGCTCCTGGAAAGATCAGGATAGGGTGTCTGGTAGCGCGCCATCAAACGCACGGCATCGTCGAGAGTGGCAACGCTGCCATCATGAAAATAGGGCGCCGTCAACGCGATGTTACGCAAATTGGGCACCTTGAACTTCTGATGATCCTCCAGCGCATGGGTAAAGCTTTCACGGCCTGAATCGACATCCGTCAGCGCTGATTTGCGATCCGAAAAATAAGGTCCCTCCAGCCCCATGATCTCATAAGCGTCTCCTCCAACGGCAACGCCGCTATGACAGCCGGAACAACCAATTGCCTTGAAGCGTTCGTAACCTCGTTTTTCCTGGGCGGTAATCGCGGTGTTATCGCCCTTCAGATAAAGATCAAAAGGACTGTCAGGTGTGATCAGGGTCTTTTCATATTCCGCTATGGCATTGGTCACGGTACGCTGACTGATCGGATCAGCACCGTAAAGACTGGCAAAAGCCGTCTGATATTCCGGTACTGCCGCAATAATCTGCGCCACGCTTTGCCAGTCATGCGCACCCATTTCGACAGGATTGGTCACTGGGCCTGCAGCCTGTGCAGCCAGATCGGCCGCACGCCCATTCCAGAACTGTGCAATGCTGAATACGGCATTATAGACCGTTGGCACATTGATCGGGCCTTTCTGCCCGTTAATGCCCGTCGCAGTTACAAGATTATCGACGCCCCCCTTGTCAAGACCATGACAGCTCGCACAATTCAGTTTGCCATCCCCTGAGAGACGACGATCGAAAAAGAGCTGGCGGCCCAGCTCGGCCTTTGCCCAGTCAACCGGCAGGCTTTCCGGGATCGGTTGAATGACTTCACCCGCGAATTGCGGCGCCACGCCCGGCGTTGCGTAGTAGCGTCGACGCTGATCCGCGACCCAGACCAGTACATCGCTTCGCGCTTTTTCGGTCATGTAGGCATGAGGATGCATCAGAAGATAGGCTGCGGGCGGCATACGGTTCTGACGTACAACTTCCTCGATACGCGAAAGCTGCTCTACCGATGGTGGTTTGCCAGCCCGGAAAGCCGCAATGACCGGATCGATACGGAAGTGACGCTGGCCGGCTTCGAGATCGCGTTGCATGATCTGATTGGCAAAAGGCAGTCTGAAGTAGAAAGGCAGATTGGCCGTGCGGGTATGACAATAATCACACCGCGTCTCCTGAAAGACGTTAAAGGCAGCCAGTGCTTTCGGGTCATGCCAGGTAGGGCTGCTGGTAGGCAGTTTTGGCACGCCCTGATGATCAAAATGGGTCAGATAGGCAATCGTGCCACCATAGGCGAGTGCGCCTGCAACAATCAGTCCCGCAAATGCCTTCCTGACGATATTCTTTTTGGCGGCAGCTTCCGACAACCGTTCTTCTCCCATTGTGAACACAGATTGTTCATCAATGGGGCTTGCGACTCTTTATGTCAAAAAAATGCTGCTGATCAGCTATCTCTTTCCTTGCCCGATCCAGCAGAGGCAGATTTCTCCTGATGCGGGATGCTCATGGCCCTTCATCAGCCTGTGACTCCTGCTCTTCGTCAATTCCTCCATCCAGAACCGAACGAAGTCTGCGACGGGCAACTGCGACATACCGCGTATCGATATCGATTCCGATCCCTTTGACCCCGAGTTCCTGGGCCGCGACGAGGCTTGTGCCCGTACCCATGAACGGATCAAGGATAACGCTTTCCTCATGATAGCCATGAAGTGTCATGCAGGCCGCAGGAAGAGCGACAGGAAAAGTACCGGGATGAAGGAATTTTTCGCGGCGATGCCTGACCGTTTCATACGGAATGAACCATGTATTGCCACGACAACGCCGATCCACTGCGTGGCGTCGACGGTTGATATTGGTCTTGTCGGTAAAGGGCACCCCGGCAGCTAGGCGCTGCACCCTGATATCCCCTTCATGCGTCAGGTGAAAGACGTGCTCGTGATTATGATTAACGAAGCGTGACGAATTGACAGGCTTGAAATGGCCATAGGTCTTCTCGTCGATGGAGACGGATTTGATCCATACAATATGATTCTGGAGAACGAAAAGGTCACGCAGCCGGGTAATGAGTTCGAAGGGCAACCAGGGCTGTGATGACGAACCTGCAATATTGAGAAAAAACGATCCGTCAGGCTTCAGAACACGGGCGATCTGGGTACAGACCCCCCGCATCCAGCCAATATAATCCTGCTCGGCCAGACTGTCCTTGTAGGTTCGATAAGCAACCCCGATGTTATAGGGCGGTGATGTCACGACGATATCAACCGAACTGGTCTCCATACGACGCATAACGTTCACAGCGTCGCCCCGTATCAGGGCATGACGACCGACTGTTTCCCGCCTTGCCCTGACTTTTTCCTGACCCATCAGGCGGGTGGATGAGGCAGGAGAACGATCATACGTCCATGGCTGCGCAGCTTGCCGGCAACGTGTTCAGCCTCATCTCCCCAGCCGGTAAAGAGATCAGCCCGCCCCGCTCCTTTGACGTCGCTTCCCGCATCCTGAGCAAAGGTAAGATGGGTCCAGCGTCCCTCGCCACCCCGGGCAAGCGGAATCTGTGCTTCCACCCAGACCGGGACCCCCATGGGCAAAATGTTGTGATCGATCGCAACCGACCGTCCCGGTGTAAGCGGGATCCCCATGGAACCTGGCGCGCCCCTGTCGAGCGGTATGGTGTCAATCCGCTTGAAGAACACATAATCAGGATTTTGTTCCATGAGCTCCTGAGCACGATCAGGATGAGCGGCAAGCCAGGCTCTGAGCGTCTGGAGCGACACATCACTGGCTGCCATATCGCCACGGGCTACCAGAATGCGACCGATGGGCACATAAGGTGCGCCGTTTTTGGCAGCAAAACCCATTCGCCGCACAGACCCATCTGTCATGACGAGACGACCCGAACCCTGAATCTGCATGAAGAAAAGATCTTCAGGGGAACGCAGCCAGGCAATCTCGAGCCCGCGGTTGTCCAGCGCACCATGATCAATTTCGGCACGTGTGTAATAAGGAACAAATTTGCCGTTATCCCAACGGCCTGTCACCCAGTCGCCAGCCGTGTCCTTTGTACGCACCAGATCGTCGGGCTGGGCGTAAAGCGGTGTCTGGAACTCTCCCTGCCTGACAGCTGAAGCGTAGATCTGTGGCTCGTAATAACCGGTGTAGAGAGCATTGTCGGACACAAGGTAAGGCGCGAACCATTGTTCGAAATAGCTTCGTGCTGACTGGGGATCGGCTGGAACAGTCTGCAGGGCGGCACAGGCACCTGCCCAGTCGCCCGCACTGCTGCCATTGGGAATGGTCTGCGCCACCCCTCCAAGATGGGTTTCCGGCGGCAGTCGCATGAGGCGCTGACACTCGGCACGCAGAATTGGCAACAAGGTCTGGGGCGTTTCAGCTGTCCAGCCATCGAGCATGGCATAGGTAACCGGGGTCAGCTCAAGCGAACGCTCTGGCTGCGGCTCGGCACAGGAGGCAAGAAGGACCAGGCCAAGCCCGAAAGAGAAACGAGAAACAATATTCATGGCAAACCGGGTTTTTCATGCGCCCTGCAAGACGCAGCATGGGAACGCTGGTCGATCATGAACGAAGCCAGTCGACCACCAGAGATCAGGCGGCTCTTGCTGCAGCCAGATGCCACATGGAAGGTGGCAGGTCACGGCCGCTTTCACTCTCGAACTGCCAGAGATCCGAAAACTCCGTGACGGATTCCGTCCCGACCAGAGGCTGGCCGTCGATATCATTAAGAATACTGATCTGGCGCGAGATGATCTGCACATCAATCCGGGCTTTTTCATGACCATTGATGTGACTGAAAAAAGCGTCGACAATCGCAAGGCTGCTGATCCCGACAATCTCGGTACGCTGTTTCTGCTGAGCGGCTTCACGGGCGGTAATGGCAGCATCGAAACCTGCAAAGGCACTTGCTGTCAGATAGGTGCGTAAAGTCGAACGATTACCCTCGGCAAATGCGGTTACAACCTCTCTGAATGCTTTCTGCGCATTCTGCAGGAAGAACTCAGGCTTGAAACCGGGCTGGGACGAAGCAATTTCGCCAAGAATCTGACCAACTCGTGTGGCAGGCTGCGGGATGTCGAGACGAGCACTCGGTTCTTCAACGACAGGAGGCAATGCACCGGCTCGCTCCTGCGAGCGGGGAATGGGAACAGCCACTGTGGCCTGCCCTTCAACATCGACACGACGACCAAGTACGGCGCGCAGTCGCCAGACAAGCACAAGGCTCAACAACGCAAAGATGACGATGTCGTATGGAATATTCGCTAGAAAAGACATCACAATTTCAGCTTCTTGCTATTCTCGGTCTCGAAGGGCATGGCCCCTTGGTAGAGCGGCTTTCACAACCGCACAACACCCGGGTAACGCGTAAGTCCCGAATCATGATCACTTTGGCACATAATATCACGGAGAGTTGGCGTGTGCTGATGATCATGCTACCGGCTTGGGGGCACTAACAGCAGTCGATTTCGGCTGCGTGTTCACGACTCTGATTAGCGAGGCTCCATGTCCGATAACGCCCAGAACCCGGCAACCGAACAGGGCGCTCCGCCCGCACTGCCTCTGTCAGTCAATCTGCAATACACGAAAGATCTGTCTTTCGAGGTTCCGGCAGGCGCTGCAATTTTCGCAACCCTCCGTTCTGCCCCGCAGATTTCGGTCAATATCGACGTACAGGCCAACCGCCTCGAAGAAGCGCAGCCCGTATTTGAAGTAGCTCTCGCCATTCGCGCCGAAGCAACCGAATCGCCAGAGACGGAAGGTGGCGCAACAGGTCGCACCGTCTTCATCGCTGAGCTGACCTACGCCGCTATCGTCACGCTGACCGATGCACCGGCAGAGCTCATCGAACCCATCCTGCTCGTTGAAGTGCCGCGCCTTATCTTCCCCTATGTCCGCAGCATCATCAGCGATGTGACACGTGATGGTGGTTTCCCGCCCATCGTGCTGCAGCCCATTGATTTTGTCGCCTTGTGGCAGGCCAAACGGGCCCAGCAATTCCCTGAAACCGCAGGCAACGCCTGAACTCATTCTCACCGGGCGGCTTTTCCGCCCGGTAAAGAAACCGGCCTGCAAGAGCCGGAATACATCCTGCCCCCCAAAAAATCAGAACATCTCTGCTGGCACACTTGTCCAGAGCATGAAACGCGCATGGCGCGATCCTGATTCACTATCTGTTTTTCTGAAAAATATGGCGGAGAGGGTGGGATTCGAACCCACGGTACGCTTGCACGCACGGCGGTTTTCAAGACCGCTGCCTTCAACCACTCGGCCACCTCTCCCGCATCACAAAGAACGAACAGCTTCCTTGCGGCAAGAGCCGCCTCTTTGCCCTGTTTCCGATCGCGGTGCAAGAGGGGAACCGAAGAAGACAGCACGCTCCATACGACCGTCCCACCTGACAGGACTTCTAGCCCAGCAAATGAAAACTCTGGATGATCCACCAGAAGACCAGAATCAGAAAGACACCAAAAACGAGACAAGGGAGGATAATGGAGCGCAGCACGCTCCCCCTGACCTGACGTGGCTCTGCAATTCCTGCTCTCCGCTCAATTTCATTCGCCTTCTCGTCCGTATTGAACCAGGCGTCATCATCTCTTGTCACGAGGCACCTCTTTCTTCGTTTCCGAATTCACAGAATCTGGTCTGCTTCAGACTCTCAGATCGCATCGTCAGGGCGCATCAATTTCAGTAAGAGGCCAACGCGGTCTCGGTGCGGCCAGGATACCGTCTTCGAGGGCTTTGCCTGCTTCCTGGTAGGTTCTGATGGTTTCGATCGCCGCCCATCCGACCATCACGGCATTATCGGTGCACAGACGCAGAGGCGGGGCAACAAAAGGAATTGCCACAGATTCTGCAACGGCCTGAAGCGCCTTGCGGATGGTTTCGTTGGCTGCGACCCCACCTGCCACGACCAGGCTCCGGGCATCAGGCAGCAGGGCCAGAGCATGACGAGCACGATCGGCCATGACATCGCAGACGCATTGCTGAAAACTTGCAGCAAGATCTGCAGCAACTGCATACGGCAATGCTGCCATACCGTAAGGAGCGATCTGTCGCGCCACAGCGGTCTTGAGGCCGGAAAAAGAAAAATCGCAGCCCTCACGTCCTATCAGCGGACGTGGCAGGGAGACTGCGTCAGGGGCCCTTCCCGCGCGAGTTTTTCGAGTGCCGGCCCGCCTGGCCAGCCCAGACCAAGCATCTTCGCGACCTTGTCGAAGGCTTCCCCGGCGGCATCATCAATCGTACCGCCCAGTTTCTCGTAACTGCCGACACTGCGTACGGCAATACATTGGCAGTGGCCACCAGAAACCAGGAGGAGAAGATACGGAAATTTAATCTCGGCCTGAGCCACCCCGGGCAGACGAACCGTGAGAGCGTGCGCCTCAATATGATTGACCGCGATGAACGGTCTGTTTCCCGCTATTGCAAGCCCTTTGGCATAGTTGCTGCCGACAATCAGACCACCGATCAGACCGGGTCCGGTACACGCTGCATAAGCACCAATTTCACCCAGCGTCAGCCCCGCCTTCTCAAGCGTTTCCGAGACAATTCCTGGCAGTAACGCCAGATGGGCACGTGCTGCGATCTCGGGGACGACCCCCCCCAGATCCGCATGTCCCGCCTGGGTATGCACGGTCTCTGCCAGGACAGTCCCCTGGGGATCCAGAATCGCGCAAGCCGTCTCGTCACAACTCGTTTCAATCGCAAGAACAGGTGCCGTTAAGGAAAAAATCGCCATCCCCCCTGATAACGCGATGCCTCGTATGAGGCGAGCCATCTCTTTTCACGGATCACGCGTTGGAGTAGCAAGATCAGCCATGAAACAGACGACGATGCCCGCCGCGCTTATGTCCCAGAGCCTGCAATTGCAGCAGGTCGCTGCTGAAGCCATGCGCCGTCAGGCCTCTCCTCATCCACCAACCTCCCGTCATTCCCTGCCCCTGCGTGTCGGCACTCGTGGATCTCCTCTTGCGCTCGTCCAGACACGGGCCTTTCTGACACGCCTGACGCGCTTTTGTCCGCTTCTGCGTGACATGGGGGCCTTTCAGGAACATCCGATCAATACGACCGGCGATCAGGTCCAGTCACGACTGCTCTCTGAAATCGGTGGTAAAGGACTCTTTGCCAAGGAAATCCACGAAGCCCTGCTGGCACGTCAAATCGATTTTGCCGTGCACAGTCTCAAGGATCTCGAAACCACCCTGCCCGCCGGGCTGACGCTGGCCTGCACGCTCAAGCGTGAAGACGCCCGTGATGTGCTGATTCTGAGCCCGGCCCTGCGTGAAAAGGCAAAGGCTCTGGTCGCAGAGGGACATTCTCCACTCGATGCCCTGCCTTTTGGCGCCAGCATCGGTTGCGCCTCGGTCAGACGTCAGGCCCAGCTGCTGCATCGCCGTCCGGATCTGCGTTTCGGTCTGCTGCGAGGAAACGTACAGACCCGTCTGGACAAACTGGCCGGCGGTGCCTGCGATGCCACACTGCTTGCCCTGGCAGGGCTGAGGCGGCTCGGTATGGAAGATCGGGCCGATTTGATTCTCGATCCCGAACTGATGATTCCCGCTGCTGGTCAGGGCATTGTCGGTGTCACCGTGCGTGAAGAGGATCGCGAATTACTCGATCTGCTCTCCGCCATTGAAGACCCGGAAGCACGCGCCGTTGCAACAGCAGAACGAGCCCTTCTGGAAGTCCTTGATGGCTCCTGTCGTACACCGATAGGGGGATACGCCCGTCTGCGCACGAAAATGCAGCCTCATGGCAGGGGACATTTCGGTGATCGCGAGCTGGTGCTGACCGGGCTCGTCGCCAGAGAAGACGGCTCCTTCCATCTACAGCGCGAAATCTGCGGTGAACCTACAGAAGCCCTGCGTCTGGGGCGCGAACTGGGCCTGTCACTCCGCGCTGATTCGCCGGATGATATCTTCCAGGATCATGGCTGACAGCCCATCCCGTACGGTTCTGGTCACCCGGCCGGAACCGGGTCTGAGTGATACGTGTGAAGCTCTCAGACGTCTTGGGTGGGAGCCCCATCTCTCCCCCATGCTCCGTATCTCCCCCATCCCCATGAAACCGGTCGGCAAGATTGACCGGATCATTGTTACGAGCGGCCAGAGTCTTGAGTCGCTCTGCTCCGGAATACCTCTTTCAACACCTCTGACCGCCGTTGGCGCCCGTACTGCAGAGCGGGCGCGCATGATGGGTTTCACCACAGTCGACCATGCTTCGGGTACAGCCCATTCCCTGCTGGACCATCTCGGCCACACTGAAAAACCACACAGGCTGCTTCTCGCCACAGGCCGGAATCTGGGAAACGATCTCGCAAATCGGCTCAGGGGAATGGGATGGCAGGTGACCCGCCGTGTCGTCTATCGTAGCCAGCCTGTCGGCCCTTTGGATAGCTCGTCACGCTCACTGATTGAAAAAGGTCATGTTGCGGCAATCCTGTTCTATTCCGCTGCTACCGCCAGGGCATTTCTGGATGCTTTCGGCCCTGAGCGCAGCCTGCTAGAGTCTGTTCGGGCTCTTGCACTGTCTCCGCATATTGGCGAGACGCTCAGAACGGCCCCTTTCAGAAAGATCGATATTGCCTCAACGCCAGAGCAACAGGCTCTTCTCGCACTTCTTGGCCCCCTTCCCGGCACAGATCATACGGAGGCATAACGCGCCTTGAACTACCGCCACGCCTACCACGCTGGCAATTTTGCCGACATGATGAAGCACGGGCTTCTGCTCGTCATTCTGCGTCATCTCCTCCGCAAACCAGCCGGCTTTCTGGTTCTTGATACGCATTCAGGATGCGGCACCTATGATCTGGATTCAGTTGAGGCCCGCAAAACTGGTGAATGGCGCGATGGAATTGGTCGCTTCGACACGATTCCAGAAGGACCGGTCGAGCTGGTCGACTATCTGCACAGCATACAGGCCCTCGGGCCGATGCGTTATCCCGGCTCACCTGGCCTCATTGCCTCTGTGTTGCGAGAACAGGACCGTCTGATCTGCTGTGAGCTGCATCCTGAAGACGCTACAATTCTCAGACACAACTTCAGGCGCAAAGATCAGGTGGCTGTACATGAGCGAGACGGTTACACTGCTCTCAAAGCCTTTCTGCCACCACGTAACCTCAAGCGGGGGCTGATCCTGATCGATCCTCCTTTCGAGAAAACGGATGAGTTCGACACACTTGCCGAGGCGATCCGGACCAGCCGAAAGCTCTTCCCCATGGGTATTGTCGCGGCCTGGTATCCGATCAAGCATCGTGCCCCGGTCAGGCAATTTCATGATACCCTGCGCGATGCTGGATTACGCGATCTTCTGGATTGCTCCCTTCTGCTGCGTTCACCGACCGATCCTTCACGACTGAATGGTTGCGGGCTTCTGGTCGCCTCCCCTCCCTATCATTTTGATGAACAGGCAAAGACCCTGCTCGATGCCCTTCTGCCGATACTCGCGCCCGATGGCGAGGGTAGTGTGGAAATCAGACAGATCGTGGAGGAATAATGAGCAGCCATACGCCTCATATCGCCGTCATAGGTGCCGGAGCGTGGGGTATCGCCCTGGCTTGTGCCGCCACACGGGCCGGGGCAAAGGTGTCTCTCTGGTCACGCTCTGCATTGCCAAAAGACTGCCGAAACCTGCCACGTCTTCCTGATATCACCTTGCCGGATAGCGTGGAAATCGTCTCGACTCTGCCTGATCAGGCCGATCTGACGCTGGTCGTTGTCCCCATGCAGACATTGCATGAGATAGCCCCGAAACTGTCCGCCACCTCCCCCGTCATCGCCTGCTGCAAGGGACTGGAGCTTGGAACCGGCGCCCTGCCTCTCGATGTCCTGAGGCGCGCGCAGCCGGCACGCCCCGGAGCTGTTCTTTCCGGTCCGAATTTTGCCATCGAAGTCGCCCGGGGACTTCCTGCAGCTGCTACAATCGCAGCAGATTCGCTTGATGAAGCCCGCCATTATGTCTCGCTCCTGTCATCGCCTTATTTCAGGCTCTATGCCAGTGACGATCCGACCGGCGTTCAGATTGCGGGTGCGGCCAAGAATGTCATCGCGATTGGTGCCGGTATCGCCATCGGGGCAGGACTCGGCGAGAATGCCCGCGCAGCGCTGATTACCCGCGCTATTGTCGAGATCGGCCGACTTGCCGATGCCATGGGTGGTCGTGCCAGCACGATTTCCGGATTGAGCGGGCTGGGAGATCTGATCCTGACCTGCACGGGCGCAGGATCACGCAATTACAGTCTTGGTCTTGAACTGGGCAAAGGAGCACGCCTGACTGACATTCTCGGATCAAGAAGCACTGTCGCAGAGGGGGTTGCCACGGCACCCGCCCTGACTGCCACCGCACGCAAACTGGGAATTGCAATGCCGATCGTCGAAACTGTTTCGGCCTTTCTGAATCACGAGATCGACCTTCTTCAGGCCAGGCGTCTTCTACTCGAACGGCCAATCACGGTCGAATAACAAGAAGCCGAAAAGGACATAATCATGTGGATGCGTAACGAGGCCATGCGCCGCTTTGTCAGCCGGAATCGCTTCGTCAGCTTTCTGACTTTCGGGGTGCATAGCGCGATACAGATGAAATTGCTGGGTGGACATAAACATCCGGTTACGTTGCGCCGCCTGAAACAGGCCCGTGCAGATACCGACTCACTGTTAAGCAGTGATGAAGCCTTCATTTTGCACGAGCTGGCCCAGGCCCAGGCGATCTATGAGGGCGATCTTGCCGAATTTGGGGTCTATCGTGGGGCTTCTGCCGAATTGCTCTGCATGGTCAAGGCACATCGCACGCTCCATCTCTTCGATACTTTCGAGGGGTTGCCCGCCCCAAAGGGCAAGGAGCGCAAGGTATTTGTCAAAGGCGAGTTCAATGGCAGCCTGAAAAGTGTAGAGCGCAAACTCTCCGGTTATGAGAATGTGGTCTTCCATCCCGGCTTTTTTCCGGACTCGGCTGCCGGTCTCGGAGAGGAACGGTACAGCTTTGTACATCTTGACGTCGATCTTTACGAAGCCACCCTTGCGGGACTCACCTATTTCTATCCGCGAATGATTCCGGGCGGTATCATACTGACCCATGATTATTCGATCATAGACGGCGTCTCTCTGGCTTTCTCCGAATTCCTCGCAGACAAACCGGAACATGTCATCGAACTTCCCACCACTCAGGCAATGATCATACGCAGCGCACATACCGCGTAATCCGTGCCTCCTTCCGGAAGGTCATGCAGTCCCTAACCGGAAGGAACACATCTGCCGGTACAGGCGATCGTCTATCTGTCAATCATGCCACATCTGCTTTCTTCGGCGAAACAGTCTCGGCCAGAAATAGGGCGCACGACCCTCATGGCCAAAATAACTGAGACGCGCTTCATGAAGATGAAGACGGCCAAATGCCTCGGCCCTGATCAGGAGCACCATGATCAAGGCCCCCATAAAAGGACCGCATATATAGACCCAGAAGTCCTGCCAGCGTCCTGAAAACAGGGCGGGCCCGAAACTGCGGGCAAGATTGGTACTATCCCCAGACAGCCAGGCTTCGAACGGATTGAGCAAGAAGAAGACCGGTCCTGTCATCCAGGCGGCAAACGGACGCAGAGACGAGTGAGCACTGAAAGTCAGAACCACCGCAACGAGAATGGCCGTTGTGCTGAGTTCACCGACAAATGCCCACCAGGGAGGCACAAAAGGTGACGGGACAGTAGAGGCAAAATGTGCCTCGACGCACCACGCGCCCCAGCTTGGCCAGACGAGAACCGACAGAGCCACCATCCCGACGCCAAAAGCTGCCCCGGCAAGCTGCACCAGAATATAGAAGACCATATCGATCGGTGTAAAACGTTTGCCAAGACAGAAAGCCAGGCTGATTGAAGGGCTCATATGCGCGCCACTAACCCGACCGAAAGGGGAAAAAGCGGCCAATGTGGCACTCAAGCCAAACGCGAGCCCCTCTAGAGCACTGAGCAGATTGGGCCAGTCTGACAGCATTCTCGCGACCGGACTGAGCGGCGAGCCAAGAGCGACATTGCTGCATACACCAGCAATCATCAACAAGGCCGTGGCACAGAATTCACAGACATACAGCCGGGGATGCAGCAGGCGCCCTGCTGCTGGACGACCCGAAAGAGGCCGATCATGCGGGTGAGGATAGAGCTCGTGTGCCGCCTGCCCGGCTGCCCTCTGCTCTTCCATGAACCCGCACCACCTCCACATGACACAACAGAACGTTCCGCCCCACGGGGCGCATCACGCTGACATCATCTGAACCGCGACACGTCAGGCAGCAACAAAAAGCCCTGTGATGGCGGCACTCATCAGATTGGACAATGTTCCTGCGATCACGCAGCGCGAGGCAATGGCAGCAATTTCCACCCGTCGTTCAGGAGCGACACTGCCAAAACCACCAATAAGAATACCGACGCTCGAAAAATTCGAAAAACCGCATAGCGCCACGGAGACGATCGCCAGGTCATGCATGGAGAGTGCATGGGCATGGATCAGAGGCGAGAGTCCGACATAAGCCACAAATTCATTGAACGCGATTTTCTGCCCCAAAAACCCCCCGATCAGAAAGGCTTCAGACCAGGGGATACCAATCAGCCACGCAAGCGGTGCCATGAGAGTACCAAGCACGGTCGAGAGCCTCAGATCCGGCATATGCAGCCACACACCCACACCATGCAGAATACCATCGAGAAGCGCCGTAATCCCGACAAAAGCTACCAGCACGGCCCCAACAGCAAAGGCCACCCGCGCGCCACTCATCGCTCCTTCGGCAAGGGCATCAAACACACCGCTTGTCTCCAGTTCAGCCTGCGGCATAGGCTCATGCCGGTCACAAGAGTCTTCCGGAGTTGGCCAGAGTAACTTGGAAAAAAGCAGTCCTCCGGGAATTGCCATGAAAGAGGCCGCCAGAAGATAGTGCATCGGGACGCCAAGCCCGGCATAACCAGCCAGTACCGAGCCGGAGACCGAAGCCGTGCCGGAACTCATGATCGTGAACAGTTCCGACCGTCGCAGTTTGCCCAGATAGGGACGTAAAACGACAGGCATTTCACTCTGCCCGAGAAACACGGTCATGACTGCGGAAAATGATTCAAGTGCCGTTGTGCCAAGCAGATAACGCAGCCCCAGCCCGAGAATACGGGCAATCATCTGCATGACACCCCAGTGATAGAGCAGGGCAATAAGAGCCGACACATATACGATGGCCGGCAGTACCTGAAAGGCGAAGACAAAACCGTCCTGACCGAAAAGTCCCTCCATGCGGGAACTCACCAGCCCGCCAAAGAGAAAATGCGTTCCCACCTGTCCGTAGGCGAGACCATCACCGATCCCGTCAGCCAAAGCCCCGAAAAGCCGCCGCCCCCAGGGTACGAAAAGTGCCAGAGCGCCGATGGCGCATTGCAAAGACAAGGCAAGGGCCACCTGGCGGTAGTTGATCGCCTTCCGGTTGCTTGACAGCAGAACACCCAGCGCGACCAGCACTGCAATACCGATCAGACCGCGCAGCGACATCAAGGCACTTTCATTCCATGAATGCCCCTGCCGCGACTGGCTCGCTTCAGGAGGAACTCTCTTTCATCAACTACGATCCGGACTGGATCAGTGCCAGCACAAAGCATGGACCATTTCCGGACCGTAAAGAGACAATGTGTCTGCAAGCTTGCAGAGTGTCCAGCAGAAAGCCACACTCCTGAAACCGGACTAATGACCCGGAATAATGACATGGTGCGACCGATAATCATGACCAGCGATTTCTACGATCTCGACATACCCGCCCTGTGCGGCAAACCCATTTCGATGGCAAATTTCCGGGGCAAGGCTGTCCTTATCGCCAATACGGCTTCCAAGTGTGGTTTCACCCCCCAGTATGAAGGGCTGCAGTATCTCTGGAGCGAATATGGGCAGTCCGGTCTGGTCGTACTTGGTGTACCCAGCAATGATTTCGGTCAGCAGGAACCGGGAACCGCCGCAGAAATCCAGACAAGCTGCTCACGCAATTATGGCGTCAGTTTTCCGATGGCAACCAAATCCCATGTGAAAGGCAAGGCAGCTGTACCGCTTTTTCAATGGATTGCCAGAAAAGGCGGTATACTTGCCCGTCCGCGCTGGAATTTCTACAAATACCTCATCTCTCGCGAGGGCGAGCTGATCACCTGGTTTACCCCCCTCACCTCTCCTGATTCCGAACGCCTGAAAGCGTCGGTCCTGCGTGCGGTCATGGATCGCTGAAACCGGCCTTAGCCTGACGCTCAAGCGCCAATCTAAGACCGAATGCCACGAATACGCATCCCGTGACACGATCAAGCACCTTGACCGTACGCGGGCGCGACAGGAAAGCGCCAAGCGGCGCGGTCATCATGATCAAGAGAGAAAACCAGGTCAGTGTAAGCAGAACCTGGATACCGGCAAGAAGCAGGGAGAAGGTTACCACATTTGCCTCATGCGGGATGAACTGAGGCAGAAAGGTGATGAAAAATATACCAACCTTGGGATTGAGCAGATTGGTCAGCAATCCCTGACGGAAGCACTGCATTCCTGTCTGTCTGTTGATACGTTTTTCGCCTTCTTCGGGCTGTGCCGAATGACGGGGCTGGACCAACAGCCTCACACCGATAGTGAACAGATAGAGAGCGCCTATCCATTTGACAGCGAGAAACCCCAGTTTCGACGCAGCGAGCAAGGCTGTCAGACCGAAAGCGGCGCAAAGCCCCCAGACGAAAAGCCCGAGAGTTATACCCAGCGCGGCGCAAAATCCGGTACGTGTCCCCGAAACGGTACTGGTGCGCAGTACAAAAGCAGTATCCAGTCCCGGCACAAGTGTGAACACGCCGGCAGCAAGAACGAAGCTCGTTAATGAAAGAACAATGGGGCTCATAGCTTTCTGCCTTGATCGGTCTGTTGCGGCCAGACGCCTGAAACCATTCACTAGGGAATCAAGTCGCGAAAGGCCACATTGGGCGATGGAAACGCCGGGCCTTCATACAGCCTGATGTCGCAGCACGCAGCTGTTTCTTCGAGAAATGCGACAAAATCGCAATTGATACTCTCCAGTGTCCCCGATCAATCCTCATGCTCCTCCTCCCCGGCATAGCAAGATCCCGTTTTCACAGAACTCAGGACTTCACTCCCCGCGCAGCATTCTGACGTCGCTCTGTCATAGCCGAACCGGCTTCATCACCCTGAATTGCTGCCGACGCTGCATTCCCATGGCACTCTCGGCTGCTTGCGTCTAAAGAGACGGCATCTGCGATATCTGTTTCTAGACTGGAAGCCCGGAATGCTCCGTAACCTGATCACCGTCGGTGGTTGGACCATGCTGTCCCGTATTCTTGGCCTGGTGCGCGACCAGCTTTTGGCAGCATTTCTGGGCGCTGGTCCTGTTCAGGACGCCTATCAGATTGCATTTCGCCTGCCGAACATGTTCCGGCGTCTTTTTGGCGAAGGGGCCTTCAACGCCGCTTTCGTCCCGCTTTTTACCGAGCGTCTGACTACTCACGGCAAGGAAGAGGCCACGCGTTTTGCATCGCAAGCACTCGGGTGCCTGAGTGCCTGGCTTCTCGGGGTGACGATACTGGGCGAAGTCTTCATGCCCTGGATCATCGAGCTGATCGCTCCGGGTTTCGATCATGGTGGCGGACGGTTCGAGCTGGCCGTACATCTGACACGCATCACTTTTCCATATCTCATTCTGATCTGTACCGCGGCCCTTGTGGCGGGCGTACTGAACGGATTGCACCGGTTCTCGATGGCTGCCGGTGCTATGTCTCATTCAATATCGTCGGGATTGGCGCCATCCTGCTGGGTGCGCTCGTCTTTCATGACACGGCCACCTGGACCGCCATAGGAATCACCGTATCCGGCTTCGTCCAACTGGGACTGCTGCTCTGGTCAGTCAGGCGCGCCGGCATGCGTCTCTCCCTCCCCAAACCGCGCCTGACACCGGAAATGCGCGACATGCTGCGCCGTCTCTGGCCAGGCTTGCTCGGCTCAGGCGCAACCCAGCTTAATCTGACGGTCGATACACTTATTTCGACCCTGCTGCCTGCGGGGTCGATCTCCTGGCTCTATTTCGCCGACCGGGTCAATCAGCTTCCGCTGGGGGTATTGGGTGCCGCGGCCGGCACGACCCTTCTGCCAGTGCTTACACGTCATGCTGCAGCTCGGGATGATGCAGGAGGACAGCAGACTCTCAATCGAGCCATTGATTATGCGGCAATTCTTACCTTTCCCGCATGTTTTGGCCTGCTGGCGCTGGCCCCTGAAATCATGGCGACGCTTTTCGGTTACGGCAAATTCACCACTGAAGATGCTCTTTCTTCTGCTCAGTCCCTGCGCGCCTACGCACTAGGCCTGCCTGCATTCATCCTGATCAAGGTTCTGTCGCCCGGCTTTTTTGCTCATGGCGATACCAGAACGCCGGTCAGAATCGGTTTCTTCACCATTGTACTCAATCTTGCGCTCAATCTGCTGCTTTACCGCTCGCTGGCCCATATAGCCCCCCCACTGGCAAGCACGCTCGCCGCAATGGTCAATCTGGCTTTCCTCGCGATCATTCTGCACAAACGCGCAGTCTTCCGCCCCAATCGTGACGTGATGCGGCGCATGATACGTATTATCGCAGCTTCCTTCCTCATGGCCGTCGTGACACTCACCCTCACACGGCTTGTCGCTCCGGGCCTGGTCATGTGGCATGGGCTCATCCGGGCTGCCATGCTGGGTATCCTGATGGGGGTGGCCGGTATTGTCTATCTGGCTCTGCTCCGGGCTTTCGGTATCGCCCATCCGGAACGTCTGATGGGCCGCCTCCTGCGTCGAAAACAGCCCCAGGACCGATAGATTGCCTCTCCGGGCGTGCCCTGTACGTCCGGTTATCTGATTACGACCGGCAAGCGTTGCGAAATTATCATAGACGACCCGGCGATCGTCACCATGGTCATGACAGGGTGTTCACAGCGGGACAGGGCGCAGGTAGAATTATTTTCATGCGTCGAGTTTTACCATCATGACCGCCCCGGAGATCACAGGCATTATCCCATCTGCCGAGGGCGCAACTCCGGCAATGGCACAGTGGTTCGCGCTTAAAGCGCAGGAGCCTGATGCCCTTCTTTTCTTTCGTATGGGTGATTTCTACGAGCTGTTTTTTGCCGATGCGGAGACAGCTGCCATGGCACTCGACATCAGCCTGACGACCCGCGGCAAACATAATGACACCCCTATTCCGATGTGCGGCGTACCGGTTGCCGCTGCCCCGGCCTATCTGGCCCGGCTGATACGCAGAGGCTTTCGCGTGGCGGTCGCGGAACAGACCGAGCAAGCCCGGAAACCGGGCGAGTCCACGCAGAAAGGCCCTCTTGCGCGCGCCATCGTACGCCTCGTTACGCCCGGAACGCTGACCGAGGAAGAATTACTTGAAGCAGGCCGACAGAACCTTCTTCTGGCTCTGGCAGGTCCGGTAAAAAAAACACGCAGTTCCTCTCCCTGTGGCGCCGCTTGGATCGATATCTCGACCGGCTCTTTCGAAACGGCCTCGCTTTCCCGGGACCAGATCGAAGAATTGCTTGCACGGCTTGATCCTTCGGAAATCCTGGCTGATCCCGCTCTTGTTCCAGAACCGTTTTCAGCGCGCGTTGCCCCGAACATCGCCCTGCCTGGCATTGAACCGGCGCGCTCACGCATGGCACAGGCTTTTGATGTCACTCAGCTCACCATCCTTGGTGATTTCACGGACGAAGAAATTCGTGCCGGCGCTCTGATTCTTGATTATGTCCGGCGCAGTCAGGCAGGCAGCATGCCACGCATCGCCCGTCCCTTGCGCCGCGGAGATTCCGAAACACTGGGTCTTGATCCGGCGACACGCGCCAGTCTTGATCTCATCCAGGCGCGAGACGGCACAACCACCCATACGCTTTTTGCAGCGGTTGATCGTTGCGTCAGCGCCGCCGGGCAACGCCTTCTGGCCCAGTTGATTGCAGCACCCTCAACCATTCTCCCGCTCATCCAGGAGCGTCAGGCAGCGTGGCGCTGGATCGCAGATCAGCCCGGGCTGATCGACAAGCTCACCCCTCTGCTGCGTAAGGCACCCGACCTGGCCCGTGCTCTTGGTCGTCTTTCGACAGGGCGTGGTTTGCCTCGCGATCTGGCCGCAACCCGCGACCTGCTTCAGGCAGCGGATGCGCTGGTCACCGTACTGGAGCCACTCTGCACAGAACAAACCCCTGCCCTGATCCGGCAGCTTTTTGCCGGATTGTATGGCCGCGCAGACAGCCTGCTCAACACGCTGGAAAAGGCCCTTGCGGAGAGTCTCCCTGCCCGTATCGAGGATGGTGGCGCCATAGCGACCGGGTTTGACCCCGATCTTGACCGGTATCGCGGCCTGCGCGACGACAGTAAACGTACGCTTGCGGCAATGCAGCAGCGTTATGCCGACCAGTTCAATGTTGCTACCCTCAAGATCAAGCATCACGCCCAGCTCGGTTATATCATCGAGACCTCTGCACTTCACGGTACCAGACTGCGTGAGCGGCCCGAGCTTTCCTTTCGCCAGGGAACAGCCAATCTCGTCCGGTTCACAACTGACGAATTGCTGGAGCTTGATCGGGCTATCCTTGAAGCCGCTGATCGCGCGGCAGCGATAGAGCGCCGCCTGTTCGCTTCTCTCGTCGCAGAGACCGTTGCCCATCCGGCTCTGCCTGAACTGGCAGAACTCTTTGCCATGGCTGATGTGCTGACAGGCTGTGCGAAGCTCGCTTTGGGAGGCGCCTGGTGTAGTCCGGAAATGACACAGGACCATGCTTTCGAGCTCATATCCTGTCGCCATCCGGTCGTGGAGGCTGCGCTGGGACGTGCCTCGCGCTTCATTCCCAATGATTGCCATCTTCCTCCTGCCCAGCGTGTCATGCTGCTGACCGGTCCGAACATGGCTGGCAAATCAACCTTTCTTCGTCAGACAGCCCTGGCTGTCATTCTGGCTCAGGCCGGTCTGCCTGTTCCAGCCGAGAAAGCCCGAATCGGTATTGTGGATCGCCTTTTCTCGCGTGTAGGCGCTGCCGATGATCTGGCGCGCGGGCGCTCAA
>NZ_BAJV01000025.1 GCF_000613885.1 Asaia prunellae JCM 25354 | reverse complement strand
ATTGTGATTGAGAGAGACTCTGCGCCTCGGAAACTGGAACGTTGGCAGAACTTGCTGTGGACATTGATCGCAATGACGCCTTTTAGCTAGTAGAATAAAGCCAGGGGAACAATCGAAGCTTTCTGCCTGGTACCTTCAACTTATCTAAACCCCTGTGTCTGTTTATTCAACGCGTCACCCGGCTTATCTCATCACGCGAAATACCTATTCTCTTCCGGCTTTTGTCTACGTGCGCCCTATCATACAGCTCCGTCTGCCGGCCGGGCTGAAAGAAAATATCATCAGCCCGGATAACAGGACCGTATTCATGTCATCTGGTTAAAGCGTTCCGGCTTAATCCGCACGTTGGCTTTCATTTGCTATCCACCCCTGCACACGCTGACGCAGAAGGGCGAGCGGCATCGCACCTTCATCCAGAACAAGATCGTGAAACCGTCTCTCATCAAATTTCGCGCCAAGCTTTTTTTCGGCCTCGTGACGAAGCTCGATGATGGTCAATTCGCCGATCTTGTAACCCAACGCCTGACCGGGCCAGGAAATATAACGATTGGTCTCGTTCTGGATATTCTTTTCGGCGAGTGCGGTATTGTCCCTCAAGCAGGACAGCGCCTGATCGCGGGACCAGTTTTTCCAGTGAATGCCAACATCCACAACTAGTCGGCAGGCGCGCCACATCTCCATGGAAAGCTGGCCAAAACGTTCATAGGGCGTTGGATAGAGGCCGATCTCGCTGACGAGCTGCTCGGCATAGAGTGCCCAGCCCTCGACAAAGGCTGTTGTCGCATAATCGCGACGGAAACCCGGAAGATCAGTCATTTCCTGAGCAAGGGCAATCTGGATGTGATGGCCCGGCACCCCTTCATGGGCAACGAGAGAAGGTAATTCATAGAGCGGTCGCTGATCCAGATGAGAGGTATTGATCATCAATCCACCTGAGATACCCAGGACCGGACTGCCAGGATCGTAACGCCCGGTTGTGTAACCCTCTTCAATTGCACGCGGGACCTCTCTGACGCCATAAGTGAGACGAGGCAATCTTCCGATCACACGCGGCAATTCGCCATCAATTTTCTTGGCCAGAAAACTCGCCTTTTCGAGCAATGCCTGACGCGTAGTTACATAAAACCGCGGATCGGCCTTGATCATCGTAACGAAAGCCCTGAAGTCGCCATGAAAGCCGACCGCATCCATCTGGCGCTGCATTTCCCCGTGAATCCGGGCAATCTCGGACTGCCCGAGGGCAAATATCTGGTCTGGCGTAAGTGTGGTGGTCGTCTCACTCCGTACGAGATAAGCGTAATAAGCCTGCCCTTCAGGCAGGGAAGACGCGCCCAGAGTATCGCGACTGGCTGGCAGATATTCAGTCTGAAAAAACCGGGCCAGAGCCAGCTCGGCCGGTTTGATCTTCTCATGCACGATACGTTCACCCTCTGCACGCAGGGACTGACGCAGAGCAAGGGGCATGGAGTCAGGCAGGGTATCAAACGGGCGTAAAGCCGCATTGTCCCGTTCGGGAAGCGCAGCTTGCGCCTTGACGGCCCGCAAGGCGATCTCGGCAATCAGACGCGGCTGAACGAAATGCGTTTTGATACCCCGACGCATATTATCGATCTGCTGCGCGTCATAAACCGGGATACGGCTCATTCGTACCAGCCAGTGACGGGCATCAGCCTCGCTACGTAACGGCGTATTATCAGCCGCGTACCCGACTTCCTGAAAGAAACCCTCATCGCTGGTAAAGGGGATTCGTGATGTATCAAATTTCTGACCATCAATAGCCAGATCGTTTTCCCACATCATGAGCTGCGCGTTCAGCTGAGCCTCACCTTTGAGCGCTTTGAGGTCCAGACGGGTCAGACGCTCCCTGAATGCCATCCTCTGCCTGAGACGCGCTGCTTCAGCCTGCTGTGTATCATCAGGCCAGCGTTCCGCTGCATCTGGATCACCACGCGAAGCTGCCGCAACCGGATCGAGAGCCGCGTTGAAACGATCGTAATCGCTGACGATCTGAGCAATATCATCTGCGTGCGCGACAAGGGGAGCCATAATCAGTCCGAGCCCCAGGAACAGGACAAGACCGCAACTGCTTCGGACCTTCTTTCTCCATTGTGCGCGCATCATACCCCCTGAAAAAACAATTCGCAGTCATAACGACCTGTTAGGCAGTATCCGTCAATGCCTGACAGGAAGCAGCCTGAATGTGCCTTGTCACCCTATGGAAGTATGACAGGCCTGACACGACTGCGTCATGTCATCGAAACTTCATGCAAACGTGCTGACCCGGGCGCTATCCCTCCGGAAAGAGATCATTTCATCATCAATGAACAGGGTATCTGCATGCTTTTGCCAAGACGTCATTTCCTCCGCTCTGCAGCCCTGACTGGCCTGGCCGCAGGTACAATTGGTCTGAGCGCACGCGCACACGCTGTGGCACCCCAGCGCCCGGCCATGCTCGCCCATGACGATTTCAGCTTCCTGTTTCTGACGGATACCCATATCCAGCCCGAACTTGAGGCGTCGAAAGGCTGCCTCGACTGTTTCCGTCAGGCACGTACAGCAAAAGCCGATTTCACTATCCAGGGAGGGGATCATGTTTTCGATGCGTTGGGCGTGCCGAAATCACGCGCAATGAGCCTGATGGATCTTTACAAGCAGACCGCGGAAACCCTGGGACATCAGGTTTATAATACAATAGGCAATCACGACTGTCTCGGGATCTACACCAAAAGCGGGATCGAACCGACCGACCCCCTTTATGGCAAGAAATATTACACGGATAATTTTGGTGCACCCTATTATTCATTTGATCACAAGGGTGTGCATTTTGTCGTACTCGATTCAATCGGGATCACCCCGGACCGGGCTTATGAAGGTTTCATTGACCCCGTTCAGCTTGCCTGGCTGGACCATGATCTCGCGTCAATTCCTGCTGGCATGCCGGTCATTGTCTCGACCCATATTCCGCTGGTCACAGCCGTTGAAGATTACGCCCCACCTCCAGGCAAACCGCCAGCCCATCAGGGCACGCGCATCAGAAATGCCTATCAGGTGCTGGACCTCTTTGACCGTTACAACGTGATCGGTGTGTTTCAGGGACATACCCATGTCTATGAGACTGTGACCTGGCATGGGGTGCCCTATATCACCGGTGGTGCTGTCTCAGGTAACTGGTGGCATGGCACAAGACTGGGTACGGCTGAAGGCTATCTGAATGTACGCGTCGAAAAAGGTCGCGTGATACCCGAATATGTCACCTATGGTTTCAAGACCATCGATCCGAAAAACACCTGACCTTATTATACAGCAGCTGACAGCCTCCTTCGGGAGACTGTCACTGGACGCCCGGAAATCGGCGCGGTATGGCCGGTCCATGCGGCTCCTGTACCTGACAGCCCCGATATCCAGGGATCTCCTGACCACGCGCGCGCTCTTGTGCAACGGAGCTCGCTGATGCGTGTCGAGGAACTGCCCTGGCGCTCGCCCGATGCTTTCATCGCGCACTATGGCAGTAAGCCATGGTCCGTACTGCTTGATAGCGGTGGCCCGGTCAGCGAACGGACACGCTGGTCGTTTTTCTGCTGTAGCCCTTCGGCAACCTTCACAGGCAATGAAACCGGCGACTGGACGCACCTGTCTGCTTTTATGCCTTCGCGCACCGCCCCTAACTCCCTACCTTTTACCGGCGGAGTAGTCGGCCTCGCCAGTTACGAGGCTGGTCTGGCACTGGAAGGTATTATTTCACGCCACGCGCCAGTCATTCCCGCTCTCACCCTTGCCCGTTATGACGGCGCCTATGCTTTCGACCGACTGCAGAAACGGCTTTTCTGGAGCAGCTACTGTGACGCATCCCAGCCAGTGCCTCTGCCTGAATGCTCTGCTCCCTCATCCCGTCTCCCTCACCTGCTCTTCACCCCCGATCTCGACCGCAGAGATTTCTGCGACGCAGTGAAGGAAATTATCGCACGGATCAACAATGGCGAACTGTTTCAGGCCAACCTGACCACACAGTTCCGGGCTACCTGCACGGCCCCGATTCAGGCCAACGCGGTTTACCGTAAACTGCGTCATGTCTCACCCGCTCCTTTTGGTGCCTATTTCAACACACCCGGTTTCGCCCTGCTTTCGGCTTCCGTTGAGCGTTTTCTCAACATGAATACATCCGGACTGATCGAAACGCGTCCGATCAAGGGAACGGCTCCGCTTGGCATCGATGAAGAGGACAATATCCGGATCGCCAGGGCCTTGAGACAGGATGAAAAGGAATATGCCGAGAACCTGATGATCACCGATCTCATGCGTAACGATATCGGTCGTGTCTCGCTCATCGGTTCGGTACATGTGCCTGCGCTTTGTACCGTGGAACGGTTCACCCACGTTCATCATCTTGTCTCGGCTGTTACTGGCCAGCTCATGAATGACATGACTGCGCTTGACCTTCTGCACGCCACCCTGCCCCCCGGCTCGGTCACAGGCGCGCCCAAACATCAGGCACTCAAGGTGATTGATAAAATCGAACGTGCCGCAAGAGGGGCTTATTGTGGCTCCCTGTTTCGTATCGGCGCCGATGGTGCACTGGATAGCAGCGTAATCATTCGCAGCCTGGTGCTCGGGTCCGGCAGCGTGACCCTTGGCGCCGGATGCGGCATCACCACCCTTTCGGATCCCGAACGGGAGTATGATGAACTCTGCCTGAAAGCAGCCCCCCTACTTGGAATGTTCGAAACATGATTCATGCCTGGCTCAATGACCGCCTGATTGCAGCTGGGTCTGCCTGTATCAAGAGTACCGACCGGGGCTTTCTGCTCGGGGATGGCGTATTTGAGACCATGCGGTTGCAGAGAGGAAAAATCATACGGCTTGAGGCGCATCTTGCCCGGCTTGCGGATGGGGCAGCATTGCTTCAGATTCCTCAGCCATCCGACGAGAGCCTTAGTACGTCGCTTGAAATGCTTATTGAGGCCAATAACCAGAACTCTGGATCGCTACGTCTTACCCTGAGCCGCGGAGCGGGACCACGAGGTCTTCTGCCACCAGCAGCCCCCAGCCCGACACTGCTCATCACCCAGTCTGCACCGGTACCACCTCCTGGTCCCTGCCGTCTTCATGTCAGCCGGTACCGTCGCGATGGGGCCTCACCGCTGAGCCATATCAAGCATCTCAATTATCTGCCGCAGATCCTCTCGCGTATTGAAGCTCACAAGGCAGGTTACGACGATTCCCTGCTGCTTTCTGCTCACGGCGACTATATTGCTGAAGCCAGCGCCTCGTCGCTCATCATGCTGAGCAAGGGTCAGTTGCTGACCCCCCCGCTTGAAGATGGCGCTCTGGCAGGCACCGCACGCGCCGCATTGATCAAGGCAGGGTTGTGCAGAGAAGCGCATCTTTCCCTTGCCGCTCTATGCAGGGCAGATGCGGCCTGGCTCATCAACAGTCTGTCGATGAGAGAGGTCCATGCCGTGGAGGAGATATCGCTCCCGCGTCATGACATCTGGAGCAGGGATCTCGATCACGCCCTATTCGAGTAAATCAGATGATTTCTGCTCTCACAGAACGGGTCCGATCATGGCCAGCACATTATGCCATAGACGACGAGACCAGCGCCAGGCACGGACTTCTTCCAGAGTGATCTCTGTCGCGGCGGCTGTATAGCTCTGTTGGCGGGCATGAATTTCAGCAGTGAAATCCCTGTCGCTGAACAGAATGTTGTTTTCAAAATTCAGATCGAAACTGCGCCGGTCGAGATTGGCTGAACCAATCATGCCCATACGCCCATCAAGGTCAGTGCCTTGGTATGAAGCAGACCAAGCGGGTATTCGAAAATCCTTACGCCAGCCTCGAGCAGCTCCTCATAATAGCTGCGGCTGGCTCCCCCCACAATCCAGGAATCATTGCGTGTCGGCACGGTCAGGGTCACGCGCACACCCCGTCGTGCCGCCGCGCATAACGCTGCCTGTATCGGTTCGTCAGGAACATAATAAGGCGTGGTTACTGTCAGCTCCTGGGCAGAAGCATTCATGAGCGATGTAAAGACCTCGGGCATGGCAGCATAACGCAATGCGGCACTTGTGCCGATCACCTGGGCCACAAAACCCTCGCCATCCTCATTCACGGGTGCCGAAGCGAGAAGCGGGCCAAGATCCTCATCCGTATGTGCCATCCAGTCCGTCGCAAACAGATGCTGGTTCTGGAGCACAACCGGCCCTTCAAAGCGCGTCATGAGATCGACCCAGGGCGCGAAACGCGCTTTCACCCGAAACTCAGGATCGGCACAATTCTGGCTGCCGCAATAAGTGACCCGGTTATCGATCACCACGATCTTGCGATGATTGCGCATGTCCATGCGCCCATGCAACGGCCAGGTCAGGATATTACCCATAGGCATGGCGCGAACAAGATGCGCGCCAGCCTTCTGCATTTTCTTCCATGACGGATGGGCGATCAGGCGGCGCGAGCCCAAATCATCAGCCATTACACGACAGGTCACACCGCGAGAGGCTGCACGACAGACAGCATCGATGATCTTGGTACCATTATTATCGGTCAGCCAGATATAGAAGCACAGGTGCACATGGTCACACGCTGCGTCGATATCACGCACCATGGAATCAATTGCAGCATTGGAATCCGGGAGCAGTCGCGCCCGGTTTCCCGCTTCCGGCGGATAACCGCTGGCCGACTGACCGACACGAAACAGGGGAGCTAGACGCGGCGGCAGATGATACTTGCCCTCTGCGTCAATCAGATCCTCGCTGCTCTTGCCCGGGATATGCAGGGTTTTGCGGGCTTCGGTAATACGCGCTACCAGACGGCGCCCCATATTGGTCTCGCCCAGCATGAGATAGGCGAGTGTTCCGAGCACGGGCAAGGCCCCGATGATGGCTACCCAGGCCACGCGAGACGCTGGCTGGCGGTGCGGACGCAAAAGGGCCCGTCCGATAAAAATCAGCTGAACCACAAAGCTCAGCAAGGCACCCGTCAGGCGCCAGCCAGTCATTTCCATGAATTAAGGCCCCTTATCCTTGCGTCTCACGCACAGGATGGCCTATTGCGCCGCAAGCTTGTCTGTTTTCTCAGGCAAAAGCCTGAAACGCAGACGCATGACAGAAGCGCCGACATGCGCGCCCGAAATATTCATCTTGAGGTCAAGCTTGACGCCATACTGGTTTTCAAGCACTGCGGCTCCGACCCCGGAGCCAACTGCAGCATCTGCCTTGACCGTCCAGTAAGTCCCATCGAACTGGTCGAGCCTTGCCAGATCCTTGACCGTGCCTGTCCCCTTGACGGCAATATATCCAAGCGAGGCGATGCCGCCCCCGCCAATTTCGAAGGCGTAATCCTTGCCGTTATAATGCAGCGTACCTTTGCCCCACTCATAACCAAGCCCACCACCAACTTCCTTGAGACTGAAGCTTATGGAGCTGGGAGTGGCTGAAACCGGACCGGTCTGCGCAGGACTCTGCCCTGTCAATGTGTCAGGCTGATTCGGCGCGGCCACAGCAGGCAGGCTGACGATACAAAGAGGGAGAAACGCGGCAAAAGCCGCAAAAGAACGTGGAAACATGACCTTCGCCTCCTTCTTGTTCGACCAGGCTTGCTGTTCTGACGTCAAAGCCCTGAATGAGTTGCCTGAAAGGCATCTTACGCCTGAAATACGCTTCTGCAAATCAGGGCTCAGACAGGAATGAAAATTCCAGATAACAGCAAATCAGACACAAAAAGACATTTTAAGGGATGGCCAAGGCAACGCTGATCACAGTTTCGAGTTCTTCCACCTGACCCTTGCAAGTGGAACAGGTTGAACGTGCCGAGACTCCGATTGATCGCTTCAACCCTGCACCGCACCGCCCGTCTTTTGCCAGCCCTGAGCGTGACGGCCCTGATGCTGAGTGGATGTCAGGCGGATCACATTTCGTTCCTTGATCCGGCCGGTCCGATTGCTTCGCTCCAGAAACACTGGTTCATGCTGCTTTCGGGTGGTCTGCTGCTGGTCATTCTTCCTGTTCTTATCGGCGTACCGCTCTGCCTCTGGCATTACAGGGCATCGAACAGAAAGGCGCGCTTCCTCCTGACTGGGATTTTGCTCTCCCTCTCGAATTCCTGGTGTGGGGGTTCCCGGCAATTGTCGTCATTGCCTTTTCCCTTCTGGTCTGGGGACCGGAACGACGCTACAGCCCCGAACGAGCCATCGGCGAGGCTCCCCCTTGCGGGTCGAAGTCGTTGCGCTGAACTGGAAATGGCTCTTTGTTTATCCGGACGCGCATATCGCGAGCCTGGATCATCTCGTTCTTCCCCAGGGGCGCGAAGTCGAATTTCACCTGACATCTGACGCCACCATGCAGTCCTTTCTGATTCCTTCCCTGGGGAGTCAGATCTACGCCATGGCAGGTATGGTAACGCACCTGCATCTTGAAGCTGACCGTATCGGGCGGCTCATGGGTGAAAACACACAATTCAACGGCATGGGCTTCCAGGACCAGAAATTCCCTGTCGACATAGTATCTGCCGATCATTTCGCGCATTGGCTGACAGAAGCAACCAACAGTACCTTGCATCTCGACCAAACGACTTATCGCCTCCTGCGCAAACAGGAAAACGGTCGCAGGACAGCCCGGGCTCTCACCAATGACCCAGCGGCCTCAATGCCGGTCTTCTCTTCAGTGCCCGAGCATTTCTTTCACGGCATCGTCATGCGTTACGACGCCACAGCTTCGCCGGGTTCCGGCTGACGCGGGCTGGTTATCCCGTCACTTCAGTAATACCCTCAGACCGGAGATCAGTTCTTGCGTCACTTTCTGCTCGGCTCGCTCGGCTATGACGCCCTGCCTTTCTACAGTACGATCGCCACACTTGCCGCTTCAGTTGTCGTACTCGGCGCGCTCGCAGTGCTGGTTTTCGTCACCTGGCTCAAGGGCTGGGGAACACTCTGGTCCGGGTGGCTGACCAGTGTCGACCACAAGAAAATCGGCATCATGTATGTCGTGGTCTCGTTCGTCATGATGGCGCGAGCCGTTGCTGAAGCTGCCGTCATGCGCTCGCAACAGGCCGTAGCCTATAACAACCCAGGCTTCATCCCTCCGGAGCATTTCGCGCAGCTTTTCACCACCCATGGCACAATCATGATTTTCTTCATGGCCATGCCCTTTCTGATCGGCATCTACAACTTCGTATTGCCCCTTCAGATCGGCGCACGGGATGTCTCCTTCCCGGTCATGAATTCGATCAGCCTCGGTCTGACAACTGCAGGGGCCGTTCTGCTGATGATCTCGCTCTGCATAGGCAAATTCTCGACCGGTGGGTGGACAGGCTACCCGCCCTATACCGAGCTCTCCTTCAGTCCGGGGGTGGGAGTGGACTACTGGATCTGGGCGCTGACGCTGAGTTCGGTCGGCAATACCATGACAGGGATCAATTTCGCAGTAACCGTCTACAAGAAGCGCGCACCGGGCATGACACTCTTCAGAATGCCGCTCTTTGCCTGGACGGCGCTTTGCATCTCCATCCTGATGATTTTTGCCATGCCGCCTCTGACCGTGGCCACGCTGATGCTGGCGATGGATCGTTATCTGGATATGCATTTCTTCACCAATGATCTTGGTGGGAACATGATGAATTATATCAACATGTTCTGGCTCTTCGGCCATCCCGAAGTCTACATTCTGATCCTGCCCGCTTTTGGTGTGTATTCCGAGACAATAGCCACATTCTCAAACAAACGGCTTTATGGCTATACGTCGCTGGTCTGGGCCACTGTCTCGATTGCTGTCCTGTCCTTCACCGTCTGGCTCCATCATTTCTTCACCATGGGTCAGGACGGCAATGTCAATGCCGTATTCGGCATTGCCACGATGCTCATTGCCATTCCGACAGGGGTCAAGATCTATGACTGGCTGCTGACCATGGTGCGGGGACGCATCAGGATCAGCGTACCCATGCTCTATGCCTGCGCCTTCATGATGCTGTTTGTCGTGGGCGGCGCAACAGGCGTCATGCTGGCCAATCCGGGCTTCGACTATCAGGTTCATAACACGCTGTTTCTGGTCGCCCATTTTCATAACATGCTCATACCCGGTCTGCTTTTTGGCATGTTGAGCGCCTATCACTACTGGTTTCCCAAGGCTTTTGGTTTTCGCCTGCATGAGGGCTGGGGGCGGGTTGTCTTCGGATGCTGGGTGGGCGGCTTCATTCTCGCCTTCATGCCGCTCTATATCGTGGGTGCGCTTGGCATGCCCCGGCGGAGCAGGAATTCTTCGAGGCCGTCTACAAACCCTATCTCTGGGTCGCACTCTGTGGCGCCCTGCTGGTGCTGGCCGCTTTTGCCTGCATGATCATTCAGCTCTGGGTCAGCATCCGCCAGCGCGAGGCTCTTTCCGTTAGTGCAGGAGATCCATGGAATGGGCGTACGCTGGAATGGTCTGTGGCAGCACCACCGTCAGAATACAACTTTGCCCTGATCCCTCAGATCGACTGTGTTGATGCTTTTCACGAGTCCAAGAAACATCGTGATGCCTGGCGCGCTCCGGAACATTATTTCGATATCGAACTTCCCTCGAATACGCCTGTCGGCTTTGTCTGCTGCGTCGCCAGTGGCGTGTTCGGCTTTGCGCTGACATGGCATATCTGGTGGGCCGTGCTTCTGGGCGCTGTCGTCTTCTTCGGTGCGATCATTCTTCGCAGCTTCAACCGCACAACCTCGCATATCATTCCTGCAGCTGAAGTGCGGAAGACAGAAGAACGCTGGCTGCTCACCCTGCGTGAGACAGGTTTTATCGAAAACGAAGCGATGTTCACGACCGCCAATAACGGTCTGGTCAGGGAGCCAGTCTGATGGCGCAAAGCGTGCAAGGCAAAGGGCCGAGTCATATCGGCATACGTCTGAGCAATTCTGCCCCGGCATCACACAGGGAGGAGGCACGTACACAGGCTGAAGAGGCTCTGTTCGGTTTCTGGATCTTCCTGATGAGTGATCTCATCATATTTTCCATGCTGTTCGTGACCTATGCCACGATGGGACATTCCCTGGCTGGTGGCCCGGGACCGCATGAGCTGTTTGATCTCTCTTCCGCTGCCTGGGAAACTGTTGCCCTGCTCGCCAGCAGCTTTACCTGCGGTCTGGCCACTCTGGCCATGCGCTATGATCGCTCCCTAGCAAAAACACTGCTCTGGTTCGCTATCACGCTATTCCTTGGTCTGGTTTTTCTCTCGCTTGAGCTGCATGATTTCATGACCATGGCCTCAAAGGGTGGTGTGCCGTCGCGTTCGGGCTGGCTTTCTGCCAGCTGGGCGCTCATCGCCACGCACGGTCTTCATGTCACGAGCGGCTGTATCTGGATGCTCATCATGTTCGTACAGGCTGCAAAATTTGGCCTCGACCCGCTCGTGCAGACACGCTTCATGCGTCTTGCCCTGTTCTGGCATTTTCTCGACATCATATGGATCGGGATTTTCTCGATCGTCTATCTTCTGGGGGTGCTGTCATGAATGCAGATCATGAGATGGAGCGCCGACAGGAGTTACGCGGCTACAGTATAGGCCTCGTTCTGGCCGTGCTGCTTTCAGCCCTGCCCTTTGCCGGGGTAATGCTGGGCCTGTTTCCCAGAGCTGCCCTGATCTGGATCATCGCCATCGCCGCACTCTGTCAGGTTGTCGTACATTTCCGCTTTTTTCTGCATATCGACCTGTCGAGCTCTCATCGTGATGACCTGCAGCTGATCCTGTTTTCCCTGCTGATCGTCGCCCTCATGGTGGGTGGAACGCTCTGGGTGCTCGGCAATGCCCACGCGATGATGGGCTGAATGCCTGACGCGGACCAAAATGGCTTATAATTGCTCCCCCGTGGACACGCTGAAGTCACACGGACATCGATTTTCATGTCCCTGATATCCGGGGTTCTGCCATGCTTCATCACAGAACCCCGCTGGTACAATGGTAAAATGCCGCTCAGAGCTGCGGCATGGCCCCGTGAACCGGAAGCAGGGCTCCATTGGTATAGGTATTATTGGGGTCTGCCAGATAGACATAGGCTCCAGCCAGCTCGGCGGGCTGGCCCGGACGACCCATGGGAGCCTGAGAACCAAAGGATTCATGCTGTTCTGGCGGCATTCCCGTAGCGATGAACGGTGTCCATATAGGGCCAGGAAGGACGGCATTCACCCGGACACCTTTTTCAACCAGGCTTCCGGCAAGTCCGACCGTGAAATTGGCAATCGCTGCCTTGGTCATGGAATACGGAATCAGAATAGGCATTGGCGTGCGCGTATTGACAGACGACGTGTTGATGATCGACGCACCGGGCTTGAGATGGGGCAAAGCCGCCTTTGTCAAATAGAACATCGCATGAATATTCGTGTCGAAATGACGACGCCATTCCTCGTCTGAAATCTCCAGAAAATCCTCTCTCGGATGCTGGAACGCAGCATTGTTGACGAGAATATCCAGACCTCCGAGCTGGTCGAGCGTATAGGAAACGAGATGTTCACATTGCGCCTTTTCGCGGATGTCACCCGGCAGGAGCAGGCATTTGCGCCCGATTTTCTCGATGGTCGAGGCGATGGCCTTGGCGTCAGTTTCCTCTGCCTCGAGATAGGAGAGAGCGATATCCGCCCCCTCTTTCGCAAAGGCAACTGCTACGGCGCGGCCAATACCTGAATCTCCACCGGTGATCAGGGCAACGAGCCCTGCAAGGCGCCCATTGCCCTTGTAGCTGTCTTCGCCATAATCGGGCTCAGGTGTCATCTTGGCAGACACACCCGGAAATTCCTGCGGCTGCGTCTTGAAAGGCGGTCGGGGATAGCGTGAACGCGGATCGATCAAAGTCATGGGGCTCGTTTCCAATGAAAGGTTGACGAGCTTGCAACGACCCCCTCGTGTACGAGTTTGGCGCCTTTATTATTGATGACAAAGGCAACTTTGCCCGTCATGCGAGCAAGAGGAACGCCACCTCTATCAAGAGGCTCGTTCGGCGATGACCTTTACTGCTTCGATCACCCATTCTGCTGCACGTATGCCGTCGATGCCCGCAGAGAGAATACCGCCCGCATAGCCCGCGCCCTCCCCTGCAGGGAACAGCCCGGTCAGACCCGGGCTTTGCCCGTCCGCACCACGCGGCATCCGGATGGGCGAAGATGTACGCGTTTCTACCCCTGTCAGAACCGCATCACCCATTGAAAAGCCCTTCAGCTTTCGTTCAAACGCAGGCAGAGCCTCCCGAATGGCCTCGACAGCAAAATCGGGCAGGCAGAGCGAAAGGTCAGTCGGTGTCACACCCGGCTTGTAGGACGGCACAACATCCCCAAGACTCGTCGAGGGTCGTCCGGCAAGAAAATCCTCGACTTTCTGTGCAGGGGCCCTGTAATCGCCTCCGCCAGCCACGAACGCTGCCCGCTCCCAGTGACGCTGGAATGCCACGCCACCCAGCACATCATCCGGATAATCACGCTCGGGGGACACATCGACCACAATTCCTGCATTAGCATTGCGCTCGGCGCGGGAATACTGGCTCATGCCGTTGGTCACGACCTGATTGGGTTCCGACGTCGCCGCGACCACGGTGCCACCGGGGCACATGCAGAAAGAATAGACAGCCCGGCCATTCCTGGCGTGATGCACGAGCTTGTAATCGGCAGCTCCCAGAAGCGGGTGACCGCCCTGATCGCCAAAACGCGCGCAGTCTATCAGCGATTGCGGATGCTCTATCCGCACACCGATGGAAAATGGCTTGGGTTGCATCGGCACTCCTGCATCGCGCAGCATTTCAAACGTGTCGCGCGCGCTGTGTCCCACTGCCAGAATGGCGTGTTCGGTTTCAAGAACCGTACCATCCGACAGAACAAGCCCTTTGAGACGGCCTGGCGTATCTTCGGTAACGAGCCCGTCAACCCGCACACCAAAACGGTAACTCCCCCCGAGGCTCTCGATTTGGGCCCGGATGTGCTCGACCATAGAGACGAGGCGGAACGTCCCGATATGGGGTTTGGAAACATAAAGAATTTCCTTAGGCGCACCTGCCTTGACGAATTCCTCCATGACCTTGCGCCCCAGATGGCGCGGATCGCTGACACCGCTATAGAGCTTGCCGTCAGAAAATGTTCCGGCACCGCCCTCGCCGAACTGCACATTGCTCTCCGGAGTCAGCTCGGCACGACGCCACAGGGCAAAAGTGTCTACCGTACGCTCGCGCACAACCTTGCCACGCTCGATCACAATCGGACGCAGACCGGCCTGAGCCAGAATGAGTGCCGCCATCACACCGCAAGGACCTGCGCCGATCACCACAGGGCGGGATGATTTCGAGGATCCGGCTGTAACGGCAGGAAGGACGTAGGACGTATCGGGCGTCGGCTTGATCGATGGCACGTTATCATGCGCTGCCAGTACTGCCTGCTCGTCTTCAATCGTGCAGTCGACACTGTAGACAAGCATGATCTGCCCGCGCTTGCGGGCATCATAGCCGCGACGCGCTACCGAGAAATCGTGGAGCGCAGCGCTCTCGATTCCCAGGCGCGAAAGAATCGCTTCGCGCAGGGCATCATGCGGATGGTCGAGGGGGAGCCTGAGTTCGGTTAGCCGGATCATGTCCGGCTGGAAGTCACGGAGAGAGGGCCGTTGTCAAGAAAAGAATAGCGAACGGAATGATGTCTACGTCTGTCAGCCCCGGCCATCACCCCGCCTTCCCCTGCCTTCGGCAGGGAGAGCCGCCTGCGGTCAGAGAGCCGGCCGCTGCGCCTCGGTACGATCGCGGATTGCCTTGAATTCCGATCCCTGCTTCCAGCTCGGCCACATACGTGAAAAGGCAAGGCTGCGCCCTACTTCATAAAGTGCTGCAGCATCTTCCGCCGCGCCACGCAGATCCCAGCTGGCACTCCAGGCATCACAGCTGATGATAGCAGGCCATATAACCATCAAGCCATTTGCGACCGGCAGAAACACCACCATTTACCAGATCCGGGTATCCGGCGAGATCCATGATCGGCAGAACCGGTACACCGGCACGGGCAAACGGCAGATGATCCGCCCGATAGAAAGCCCCCCGCTCGGGCAGGGCCTCATTCTGGGTCACTCGTCCCTGGGAAGCCGCGATCGTCGCAAAGTCATCCTGCAGACTGTTCTGTCCTGCACCAACAAGAAAGGCATTATGCGACAACCCACCCATCTGCAGCACGTCGATCGTGAAATTTGCAACGGCTTTGTCGAGTGAAATCAGAGGATGCTCAACATACCATGTAGAGCCCAGCAATCCCCGCTCTTCTGCCGTCCATGCCCCGAAGACAATTGTGCGCTCCGGTGCAGGACCGGATTTGAAGGCTCGTGCAATTTCGAGAATGGCCGCTATGCCAGAGGCATCATCAATAGCGCCGTGGCGGATCATGTCACCACCATGAGGTCCCTTGCTCTTGCCGAAAGCATCCCAGTGCGCACCATAGATAATCGTTTCATCCGGGTGCGTGGTACCGGGAATCTTGGCCAGAACGTTACGACTCTGCAGGTGCTGTGTGCTGACATCAAGCTCCGTTGTCAGAGCCATACCTCCGAGAGCAACCGGCTTGAAATCAGGGCGGCGTGCGGCTTCGCTCAACGCATCCAGATCGAGCCCTGCCCGTGCAAAAAGCTCATGCGCTGCTTTGTTTTCGAGCCAGCCGTGAAGCAGCAGGGAGTCAGGCGTCTCTGGTCGATCAAGGGCAAAATTCTCACCTCCAGATGCAATCACCGTGCTCCATGGATAGCTCGCCGCTTCAGTATCATGAACAATCAGCGCTCCAACGGCTCCACGACGCGCGGCCTCTTCGAATTTATAGGTCCAGCGACCAAAATAGGTCATGGTCCTGCCACCAAAACGACCGGCAACCGCCTCACCCGACTTTGCCCTGAAATCAGGATCGTTGATCAGGATAACCGCGATCTTGCCCTTCAGATCCACGTTCTTGAAATCATCCCAGTCACGTGCCGGAGCATCAACACCGTAACCCACAAAAACCAGAGGCGCTTCGGTGATCCTGATCTGTGAAGCCGGATGACTGGTGGTCAGATAGATTTCCCGGGACTGCGTAAACTCGAGCCCTTCAGATCCCCGCTGCTGAAACTGTACACGAGAATCAGGCGCAATCCGGGTGTGCAACATGGGAACTTCCTGCGTCCAGCCCCCCTTCTCGCCGGCGGGCTGCAAGCCAATCGCCTGAAACTGCGCTACAAGATAATTCACGGTTCGTACGGCACCGATCGTCCCGGGCGAACGGCCCTCGAAGGGGTCTGAGGCCAGTGTACGAATGACTTCAGACATACGGGCAGGATTCACAGGAGCAAAGACGGGCGGCTCAGCTGCCAGGGCTGTCGATCCAAGCAAACCCAGTACTGATAGAAACGCAGAGATTTTAAAACGGGCTGATCGCATCATTATTTCCCTGTCTTGGTTGAAACGGCGACGAAGCTTCCGTTTTTTGTCTTGATTTGCGTACTGGCGTGAGGCGCCACCACTCGAGCATTTCACTTATGCGCGCCCGACTTATGGGCGCATAATGAACATCATGATCACAAGGGTCGTGACATCTTCCGGCTTTGATACATGAATGACGATAGAGCGTATCCACATAGCGGGTTACAAGCTGCTTCCTGCTGCAAATCCAGAAGGTTTTGAAATTCCTTGGTGTGGTCGAGCCAATATGACGCCCAGCCTCCAGGCTCATGACCTGACCATATCCTGCCAGAGCCCGTTGTCACTGACCGTGCATGATATCCTGATGACCTGAAACGATTTATATCGTTCTGGGGTCGAATTCTTCGACAGTAATGAGCCGGGAATCATCATGCAGGAAAGGACAGACTTCAAACTGGAACCAAAAAGACAGCGACAGCCTAGGCAGTCATCAGGATCGTTATGAACACGTTAACAAAAGAGCATTCGCATACAGTTTCCGCATACCACCCCACTGCCGAAGATAATTCAATGACGAAATTGACGTTTTTGATGACAAACCCTTTCTACATTCCATATTTGCCAAAATGAAATGCACCCGAATCCATACTGATATTTTAATAGTATAAGATATTATTAATGATCTATTATATTTATA
>NZ_BAJV01000026.1 GCF_000613885.1 Asaia prunellae JCM 25354 | reverse complement strand
CACTCATAGCATTGCTGATGCTCTTGATATGTGACGGGATTAGGAGGTCAGGAAAATTTCGTACTAGATATAAAGCGTCAGAAAATGCCGCTTTTTCCCATAAGCTGGCCCTGACGATCAAATATTGCAACGTCGATCTTGCAGGAATGCGTATCAAGAGTTCGCCGTACTGTATTTGCAGCTTTCTCTGCGATGAGTGTACCTAGCCTCTCATCACCGAGGGCTGCATAGCCCTGGGCAATACTGTTTGCCCGGTCCAGTTTTTCACGCTGTGTTCCTGTCAGTCCCAGGGGTTCTGCCAGAAATGCAAGAGCTTTCGGGTCGGCCAGAGTGCGGCTCGAATGCAGATCAAGGTGCCCCTGGGCGAGTTTGGTCATTTTTGCCAGTCCTCCGGCAATAGTCAGGCGAGGGACAGGATGGCGATGCAGATATTTGAGAAAGCCGCCTGCAAAATCCCCCATTTCGATCAGAGCGGCATCGTTCAGACCGTAAAGCGTCCGAATGGCGTTCTCCGACGTTGTTCCGGTGCTGCCTGCGATATGAGGCAGGTTGAGGGCACGTGCTACATCAACACCCCTGTGAATCGAATGGATCCACGCCGAGCATGAATAAGGGATGACGATTCCGGTCGTACCCAGCACCGATAAGCTCCCACAATACCGAGCCTGGCATTAAGCGTGTGCTCTGCCAGTTTTTCGCCATTTGCGATCGATACAGTAACAATGGCATCCGGTGCACCCGGCGTTACCTGTTCCAGCGCCGTGCGGATCATGGCGCGCGGTACAGGGTTGATGGAGGGTTCGCCGGGTGGGAGAGGCAGGCCTGGCTGGGTAACGGTCCCTACGCCGGCCCCGGCCCGAAACAGGATGCCGCTTCCTGCAGGGGCAATCTCGACATGAGCGGTGATAAGCGCACCATGAGTGACGTCCGGGTCATCTCCTGCATCCTTGACAACGCGTGCCCAGGTACTCGGCCCCTCGCGACCTGAGCCATCAAGCGAAAAGGCTGCCTCTTTGCCTCCGGGAAGGGTGATGGTGACAGGATCAGGGCAGTCGCCAGTCATGAGAAGTGACCAGGCCGCTTTCGCAGCCGCTGTCGCACAGCTGCCGGTGGTCCATCCACGACGCAGGGAAGTGGCTTGCGTCATGATGGCTTTGCCTCCCTGAGATACGAAGGGCAAAAAATCGTATCGTGCTGTACCCGTGCATGATATCGCATTTCGGAGACAATCCTGCCAGAGCTTCTGACAACCGGTTTTTCCTGCACGCTTCCTCCTGGCATCTTTCTTGGTGGGGTCATGACGAGGATATTTTCACAATCCGGGCATTGGAGGTATTTTTACTGTCGATTAGTGGATTGCGTCTGATAGATTTCTTCTCGAAACCGAAAAGAAAAAGGAGGCCCTGACAATTCCTGTGCCTGTAATCGTTGCTATAGTCGGCGCTATCATCTCCTTCCTGGCAGTTTTCTTCCTGTTTGGCGGGGTGATGATTGTTCCGGGTCGGATGGTCTATGTCACAGAGTTTCTGGGCAAGCCACAGCGCAAATTGCTGGAAAGTGGTCTGCATTTCCGCATTCCGATCCTCAATCGCGTCTCCTACAAGGTATCCTTGCAACAGATGCAGGTCGAGACTTCGTCTGAAGTCAAGACGCGGGACGATGTGTTTATCGAGATACGCTGGGTGCTTCTTTACAGTGTGCGCGACGATAATGAGGCAGTATTCAATTATGCTTACAAGGTTTCGCAACCCGTCAAGCGTCTCGTCTTTCGCGTCGAAAACGAGATTCGGCAGATCGCCTCGACCATGTCGCTGGCCGAGCTGTATTCACAGCGAAACGAAATTGCCCGGCGCGTGATCGATGATCAGGTAGCCGATGCGCTCGAATCCGGCCTTGATATTCATGGCGTGACCATCGAACAGCCTATGCCGCCGCGCGAAATTCAGGAGGCCATGAACAACAAGCTGGCAGCGATCGCCCGCAAGGATGCGGCTCAGGCTGAAGCCGAGGCCGAGATGGTAAGACGTGTCGGCATTGCCAGAGCCGAGGCGGAAAGCAAGAAACTGCAAGGTGAGGGCATCGCGAATGAGCGCAAGGCCATTGCTGCCGGGTTTGCCGAGGCGGCGGAGCTGTTCCGAAAGAGCATTCCCGATGTCAGCGAAGACGCTATTCTGACGCTGATGCAGAACGTGAATCAGGCTGATATGGTCGTAACCGCCAGTCGTTCAGGTAAGGCGACGGTGATCTTCGTACCAATTGATATGAATAGTGGCCAGATTGCCGCTGCGGCTTCGGGGCAGTTTATCCCGACCGCCGGTTGAGCCGTGGGTAAGCGCGCGCTCGGTTCGTGTCAGCTTAATTCCAACTTCCAGATAGAAGCCTTGCGTCAATCCAATCGCATGGTGTCAGCCGACGCGTCCATTATAGAGAGACCTCCTTATAATTGTGTTATGGCCTTATTTGATATTTTATCAAAGAAAGGTATGTAAAAAATATGTAATTTTGTCGGAGATAGGAGTGGTTTGATGATAAATATGAATAAAGAATTAAAAGATAGATATATAAAAGAGCTAAATAAGTATGACGATCATCTTTTTAGAAGAAGAGATCTATATGCACGCCTTTCAGGCTTGTTCGTTACGTCCTGTCCTTCTGCCTGGACTTTGGGATCGAGAATAATGGTGGTGGGTCGTGAAACGAAAGCGTGGAATATCGTAACAGAGAACGCTCCTTACGTTGATCTGTCTGATTACGTGTCACGTGCTATTAGCAAGCAAAGCGCTCATCTCGACAAGCACATCAAGGAGAAAAGAGATCGAGGATCAACGTTTTTCAACTTTCTTAGAGAGCTAGGAGCAGCGTTCGGTCGCGATAATATCGCGTGGGCGAATCTTCATTGCTTCTCATTCGGGAACACCATGCCCTCGGTTCGACGTACGCCCGCGTACAGGGACGTGATTAATCTTTCGGAAGCTCTGCTGAAGATTGCGATAGATATACTATCTCCAAATGTAATAATTTTTTGCAATGGAACGTCGTCCATAAATATAAGAAGAAAATTTTTTCCAAACGTCTGGAGAAAATAAGGTCTGCTCGGACTGGGTCAATTTTATGAATGATCATATAGCGAAAGTGCAGCTTGAGAAATTTCGCTTGTACGGCAAATATGATTGCTACCGGATCAACCACCCATCTAGTACCGCTGCGCCGAAATTAGGATATTTAACCGATAGCAAGGTTCGGGCATTTCTGCTGCAGAAACTAATAATGGAGATGCCGCAATAGACCGATCATATCAGATTCGACGGTAAGCTTTATGCTGATTTATGTCGCTCATGGCTCTAAAATATTACTGAATTAGTCAAAATTCCTATGACTTTCCTATAAAGCTTCCGGTCGCGCCTTCTGTCATTCCTATGGCGCGTGGATCGATAATCAGGCTCTCTTCAGGGAGCCTTTTTTCATGCTTGATGCTCTTTACGGCGCACTCGGCCTTTTTGGCTTCGTGCTCTGTCTCGGCTTCATTTCGATCTGCCAGAGGATCTGAAATGACGCCCGATCTTGTTCTCGGCGGCATCGTGACGCTTGGCCTGCTGGCCTATGTCACCGCCGTGCTTCTTCGTCCCGAGAGGTTCTGATCATGACCCTTTCAGGATGGATCACCATTGCGGTGTTCTTTCTTTGCGTGGTCGCGCTGGCACGACCGCTCGGAGGCTTTCTCAAACGCGTGCTTGAAGGCGAGCGGCACTTGCTAGGGCGGCTTTTCGGCCCGCTCGAGTGCGGGATCTATCGTCTCGCAGGCGTCGATCCGACGCGCGAGCAATCCTGGTCGCATTATGCTCTGGCCGTGATCCTGTTCAAGGTGTTCTGCTTCATCGCCGTCTATGCGCTTCTGCGTTTGCAGGGTGTGCTGCCGTTCAACCCCAGCGGGCTGGAGGCGGTGGCGCCGGATCTCGCCTATAATACGGCCATCAGCTTTCTGACCAACACCAACTGGCAGAGCTATAGTGGTGAGACTACGCTCAGTCCGCTCAGCCAAATGCTGGCCCTGACTGTGCAGAATTTCGTCTCCGCCGCTGCGGGTATCGCCATCGCTGCGGCCATCATGCGTGGCTTCGTCCGTCGCAGCGCCACGACCATTGGCAATTTCTGGGTCGATCTGGTGCGCGTTACGCTTTATGTGCTGCTGCCCGCCTGTGTGCTGCTGACCCTGTTTTTCGTGCTTGAGGGCGTGCCTCAGACCCTGTGGAGCAGCGTTTCGGCATTCACACTGGAAGGGCAGCACCAAACGATCGCCCTCGGTCCTGTTGCCTCTCAGGAGGCTATCAAGATGTTGGGGACGAATGGCGGCGGGTTTTTCAACACCAACTCGGCCCATCCATTCGAAAACCCCAATGCCCTGACGAATTTCGTGCAGATGCTCTGCATTTTTGCCCTTGGTGCGGGGCTGACGAACATGTTTGGGCGCATGATCGGGCAGGAGAAACAGGGCTGGGCCATTTTCTCGGCCATGGCGGCGTTGTTCCTGATCGGGGCGGGGGTGCTCTACTGGTCCGAAGCCCATGCCAACCCGCTTTTCGCCTCGCTGGGTCTCGATGGCACGCTCGGTAATATGGAAGGCAAGGAGACACGCTTTGGCGTGATCGCATCGGCGCTGTTTGCTACCGTCACCACGGATGCCTCATGTGGTGCGGTCAATGCGATGCATGAGAGCTTTCTGCCCCTCGGTGGCATGGTGCCGCTTATCAACATGATGCTTGGTGAGGTGATTTTTGGCGGGGTTGGTCCGGGCTTTACGGCTTTTTGCTCTTTGCCCTGATTGCGGTTTTCATGGCTGGTCTCATGGTCGGGCGCACACCGGAATATCTGGGCAAGAAGATCGAGGCGCGCGAGATCAAGATGACTATGCTGGCCGTGCTTTGTCTGCCACTTGTCATGCTTGGCTTCACGGCACTCGCCGTTGTCATTCCGGCTGGAACTTCCGCCTTGTCGGCTAGTGGCCCGCATGGATTCACCGAGGCACTTTATGCCTATACCTCTGCCGCCGCGAATAATGGCAGCGCCTTTGCCGGGCTGACCGCCAACAGCTTCTGGAACGTCACTCTGGGCATAGGCATGATGATCGGACGGTTCTTTGTGATTATTCCGGCACTCGCTATTGCAGGGTCTATGGCGGCCAAGAAGGTCGCAGCCCCCACGTCGGGCACCTTCCCGACGGATAACGGGCTGTTCATCGCTCTTGTGGCCGGCGTGATCGTGATTGTCGGTGGCCTGACTTTTCTTCCCGCTCTCGCTCTCGGTCCGATTGTCGAGCATCTCGCAATGCTTCACGGCACCACCTATTAAGAGGCGCCTGTCTCATGATCTCCTTTCCTTCTCCCGCGCCCCGGTCTGACGGGGCGCGCAAAGAGCCACGCGCCCGCTCGGGCGTGCTGAGCGCTGCGCTGATCCTGCCCGCCATGGCAGAGAGTCTGCGCAAGCTCGACCCGCGCGTCATGATACGCAACCCGGTCATGTTCGTGGTCGAGGTGGTGACCGTGCTGACCACCATTCTGCTGTTTCGTGATGTCATTAAGGGGGCGCCCCATATAGGCTTCGCGCTCCAGATCACGCTGTGGCTGTGGTTCACGCTGCTTTTTGCCAATTTCGCCGAAGCTATTGCCGAAGGGCGTGGCAAGGCCCAGGCGGATTCCCTGCGCCGCACCCGCACCGAAACGCGTGGCAAGCGACTGATCCCTACCGATACCGGGGTGTATTCGCCTGCCGGACTTTATGAGGAAGTCGCAGCGCCTGAGCTGGTCGTGGGCGACGTCGTGCTGGTCGAGCCGGGGGATTTCATCCCGAGCGATGGCGAGGTGATCGAGGGCATCGCTTCTGTCGATGAATCCGCCATTACGGGCGAATCCGCCCCGGTCATACGCGAGAGCGGCGGCGACCGTTCTGCGGTGACAGGCGGTACGCGCGTGCTGTCGGATTGGGTCATTGTACGGATCACGGCGGCGCAAGGCTCGACCTTTCTCGATCGCATGATCTCGCTGGTCGAAGGGGCGCAACGTCAGAAAACGCCTAACGAAATAGCGCTGACCATCCTGCTTGCAGGCATGACGCTCATCTTCATCATCGCGGTCGCGACCATTCCTTCCTTCGCGTACTACGCGGGAGGCAGCATTTCGGTGCTGGTGCTCGTGGCACTCTTCGTCACGCTCATCCCGACGACAATCGGCGCCCTGCTCTCGGCCATCGGCATTGCGGGCATGGATCGTCTTATACGTTTCAACGTGCTGGCCATGTCGGGGCGTGCGGTCGAGGCGGCGGGTGATGTCGATACGCTTCTGCTCGACAAGACGGGTACCATCACGATCGGTGATCGTCAGGCCTGCGCTTTCATCCCCGTACCGGCGTGACCGAGCAGCAGCTTGGCGATGCCGCCCAGCTTGCCTCACTGGCGGATGAGACGCCGGAGGGCCGCTCCATCGTCGTGCTGGCCAAGACGCGTTTCGGCCTGCGTGGGCGCGAACTCAACGCCACTGGTGCACATTTCGTGCCGTTCACGGCGCAGACGCGCATGAGCGGTGTCGATATCGGAGCGCGACAGATACGCAAGGGCGCGGTCGAGAGCGTGATTGCCGCCATTGGCGAAAACGCGGCCTCGGTTGCGCAGATACGCAGCATAGCCGATGGTATTGCCCGTCAGGGCGGCACGCCGCTTGCCGTGCTGGATGATGGGCGACTTCTGGGCGTGGTGCACCTCAAAGACGTGGTGAAAGGCGGCATACGCGAACGTTTTGCCGAATTGCGCCGCATGGGTATTCGCACTGTCATGATCACGGGTGACAACCCGCTGACCGCTGCGGCCATCGCTGCCGAAAGCGGTGTAGATGATTTTCTGGCTCAGGCGACACCCGAAGCCAAGCTGGCGCTGATCCGCAGCGAGCAGGAATCAGGCAAGCTGGTCGCCATGTGCGGCGACGGCACGAATGACGCCCCCGCGCTTGCCCAGGCCGATGTCGGTGTTGCCATGAATACCGGCACAGTGGCCGCGAGAGAGGCCGGGAACATGGTCGATCTCGACAGCGACCCGACAAAGCTGATCGAGATTGTGGGTATCGGCAAGCAATTGCTCATGACACGCGGCGCGCTCACCACCTTCTCCATTGCCAATGACGTGGCCAAGTATTTCGCCATCATTCCGGCGATGTTCGTTGGGTTCTATCCGGCGTTGTCCGGGCTGAACATCATGCATCTGGCCACGCCGGAGAGTGCGGTTCTGTCTGCTATCATTTTCAACGCGCTGATCATCATCGCGCTTATTCCGCTTGCCCTGCGTGGCGTGCGCTATCGCCCGGTCGGTGCTGCCGCTTTGCTGCGTCGCAATCTGCTCATCTATGGCGTGGGCGGTCTGATCGTACCGTTCATCGGTATCAAGCTGATCGACCTTGTCGTCACCCATATCGGTCTGGTCTGAGGAAATATTCATGGTCCTCTCTCAACTGCGCCCGGCGCTTGTTCTCTTCCTCCTGCTCTCGGCCCTGACCGGTCTGGCCTATCCTCTGGGCATGACGCTCTCGCAAATCTGCTCCTGCCGGAAAAGGCGACGGGAAGCCTCATCCACGCCAAAGGCTGGGTGATCGGCTCGAGCCTGATCGGGCAGGATTTTACGGCGCCGCGCTATTTCCACGGGCGGCCGTCTGCCACGATGGGGCCTGACCCCAAGGATGCCTCCAAAACGATCGCCATGCCCTATAACGCCGCGGCCTCTCTCGCCTCGAATGCCGGGCCGACCTCGAAGGCGCTGCTCGATCAGGTAACGGCGCGCACGGCTCAGCTTCGTGCCGAAAACCCCGATGCGATGGCGCAGGGCTGGCGTATCCCGGTCGAACTCGTGACCAGCTCTGCCAGCGGGCTCGATCCTGATATCTCGCCCGATGCTGCATTATTCCAGATTGCGCGTGTCGCGAAGGCACGGGGGTTGTCGCCTGACCGGGTGCGTCATCTCGTGCAGAGTCAGACAGAAGCGCCGATCCTCGGTTTTCTGGGGGAGCCGCATGTCAATGTACTGGCGCTCAATCAGGCGCTCGATAGACTGGGCCAATGACCCCACGCGATTACGACCGCCCGGACCCTGACGCGCTGCTTCGCCAGAATGGCGGCTCATCGCGCCGGGGAAGGCTGAAGATTTTTCTGGGTGCGGCGCCCGGTGTCGGCAAGACATTCGAGATGCTCACCGCGGCCCATCAGCAGCAGCGCGAAGGCGTGGCCGTGCGTATCGGCGTGGTCGAGACCCATGGCAGGAGCGAGACCGCTGCCCTCGTCGAAGGGCTGGCCGCGCAGGCGACGCGGCCTGTCGCCTATCGCGGACAGATGCTGCAGGAGATGGACCTCGACGCCTTGCTCGAAAGCCGTCCCGCGCTCGTACTGGTCGATGAACTCGCCCATAGCAACGCGCCCGGCTCACGACACCCCAAGCGCTGGATGGATGTTGAAGACCTGCTTGCGGCGGGCATAGACGTCTATACCACGGTCAATATCCAGCATCTCGAAAGCCTGAACGACGTCATCGCCTCTATCACCCGCGTGCGCGTCCGTGAGACCGTGCCCGACCGGGTGGTCGAACAGGCCGATGAGGTAGAACTGATCGATCTCACCCCGAACGATCTGTTGCAGCGCATGCGCGATGGCAAGATCTACGGCCCGCACACGGCGGGTCGCGCCATGCTGCATTATTTCTCGCCGGGCAATCTGACCGCCCTGCGCGAACTGGCCCTGCGCCAGACGGCGCAGCAGGTCGATGCGCAGCTTGTTGACCATATGAAAGCCAATGCCATTGCTGGCCCCTGGGCGGCGGGCGAGCGCGTGATGGTATGCCTGACCCTGCAGGATGGCGATGCCAGCCTGCTGCGCTATGGCAAGCGCCTGGCTGACAGGCTGCACGCGCCATGGATCGTGCTGCATGTCGAGACCAGCCGCGATCTGACCGATGATGCCCGTACCCGCATGGCGTCGCAGATGCATCTGGCCCAATCGCTCGGGGCCGAGACCGTGACCATTCCCGGGCATGATGTTGTGCTCGATGCGCTCTCTTTCGCCCGCGCCCAGAACGTCACGCAGATCGTGGCGGCGCATCCTGCCGGATCGGGCTGGATTGGGCGGTTGCGGCAAATTCTGGGACGCAGCACGACCGAGCGGCTTATCCAGCGCTCCGACGGCTTTCCGGTGCATGTCGTGCCGCGCTCTGGCGAGGCGGTAACGGGGCGTCTGCGCGAGAAGATCAGGCCAGGCCTGAGCCCTTATCTGGGCAGCACAGCCATCGTTCTGGCAGCGCTGGGTCTGGCGCTGCTGCTGCGTCAGGGTTTCGAAGTGAGTAATGTCTCGCTCGCCTTCCTGACAGCCATTCTGGGCGTGGCGGTGGCCTATGGGCTCTGGCCGTCTCTCTGGGCCTCGCTGCTCGGCATGCTCTGCTTCAATTTCTTCTTTCTGCCGCCGCTTTACACCCTGACCATCGCGGCGCCCGACAATGTGGTGGCGCTGTTCTTCTTTTTCGCCACGGCCCTGATTGCGAGCAATCTGGGCGCGCGTGTGCGCAGTCAGGCCGTGGTGGCGCGGCATCGGGCTGAAGTCACGCAATCGCTCTATCATTTCAGCCGCACCATTACCGGCATGATCAAGCTGGATGACCTGCTCTGGTCGGTCAGCCACCAGATGGCGACCCTGCTCAATTGTCGCGTCGTGCTGCTGATGCCCGAAAACGGGGAGCTTCGGGTGCAGACCTCCTATGATTCCGGCCATCCGATAGGCGAAGACGGTTTTGCTGCAGCAAGCTGGGCCTGGAAAAACAACCGGGTAGCGGGGCGTGGTTCCGATAATCTGCCGGCGTGCGCTGGCTCTTCATGCCGCTGCGCACGGGGCGCGGGCCAGTGGCCTTGCTCGGGATCGACCGCGACCGCGGCGGCGCCTTGCTGGATGCCGAGCAGCAAGGCTTGCTTGACGCGCTGGGCGAACAGACAGCGACCGCGATAGAGAGCATTCTGCTGGCCCGCGATCTCGACCGCGTGCGCCTCGACGCCGAAACCGACCGCTTGCGTGGGGCGCTCCTGACCTCGATCTCCCATGATCTTCGCACGCCGCTCGCCTCGATATTGGGCGCGGCTTCCAGCCTGCGCGACTACGGCGAGGCTCTGGGGGAGGAGGGGCGTCATGATCTGCTCACAACACTGACCGACGAGGCCGAGCGGCTGAACCGCTTTGTCGGCAATCTGCTCGACATGACACGGCTGGAGGCTGGCGCCCTGCCGCTGCGTCACGAACCGGTCGATTGCGCCGAGGTGGCGGCTTCTGCTCTTTCACGCGCCGCGAATTTGCTGGACGCGCATCCTGTTGCCCTGGAGGTCGCGCCCGATCTGCCGATCGTACCGCTCGATGACGTGCTGCTTGAGCAGGCGTTGTTCAATATTCTCGATAATGCCGCCAAATATACCGCGCCCGGCACGCCTATTACGGTCAGGCTGTCGGCAGAGGCCGCAAATCTCGTCATCGCCATTCTGGATGAGGGGCCGGGCTTTGGCGCGCGCGACCCGGCGGTACTTTTTGCCAAATTTACCCGCTTCGCCGCTGCCGACACGGCGCGGGCGGGCACAGGGCTGGGGCTTGCCATTGCGCGCGGTTTCGTTGAAGCGATGGGAGGAGACATCACGGCGGCAAACCGACCTGACCGGCAGGGGGCGATGTTCACCCTGCGCTTTCCCTTGGCAGAAAAGGCATCCTGATGAGCGACCCGACCCTTCTGGTTGTCGATGATGAACCCGCCATCAGGCGCTTGCTGCGCACCACGCTTGCAAGCCAGTCATGGCGCATTCTTGAAGCCGGGTCTGGCGAGCAGGCCCTGCAACGCGCCACCGAAATACCGCCCGATCTCGTTCTGCTCGATCTGGGCCTGCCGGATATGGACGGGGTAGAGGTGCTACGCCAGCTCCGCCGCGACCGGCCCAATCTGCCCGTGGTCATTCTGTCAGTGCGTGACGACGAGCGCGGCAAGGTCGCGGCCCTCGAAGCCGGGGCGGATGACTACGTGACCAAACCCTTCAGCATGGCCGAACTCATCGCCCGCCTGCGCAACGCTCTGCGCCACGGCCTGCAACAGGAAGGCACGGTGCCGCTCTTCACCTCGGGCGATCTGACCATAGACCTCGTCCGCCGCCAGATATTTCGCAGTGGCGAAGAACTCCGCCTCTCCCCCCGCGAATGGGATATCCTGCGCATGTTGGTGCGCTACGCAGGCCGCGTGCTGACCCATCAGACCATCATGAAACAACTCTGGGGCCCGACTGGCGACGTTCAGCAACTGCGGGTCTATATCCGCCAGATCAGGCAGAAGATTGAGCTTGACCCTGAGAGACCTAGTCATATCCTGACTGAGACGGGAGTGGGATATAGGTTGGTCAGCAGGAAAGAGTAATTTGTTTGGTTATTTCGACCTTTCCGTCGATCTATAGCCATAAGTTAGCATTGATAAATCAAATTAGGAGATACAGTACAATTTTCTTTTTTAGTTCATTAACTACGGAAGGGAATCTTTTCTGGTTCACCGAGTTAGTAATATCCATGATATGACTGCATCTTGAAAAGGATAGAGCGGAATATGACAGGAAATGATAAAACTGAATTCTTAAGCGCTGTACTAATAACGCAGGGGAGTCAGAAATTCTATACGCTAACGATGCCGATTGATGTGATAGCGCACTGCTGTTCCCCCAATCCCCGAGATCAAGATCCAGAGTTGGGGTTTCAGAGAACTTTAGATGAAAGCAGAGCTTTGTCGATCTCGAATTATGTTCGAAATGGAGGAGTTATACCTTCAAGTATAATATTGTCAGCACAAGAATCTGCGGGATTGCAGTATGTAAGCCGAAACAAAACTTTAGGCTTCACGGTTTCACCCTCCTCATTTCTGATCATAGATGGTCAGCATCGGGTCTTTGGGTTCAGGAAATTAGTAGAGAGCGGATTTGTAGAAAAGCTCCGAATACCCGTGGTTATATTCCCGGAGCTTTCACCTGTTCAAGAGGCGAGAATATTTATTGATGTTAATACCCTACAGCAGCCAGTTCCTCGCGAACTTTTGCTAGATATCAAGAAACTGGCTGAGACAGAAAACATGGAGGAAATCCTATTAGATCAGCTATTTACCTACTTTGAAGAGGAGAATGATAGTTACCTTTCGGATAAACTGAGTAGATATGAAAAGAAAAAAAACAAGATATCGAAGGTAACGTTTTACGATTCTATCAAGCCGTTGCTTCGTACCTTTGAGGTAAATAACACAAACAAGCTATACACTATGCTAAATTCTTATTTTTCTGCGGTGAGGGATATAATCGGATCCGATAAATCTGAAATCATCATAACGAAGCCGATTGTCTTCAAGATACTTTGTTCGCATGCAAAAGCTATTATTGGCCTCATAATGGAAAATGATCCGGACGCAGTAGGGAGGATAAGCGAATATAAAAAATATCTGATTAGGTCATTGGCAAAAAGTGATTTTTATTCGAGGACGATTACATCGTATTTGAAAGAAGTTGATAAATTAGATAAGATGTTATTGACTAGCACAAGAATAAAGATATGAGTAATTTTATCAAATACTCTAGGCTTATGCTTTCATGCTCAGTTTCAGAGGTTCTGAGGGCGGTGACTTATAAAAAGGTAAGGGCCGTGGACAATCTCAGGAAAGTCGAGGCTGTTCTCAGCGCGTGCAATCAAGAGTCTGAAATATTCACTATGAGGATATTGGATAAAAAAGCGATGGGACAGTATTTTTCTAGTGAGAGTAGCAGGTTCTGGTTGGCGTCTATGTTTTCCTTGCTGAGAGCAAATCAAATTCAAGACAATAGCGCCGCATGGCAGGCGGTGGAAGCATATTACGCGTCATACTACGCTGCACAATTCATGATTAGAATGTCTGGTAGAAGTATTTCCCAATTAGATAAGGGCGTTATTGATCAAATTAAAAAAAGCAATTTAACAGGAGAAGATTTTCATGCTAATTCGGGGCTTTATCTAATCAATTATAGAGACTTCGATAATGTAACATTTAAGCCCTTACCTCGGGGCGGAGGCTCGCACAAACAAGCATGGATGGCATGGGAAGATATGGTTGCGGACCTTATATCTCTTACAGGGGTGGATATTGAGGAGTATGCCCGACAGAGTATATCTTTATCGGAGCATAAACGTAGCATTTGTCCAGAAAGTCATATGAAACCTTCAGATATCCGATCTGAAATAAACTACCAATTTAAGGGTAATCTCTGGCCGTTCGAGGAGAGATCGAACATTATATCTCCAAAAATTAGAGGTGTAATTTCTGGAGATATAAGAGGTTCTGATCTAAATTTGGGACGACCTGAAACTCTAATAAAAACATCTAGGTATATAGTTTATCTTGCATATGCAATGATGGAGGCTGCTAGAATTAGGTATCCAGCCTCTATTTTGAGTAAATACCACAATCTTAACAAAGGATATTATGGGAATCTTATAGAAAAAATTAAACAATCGATGGATAATTAATGCACTATATAATTGAATTCTATTGTATGCTATCCGATATTGCAGAAACTAACAATCAACTCAATATAAATATTGAGGGATTTTTATCTATCTACGATAGTGCGTAGAAACTCTAATATATCATTTCGTTCCTTCGGTGAAAGAAATGGAGTTTTGGAAGGTAGAAACGGGATATCAGTGTGATCAATATTCTTCCAGAATATTTTGGGTTGGTCATTGTATAACAATAAGATGCCGTCTGATCGACGCGGATAAAACCGCTCTGGCTCAATATCTCGTAGCACATAAAAATCCATCACCTGCCGCAGCGAGGTGAAGACGCGTTATGGAAAAACACCTTACGCGTGGCACTGTTGCGCAGCGATGGGGTGCGGAAGAAGCCGCAATAGGCTTCGTTGTGGCCGATATCCGCTCGACCCGCCGCGCAGAGGCCGAGATCGTAGGTGCCTTTGGGGGCAAGGGGGTTGCGCGGGGCGGCGAGGGCTTCGTATTGATGGTCGGTAAAGAGCGGCGGTCGGCCTTCCTCATCCACAGCACTTAGATGGCAGGCGGCGCAATTGCCTTTCACCGGGTCGTTGAAAAGCCGCAGCCCCTCGGCTTCGTCTCGTGTCAGGCGGGTTTTCCCCTCAAGCCAGGCATCATAGCGGCTCGAATAGGGGTGAAATGACGGCGCTTCGATCTGGTAGCGTGCCAGCGCAAAAAGCGCCTCAGCAATCAGCATATCGTCAGAAGCATGGGCGCCAATCAGGCGCAACAGATCGGCGCTGTAGGGCGCATGGCGCAGGCGGGCCGCGACACCGGCGTGGGTCGCC
>NZ_BAJV01000027.1 GCF_000613885.1 Asaia prunellae JCM 25354 | reverse complement strand
CAGTGCTCTACCAGGCTGAGCTACACTCCGAACCGATGGATGGGGCTATACTGCCTGTTGCGGGGCTCCGCAAGAGGGACGTGTCCTAAAGTCGACCGGTTTCGGAATTTTCCTCGCGCTTTTTTTCATTTCCCAGAATCTCAAGAGCTTCTGAAACGCTCGGGACAACCCTGTAGAGCTGACGTGCAGATGAATCAGCCAGACCTTGTTGGATTGACGCCTCAAGGGCAGCAATCACATGCTCCGCCCAGTTCGCGATATTGACGATGAGGATGGGTTTGTCGTGAAGCGATAGCTGACGCCAGGTCAGAATCTCCATCAGCTCATCAAACGTACCTAATCCGCCGGGAAGCACGAGAAAGGCATCAGCACGGGCAAACATAAGACGTTTGCGCTCATGCATTGACTCCGTGATGATCAGCTCGGTCACGCCGTCATTCATGACCTCGCGATCATGGAGAAACGAGGGGATGATGCCCGTGACCCTGCCTCCCGCTCCAAGTGCTGCCTCGGCGACAACCCCCATAAGCCCGACTGCGCCGCCACCATAGACAAGATGTATACGCTGTCTGGCCAGACCAGCGCCCATCTCACGGGCAGCCTCACCAAACTCTGGTCGGGAGCCATGGCGCGAACCGCAAAAAACAGCGGCAGCAGCAATCGTCATTTCAAACTTTTCCTTCGGATAATCGTGACCGAATCTGGAGTCAGGCTCTGGTCGCACGCCTCAATCTCATAACCTGCGCAATGCCCAGAGATGTAATACATGCTGTGAAAATGAACAGGGTCATATACCCGGCCGAATGGATAACCAGTCCGAGCAATGGGCCGGAGATACCTATGGCAAGATCGAGAAAAACCGAAAAGGCGCCTAGCGCTGCACCCCGATTTTCCGCGCCAGCCCTGTCCACAGCCAGAACACCCAAAGCAGGGAAAACGAGCGAGAATCCCGCCCCCGTTACCGCTGCGCCAAGCGTTGCCGCCGCAGGAGAGGGAAGAAAAGCCAGAATCAGCAAACCAGCAGTTTCGACAGCGAGCGAGATGATCGCAACATTCGTACCGCCTATACGCCCGATCTGCCGGGCGAATACGAAGCGTATGATTACGAATACAATGCCGAAAACAGCGAGCGCCTGCGCGGCATCCGGCCAGTGCTCGGCAGCGAAATAGAGAGCGAGGCAGGAGGAAATGACCCCGAACCCGACGGAGCCTGCAGCCAGAGCGCATCCATGGGGCAGAACCAGCATGAAGACTTTCGCAAAAGGCATCGCTGGCTTGTCATGTCTTATCGGAGCAACCGCAGGATAAGAACTTGCCAGGACCGTACCGAGAACCGGCAAGAAAATCGAGACAATCCCCAGCGTGACCAGTCCGCCCCACCCGCCTGCGAAATGCGAGAACTTCTCTCCTATCGTGGCGCCGAGTGCGATACCGCCATAGGAGGTAATACCATTCCAGGAAATGACCTGCGCTGTGTTTGCTGCGCCTACCCGGCGGATATTCCAGACAATCGCAGCAGTTGAGGCCCAGCTCTCTGCCCAGCCCAGGGCAAGGCGGCTGATAAAAAGGCAAAGCAGCGATAACGGAATAAAGGATCTGGTCAGACCCGAAACAAGCAGAAGCACGCCGGAACCGATACCCAGAGCAAGACCGAGAACTGCAACCGGCTTTGGCCCTCGTGTATCAATGCGTCGCCCTGCCGAGGCACGCGATGCGAATGTAGCAAAATACTGGAGCGATACCGCAAAACCGGCAATGACTGTATTACAGTGCAGAACATTATGCACAAAAATCGGAATGACTGCCATTGGCAGACCGATGACAATGTAAATGATCAGGTTAAGCGAGACGACCGGCAGGATGCGTCCGATAGGAGATCGCAGCCCGTTACCCTGCCCCGCAGCCATTACAATTTCCTTGATTGATTTTTCAGTTCAGACAGCACTCTTTTGCCAGCACAGAACAGCCCTGTCACCCCGTCAGAATGATAACGCCAGATGTCCGTGTGTCAGGCCGCTCCCAGGGCACAGATCAGTACAGAAACGATTGCGCCCAGCCAGAGCGAAGAAGTCGAAGATACTGAGAGCATATTGATTATTCCCCAAACCAGTACAAGCCGGACTCTTCGAACGCTTCAGCATCGCAAAAGTCAGCATGACATCTCACTAAAAAGTGTCAACTGGTGGGATTTTTTTTCCTCAATATTAAGACCGGTCATGCTGACGCCCACCAGCCTTACGGCACGCTCGAAAGGAAAGAGGCTTTCGAGCAGGAGCTCCGCCTGCAGGCGAAGTGCCGGCTCATCCTCAAAAGGGACAGGATTGGATCGCGTACGCGTGATGATCCGGAAATCAGCATATTTGAGCTTCACGACCAGAGTACGCCCGTTAACAGCCTGCGCGGTACATTGTTGCCAGAGCTTGGCGCAGAGGAGACCGATAATCTCCTTCGCTTCAGACAACGTTGTCAGATCGGTCTCGAATGTCGTCTCGGTACCAATCGATTTGCGTATGCGATCCGGAACAACAGGCCGATCATCAATACCCCAGGCGATAGACGCATAAAAAGAGGCGGCCTTGCCGAAATGCCTCGCGAGAACATCGAGGGGTATTGTACGCAAATCCGCCCCGGTAAAAATGCCCAGACGGTTCATCTTTGTACGGGTAGCTGGCCCTATGCCGTGAAATTGCTCAACACGCAGGGAAGCCGCGAAATCCGGTCCTTTGGCCGGTGGGATCACGAATTGACCGTTGGGTTTCCGATAGTCGGAAGCCAGTTTGGCCAGAAAACGGTTATAGGAGATACCGGCTGAGGCAGTCAGTCCTGTTTCCTGATGAATGGCGGCCCTGATCTGGCGGGCGATATCCGTAGCAGAACCGTGACAACTGTAACTCTGCGTCACGTCGAGATAGGCCTCATCCAGTGAGAGCGGCTGAACAAGCGTCGTATAACGTGAGAAGATAGCGTGGATCTGCCTGGAGACCGCGCGGTAGACATCAAACCGCGGAGGAACAAACACCAGTTCGGGACAGTGACGCAAGGCGGCACGCGATGGCATGGCAGACCGAACCCCGAACTGCCTTGCTTCATAGCTTGCTGCAGCAACAACGCCGCGGCCCTCGCCCCGACCTACTGCGACTGGCCGCCCACGCAATTGAGGGGCATCACGTTGTTCAACCGACGCATAAAATGCATCCATGTCGATATGGATAATACGGCGTACAGGGCCTGTCTTGGCGGTCTCGACCATGCAGGCCATATGTCATCAGAAACCAGAACAAAACAAGACCGCTCGTGCGAAAGTAAAAGTCTGCGGCCCGGAAACAAACACACAGACTTCCATCAGAACCAGATTACCCCACCCTGTGTCACCAGGACCTCAGAATGTTGGAAACCTACCTGTTGGGAAGGCTCTCCCGGATCAGGGCTTCAAGCAGAGCAACAGCATCGTCGCTGTCATTCAGACACGGTACGAGGGTCAATTCCTCACCACCGGCCTCGATAAATTCCTCGCGGAGCTCATTGCCGATTTCATCAAGCGTTTCGATACAGTCGCTGATGAAACCAGGCATGATGACAGCAATACGCGTGATACCCTGCTCTGGTAACGCTGTGACATAGGGCGCTGTATAGGGTTGCACCCATTCCATCGGGCCAAAACGCGATTGATAGGTAATGGGCATCTGTTCTTCGCGCAGACCAAGAGCCGCACGCAGAGCACGCAAGGTACGCTCGCAATCCTCAGGGTAGTAATCCCCTTTTTCGACGCAGAGCTTGGGCAGGCCATGAAAGGAAGCCACAAGACGCTGCGGTTTCCAGGAAAGTGACGACAGATGATCGCGGACGCTTTTTTCAAGGGCTGCGATATAATGAGGATGATCGGGGAAAGCAGGCAGAGTCTGTACGGCAGGCTGACGACGCAAGGTCATGAGAGCGCGGAAAAGCTGGTCGTTCGCCGTTGCCGTAGTGGTCGCACTGTATTGCGGGTAGAGCGGCAGGAAAACCAGACGATCACATCCCTGGTCCAACAGCTCTTCAAGGGCGTCGGCAATGGATGGTTTTCCATAGCGCATCCCCCATGATACCGGGAATTCCCCTTCAAGACGTGCCGCGAGCTTTTCAGCCTGAGACCGCGTGTAGACACGCAAGGGGCTGGCATCTTCCTCCCGGTTCCAGATCCGGGCATAGGCCTCGCCGCTTTTGGAAGGGCGCGTTGTCAGTACAATTCCCTGCAGAATTGGCTGCCAGATGGCCGGTGGGGCTTCGATCACACGGCGATCAGAAAGAAATTCGCCGAGATAGCGGCGGACCGAAAAGTAATCCGTACCATCTGGCGTGCCCAGATTGGCGATAAGGATGCCGGTCTTGCCACCAGCCGGAACCGGATGGGTGGGTATATTGCTTTTGAACGCCATGTCTCTCGATCAAATCATGGAAGTGATGAGAAACAAGAACTGTTCAGCGTGCGTTCGGTTTCCGTTTGACACGTACCGGAACAGGCCGCTGAACAGGAGTACGAGCAAGAGCAGCCAGAGCAATCAGGCAAGCAGGCCAGCAGCGAATGTGTCGATAACAGGCATTGTCATCTCCAATCAGGCCCTTGCAGCACAACCCTGCATCCGCCCTTCATGGCAGTTTGGCATTGCATCTCAAGGGTGCAATACCAAACATGAAGAAATAACAGAGATGTAATGTCTGAACCGTGGATCAGATTTTCTTTCTGATCAGATCAAGGGCGATCAGAGCTTCAGCGATCTGAACCGCATTGAGCGCCGCTCCCTTGCGCAGGTTATCAGAGACGCACCACAATGCGAGACCGTTTTCGACTGTCTCGTCGATACGCAGACGAGACACATAGGTCGCATCTTCGCCAACACATTCAATCGGGGTGACATAACCGCCATCATCACGCTCATCGCGCAGGATCACGCCATCAGCCTCACGCAGAGCCTCGCGGGCGCGGGCAAGGTCGACAGGTTCTTCACATTCGATGTTGATGGCTTCCGAATGGCCTATGAAAACCGGCACGCGTACGCATGTTGCTGCGACCTTGATATCCGGATCGAGAATTTTGCGCGTCTCGACTGCCATCTTCCACTCTTCCTTCGTGGTACCGTCTGGCAGGAAGCTGTCGATATGCGGAATGACGTTGAAAGCGATCTGCTTGGTGAACTGGGCTATGGTTGGCGGATCGCCTACAAAGCTGCCTTTGCTCTGGGCAAACAGTTCGTCCATTCCGTCCTTGCCCGCACCGGACACGGCCTGATAGGTCGAGACAACAATACGCTTGATCGTGAAGAGATCATGCAGCGGCTTGAGCGCCACCACCATCTGCGCGGTCGAACAGTTCGGATTGGCTATGATGTTGCGCTTCATTTTCTTCAGCACATTGGCATTCACTTCCGGCACCACCAGCGGCACATCCGGATCCATACGGAAATGCGAGGTATTGTCGATCACGATACAGCCCGCTGCCGCAGCACGCGGCGCATGAACGGCCGAGATCGAAGCGCCGGGTGAGAAGAGCGCAATGTCCCATCCCGCGAAGTCGAAGGTTTCGAGATTCTGGATTTTCAGGACTTTCTTGTCACCAAAGGACACGTCCTGTCCTGTGGAGCGTGCCGAAGCAAGCGCCGCCACCTCGGAAACAGGAAAATCTCTTTCAGCAAGAATGCGCAGGAGTTCACGACCAACAGCACCAGTCGCACCTACGACCGCAACGCGGTATCCCATTATCACTTCACCTTAGTCAGAATTCGACGGTCACCGTGCAAAAGACAGACGCTTGAGCAGCGCCGACAGACGATGACGGCGCAGTTCATAGCGCGCCTTGTTATTTGTGGCCATGTAATTCAGCTGAATAGTGTAGCGCGGGCCGACATACTGCCTGTGCCCGTGCCAGGTTCTGGGGCCATTGGGGAAGATGAGAAGCGTGCCATGCGCAGGCTTTACCTCGACAGCATAATCCTCAAGATCATTCGGCCCGTTCAGCAAACGCAGACAGCCTTCCTGGGCAGACCAAGCAGCGCTTTCCGGATTGAGATAGAGCAGGATGGTAACGAGTTTGGCCTCTGAGTCACGATGAATGCGACCATCTTTCTCACGTGTACGGCCCCGCAAAGTCAGCATACTGGGAGCACGCTCGATATCGAGACCGAATTTCTGCGCCACAATTTTCTTCAGACGCGGCCCCTGCAACTCCTTTGTCAAAGCCTTGACAACAGGATGCAGTCTGAGTCCCTCCGGCGGAAATGACCCGCCAGAACGCATTTCCGGCATCAGATTGATGAGAGCCTGGAGGTCCTCTTCGCGCACGAAGTTAGGAACAACCACATGTCTGAACGGTGCCTCGCTGATTGGGGTCCGTTCAAGGGCTTCGTATTGAAGAGCGATCTGTGACATGGAAGATGAGCTATTCCTGCCGCCGCCCAGAGACAAGGCGCTTCTTAGCCCTTCATACGATGGTGGGAGTGACGAACTGCGCTGTTGCGCACAAACTGCGTATATCCAGCCCCTATACGATCACTGTCTGAAAAACATGATCGCAGGGAGACTGTCCTGTCCTGATGCTCTGTGTCTGGCCTGTAAGCTGTTCGAACGAGATGCGCTGTCCTTGAACAGCGCAGTGATGCACGACTGTCAAAATCCATATGACGTCCCTGCTGCTCGACAGGGTACTCGGGAGTTGCCTGAGCCACAGGGCAGCCCAAAGCCAGTAGCGAAAATGTGACTACCGCCAGTGCGGGCATGCAACGCATGACAGACCCCTCCAAACTGCAATATCGAAACATGCCTCGATCGGTTAGATCCTCAGCGCGCTCAGGTGCGAAGTCTATAGACGGCAAGCAAGATTGAAAGTTTCGACTCTTTCTGGTCACGTGTCCAGAACGTGCAATTGTGAACTGAAACCGTTCGGAAAACCTCTATGCTCTTTGCTGTCAGTCGAGAGTTTCGTGGTCTTTCAAGCCATGACAGTGCCATTTTGAGACGCTATGCAGATCTGGGAAAAACAGCCAAGGAGGGCTGCGAGCATGGGTGAGATCGGTTCATTACCAAGTGCGTTAAACGGGGCCAATACTGTCTATCTGGCCGACCTCCACGCCAAATGGAGTGCCGACCCCAGAAGCGTCGATCCGTCATTCGCCGATTTGTTCAAGGCTCTCGATGCGGAGCGTGCAGCTGGCGCAGCGAACCAGACCGCCACCAGCCATGCGCGGATCGCGCGACCTGGGGTGAACAGACTTCCCTGCTTGATACACAGACCCAGCGTCTGCCTGCCCAGCGCACCAACGCAGAATTCTCGGCTACGGATCTGCTCTCAAGCGTTGATGACAGTGTGCGCGCCATCCAGCTCGTACGCGCCTATCGTGTACGCGGTCATCTTGAATCGCGTCTGGATCCGCTGGGTCTTCAGGTACCGAAATCCTTCACCGAACTCGACCCGGCAACTTATGGCTTTGGCCCCAATGACCGCGACCGCCCGATCTATCTTGGGCAGATGGTCAGCTCGCTTCTTCCCGAACGTGCCAGCGCCACGATCAACGAACTGCTTGCCGCCCTGCGCCAAACCTATTGTGGCCCGATCGGCGTGGAATACATGCATATTCAGGATGCTTCCCAGCGCCTGTGGCTGCAACATCGCCTGGAGGGCGATGACTGGCGCCATACATTCTCGGCGGCTGAGAAAAAAACCATCCTCAACCAGCTCACAGAGGCTGAAGGATTCGAGAGCTTCTGTCAGAAGCGCTTTACCGGAACCAAGCGCTTCGGTCTCGAAGGCAGCGAAGTCACGATTCCCGCCCTGCACGCCATTATAGAGCAATCCGTGCGCCATGGCACAAAGAGCGTATCGGTCGGCATGGCGCATCGCGGTCGACTGAATGTCATGGCCAATGTGGTACAGAAGCCTTTTGCCGCCATTTTTTCGGAATTTGCCGGAGCCTCCTTCAAGCCGACTGATGTACAGGGCTCGGGAGACGTCAAATATCACCTTGGCACGGCCGCCACACTCCATGTCTCGAATGAAAAAGTACGCGTCACCCTGCTGCCCAACCCGTCTCATCTTGAGGCAGTCGATCCTGTCGTGGTCGGTCGGGTACGTGCCATGCAGGATTCGGATGGCTGCGTCGGACTTGAAAACCGCTATCGTCATCTCGGCCTACTGATCCATGGCGACGCGGCCTTTGCGGGTCAGGGCATCGTGTACGAAACCATGGCGATGTCTCAGCTTATCGGTTACCGCACAGGCGGCACCATCCATGTAGTGACGAACAACCAGATCGGTTTCACGACGATCTCGGCTCATGCGCATTCAGGCTTTTATTGCACTGATATCGCCAAGGCCGTTCATGCTCCCATCCTGCATGTCAACGGTGACGAACCTGAAGCCGCTGCCTATTGCGCTCGACTTGCCGCCGATTATCGCCGTGAATTCGCCGCTGATATCGTGCTGGATCTGGTCTGCTACAGGCGCCATGGTCATAACGAGGCCGATGAACCGGCCTTTACCCAGCCAACCATGTACAAGGCTATTGCCGCACGTCCGACGACACGGGCGCTTTATGCCAAGCGCCTCGCTCGCGAGAAGATCATTGACGCCGAAACGGCGGATGATCAATTCCAGTCCTTCCAAGACCATCTTCAAAGCCAGTTCGAAGCAGCCAAATCCTACGAACCCAGCCGTGAAGACTGGCTGGAGTGCAATCAGGACCCTTCACGCCTTTCTGACGAACCTCTGCGTGAACAGCCTGTTACCGGGATCAGCATTTCAGGCCTGCAACGCGTCGGCGCTGCCCTGACGCGCATTCCGGAAGACTTCGCTCTTCATCCGCGACTGGGTCGCATCATCCAGGCGCGGGCACAGGCCATAGAGACCGGCACGGGAATTGACTGGGCACTCGGTGAGGCCCTGGCATTCGGGTCACTGCTGCTGCAGCACCATCCCGTGCGCCTTTCGGGAGAAGACTGCCAGCGTGGCACATTCAGCCAGCGTCACGCCGTTCTGGTCGATCAGCTGAACCAGAGTGACTATGTGCCGCTCAACAACATTGCTGATGGCCAGGCCAAAATCGAGGTCTATAATTCCCTGCTTTCAGAGTTTGGCGTGCTCGGCTTCGAATATGGCTACACGCTTGCGGCTCCCAACTCCCTTGTTCTATGGGAAGCGCAATTCGGCGATTTCGCCAATGGTGCTCAGGTCATTATCGATCAGTTTATCGCCTCCGGCGAAACCAAATGGCTACGCACTTCAGGCTGGTGATGCTGCTGCCCCATGGTTATGAAGGACAGGGCCCCGAGCATTCTTCGGCTCGCCTGGAACGCTATCTGCAACTCTGCGCCGAAAACAATCTGCGCGTGTGCAATATAACCACGCCAGCAAACTACTTCCATGCCCTGCGTCGGCAGATTGCCCGCGAGTGCCGCAAACCGTTGATCATCATGACGCCGAAATCCCTTCTGCGTCACAAGGAAGCCGTATCGGAGCTCGGCGATTTCGGACCCGAAACGCGTTTCCGCACCGTTATTCCCGAGACCGATACCTTGCTTCCCGATACGGAAATCAAGCGCGTCATCCTGTGCTCGGGCAAGGTCTATTACGACCTGCGTGCCGCAAGACGAGAAGGAAAACGTCAGGACGTCGCGATCATTCGCCTTGAACAGCTCTACCCCTTCCCACGTGACGTGCTTTCCGAGCAAATCGCGCGTTATCCGAACGCCAAGATTATCTGGTGCCAGGAAGAGTCGCAGAATGGGGGTGCCTGGACGTTCGTTGATCGTCGTATCGAGAACTCAGCAGAACGCTGCAATCATACTCAGCCACGCCCGGTTTTCGCAGGACGTAAAGCCTCAGCCTCTCCTGCAACAGGCCTTGCGAGCGAACATATGGCGGAACAAACCGCGCTTGTTCAGGAAGCCCTGGGCTGACAAGCATCCGGATTCTACCCACAAGCAGAAGATTATTTCTCCTGCTTGTGGGTGAATTAACTCAATGAAGACAGATTGATATCTGTCGTGAATCCTGAAAATAACCACATTCTCCACCTCCTAAAATTAAGTAAATGATTGAATAATATTTATGGATTTCCCATTATTCTTCAATAAATGAAGATATTATTATGGAATATATATATATATAATATA
>NZ_BAJV01000028.1:0-2500 GCF_000613885.1 Asaia prunellae JCM 25354 | reverse complement strand
TGAGTTGCTGGCAGAAGACCCGAAACCGAGTGATCTAGCCATGGCCAGGCTGAAGGTGCGGTAACACGCACTGGAGGGCCGAACCCACGCCTGTTGAAAAAGTCGGGGATGAGCTGTGGCTAGGGGTGAAAGGCCAATCAAACTCGGAGATAGCTGGTTCTCCGCGAAATCTATTGAGGTAGATCGTCACGTATTGCCCTCGGGGGTAGAGCACTGGATGGGCTAGGGGGACCCAAAGTCTTACCAAACCTAACCAAACTCCGAATACCGAGGAGTATGAGCGTGGCAGACAGACAGTGGGTGCTAAGGTCCATTGTCGAGAGGGAAACAGCCCAGACCACCAGCTAAGGCCCCTAAATCGTGGCTAAGTGGGAAAGGATGTGGGGATTCCAAAACAACCAGGAGGTTGGCTTAGAAGCAGCCATCCTTTAAAGAAAGCGTAATAGCTCACTGGTCTAATAGAAACCCTGCGCCGAAAATGTAACGGGGCTCAAGCCACGTGCCGAAGCTGTGGGTGCATATCTTTGATATGCGCGGTAGCGGAGCGTTCCGTAGGTCTGCGAAGGAGACGGGGTGACCCTCTCTGGAGATATCGGAAGTGCGAATGCTGACATGAGTAGCGACAAACAGTGCGAGAAACACTGTCGCCGAAAGTCCAAGGGTTCCTGCGCAAGGTTAATCCACGCAGGGTGAGCCGGCCCCTAAGGCGAGGGCGAAAGCCGTAGTCGATGGGAACCAGTTGAATATTACTGGGCCTGCCAGAAGTGACGAATGCGATATGTTGTCTGGTCTTATTGGATTGACCAGGCTTTTGGAGCATTCCAGGAAATAGCTCTGGCGTATAGACCGTACCCGAAACCGACACAGGTGGACTGGTAGAGAATACCAAGGCGCTTGAGAGAACGATGCTGAAGGAACTAGGCAAATTACTTGTGTAACTTCGGGATAAGCAAGACCCGTATGTGGGCAACCATGTGCGGGTGGCACAGACCAGGGGGTAGCGACTGTTTAGTAAAAACACAGGGCTGTGCGAAGTCGAGAGACGACGTATACGGCCTGACGCCTGCCCGGTGCCGGAAGGTTAAGAGGAGATGTGCAAGCATTGAATTGAAGCCCCGGTAAACGGCGGCCGTAACTATAACGGTCCTAAGGTAGCGAAATTCCTTGTCGGGTAAGTTCCGACCTGCACGAATGGCGTAACGACTTCCCCACTGTCTCCAGCATCGACTCAGCGAAATTGAATTCCCCGTGAAGATGCGGGGTACCCGCGGTCAGACGGAAAGACCCTATGAACCTTTACTGCAGCTTTGCAGTGGCATCAGAGACATCCTGTGTAGGATAGGTGGGAGGCTATGAACCCGGGACGCCAGTACCGGTGGAGCCGTCCTTGAAATACCACCCTGAATTTTTCTGATGTCTAACCGAGACCAGTCTAGCCTGGTCCGGGACCCTGCATGGTGGGCAGTTTGACTGGGGCGGTCGCCTCCCAAAGTGTAACGGAGGCGCGCGATGGTGGGCTCAGGTCGGTCGGAAACCGACTGTCGAGTGCAATGGCATAAGCCCGCCTGACTGTGAGAGTGACAGCTCGAACAGAGACGAAAGTCGGCCATAGTGATCCGGTGGTCCCACGTGGACGGGCCATCGCTCAACGGATAAAAGGTACTCTAGGGATAACAGGCTGATCTCCCCCAAGAGTCCACATCGACGGGGAGGTTTGGCACCTCGATGTCGGCTCATCACATCCTGGGGCTGGAGCAGGTCCCAAGGGTTCGGCTGTTCGCCGATTAAAGTGGTACGTGAGCTGGGTTTAGAACGTCGTGAGACAGTTCGGTCCCTATCTGCCGTGGGTGTATGAGACTTGAGAGGATTTGTCCCTAGTACGAGAGGACCGGGATGAACATACCTCTGGTGTACCGGTTGTCGCGCCAGCGGCACAGCCGGGTAGCTAAGTATGGACGGGATAACCGCTGAAAGCATCTAAGCGGGAAACCCACCTCAAAACTAGGTCTCACAGGGCCGTGAAAGACCATCACGTCAATAGGCCGGGTGTGGAAGCGTGGTAACACGTGAAGCTAACCGGTCCTAATCGCCCATATCGCTCACACAACGCTCTGTTAACCAGAGCATACACATGCATAGCAATCATCCACGCAAAACACACTCATCATACACAAACACCAACCTCCCACACCGACACACAGTTGTCGGGTGGATCAGAAGACCTGGTGGCTATGGCGGGAGACTTCCACCCGATCCCATCCCGAACTCGGACGTGAAACGCCCCAGCGCCTATGATACTGCATCTTAAGATGCGGAAAAGTCGGTCGCCGCCAGGTCCCCTGATCCACCCCACAAAACACCCCACCCACGCGGGGTGGAGCAGCCCGGTAGCTCGTCAGGCTCATAACCTGAAGGCCGCAGGTTCAAATCCTGCCCCCGCAACCAAACAAAGCCCGCTCTCACAAGCGGGCTTTCTTGTGTCCAAATCCCTATGAATCAG
>NZ_BAJV01000029.1 GCF_000613885.1 Asaia prunellae JCM 25354 | reverse complement strand
CGAATGCAGCCCCGGCTGCCGCTCCGGCAGCACCTGCCGACGCCAATCCGCTGATCGCCTCGGTCAACGGCCAGAAGATCTATCTGGATGACGTCAAGAAAGCGGCAGCTGGCCTGCCGCCCCAAGCACGCCAGCTGCCGCCGAACACACTCGTCGGCATTCTGCTGAACCAGATCGTGAGCCAGAAGGCCATCCAGATCGACGCCCTCAAGGAAGGCCTCGACAAGAAGCCTGATGTGAAGGCCCAGATGCAGGAAGCAGCTGATAATGCCTTGCAGAATGCCTATCTGCAGGAAAAAGTCGCACCGCTGGTGACTGAAGATGCTATCAAGCAGGCCTATCAGACCAACTATGCGTCGAAGAAGGGTGAGCAGGAAATTCACGCCCGCCACATTCTGGTTGCTGACGAAGCCGCAGCCAAGGACGTGATCAAGCAGCTCAACCACGGTGCGAAATTCGAGGATCTTGCCAAGAAACTCTCGACCGACAAGGGATCGGGCGCCAGCGGTGGCGATCTGGGCTGGTTCAAGAAAGGCGACATGCTGCCGGAATTTTCCACGGCCGCTTTTGCCATGAAGCCCGGCACCATCAGCCAGACCCCGGTCAAGACACAGTATGGCTGGCACGTCATCCAGGTTCTGGCTTCGCGTGAAGCCCCTGTCCCGCCACTCGATCAGGTTCATGACGAAATCCGTCAGCAGCTGATCCGTGACAATGTCCGCGACATCGTCAAGGCTGCCCAGGACAAGGTCAAGATCGTACGTTATGACGCTCAGGGCAAGCCACTCCCGGACGCTCCCAAGAAGTAAGCCACAAGCTCACTTTTTACTCAGAAATCCGGTCTTTTCGCTTCATTACGGAGCGGGGGGCTGGACCTGAGCCTTTAGCCGTGCATCCTCCTTCCGACGTTCCCAGTTCGGAGACAGATCATGGCCAAAGCCCTCCCCCTCTCCCCCCTTGCCCAACCCCTGCCGCGTCTCGAACCGGTTGCAGGTGTGCGACTTGGCGCTGTCGCTGCACAGATACGCTACAAAGATCGAACCGATCTCATGATGATGGAGTTCGAGCCCGGCACGACTGCAGCCGGCGTTTTCACGCGCAGCAAATGCCCGGCGGCCCCGATTGACTGGAGCCGCGCCGCCCTTGCCCAGGGTACGGCCAGAGCTCTGGTGGTCAATTCCGGCAATGCAAATGTCTTCACGGGACGCGCCGGTGTACATGCAACCCAGATATCGGCAGCGGCAGCGGCGCGAGTAGTGCATTGCGCTGCGACCGAAGTCTTTCTTGCGTCCACAGGTGTGATTGGTGAGCCACTCGATGCCGAGCGAATCAGTGACGCGATGCCTGCCCTGTACGACAAGCTGAGCCCGGATGGCTGGGAAGACGCAGCACGCGCCATCATGACAACGGATACTTTTCCCAAGGCCGCAACACGCAAGGTTGAAATCGCCGGCGAAACGGTGACGATACAAGGCATCGCAAAAGGCAGCGGCATGATCGCGCCTGATATGGCAACGATGCTCGGCTTTGTTGTGACCGATGCTGCCATTTCTCATGATGTGCTTCAGGCGCTTCTGCATATGGGTACCGATCGGAGCTTCAACGCGATCACCGTGGACTCCGACACTTCTACGTCGGACATGGTCCTTGTTTTCGCAACCGGCCAGACAGGCACACCGCCTATCACCTCCCTTGCTGACCCTCAGCTGACCGCTTTCCGCGAGGCTTTCGACTCCCTGTTGCTCGAACTTGCGCTGATGGTGGTTCGCGATGGCGAAGGAGCTTCCAAGCTCTTCAGTGTAAAGGTCAACGGCGCCGTTTCCGACGAATCTGCCAAGAAAATTGCGCTGGCAATCGGCAATTCACCTCTGGTGAAAACCGCTATTGCAGGTGAAGACGCCAACTGGGGGCGCATTGTGATGGCTGTAGGCAAGAGCGGCGAACCTGCCAACCGGGACACACTTTCAGTTGCTATCGGGAACACTTGGATTGCCCGCATGGGAACGGTCATTGAAGGCTATGATGAAGCGCCTGTCATTGCCCACATGAAAGGCCGTGAGATAGAAATCCAGATCGATCTCGGCCTGGCCAATGGTCACGCACAGATCTGGAGCTGTGATCTGACCCACGGTTACATTGATATCAACGGCTCCTATCGAAGCTGATATGCACCACGATCGGCCTTTGAACGGCCGATCGCAAATCCTTGCCCATAGTCTGACTTAGGCCCTGCAACGCGTTTTTCCGCCGCGTACGCAACTTGCGCTGTGCCATAATCGCATTTAGTATCCCGTTGGTCCACTTTAGATCGACAGGGGACACCCAGAGGCTGGACGGTCGTAGCAGCTGCACATCCGTTACAGGCTGACAGCTTGGCAGATCTCCAAAAAACGCAATCAGATCAACGTCGTACAAATACCTGAATGACGCTGAGGAGGAACAGGCATGGCAAATGCATTTCGCGTGGTCATCATCGGCGGCGGCGTCGCCGGGATGGAAACGGCGATGACACTCGGTCGTGGGCGCCATCGCACTATCCAGATCACGCTGATTGACAAAGGTGCCGTGCATTACTGGAAACCCATGCTGCATGAATTTGCAGCCGGCACGGGTGAGGAATCCCGGGATTGTACGACCTTTGCCGAGGCAAGCCGTCGCTTCGGCTTCCGGTTTATCCAGAGCTCCCTGAGCAAGGTTGATCGTGAGAAACACGAAATCCTTCTCGCAAATGATGAGGTCGTACCTTACGACATGCTGATCGTGGCACTGGGCTCGCGGTCAAATGATTTCGGTATCGAAGGCGTGGCGGCAAACTGCACGTTCATCGACTCCTTGCCCGATGCCAGCCTGTTTCATGAAAAATTCCGTAGCGCATTTCGAGACGCGGCAGCGGCCGGCCGCAAACTTGACGTCGGAATCGTTGGCGGCGGCGCCACAGGTACGCAGCTCGCTGCGGAACTGTGCAGTGCTATCGATCTGGCACCAGGCTTCGGAAAGGAGGCCAGAAAAAATATCCTGCGCCTGTCCCTGATCGAAACTGGAAAACGCATCCTGCCAGCATTCCCTGAACGGGTGTCAAGCGATGCCCGCAAGCAGCTCGAGGAGCTCGGGGTAAACGTTCTGACTGATGCCATGGTCAGTGCTGTCGATAGCGAAGGATTCCACCTCAAGGATGGCCGCATCATCCTCGCAGAACTGCGGGTCTGGGCCGCTGGTGTAAGGGCCAACGCCGCTACGGAGCTGTTCGAGGGGCTTGAAATGGCTCGCGGTGGTCAGATTGTGGTGAACCATCGCATGCAATCGACACGCGACACCTCTATATTTGCCCTTGGTGATTGCGCACATATCAGTGATGCGCCGCTTCCCGCTACGGCCCAGGTTGCCCGTCAACAGGGTATTTATCTGGGACGCGCCATTCCTGTCATCGCGCAGGGTCGTGAGCCCTCGACATTTGTTTACCAGGATCGTGGTGCCGTTGTGTCGCTGGGCGATTATAATGGCTGGGGCATGGTCGGCTCCTCCAAGAGTTTTGGCGGAGGGCTTCTGCGGGGGCTCGCACCACGGTGGGTGCATGATCTGATCTTTCGTCAGCATCAGATCGGCGTCATGGGAGTAGCGCGTGGGACCGCTGCTTTCCTTAAAGCTCATCTGCTACCGACCCGCCCACGTCTGGATTAACAACTCTTCGATCAGCGGTAAAAGATGTCATGCCCTTGCAGCACTCTCTAGCTCTTTCTCCAGAAAACTCGATTCGCCTCGATCAGATGGTGGCGGCTTTGCAGGACAAGGGGTTTGCCCTGGAACGCAGCAAGGACATGCGCGCCTTTCTTCAGGGTTTTGGCTTCAGGGACTGGGAGTCATTTTCAGAAAGCTGGAACCGGCTCGGCCTTGATCGCTACATGGCCGATGGTGGGCGTTACCGCAAAAGACGCTATGCCACCTACGCCCTGACAGGCGGCCGCATTGAGCGCAAGCGTCATCAGCCTCATTATCAAAGTCGTGACTACAACCTGCTGAATGGCGGTATAGAACGCTGGTTTGGCCCGATCGAGGATGCCGTAGCCACGCATCCGGTCATGCTCTCCGTCCTGAATGCCGCTCACCTGCTCGCGCTACGTATGACCCCCGCCTCGACACAGCCTGACAGCTGGCATGCGGAAGTCCATCAGTTTCGCATCGAAGCCCAGGCTGGCAGCCAGGCTCGGCCCACGCCTGAAGGCATGCATCGAGACGGAGTGGATTGGGTAATGGTTCTGATGGTCAATCGGGAAAACGTCGCATCTGGCATAACGTCGATCCATAATGATCAGCGTGAGGAAATCGGTTCCTTCACGCTTGAAACATCCCTCGACACGGCGCTCGTGGATGATCATCGCGTCTATCACGGCGTAACCCCGGTTGAACCGATTGATCCTGCCAGACCGGCTTATCGCGACGTACTGGTGGTTACGCTCCGTCACGCCTAAAAGGAGGAAAGGGCCCTTTCGCCCCACGAGTCGATAAAAAAGAGAGAAATGCCGATGCGTTTTGGTCTTGCGGTCACGAGTATCGCAGTCATGGGCCTCATTGTGCCTCCGAGCCTTGCCCGTACGCATCACGGCACGACAACCAAAGCCCAGACAAAAGACACACTCAGCGCGAAGCCGGTGGTGCTAACCGCCCAGCCGGGAACCAATCTGGATCAGGTAGCACGTCAGCTGAATGCTGCTGATCTGGCTGATGCTGCCAAACACAATGACAATCCAGTGGTTCTGGTCGCGTCTGCCCCCCTGTCATCTGACCAAGGCGACATGGCACTTTTTGTGCAACTGCAATCGGCCCGTCTTTGTGGGTCTGCCGGGTGCTCAACCTCTGTTTATCTGCGTCATAAAGGAGGATGGAAACTCGTCCTCGACTCGGTCAGCGGAGCGATTTCGGTTCTCCCGACACGTCATAACAACATGCATGACCTGCAGATCGACAAGAATGACCGCTGGACATGGAACGGATCCAGCTATCAGGACAGTATCACTGCACCACCATCTGCCACCCCTCACAAGAAGGTAGCTGAGAAGCCCAAGAAAAAGCTTCTAAGAGGCTGACAGTATCAGGGTGTTGGGAGATAT
>NZ_BAJV01000030.1 GCF_000613885.1 Asaia prunellae JCM 25354 | reverse complement strand
GCATCGGGGGAAAATCGTACACGGAGTGAACACCGAGGGTTTTCAGTTCATTAAGTCTGTTTTATAACCAACCAACGCACAAATTTCCTCGGAGCGAACACCGAAAGCTCTTGGATTTTGTGGATTTCCTGGTGAGCGGTTCTGTCACGCTCACGTCACGTTGGAGGTTAAAATGGTTCCGTCTGATGACCTGATTGCTCAGCAGATTGCCTGGGAAGAAGAGGGCCTTCGCAGAGGCGTAGAGGCCTATCACACCAACTTTGAGCGCACATGCGCCCAGGGAGGGGGTAACGCTACGGGACCAGGAATGGCCCTTGTAAGTTTCCTCTACGGTCCCCTTGAAGGCCGGATACGTGAAGAGCAGCAGGCCGTGTGGTCTCGCATGACAGACCGCAAACCGAAGCCCCTCTACGACAGTGCTTTGATTGCTCTGGAAGCCTCTATCATTGCGACGATCGCCGCCTCCACTGTTGTGGCTGGTCTACTCGGGCCTGCCCTTCATGATGGTGTGAAACGGGCCAATCTGGCGAAAGAGATAGGTTCAGCGCTGCAGGCACAGATCGCACTGGAACAGTTCAGGATCGGTGAGAAAGAGCGTCTTAAGGCTCTTGATGCAGAGGCACGGGAAGAGAAGCGGAATCTCGTAGACCTTGCCAAGCGTTTCAGCGTCAGTTCCCTGCTGCAAATGCCCGTCAGTGGCGGACATGGCAGAAGAAAATCGGCGCACAGGATTTCTACCAGTGGACCCCTGAAGCGGTGCTGGCCGTAGGGGCATTTCTTGCTGATGCCTGTGTAGATGTTTCAGAGGGCAGAATTTACAGGGACACTCAGATGGTCCGTGGCAAGTCATCAGCCACTTACAGACTGTCAGCAGAATACCTGCAGCACATGGGGATTGAGAATACACAGCTTGAAACCCTCAGGCCCCGTCTGCTTCCTATGCTTATTCCCCCGCTCCCGTGGCAAGTGCAGGAGACTGGCCATAACCAGACAGGCGGGTTTCTGACACAGCGTATCAATCTCTTGAGGGCTGAGGTCTACACACATTCAGCGGGTGGCGCAGGAACCGTCAGTGAACTGGACATACGCGCTCTGAACCGGGTGCAGGCAACAGCGTGGCAGGTGAACCCCAAGGTCTTTGAGGTCATGCTTGAGGCAGCTCAGACAGGAATCAAGCTCCCTTCAATTCCCCTTGAGACAGACGAGGAAGTTGGATTTCAAAGCAAGTACCCAGGTTGGAATGCCTTTGTTGAGCGGTTTCATACTGAGGGGCGCAAGGCGCGTCTCCTGCCAGATGCCGAGTGGGAGGCCCTCTCCCCGTCTGCAAAGACGGATGTGAAGCGGGATATCCTGGCATTCCATGAGGGGGCGGCCTCGATGCTGGGCAAACGCTACGCGCTGTCAGAGGCCCTTACGACAGCCTCAGAACTCCTTGATATTGTTGAATTTTATTACCCATTTAACCGGGATTTCCGGGGGCGCATCTATCCCATGACGCTGACGGAAATGCAGCCTCAGGGCTCGGACTATGCAAAGGCCCTCCTGAGGTTCTCCAAGGGAAAGGTGTTAGGCACCTCGGGTCTTCGGTGGTTGTTGATCCACATTGCAAACTGTGCGGGGGAGGACAAGTTGAGCCTGGAAGACCGGGTGAAATGGTCTCTTGATAACCTTGAGGGCATTATGGGCTCAGCTGAGAGCGTTTGAGTGCCTTTGGTGGGCCTATAAGGACCCTGAGAGGCGCCTTGAGCGTAACGAGAGGGATTCCCCGTGGATGCTCCTCGCAGCTTGCTTTGAACTTGCAGAAGCCTTCGCACATCCAGACGGCCCAGAGGCTTTCATCAGCCACCTGCCGTGGCTGTTGACGGGACCTGTAATGGTCTTCAGCACCTCTCCGCCATGGGCTGTGATCCCATAGGAGCAGCAGCTACGAACCTGCTTCCCCTGGCTGACCGGCAGGATATCTATCTTGAAGTCGCAGCAGCTGTGCGGGAAGCCTTGCAGGAGGATATGGCAGCAGGAGATGCACGGGCAAGTGCATGGTTTTCCGAGTTCTCAGGCTCTGGAGGGCGTAAGATCGTCAAGCGCGCTGTGATGACGACTCCTTATGGTGTGACCAGTGCTGGGATTGCGAAGCAGATCATGAAGGAAGGCTTCACCGCCTCCCTGGACGGCAAGGGGAGCGAACTCTCAGCGTATATGCGGGATCTGATCCAGAAAGCTCTGACGCAGAAGGTCAGCAAGGCGAAGGAGATCATGGCATGGCTCCAGTCCGCAGCGTTTGAAATGGGTAGAGTAGGTCTGCCCTTCAGGTGGACAACCCCTACTGGAAGCCAGATTGTGCAGGCATACCGAAACCTTGATCGGGTCACAGTTAGCACCCTTGCAGGGCGGATCTGGGTCTACAAAGAGAACCCCCAAAGCACACTTGACCTCCGCAAGCAGTCTGCTGGATCGGCCCCTAACCTGGTGCATTCGTTCGATGCCGCGCACCTTTTTCTGACGGTCGAGAGGTTCGCAGGGAGTTCAGAGGCCCCATCCCTTGCACTTATTCATGACAGTTATGGCACCCATGCAGCGGACGTTGAAAAGCTTGGCAGGTGTATCCGAGAGGCGTTTGTGGAGATTTACTCCCAGAACTGGATCGAGAAGCTTCAGGCTGAGTTCACGGCCTACGCGCCCCATGCAATGCTCCCTGAACCGCCTGAGCCAGGGGATTTTGAGGTGGAGAAAGTCCTGGGAGCAGAGTTCTTCTTCTCCTGAGTGTCGGCCTGACGACCAAGCTATGTAGGCACTAGAAGAAAAACGCCAACCGCTGCCCTTCGGGTGGCGGTTTCGTGTATTTGGAGAGACCCCCTATGAACTGTGATGACAAAATTCTTGCCTGGCACTTTGTAGGGGAAACCCTCCGTGATGGCCGTGCCGTCCCTGCTGACGGAGAAATCCTTACGCATGTAGGACCGGTCATTCCGTGCCGCCAAGGGCTACATGCCAGTGAGCGCCTGATTGATGCCCTCTCGTATGCACCAGGCCATACACTATGCCGCGTAGAGTGTTGGGGCGACGTTAGGGAGGATTCAGGCGACAAACTGGCAGCCCGAAATCGGCGGATACTGTGGCGGATTGATGCTGAGCCGGTTCTGCGTGAATTTGCGCGGCGCTGTGCGATTAGCGTTCTCCATCTCTGGGACGCCCCCGCTGAAGTACGGGCATACCTGGAGACAGGCGATGAAGCTCTCAGGGACGCCGCAAGGGTCGCCGCAACGGACGCCGCAGAGGCCGCCGCAACGGACGCCGCAGAGGCCGCC
>NZ_BAJV01000031.1 GCF_000613885.1 Asaia prunellae JCM 25354 | reverse complement strand
GATCTATTCGTCTTGCTCCCTCCAAATCTGCACGCATGCAAGAGACCTTCGAAAGCAGTTTTACGACCGTCAGGTACTGCAACGATATCGCAATGAAAAAATGTGTGATATTAGCGGGAAACCGGATATTTTCAGGTTACACTGAAATTGCAGATTTGCATGAAGCCATTGGCATTACCCTGCATGATGCTGCATTCCCATAAAGAGAAACGCGACCGTGGCTGATCCCCTTTTTCCTGAATCCGGCTTCTCTGCCACAGTCACTGGGGACAAGACCGTCAAAATGCGAATAGCCTTGTTCAATTGGGCACCCATCTACGGCGATTTTGCTGAAGGAGGGGGGGTCAGCATCTATCTGAAAAATATTGCGTACGCTCTCATGGAGCAGGGTCATGATGTCACGGTTCTGACAAGCGGGTTTTTCTATGATCTTGCGCGACGCGATGTTTATCTGCGCTGCAGTCCTCAGGAATATACCAATATAAAATTTGTCGACATCATGAACAGTCGCGTTATCGCACCTGCTTTCGTCATGTTCCACAATGTCGAAAGAGTATTGTCAGATGATGAAACAAAAAATGCTCTCAGGATGTTTCTGACGGATTACGGTCCTTTTGACGTTTTCCACATACAGAACATTGAGGGTATTCCGTACAGTTCCCTTGAACTGAAAAACGAATTTCCTGCAACGAAATTCATTCTCTCCAATCACAATTATCATAGTATCTGCCCACAGGTAAACCTGTGGTATAACGAGGAGATACTTTGCGATAATTACTTTTCCGGCATTGCTTGCTATTCATGCGTTAACAGGTACACGCAATTCGCTCATTTCTTTGCGCTTCGTGCCGTTACAACAAAACTGAACCGAAAAGTAAAAACTACCGACAGCCAGCACATGACAGCCGTTATTGCGGGTTTCAATCTCGATGATCTTTCCTGGTTCGAAGATTATGGACTGGACGACAAGAGTTTTGACAGGCGCTCTCTCCTGAGCCATGGCAAGAATAAATTCGAATATCGCCGCGTCAGAGCCGTTGAATATATGAACAAATATCTGGATGCCATTTCGGCCGTTTCCCGTGAGGTCGCCGGCATTCTTATTCAAAACGGTGTAAACCGTCATTTGATAAGCGTCGATTATATAGGAACAAATCAATACAACGGATTACCTAACAACAAAAAAGAAAAAATTAATGATAAAATACATATATGCTTTCTTGGATACACAAGAAAAGATAAAGGTTTTTATTATCTTCTTGAGCAATTATCTGACATACCCGCAGAATTGAACGGGAAGATTTCCTTTACATTCGCCGGAAAGATCGAGAACTCCGCTGCCCTTGTCCAGCTAAGAAAGCTCGAAGAAAAACTCGCTCGCCTGACAGTTATAGACGGTTACAAGCATAGCGATCTACCCGCCATCCTCTCTTCCGTCGATATAGGTATTGTCCCCCCTCTCTGGCAGGACGCCTTACCACAAGTCGCTATTGAATTTCTCTGCAACGGGGTTCCAGTTCTTGTCTCCTGCCATGGTGGCCAGAAAGAGATCATCGGAGACGAGAGCTTTGTTTTTCATCCTGAAAAAGAAGGAGATTTCTGGACAAAACTCACGCGAATTATTCATGATCCGACAGCCATCGACAAATTCTGGCAGCATGGTGTTCGGCTGCTCACAGTCAGGGAGCATATGCACACTCTTGTCACACTCTATAAGAGTGACAAGGTCTCACTCACTGACAACGTCTGAAGAAATCCAATAATCCTGTTGATATCGATGTAATATCCATTCTTGTTGCCAAGGCAGACAGTACATAAACGTTATTTGTTGAGCGACGCCTCACTTATGTTGTCAGTGAGGCAAAGGGGCGGAAAACTGGTATAAGCCAGCATTTCCGGATAGAAAATATTCATCAGATGATCAACAGACGAACAAACAAGCTTCGCCCGCCAAGAGAATCATACTGAACAAGTTCGGCCCGCAACGGTAGACATTTTTCAAGCAGTCTCCGGGCCCCTTTTGGTGAAATGGCATACCCGCATATACCAAAAGTATGATCCAGCCTGAAAGGGAGCGCCTCGACAGTCATAGCAGAAAAAGATTGAATTCCTTTTCTGACAGCAGACTGTGAAAACGTCGCAATGCAAGGCGTGATACCGGGGAGAAGATTGAATTTCAGAGTAGTATCCGAATTATTGCCCCAGAGTATGATATCCCAATCCGCATCAAGTCTGGAAATCAGTTTTTCACTCTCCTCACTGAAATTCCTGCATAAAAACGCGTCATCTTCGAAAATATGGGCACCACGACCATTCTTGGCAGCAGCCCCCCAGAGCGCAACGTGAGTCAACCCCGACCCCATTGCACCACGTGTAAAATGACAATCTGCATGGATCAGCCCCAGATCTTTCATCGCATCGATATCCATAACCGAACCATCAATACCTGGCGCATGGATAAAATCCGGAATATGCGCATTCGCAGCAAGAAAACGCTCGGTACGTTCCGGGGTACGCTCGAGACTTATGAGATATTTATCCACTTGCAGGATCCATAGAACAGAAAGACAGGTCTACCACCTCGCTGCCCGCAAACCCGTTGCACAGCCGCGCGGTTGATTCTCATGCTGCCAGAGAATGTTACGAACATGCACCAGAGCTTCCAGGGAAGCAATCACACCCTGAGATGGAAACGATAATTCTCTGCTGGTCAGTCTTCCCGCCTCAGTTTTGGCTACCTTCGGAAGGGCTCCCCTCAATACGCCGCTCCCGTGCAGATCCCGCTGCAAAAAAGGTGC
>NZ_BAJV01000032.1 GCF_000613885.1 Asaia prunellae JCM 25354 | reverse complement strand
AGCCCTAGAGAGTCGCTTTTTCCAGTTCATCGAGCCAGGCAGCGGGGGTTCCATCGGAAGGAGCACGCCATTCCCCCCGAGGGGAGAGACTTCCGCCTGACGAGAGTTTGGGTCCATTGGGCAGTGCCGAGCGTTTAAATTGGCTGAAGCCGAAAAAGCGTTGTAGAAACACGGTCAGCCAATGTCTGATCTCGGTTGCATCATAGGCGCGTTGACGGTCTTCAGGGAAATGGGCTGGCCAGATGCCGCCATTCCTGTCTTCCCAGGCACGGAGCGCCAGAAAGAGGATTTTGCTGGGACGAAATCCGTAGCGTAATACATAATAGAGTGTGAAATCCTGCAGAGCATAAGGACCGATCTTTTCCTCTGTCTTCTGCACCCCCTCAGAACCTGCGGGGACGAGCTCAGGCGTGATTTCCGCCGAGACGATTTTCTCCAGTACCGGGGCGATTTCTGTTCCGAGGGTCTCTTTGCGCGCCAGCCAGCGAATGAGATGCTGGATGAGGGTTTTGGGCATGCCGGCATTGACATTGTAATGCGACATCTGATCGCCTACCCCATAGGTGCACCAGCCCAGGGCAAGCTCTGACAGATCTCCCGTGCCGATCACAATCCCGTTGCGTTGGTTGGCGAGGCGGAAAAGGAAATCGGTTCGAAGTCCGGCCTGCACGTTTTCGAATGTGACATCGTGAACCGGGGCGCCGGATGCAAAGGGGTGGCCGATAGTCTCCAGCATCTGCATGGCGGTAGGCTTGATGTCGAGCTCGTGGGAGGCAACACCCAGTGCATTCATGAGGTCATGGGCGAGGCCAAGACTTGCATCGCCGGTTGCAAACCCCGGCATGGTATAGGCGTCGACCCGGTCACGTTTCCAGCCCAGCTCATCTGCAGCACGTGCAGCCACCAGAAGGGCTAGGTAGAATCGAGGCCACCGGAAACGCCGATGACACAGCGTTCAACGCCACTCGACTGGAGTCTTTGCGTGAGTGCGCGTACCTGGATGGTCCAGGCTTCATAACAATCCTGATCCAGACGGTCAGGATTTTCCGGTACGAACGGAAAGCGAGCCACGACACGATGAAAGCCGATATCGGCTTCCACGGGGGAGAGCGTGAAGCCGATGCGTCGCCATGCACCATGATCGTGAGCACGTGCGCAGTCATGGAAACTGCCCATGCGCATCCGTTCCTGACGGACCAGATCCAGATCGATATCGGCCAGCGTCATTTGCGCTGTTTTCGGAAAGCGCGTTGATTCTCCCAGAAGGCGCCCGGCTTCATAGATCGATACCTGACCGTCCCATGCAACATCCGTAGTGGATTCGCCTGCGCCGGCTGCGGCATAGACATAGGCACAAAGCGCTCGCTGAGACTGGGCTCGACACAGAAGGTGACGATCTTCGGACTTGCCGATGGTGATTGTGCTGGCTGATGGATTGCCGATCACCGTCGCGCCGGCCAGTGCAAGTGCTGTGCTGGGCGGATTGGGAACCCAGAGGTCCTCGCAGATCTCGATACCGAAAATAAAATCGGGCAGATCCAGGGACTCAAATATCAGATCGGTGCCAAAGGGAATGTTCTGGCTGCCGATTCTGAGCGTTTCGTTCGCAATATCGATACCTGTCGTGAAATGCCGTGAGTCGTAGAATTCACGATAATTCGGTAGGTAGGATTTGGGGACGATTCCCAGAATGGCGCCCTGATGAAGTACGACCGCGCAGTTGAACAGGCGTCCTCTTTGTACGATAGGGGCGCCGACGACAATAACCGTTTTCCATGCGCGGGTCTCCGCCTGAAGCTGGATCAGGCAGTTCTGTACACCGTCAAGCAGGGCATCCTGCTGTCTTAGATCATCAATCGCATAGCCAGACAGGCATAGTTCCGGAAAGACAGCCAGTGCTGCTCCCGCTGCGGATGCTTCCCCGGCAAGAGCAATGATCTGCTGGAGATTATGGCGTGGATCGGCAAGTTGCACGGGTACGGTACAGGCCGCCACGCGGGCAAAACCATGTCGATAGAGAGATCGAAATGCGTTCATGGGATCCTCTCCTGCTGCATCGGCCCCGGTGACAGCTGTTCCGCCCTGCCTGCGAGCGCCTGCCCAGAAACGTCTTTCCGCATTAAAAGACAAGGCCCTGACGTAACAGAACAAACCGTTTCAGCTCTGACCCGTTCACGTCGCAGAGCCGGATCATGACGATTATGTTATGTTCCTATGACGGAGTATATCGCCATGGACCTTCTTCGCTGGACAATCGTCTTTCTTGTCCTTGCCCTTCTGGCCGGGCTTCTGGGCTTTGGTGGCATCTCGGCAGATTTTGCATCGATCGGCAAGATTCTTTTCTTTATCTTCCTCGTCCTCTTCGTCGTGAGTTTTATATTCGGACGTGGACGCGGTCGCTGAACGAACCGGACTGTCCATAATAAAAAGGCGGGTCTGACCCGCCTTTTTCATTCAGTAGCCATTCGGATCCGGGTCGGCCGGATAAGGGGAGGGGTAAGCGTACCCTTCAGCGGGAGCACAACCTGCATATCCGCCACAGGCATAGGTATAAGGCGCAGCCACGTAGGGCTGAGCAACATATCCCCCTGTATAGGCATAACCTCCGTTGTAATACGGGCTTGCATAATAGGAGCCCACGGCTGTTCCGATCACGCACCGGTAGCCATGCCCAGGCCCCATCCGCCCCAGCCCCATCCACCACCCCAGCCGG
>NZ_BAJV01000033.1 GCF_000613885.1 Asaia prunellae JCM 25354 | reverse complement strand
TGTTGCGGCCAGAATACTGAATGGCCCTGTAGAGTAGGTTTTATCTGTGTGGTTCTGGAAGGTCCCCTTGCCCTGTTACGGGCAAGGGGACTGTTTTTTTACTGGAAGAGGGAGAGGATGTTCTGGGACTGGGAGTTCGCGATGGTGAGCGACTTGATGGCAAGGGACTGTTTGGTCTGCAGCGAGGTGAGTTTTGCGCTGGCTGCGGACATGTCGGCATCGGTCAGGGCGCCGATACCATTGGTGAGGTTGTCGGAGATGGTTGAGCCATAGGTGCTCATGTTCTTGATGACGTTGCTGTTGGCGCCGAGCGTCGAGGTGACGAAGGTCATGGCCTTGATGGCTGCCTGCACCTGGGCGATCATGTCTGACACACTGCCATTGCCCTTGAGCGTACCTGATGCCTCAAAGACGTTGGTTGTGGGGCTCACACCGGCGGTGCTGCCGGATGTCAGGCCAAGGGCATCGGTCAGGCTTGTGCCCGCAGCGCCCGCCTGGAAGGCGGTGCCGCTACCGAAGACGGAGGAAGCGCCGGCCAGGGATGCGCCGCCCATATAGGAGACGATGGCAGCATTGAAGCCGGTGATGGTGGTCTGGTCGCCCTGAAGACCGGTGACATATTTGAGGTCGCTGGAGGTGATCCCCAGACCATCGCTGGTTGCGCCGGAAATGAGGTTGACGCCATTGAAGGTGGCATTGCGCGAGATGGTGTCGATCTGCTGGAGCAGGCCGGTGATCTGCGTGCCGATCTGGTCGAGGGCGGCAGGGCTGCCCTGGTTGTTGCCGAGCGAGTAACGGCGTTCTGGACGCTGTTGAGCACGCTGATGATCTGGTTGACGGCGGTGCTGGTGGAGCTGACCGTCTGGGCGGCGAAGGAAAGGCCGTCATTGACAGCGGACTGGCCCGAGACGTTGCCCTGCATCTGCTGCGCGATGCCATAGGCTGCGGCATTGTCAGCGGCGCTCGAGACCTTGAGACCGGTCGAGATGGTGTTTTCTGCGCTGCTCAGGGCGGATTGCGTGGCGTTCAGGGTCTGAACGGCAACCATCGCCGAAGCATTGGTGTTGATCGAAAGGCTCATCGGTTTCTCCTGATACTCGCCCAGATATCGGGCCGCTCAGAAACCATAAATCGCCAAATGGCTAAGAGAAGATTACCAGAACCACCACACAAAAAACAGAA
>NZ_BAJV01000034.1 GCF_000613885.1 Asaia prunellae JCM 25354 | reverse complement strand
CCCACTCTGTGGCCAATGGGCAGCCTTATCTGCCGCCATCTGATGTTCCCACGATCGATGCTGGGCAGGGGATTTATTTTGACTTCAACTGGGGGGCACGCGTCCTGCTTCCCAAACAGGCAGAAGGGCGCTGGCGGGCCACGCTGACAGATCTCGATAATTCGACGATCATATTCCAGGGTGATCTGGAAGAGGGGCATCTGTCTTCAACCAAGAAGTTCTATATCCGCTTTGCGGTCGATGTGCAGCGTATTGCGCCTGATGGTACTGAGACCAGAGTGCTGCACCATGAGTTCGACGCACAGGATAATTATGTTCTGGTGCAGCTTCCGGTTGGTACGCTGGGCGATACGCTGGGCTGGTTTCCCTATGTTGCCCGTTTTGCTGAACAGAGTGGTGCCCGTGTGATCTGTACGCTGGCGGCTGTGTTTATACCGCTTTTCCAGAAAGCCTATCCAGGCATACAGCTGATGACGAAAGAGGAGCTGGAAAACAGCCCTCTGCGCCGGCAGATCTATGCGACGTATAATATTGGCCTGTTTTTCGATGACACGGACAATATCAACCAGCCCTGCGATTTCCGCTATGTCGGCCTGCATCGTACGGCGGGCTATATTCTGGGTGTCGATCCTGCAGAAACACCCCCGAAGATTGTCATTGAGGATGATACGCGCCCCATCAAGGAGCCATATGTCTGTATTGCGACCCAGGCATCAGCGCAGTGCAAATACTGGAATAATCCGGGAGGATGGCACGGGGTTGTGGAATTTCTGAAAAAGCGTGGCTATCGCGTGATCTGTATTGATCAGAGGCCTTTCAACGGTTCCGGAATTGTCTGGAACCATATACCGAATGGCGCTGAGGATGAGACCGGCAACAAGCCGCTGGCCGAGCGCGCGCGCTGGCTCAAACATGCAGATCTCTTTATCGGGCTCAGTTCCGGATTGAGCTGGCTGGCCTGGGCTATGGGTACGAAGACAGTCATGATCTCCGGCTTTACCCATCCGAACAACGAGTTTCACACGCCATGGCGCATCATCTCATGGCATAGCTGCAATTCCTGCTGGAATGACCCGAGGCATCAATTCGATCATGCCGATTTTCTCTGGTGCCCGAGACATGCCAATACAGAGCGTCAGTTCGAGTGCTCACGCCTGATCTCAACAGATATCGT
>NZ_BAJV01000035.1 GCF_000613885.1 Asaia prunellae JCM 25354 | reverse complement strand
ACTCCAAAGAAAAAGTCCGAGAAAAGAGATTGCTCATATTGTGGGCATCAGTCAATCCACGCTTTCCCGTGAATTAAAACGCAACAGCAGTCCGTCAGGTAAGTATGTTTGGTTCAAGGCACATGACAAGGCTATGGAGCGTCGTAAGCGTTCCACCTCCAATGCTGCGCTTGCCCCTGAACTTGTATGGAGAATAAAACAAATCATCATCGAGGAGCAATGGTCTCCACGGCAAATATCAGGGGTTTTGAAAAAAGAGGGCATTAACGTGTCGCATCAAAGCATCTACAATATCATACATGCCGATGCGACCGGGGAATTGGCGAGCCATACACGCCATAAGCTCAAATACAGGCATAGACCCGGGCACAAGGCTTTTCCCATTGCCGGCAGAACCGGTATTCATCAACGTCCCAAAGAAGCAAACGGAAAACGATTTGGGGATTTCGAGATGGATCTGATAGTAGACCGCTACAACCACGCTATCCTCACCATCGTGGAACGTTCCACCAACATGCTCTTCATGACGAAGCTGCCGCATGGGAAAAGTCCGAGCCATTGGCCAAAGAGGTACGCAGGCTGCTGCTACCCTACAGGAAACACATCAAGACCATCACGACAGATAATGGACCTGAATTTGCAGCCCATAAGCTGATCACCGAATACTTAGGAGCGGTCGTTTACTTTGCAGACCCGTATGCCTCATGGCAGAAAGGAACGATTGAAAATACAAACAAGCTCATCAGGCAGTACATACCAAAGCAGGCAAACTTCGATGATTTCACAGACAAAAAGATTGCCGGCATACAGAAGAAAATAAACAGAAGACCGAGACAAAAACTCAAATTTTCAAACAACCAAAATGCGAGTTCTACAGAAAAATATAATAATTTTGCACTTGCTGGTTGACTCTGCCACAATCAACCTTCCAATTCTCGTAAATTCATGTTTTGTCTGATTATCATTGTTTTATTGAAATAATTAGCTACCTTTGCAAAAAGCAGTGCCA
>NZ_BAJV01000036.1 GCF_000613885.1 Asaia prunellae JCM 25354 | reverse complement strand
CTGGGTATTGCTCGAAAAGGATTTCTGCTCTTTGTTTCCGGTTTTCAGTCGTAGAGTCAACCAGCAAGTGCAAAATTATTATATTTTCTGTAGAACTCTACGCCAGTTCGGGATAAGTTTCTTATGCAAATAGTTCTACCTGCCTTGATTTTTCTACATATACAGGCAGTGCTTCGGGCTTATTCTCATAAAAGCAATATGCCGTAAGGGCAGAACATAAGTTCATAATAAAGTTATGTATCGATCGGTGTCGTGAGTGTACGAGGTTCGCTTTGTTCTTTAGCAGTTCATTAATGCACTCGATGATATATCTTTTTCTCATCATAATCTTGTCCCATATAGGCATAAGCTTATTCTTCATTCTTGCTTTAAGTCCATGAACGAGTTGAATACCTTGGCTGAACAGACTCTCGAAGAGTTCTTGTTTGATGTATCCTCTGTCGGCAAATACCTTCCCATAGAGAACTTTGCTAAATACCGTCCATACCCTACTGTCCCTGTCATCTACGTTTGCACCTGTAAGACAGAACGTTATCACTTCACCGGAATCATTGCAGAGCAGATGCAGCTTGAACCCATGACACCAACCCATGGTACCCTTTCCGTTCTTGGCAAGACCGGCAAAGACCTTGTTGAAATGACGTCTTACATTATGACATACAGGAATCATCGTGCTGTCAACGAACGTTATGCCTGTACACCTGCCGAAGCATGGAGCTTCATGAACAACATCATCTTGAGGAACACACGGGGCATGAGTTCCACAAAACGGTTATAGGACACGGCAGCAGGGAATTCATGTCTGAGCCACCCACGGATACAGTTCTGATAATACTCTTTGAAATTACGATATGTACCGAAGTGATAGCATACAAGGATTGTCATGATTTCACTCTCAGAAAGCCTTCCCTTACGATTCCTACAACGTTTTCCATTGCTGTTATAAGATGGTAAACATAGGTTTTTACTCAG
>NZ_BAJV01000037.1 GCF_000613885.1 Asaia prunellae JCM 25354 | reverse complement strand
CCGCCGCCGCAGATGACGACGCCGCCGCCGCCATATATTCCGCCGCCGAAGATCCAGATTCAGCCTCCGCCGCAGAAGCATGTGATCAAGCAGGTAACGCATGAAAAGCCGCCGGCTCCGATGCCGCCAGCGACTGTTTCCGCACCGCCGACGCCTTCCGCGCCTGTGGGGCCGCCTGTTCCTGATCATTCTGCCGGCGCCGTGCCGATCAACGGAGCAAAGCCTGTATTCCCTGAGGAAATGCTCGAGGAAAATCGTGAGGGCAGTGTGACGGTGGCCTGTGACATTGATACGAGTGGCAAGCCGTCGAACTGTCAGGTGCTGAATTCTTCCGGTGGACACGCCTTTGTGGAAGCTGCGATGGAATTCCTCCGCAAGGCCCGCTACCAGCCGGCCGTCAGCAATGGTCAGGCCGTGGTCGAGCACCATCATACGCTGCATATCAACTTCGCGCTGGGCGATGATTGAGTGCGAACCGGTCGGGATCTTTCCGGCCGGGAATGAGAATGAGGGTAAGGGGTCGGTCTGATCCCGTCACCCAGCGGGAGCGGGAGCAGGCAGCTTCCGTATCCCGTGAATGTGAGAAACCAAGCCGTCCCGTGCAGAAAGGGATGGTACTGCCAGAGTCCTTGATTTGCGGGACTCTTTTTCAGAGGATTTGGAGTTAATGACGAGACTGTTCCGCCTTCCCGCTCTCGCCGCCCCGGCCCTGGCAGTCACGCTTGCCGTGGCGCAAGGTGTGGTCGTGCCGGCCGTTGCTCTTGCCCAGGATGCGCCCGCAGCCCAGCCTGCTCCGGCTGCTCCCCAGGCTGCG
>NZ_BAJV01000038.1 GCF_000613885.1 Asaia prunellae JCM 25354 | reverse complement strand
TATTAGAAACAACGACTGAAAAATTGACAATTCCTACAGGCATTACCGAAGTGGCACAGAATGCAGCAGTCGGTAGCTATCTGAAACAACTTGATTTAAACCAAACAAAGATAATTGGTAATAACGCTTTTCATTCGTGCAGTGCATTAGAAAGCGTAAAGATAGGTAAAGATGTTAATAAGATTGGTCAGGGAGCATTTACTAACTGCCAATTCATCGAAGCTTTTGTCGTAGATGAACAAAATAGTAACTATGTGGAAAAAGATGGTGTGATCTTTACAAAAGATGGTAAAAACCTTTTACTTTACCCATGCGGAAAGAAAAACGATTATACTGTGCCAGAAGGTACGATAAAGATTGAAGATTTTGCTTTCTCCGATGTTCAGAATTTAGAGAATGTTACAATAGCAAAAACTGTAAAGACTATCTGTCCGTCCGCTTTCAAGGGTGCTAAGATACTGAAAAAGGTGGATTTTCAGGGGACTACAAACCTCGAGACTATCGGAGACCACGCTTTTCAGAACACGAAGTTGGAGAA